>JAJRCF010000010.1 GCA_028679075.1 Methanoregula sp. | reverse complement strand
CGGTCCGCCCGGCACGGGAAAGACCCTGATTGCAAAGGCCGTGGCAAGCGAGAGTGGCGCGAACTTCATCCCGGTCCGGGGACCCCAGCTCCTCTCCAAGTGGGTGGGCGAGAGCGAACGGGCGGTCCGCGAGGTCTTCAAGAAGGCCCGGCAGGTCTCGCCCTCGATCATCTTCTTCGACGAGATCGATGCGCTGGCCCCGGCCCGCGGCACGAGCAGCGACTCGCACGTGATCGACAACGTGCTCAACCAGATCCTGACCGAGATGGATGGCCTCGAAGAACTCAAGGACGTCGTGGTTATGGGCGCAACGAACCGGCCGGACATCGTGGACCCGGCGCTCCTGCGTGCAGGACGGTTCGACCGGCTGGTCTACATCGGAGAGCCCGGTGCAGAGGACCGGAAAAAGATCATCGGCATCCACACCCGGTTCATGCCGTTCGAGGGTTCCACGATCGAAGAGATCGTAAAGCTGACCGAGCGGTTCAGTGAGGATGCACTCGGGGAACTGGTCGAGAAGCTCGGGAATGACAAGGCGGTCACTGCTGCGGATGTGAAGGCAGTCATTACACCGGCAAAAGATGACAGCACCGGGCTCCCCACCGGGATGAGGCGGAGACGCTTTTTAGAGCTGCTCAATGAGAAGCACCTCACGTTCACCGACCCGGCACGCGACAAGCTGGCTGCTGACCTTGCCGGTATCACGGAAGGTTTCGTAGGATCCGACCTGGAATCACTCTGCCGGGAGGCCGGCATGCTGGCTCTCCGGGACGGCTCAGCGATCGTGGCCAGGAAGCATTTTGATGAGGCCCAGCAGAAGGTCCACCCGACCATGAACGACAACCTCCGGCAGTACTACGGCAAGATCCAGCAGCACTTCAAGGGCGGGCTGCCAAAACAGGTCCAGCCGCCGGAGTATCAGTAACTTTTTTCCGACTGGTTCATCAGAACCAGGAGGAGGAGAAGAACGCATCAGCGTTCTTCGAAGACCCGTTGGGTCTTCTCATTTCTCGGCTCTGATGCTCTTCAAAACTTCGAGTTCCGACAGTGTCAAAGACATGCAGTCTTCTTCTCCCCGCAACTAGTCGAATTATCCGCCGATGAGCATCAGGACGCCGATCACGATCAGCAGCCCGGCAAACATGATCTGTAACTTCTGGCCGGAGCAGCCGTGGGCGCACCGTACGCCGAACCGGGCAAGGGGGATCGTGGTTACCGCGAGGATTGCAAAGGTCACGAGGTCCACGTACCCGAGCGAGAACGGCGGCAGGCCTGCAACACCGATCCCGTTGATGACATAGGCAGTCATGGCCCCCGCGGACGAGAAGATGAGGCAGGCCGCGGATGTCCCCACCGCCCGGTGGATCGGGTAGCCGAACAGGATGACAAGGACCGGCACGAGCAGGGCACCGCCCCCCAGGCCGGTAAGGCCGGACACGATCCCGATGCAGAAGCCGAGCACGAGATGGATGCCGGCCGATCCCCGTGGCTCGCAGGTACGGCACTCGTGGATGTGCCAGACCATGCGGATGGCAATCAGGATGATAAGGATGGCAAAGAACATCCGGAGCACGAAGCCCGGCAGGTGGACGGCAAGCGTCCCTCCTGCGAGCCCCCCGAATACTGCGGCAATTCCCATCGGTACGGCTGCAACCCAGTTCACCGTACCGTGGCGGTGATGGGCGAGCGCCCCGCTGATCATGGTCGGAAGCATCACGGCAAGCGATGTACCGAACGCTATCCGGGTGGCAAGTGTGGAGTCCATCCCGCCAAGAGAGTACAGCCAGTACTGGACCGGCGTCATCAGGAACCCGCCCCCGACACCGAAGAGCCCGGAGGCCGTGCCGGCACAGATGCCGGTAACGAAGAGACAGACGTACTGCACGATCGGATCCATAGCATCCTCAAAAAATATTGAATAATTATTATCTGCCGAATCTACAATAGTCTAACGGGGAACAACCATGAGTAAAGCAGCACTCCTGATCATCGACATGCAGAACGACTTTGTTCTTTAGGGGAAACCGCTGAAGGTTGCGGGGGCACGGGCGGTTGTCCCGAAGATCCAGTCCGTGCTCATGGAGTTCCGGAAGCGGACCCTGCCGGTATTCCATGTCCTGAGGGTCCACCGGCCGGATGGCTCGGACGTGGAGATCATCCGGCAGGAACGGTTCAGGCAGCAGCCGTTTGCCGTTGCCGGCACGCACGGGGCGGCAGTGATCGATGAACTGGCACCCGTAAACGGGGAGCACGTGCTTACCAAGACCCGGATGAGCGCGTTCATCGGGACCGAGCTCGACCTGATGCTCCGGACCCTCTGCGTGACAACGGTCTATGTGACGGGTATCCAGACACCGAACTGTATCCGGACAACGGTCTTTGACGCGATCGCGTACAACTACCCGGTTGTATTGGTCGACGATGCGGTCGGGGCTTCGTCCGAAGAGGTGCACCGCGCCAATGTCCGGGATATGGAAAATATCGGGGTGCGGATTGTACAATCTGCCGAAGTGCCCGGCATGCTCGGCTAACTGGACAGGATCAAAAAAAATTATTGTTTCCGGATATAATCCCGGAGAAGCCAGATGCCGACAATGATCACGGCAATGTAATAGATCGCCGATACAACCGGCACGAACTGGTCGGAAATCCATGTCCTGATCAGTTCCTGGATCACGAAATAGAGCTGGAATGTTGCAATCAGGATAAAGAGTCCGACAATGAGATACACAATACCGAGCCATTCACTGCCCGGTGTCTTCTTCTCGGGATTTTTCTGTTTCTCGGTCATGGGTGATACCTGTGGTGCGACAGGCGCCGGACTCTCCGGTACCTGACGCATGATCTCTTCAGTGTTCATGGGTCTCTCCTCCGTATATGGATAAAGACGGCGAGTGAACCCAGGGCGAGAAGGGCGAGCGGTACTGCAAAGCCGGGGGAATTCATAGTCGTATACGGCTGCGGGGACAACGCGGGCTCACCGGAACCCTGGACAAACTTCGAGGTCTCGATCTCTTTGGTCACAAACTGCGTGTCTTTGCTCACGATCTGCCCGGGACGGAGCCGCACATTCCCCTCACCCCTCTTGATGATGACATCGTCCTTCCAGACAAGCACCTCGAACACGTAGTTGTACTGGTCGGGGACTGTCAGCGTCACTCCTGACACTTTCGTTGCACCCGGCCGGATACTGTCGACCGTTGCCTGCTGTTTGTCAGCAAGGAGTCGGGCATCCTCCTCTTTTGCCTTCACCTCGATGGTAAACGCCCCGCTCTCTTCAGGGTCATCGTTGGTGAAATAGACATCGGTCTGGATATTCACCCGGTCGCCCTCCACCTTCCTGACTAAAAAGTCGATGTCAGAGATGGTAAGGCCGGTCTTCTGGTTATCGGGGGTGAGCCGCTCAAGGCTGTACACGGTAATCTCGCCCTGCCCTTTGCGTTGGTTGTTCTCATAGATGGTACTGACAAGCCGGTAGGAGCCTTTACGGGGTAGGACAAGCGCCTGGGAGACCGAGCCGGACCCGCGGACGCCAAGGAACCCGGCGTCGCTTGTCTTCTCGGCGACCATGAGGCCGCTCTCGGTGTTATAGGCTTTGAGCTGGACGCGGGAGATGCCGGAGGAGACACCATACATATTCTGGATATCGGTGGTCACGTTCATGGTGACCTCGGCGCCCGTGACCTTTTCAGCGCCGACCGTCATACTACTGACATGGACCGAGCTGTCCTTGAGACAGCCGGCACTGATCACCAGCATGCTGAGCAGCAGGAGGACCAGTACGGTCAGGAACGGGGGAAGGAAATGTCGGTTCATGGATATCATCAAAACGAATAGAATTACTTTTATTTTAATTATTGATAAAGACGCTGATTAGTGAAAAAGTTGTTTCAGTCATTTTCAGGGCTTCCCGGTACGGGGAATCCGAATAGACCGGTGTCGCGTTTCCTGCACCGGAAAAAAGATGGGGGGAATGAAGATTATTCGCAGTAGATATCGCTCGCCCACTCTTCGACAACTCTCTTGGGTTGCCGCCCTCCCCGGAAGTGCCGGCGCTGGGAGGAGGAGCGGTCGCGTTCGGTCTCTTCCTCGTCATCGATATCGGCTGCTTTTCCTGAGGGTGCTGCGGGAGCGGGTGTTCCCGGTGCCGGCTGCTGCTGGGACGGGGGTCCCCTCCGCTGGTGGTGCTGCTGGCCACCCGGGTTCCGCCCCTGGCCCCGGTCACGCCGGTCGTGCCTCCGCTGCCCCTGGTGCTGCTGGCCCCGGGGCTGCTGGGATTGGGAAGCCGGTGCCGGTTGGCTGCTCGTTGTCTGTTGTGGCTGGTCTGATTCTTCCGCCATAATTGTCCGGCAGAACATTCGGGCCAGAGAGAAGAAATAGTTTGGCATCGCAGCCCTGCCTGACCGCCGTACACGAGCTGCCGGTTCCCGGATAATGAACAACTATATACATCAGCGTCCAATTTTGATTGAAAAGTCACAATCCCAAAATCATGTCCAACGTCACCACCCTTCTCGATGCAAAGAGCGTTCCCGAAGCAAAGGCCGCGCTCATCTGCCCCTCGCGGGACGAGACCTACAGTTACAAACGGCTCCGCGACGAGATGAACCGGATCGGTGCCGGACTCCTCTCGCTTGGTGTGAAGAAAGGCGACCGGGTCTGCATCTACCTTGACAGTTCGCCGGAATACCTGATCAGTTACTTCGCGCTCTGGCGGATCGGTGCGGTCGCGGTGCCGACCAACATCGTATACAAGGGAGAGGAACTGCTGCACGTGCTCAACGATGCCGGTGCGATCGCGGTGATCACGGACCGGCAGGGCGCCGGCATCATAGGAAGTATCCGGAAGGACGCACCCACGGTCTCCCATATCATCTGCTGCGGCGGGGGGTGCGACGGGACGGTATCCTGGGAATCGTTCCCGCCAGCCCCGGCAAATATGCGGGCGGCCAACTGCTCGACCGAAGACCTCTGCCACATCCAGTACACGGCCGGCACGACCGGCAAGCCGAAAGGTGCGATGCTCACCCACGGCAACTGGATGACGGCGCTCGACACGGAACGCGATGCACTCCGGCTCCGGCCCGTTGACACGTATCTCGGCATTTACCCGATGGGACATGTCGGCCTCTCGTGGGGGCTCTCGGTGATCCGGGCCGGGGGCACGTACGTCATGATGGAGCGGTTCGAGCTCGAACGCTACCTTGCCCTTGCAGAACAGTACGAGGTGACGATCCTTGCCGGTATGCCACCGGTCATCCACTCGCTCGTCCATGCCGTGCCCGGGACCGAGCAGCGTCTCCGCTGCGCCCGCGTGATCATCTCCGGTGGCGGCGGGCTCCTGCCGGTGGTCTGGGAGGCGTTCGACAAGCGGTACCATATCCCGGTTGCAAATTCGTACGGCCTCTCCGAGACGATCGTGATCGGCTCGGGCACGACCACCCTGCCCGAGTACCCCCACCTCACCAAGAACTACACGAGTGTTGGGGTCGCAGTCGGCTACACGGAGATGAAGGTCGTGGACACGGCCGACCCGGAGAAGGAGCTGCCGTTTGGCGAGAGCGGTGAGATCGCCCTCCGTGGCCCTGCCATTGCGAAAGGTTACTGGAACCTGCCGGATGCGACCCGGGACGTATTCCGTCACGACGGGTGGTTCCTGACCGGCGATATCGGGAACCTCGATGCGGACGGCATCCTCTGCATCACTGACCGGAAGAAGGACATGATCATCATGTCGGGCTGGAAGATCTATCCCACGGAAGTGGAGAACGCGATCATCCGGCACCCGGCGGTGGCGGATGTCGCGGTCTTCGGCGTGCCGGACGAGCGGAAAGGAGAGTTCCCGGTCGCTGCGGTCGTACTCCGGCCCGGGGCTGCCCTGACCGAGGCTGAGTTTACGGCCTGGTGCCGGGACCACATGGCCGGGTACAAGGTCCCGCGGAACCTGATCATCGTGGACTCGCTGCCCCGGGTCCATGGCTGGAAGCTGCTGAGAAGGGACCTCCGGCAAAAGTTCGGCGGATCGGGCTCCTAATCCGATTTGGCGGGATATTCTGCGACAAATAAGCCCGGGGCCCCACAAGCCTTTTAAGCAGACATTCAATAATACTCTCCGGTATATCCCCTATGGTCGCCCCGACAGATACGCGAAGCCGGATCCAGGACATCCCGATCAGCGGGAGAGTTAAAAAGCGGACCACCGGCATTGTCGGTCTCAACCTGCTGCTTGACGGCGGGTTTCCCGAGGGGACCCTTGTTATGATCTATGGCACGCCGCTTGCCGGGGTTGACCTCGCAGCAATACAGTTCTGGAAAGCGGAAGGCGGGGAAGAAGGCACGTACTTCATGAACGATGGCGATGTGGACGTGGGCATGATCGATGCCAGCGAGCTGCATCCCGAGATGTACATCACCCAGATGGCGGGCAGCAGGATTGTGATCGATTCGCTCTCGGCGATTGTCATCAAGTACGGGATTGACGGGGCGCTTAAGTTCCTGCGGATGTCCCGCGAGGAGATGAAGAAACGCGGGGCCAACCTGTTGTTCGTGGTCTATACCGGTATCCACTCGCCTATGGAGATGACGAAGCTGATGCGGGCGGCGGATGTGGTCATTGAGTTCAAGACCAATATCTCCCAGTCCGATATCGAGCGGACGCTTGCCGTCCACAAGATCAAGGACGCAGCGGCTCCCCAGCGGCTGCTGCCCTTCATCATCACGGAGAAAGGTATCGAGGCCTCCACCACGTCGAGAGTGGTGTAAGGGGCAGGTGCGGGAGAAATTCCCTTTACTTTTCAGGCCTGTTTGCGCTCATAGTTGTCCGTAATATAGCCTTCAAGAGCAACGAGCTCCCCCTGCTTGCCAAAAATCCCCCGCCCATGTCCCCAGACCTCTCGTACCTGGCCGGCCCGGTCGGATATCCGGAATTCAATCCGGAATGGCTGAAGGCCGTCAACACCCTGCCGGATCATATCGTACACCCGCCGGCGGTCATCGGGAACGATAAGTGACGCAAAGGAGACGGTGTGGTTCCGGATCAGGTCTTCGGGTGCATAGCCGGTAAGATCCATGCAGCCGCTGCTGACGAACTCCATGGTCCATTCGGGATCATTCCTGCACCGGTAAACCATGCCGGGCAGGTTATGCATAAGGGTATCAAGGATCCTCCGGTTCTCCGAAAGTGCCTCTGCTGTCGCTTTTTGCTCCGTAATATCTTCGATGATTCCAAGGACACCGGTAACGGCGACTTCGTCGCGATATACCGGTGCTGCAAAAAGCCGGATGTCGACTTTCGAACCGTCTTTTGTAACGCGCCGCAGTTCAATACCGCGAATGGTTTCCCCTGAAAGGACCTGCTGGATCGATGCCTCGAATTCCGGGATTTTCTCCGCGGGAATATTTGGGAAAATTTTCCCGACCATCTCCGCTTCAGACCAGCCGAACAGCCGTTCGGCGGCGGCATTCCACCTGAGAATGGTGCCCCCGGTATCGAATGCGATGATGGCAAACGGAGAAGCGGATATCAGGCTGGCAAGGAAGTCATTGGTCTGGCTCAGCTGGCGCTGGTTATTGCCAAGTTCTTCGCAATTCTGCCGGAGTTCCTCTATAGCTGCTGCGAGTTGTTCATTGGCCGCGTTGAGGTTGTCATTTCTCCGGGCAAGTTCCTGTTCCGTATTCTTACGATCCGTGATGTCCCGTACCGTGATGATGGCGATCGTCCGTTTCTTCTGGGGATAGATATTGCCGGAGATCTCTGCCGGGAACAGGGAACCGTCTTTTTTTGTGTGATGGCGCTCGGGAATATGCAGGATTCCTTCCCGGTCGGCCGGTATCATCCGTTTGCCATCGTCAGTAAGATCGCGGGACTGCAGGGACCTGAATTCATCGTAGGTATACCCGTACAGCTGCATGGCAGCCGTGTTCGCATCGAGGATCCTTCCGGAATCCCGGTCAATGACGATCATCGCCTCCGCAGCAGCATCGAAAACATTGTGGTAACGCTGCTCGCCGGCCCTGACAGACTGCTCCAGTTTTTTCTGTGCGGTGATATCCCGGACCGATTCGATCGCCCCGACAATATTTCCGTGAGCATCACAGAGCGGGGATGCAACGAACCAGAGGTAGGCCCCTTTCCCCCCGTACATGCCCTGGATGAATTTTTCCGATATGAGCGTGTTGCCGTCCTGCCGGATATTCTCGTAGGTCTGTGCAATGGCACTCGTGTACGAGAGGATGAGATTGAGCAGCATCGGGCGGCGTTCATGGTAGAACGGGAGCGCATATTCAAAATTTCTTTTGCCGAGCATGTCCGGTGCAGGAACACCGGTCATCTGTTCCATGGCACGGTTCCATGCGATAACACAACCCTGTGCATCGATAACGAGCGTGGGGTCAGGAAGGAAATTGATGATATCGGTCAGCCGCTGCTCCGATTCCTTCTGTGCACGGATGGCCTGTTTCGCGGTGACGGCTTTCTCGATCTTGTTCTCCAGCTCGGCGAACTGCGATCGGGGATCGCCGCCTTTCTGGATATAAAAATCGGCGCCGTTTTCCAGTGCCTGGATGACAACTTCTTCGCGCCCCCGGCCGGTGAACAGGATGAACGGGATCGAACCATAATATTCCCGGACGAATTTAAGGAATTGTATCCCATCCATGACCGGCATCTGGTAATCGGATAGTATCGCGTCATATTTTATGGATTCAAGTTTTTTCTGTGCCTCCGGTACCGATGTTGAAGTATCAATAAGGAACTCACCGGTCTGTTCAAGAAATATCTTGGCAATATCCAGCAGGCTCTGTTCGTCATCAACGTAAAGGACAGAGATCATCGAGTGTCTCACACAAACATTTTTTTTAGTCAAAAATTTTCTGTATTATTTTCTGTATTAGTATGGCCGGTTTTTCTTATGGCCGGATATTTTCTTTTTATCCCATAATGATCTGATCCTCTGTCCATTCTTCGTCGGTTCCTGAAATGCCCGGAACTGTCGTATCTAACAAATCTATTTAAAAACTGTTATAATAAACGTTTCTCTTGAACCTCTCTAGGATTGCAAAAAGAATTAAGATTTCCCTTGCATTCTTACATAAATGCCGTCTATACAGGGTAAACCAAAAGAACAAATTTCCTATAAATGCCCCCACGATCTGTTACTGAAAATCAATACGGCGATTGAGAATGGAGAATATTCTTCAAGAAATGATATCATTACAGCCGCATTACGCATATTTTTCAATAATCATAATGATGATTTGAAGTCTCAGATCATTGAATGGCTGAATTCCGATGAGGGAGAGGAATATATGACAGACCTCATCAGAAGGATTCAGGAAAAGACAGATTAGGCGTTTATTTGTTGATTGGGAAAACCTTAGATCTGCTATGGTGGAGACGAGACCGGGTTTTAGCCCGGTGATGATCGCTGACCCACCGGCAACGAAGTGCAGGAGGGTTCGCAGCGATCCTGTCGGCACCCCCGGGATCGTACCTGCGGTACTTCTCACATCAACTGTGTCATTTTCCCATACCCGTCAGCACCTGCCGAATAATAAAATTACATCTTTATCGGGAACGGGTAATTGCCATCGATTACCGTATACTGCTCTCCCGACGTCATCAGGAGGACAACGATAACCCGGTCTGTCTGTGTCGTGCCCATCAGCGTCACGCTGGTCCCGATTCCCGGCTTCTTCACAACCTCCTGTTCCGTGACACAGTCCGAACGGATGACGGTCACGGTCATGCTCTGGACCATGCCGAGTCCCCGCCCGCCGTCGAAGCGCACGGTAATGGCCGGGTCCTTCATGATCGTGTTCCGGTCAACGGTGATGCTGACATCCTCGTACGCCGGCAGGTGCCGGAACGGTCCCGGGGTGAGCGAGCAGGTGTCGCCGGGCGAGGGTGATGGTACTTCGGGTGCTGCACCGGAGGAGACGGTGGTGGAAGTACCGGAAGAGCCCGGCATACTTATGACGCAACCGGCAGTAAGGAGAAAAAGGGCCATGATGATGGGAAGGATCAACCGGGGACCGTGTTGCATATCAGAACATATCTCCCGGCCGCTTTTTTTGAAAAAATCTACAGCGCCAGCCGGACTTCCCTTGCCGCCTCGCACATGTTCTTGAGTTTCCAGTAGGCCGCCTCGCGGGTCCGCATCCGCATGCCGCAGTCAGGATCGATCAATAAAATTTTCGGGTCGAAATATTCCACGGCCTTATCAATCCGCTTCCGTATTTCCGGAACCGTCTCGACTACATCGGTCGTGTTATCAACGCACCCGTACCCGAGCATATGCCCGGTCAGGTCCCGGCGTGAGATGATGTCGAGGTTCGCCTGGTTGTTCGAGAACTCGAAGTCAAAGACATTGACGTTGTATTTCAGGATCTCGTCGATCACGTTGCCGATATTCCCACAGACATGCATGCAGGTGGGGACCCGGACCGATGATGTGATCATTTCAACTGCCTGTTTCCCGATCGCGAGGTCTGCGATGCCGGTCGAGAGGATCGGTTCGTCGATCTGGATCAGGGTGACACCGGCTGCTTCGAGGCTCCGTGCCTCGACAACGAGGGCCGCCGCGAGGTCGAGCGCCAGTTCCTCCTTGTTCCGGTACATCGGGGTGCTGATGTGCAGGCCGTGGGCGAGCGTTGATGGGCCGGTGATGATCCCCTTCACTTTCGGGAATTTCGAGATCGCATACTTCGTGTCGGCCACGGTGATCGCGGAAGTGGCCGGCTGGATCTTGCCGATGACCTCCTGGCCCTTGACGCCGGGCAGTTTCCCGGCAAAGGCCCCGATCATGTCGCCCCGCACCTGCCCGTCGGAGATGATATCGATGCCGGCCCCGATCTGGTCGGCGACTGCGGTCTCGACCGCGGAATGGAGCGGATCGAAGAGGCTCTTGAGCCCGCCGGCTTTCACTACCGGATAACTGCCGACAACGGTCGTTGCCAGTACTTTATTGATGAAATATGCTTTGGACATGGGAAATACGGGCCTGAATTGTTACAGATCGATTGTTCCGGAAGGAAAAATAGTTCGTGGTCGTGGTCAGGGGACCAGCCGGTGCATGTCGCGGGGGAAGAGTACCGCTTCGCGCACGTTTGAAAGACCGAGCATGGTCATGACGAGCCGGTCCGCGCCAAGCCCCCAGCCCGCGTGGGGCGGCATGCCGTACCGGAACGGGCGGAGGTAGAAGTCGAAGCTCTCTGGGTTGAGGCCCTTTTTGCTGATCTGCTGCACGAGCCGGTCGTACCGGTGTTCCCGCTGGGCCCCGCTCGAGAGCTCCATACGGGGGTGCATCATGTCGAATGCCTTGCAGATCGAGGGATCGTCTTCGTACTGCATTGCGTAATAGGGCCGGATCTCGGAGGGCCAGTCCACGATGAAGTAGTGGCCGCCCATCTCGGCGCCGATCGCCCGCTCGGCCGCGGGGCTGATGTCGTCGCCGTACTTGATTGGCTCCTCAATCTTCTTCTTCGCGATCTCGATTGCATCGGCGTACGGGAGCCGGGGGAACGGGGCCTTTGGCAGGATAAACTCGTTGATCTCGAGGTTTGCCAGCTGCACGGAGCACGTTGTATTCACGTACGCGTACGTCTTGACGATCAGGTCCTCGAGGATGCGCATGACTTCAAGGTGGTCGGCAAACGAGACTTCGATATCGATCGAGGTCGCCTCGTTGAGGTGCTTTGTCGTGTTGTGCTCTTCTGCACGGAAGATCGGCCCGATCTCGTACACCTTCTCGCAGCCGGCAGACATCATCATCTGCTTGTAGAGCTGCGGGCTCTGGTTGAGGAAGGCCTCCTTGTCGAAGTACGCGATCGGGAACAGTTCAGTCCCGCCTTCGGTGGCGGCAGCAACGATCTTGGGGGTGGTGATATTCGTGAACCCGTTGTCGTGGAAGTACTGGTTAATCGCGTGAATGGCGGCGCTGCGGATCTCAAAAACTGCTGCAACGCGGGGCCTCCGGACGTCGAGGAACCGGGAGTCGAGCCGTGTGTCCATCTCGGCGAGGACCTTCTCGGAGACATCGAGCGGGAGCGGGGTCTCGGCAAGACTGATGATCTCGATCGATTCCGGCACGAGCTCGCGGCCGCCGGGGGCCTTGTCGATTGCCTTGACCGGCCCGGCGACCCGGACCACGGATTCGCGGGAGACCGCTTTCACCGCAGCAAGGACGGCTTCCGGTACTTTCTTCTTGGGGATGGTCACCTGGATGATGCCGGTCCGGTCGCGGATCAGCATGAAGGCGAGACCGCCGAGGTCCCTGACCTCGTGGACCCAGCCGCAGACTTCCGCGTGGCCGCATTCCGGTGTGACGTTCTGTATGGGTATGCGCATTAAAATCCTATAACAATGGGTCGGGGGGGGTAATGAGATTATTGTGCTGGTGTTCGAAGAACTCTGACGCGTTCTTCTCATCCTCCTGGCTCTATCGAGCCAGTCGGAACTCGAAGATTTCTTACAGAAATCTTCTCGTCTTCGCAGCCTGATGGCTGCTCAGATTCCGTAACCCATATAATATTCATAAACCCCTCTTTAATGGAAGAACTATGGCAGATACTACACAAACCCCTGCTCCGCAGGGTAACAAAGGGTGGAGTACCGGCACCAAGGTGCTTGTAGGAGTCATCGCCCTTATTTTCGTTGTCGCGGTCATCGCGATTGTCACCCTGACCGTTGCGGTCGTCGGTTCACAGACCGGGGCGTCGTTCCCCTACAGCACCACCTACCGGGTCAGTATCCCTGACGGGCAGCCCGTCACGATCGGCAGCACCAGTATCCTTGTCATGACCTACGAGAACGAGGTCGTGACCGAAGTCGATGGCGTCAAGGAAAAGCTGGTTGCGGGCCAGGAACGTGTGATCAGTCCGCACAACGCAAAGATCTCCGCACTTGGCATCCCCGTGATGGAAACGGATTTCCAGATTACCCTGACGTATCTCGGCACCTCCGGCAAGAATGCCCTGTTTGACATGAATGTCAGGACCTCAAAACAGATCCCCGAGATAGTGATCAACAAGTTGATCCCGTCAAGCATGAACGCCCAGCCGGCGTGAACCGGATTACAAATCCTTTTTTCGTACATTTTTTTCGTATATTTATTTCTGGTCCGGTCACCTGCAGGCTCACGTACAGATCAGCTGTATCTCCCGCGGATACAGGAAAAACAAGGATAACAGGAACGAAAAGCAGGTGCCGGAATTTTTCAGTGCCGTTGCTCATCCGGCGATATATCCCGGGATACCCCGGGCAGATGCCGTATGAGAATCAGTTCTTTTCCCCGGGTGTTGCCGGGGTATCGACGGTGGATGGGCGCCGGAGCATCTGGATCACGATGGATGCCACGGCCAGCATGGATATGCCGATGATCATGTAGACGATGAGACTGAAATTCTCCTTGACAATCGGAAGGCCGCCAAAGAAATATCCTGCGAGCGTGAATGCAACGATCCAGAGGCAGCCCCCGATCACGTTGTAGGTCAAAAACCAGCGGTAGCGCATCTTCCCAACGCCGGCAAGGAACGGTGCAAAGGTCCGGATAAAGGGGATGAACCGCGCGATCACGATGGTGATGCCGCCATACTTCTGGAAATATTCCCGGGTCTTCTCAAGGTGTTCGGTCTTGACGAAGCTGTACTTCATGTCAAGCACTTTCATGCCGGTCGTGTGCCCGATCCAGTAATTCACGGTATCCCCGAGGACTGCGGCGACAAGGAGCGTAACGATGAGGATCTCGATATTGAGGTAGCCTGCCCCGGCAAGCGTGCCCGCAACAAAGAGCAGCGAGTCTCCCGGGAGGTACGGCAAAACGACGAGCCCCGTCTCGCAGAAGATGATCGCAAACAGGATCAGGTAGGTCCAGAACCCGTAGCTTGCGATGATCCCCGGGAGGTACTTGTCGATATGGAGGACGAGGTCAATAAAAACAAACGGCAGATCCATTTCCGGATATATCTGCCCCGGGATACCATAAAAGCTCTATCAGGACCGGAAAATCCGGGTGGTCTTCACGGCTTTCCTCTCCAGTATCTCTCAATAAATGCTATTTATATCTGGAAACAATAAGGAATTAAGGTGAATGTATGAAAAATGCCCGTGAACCAACCTATTCGTTTGTCATACTTACCCTCATCTTAATCGTCATCGACACTATCCTCGCGTGGGCATCGGTCTCGATAACCCCGACCGTTGCCGGCGGCACGGTCTCGTGGCTGTTCTTTGCAGTTGCGTTCATGATCCTCTTTACCCTCTGGTTCGGCTGGTACGGTGCGATTGCGGCGTATGTCGGGACCCTTGTTGGCTCCGGGCTGATGGTGTCCGACGTGCTCAACCAGCACCCGCTGGTTGCCGTTGTCTGGGCAATTGCCGGCCTCTTCCAGGTGCTGATCCCGCTTGCCGCTGTCCGCAGTTTCGGCGTGAACTTATCGATGGAGAACCCGCGGGACTACACCTATATCCTCCTCTTCGGCGTGGTCATCAACAACCTCATCGGGGCCGCCTGGGCCGCCTGGACACTCTCGCTTGCCGAGCCCGGGGGGATGATGACGGTCTTTTCAGCATGGTTCATCGGCAATGCAGTGGTCTGCCTCTTCATCGTCCCCATCGGGCTCAAACTCTTCACCCCGAAGATGGAGAAGAACAGACTGTTTATCAGAAACTACTGGGACTAAATTCCCCTCCTCCCCTCATTTTTTTAATCTGCTCCCGTCAAGACCCTGGCGTTCCGACGTACGTGCAGGGCCGTCCCGAAGAGGGGTCTGGATCTCCCTAGTATCATGAAGGTACGGTTGTATCCTCTGCATCCATCACGCGGAGGATGAAGGGGACCCCGGCCGCGATGATAAAGATGAAGAGGCTGACCCAGAGTTGTACTCCAAGGAAGAGGAGGAATACTGCCCAGGTGAGACCGGCAATGATCAGGAGATAGAAGAAGAAGAGGGTGCGGGGCTGCCCGTAATTTTTGATATCAACGAATGCCACAAGCGGGTTGATCGCTGCAAGCGCAGCAAACATAAAGATGAACTGGAGCATCTCGCCTCTCTGCAGGAGGAAGACCGCCCAGAGTATGGCAACGAAAAGGATCAGGAAAAAGAAGATCCGCATCCTCTGCCGTGGCGTCTCACCAGGGCTCACCATACTGGAAGGATAGAACTGCGGCTATAAAAAACAATCGTATAACCCGGTTGCACGAAGCGGGCAGGCCTGGTCTGGTGCCGGTCACCCGCTCAGGGTCTCGTCATCCGCCTGCCACTTCGGGGCAACGATACAGAGAAAGACGAGGTCAGCCCGGCCGGTATTACGGATATGCTGCTCTGCCCCAGGAGGGATCAACACGATCTGCCCCGGGTGGACGGGTGCATGTTCTCCGGCAATACACATCTCCCCGGCACCGCTGAGGATGTAGTAGAGTTCCGTTGATCGCTTCAGTACGTGAGGGAGGGTCGATTCACCGGGCGGGACGATTGCATGGGCGACACTGCACGAAAGGTCCGCTGCGCCCGGGACCTTGTCCGGGTGGAGGAGCTCGCAGAGCAGGGAACGGTCGATGACCCGTTCATGGGGTAAATCAGCAACATCGCGGATGAGCATGGTGGTCTCTCTTAC
This sequence comes from Methanoregula sp., assembly GCA_028679075.1. Taxonomy (GTDB): domain Archaea; phylum Halobacteriota; class Methanomicrobia; order Methanomicrobiales; family Methanospirillaceae; genus Methanoregula. The sequence continues at coordinate 66,619 of JAJRCF010000010.1, read as the reverse complement.
AGGAGTTGGATTTTGGCCTATAAGTACCTCCTTCCATGGTATCCCGGGAGATACTAAGGGGTGAACCCGCACACCGCATCTTTATCCCGCCCGGGGGGCATCTTTACCATAGTGGTTCTTATGAAGGTTATCGGTATCAACGCAAGCCCGAAAGGGGAGAAGAGCCAGACCCGCCGCCTCGTCATGGGCGTGCTCGAAGGTGCCCGGAAGGCCGGGGCAGACATCACGTTCGTGGATATCTGCGGTCTTGAGATCAAGTACTGCACCGCATGCGGCACCTGTTATGCGAAAGGCGAATGCATCCATGACGACGATTTCCCGGCACTCCTGGAAAAGATGCTGGACGCAAACGGGATTGTGCTCGGTTCGCCGAACTACATCAACGCAGTGACTGCACAGTTGAAGACGATGCTCGACCGGATGGCGGACGTGGTCCACTGCCAGATGCTTGCCGGGAAGTACGGCTGTGCGGTCTGCACCGCGGGCGGTTCGTACGCAGACGAGGTGGCGGATTACATGAACACGGCCCTCGGGAACTTCGGGGCAAAAACCGTAGGCAGGGTGGGGGTGCTTGTAGGAGCCGATCCGAACGCCATCACAGGCGCTGAAAAAGAGGCAAAGGAGCTGGGCCGGAAACTGGCGGAATCGATCAGGACGAAGTGGTCCGACCCGAAGCAGGAAAAGATCCTTCTTGAGCGGAAAGAATATTTCAAGCAGATGATCTCGTACAACAAGGACCTCTGGAAGCACGAGTACGATTACTGGAAGGATCTTGGCGAACTGAAATAAATCCCCTCGAATCTCAACTTTTTTTATCGGATGCCAGGATCCTGCGTTCTGGCAAATTGACTGTTACCACCGTTCCGGTATCCCTTCGATCAGCGGGGAGAGAACGATATAGAGCGGCAAAGTGAGCGATGCAATGATCTGGTGGTATCCCGGCATCTCTGATACCGGGACAACTCCGAGGGCACACGCCCACAGCACGAAACCGGTTGTGGATATCACAAGCTGCACCCAGTCCGTTACCTGCCCGGCCTTCCAGAGATACAGCGGTGTCCCCACGATACCGGCGATGAGGATCCAGCGGGCTGTAAGGGAGAACAACGGGTCCGCAGCAAACATGGCATACGCAATCCCGTACACCGCAACGTAGAGAACGACGACTTCCGCAGGAATGTACTTGAACAGACGCTCACGGTAGGAATCGGGGGCAGGGTTTCCACATGCCGCATCGGCTCCGTCCTTTACCGCCATGGAATTCCGTTTTGTTATTACCATCCGCATACCGGTCACTTAAGCGGTATCATTCCTCCCGGATTCCATATATCTTGCGATTGGAGGAGTACCTTCCGGGACAGAAAACCGTAATGGTATGCGAGTCCGTTGCCGGAAAAAGCGGCCGGTTCACCGGGTTGCTAAAAAAGTATCGTATCCGGACAGGTTATGCCCCGGTCCGGTTCTTGATCATCTCGAGGGCTTCGAATGCCTCTTTACGGACCGTGACGTTCTCGTCCGAGAGGAGGCCGGTCAGGTGATCAACTGCCTTCTGGTCGCCGATCTCGCCGAGCAGGAGGGCAGCCCGTTTCCGGACATCGCTCTGGTCATCTTTCAGGACCATGATGAGCGGTGTCGTGGCCGGCTGGCCGAGCATCCAGAGCGCCTCCATGGCGCCGGTCCTCATGCGGTTCTCTCCCTCGCGGAAGACCTGCATGAGCGGGGCGATGGCGGGAACGCCGAGGGCTGCAAGGGCCTTGACGGCCTCGATCCGCACAAGCCGCTCGGGGTCGTCGAGCTTCTCGATCGTTTTTGGGATCGCCCGCGTGTTCCCGATCTGCCCAAGTACCTCGATGGCACCCCGGCGGATGCCCGGGTTCGGATCGGACAGTGCGGTGATCAGGGTATCAATGGCGGGGTCGCCGATGGTAACCAGTGCAAGCGATGCCCTGCGGCCGACATCCTCGTTCGTGTCCACCAGTGCCCGTATGAGCGGGTCGATGGAGGGTGCCCCAAGGGAGCAGAGGGTCGACATCGCGGCCATCCGCACCTTTTCCTGCGCATCGCTGAGGCTCTCGATCAGGGGCGCAACGGCACGGGGATCTCCGATACGGCCAAAGGCGACGGCAGCCTCGTACCGGACGCTGGCATCGCCATCTTTTAAGGATTCAGCGAGGACCGGCACTGCCCGCTCCTCGCCCATGATCCCGAGTGCCTGGACGGCACCCCGCCGGATCAGTGGGTGGCCATGTTTTGTTGCCTGAACAAGGGGAGCAATGGACGGTTCCCCGATCAACTGGAGCGCCCGGATCGTCTCCTGCCGGACATCTTCGCCCGGATCATCAAGCGCACCGATCAGGGGATGGACCGCCGGGGCACCGATCTTGCCCAGCGTGTCGGCCGAACCCCGCCGGATGATCCAGTATTCGTCCTTGAGCCCCCGGATCAGCGGTTCGATGAACGGTTCGCCAAGGTCGCCGACCGACCGGACGGCTGCCCAGCGGGCATCGAGGTCGCCCTCCGTAAGGGCCCTGAGGAAGTTGTCGTAGCGTTCCTTATGTGCCCGGAGGCGCGCCTCGTCCTCCTCCCCTTTTCCTGACTTGAACAGGTTGAGGAATTTTTTGATAATAGCCATGTAACTTCTCCGAACAGATATTAGTATATAAATCCTTCAAATAAGTATCGGACAGGCATTCCGGCCCGATTGAAGCGCTTCCCCGCGATATTCATGAAAAATCATGAAAAATTTTTAAAAATCGCAGAAAATTTGGTTTATTGGGTGAACCCTACCGTGAACTGGGTTGTGCCCGAGGAGGTTTTGGGGACATCGTACACGTACATCGTGTAGGTCCCCGTGGGCATGGTAGTGTCGAGGGTATACGCGAAGTTCCAGTTCCTGTCAGCCTGGACCGAGAATGTGCCCAGTTCAACACCGCCAGCGTACTGTTCAGGCCCGTACAATACGAGGTGGACACTCGGGGCGCCGGTTGTGCAGATGCCGGAGAACTGGAGCACACTTCCTTTGGCAGCAGAACGAGTGTTCGAGGTTACCGTGACCTCGCCCCCTCCGATGACAGGGAATTCCTTCTTTACCGTCACTTTCTTTTCCGGATCGGTAGCGATAATGGTGTACGTCCCCGACTGGATCTTCGATCCCGGGTTCCACGTATAACTCCAGGTACCGAGAGTTCCCACATCCGGCGGGGAAAGGGATATCCCGTTCTCATATGTTCCCGTCCCGTAAATTGTCAGCAGGACTTGTTTGCATCCTTCGGCAGTACCGGAGAAGATCATTGAGTCCCCGATGGTCATCAGTTCCTTGTCCAGTTTCAGTGTCACGGACACCGGGGATACCGGTGAGACGGGGGTGACTGTAGTAACACTGCCCGGCGTGCTTACGCCAGCCTTGGGTGTTAACGCAACAAATACATTGTTGGACCCGGCTGAGACGACCATGGTGGCTGACCAGCTCTCGTAGCCGGTATACCTGAATTCAATGGTATGGCTCCCGGTGTCGATCCCGCTCAGGGTACTGGGTGTTGTTCCCCGGAACTGGTTGTCGAGATAGACCTGGGCACCGGTGGGGGAGGACGTAAACTGGATGGTCCCTTTTTCCGGGGCCTGTTCAGCAACGCATCCCGCCAGCAGGACAAAAAAAATCAACGGCACTATGAGTATTTTCCGGATCATTTGCGTGGTTCTCCCTCTCACGATAACCGTTATTGCGGAGCGTTATATAGATTTGCAACCGGTTTTGTCTCCAGTAAACGATTATGAGGCCTTGATCAACCGGAGGACTTCCTGTGCCAGCGCCACGCTCTTGTCCTCGTCCACCATCAGGGTATCGAATCTCTCCGAGTGGCTCACCTCCACAGGGTCGCGGATATCCTGCACGAAGACATCGGTGAGGCCCGCGTAACAGTTGAAGGTACCGATCGAGTTCGGCTCATAGCCTGATGCCTGCATGAGGGCAGCGGCCGGGCCGCTCACCGGCGCATTGCCAATGAACGGGCTGACCGCGAGCACGACTTTGTCCCGAAGGGCCTCCTGTAATCCCTCGCAGGAGAGGATGGGCAGGATGCTCGTGATCGGGTTCGAGGGGCCGATCACGATCGCATCGCTTGCCTCGATTGCCTCGATCGCTTCCGGTGTCGTCACCGGTGGCTCGTTGAAACTCCTCACAACCTTCTGGATCTCGATCCTTCCTTTTGCCCGGACCCAGTATTCCTGGAAGTGGATCAGGCCGAGGTCTGTCTGCACCTGCGTTGTTACCTCAGTGTCGGTCATGGGCAGGACATTCTCGCGGACCCCGTACCGCTCGCAGAGGATCTTGGTGATGTTCGTCAGTCGCATCCCGTTCCGGAGCATCTCCCCGCGGGCGATGTGCACGGCACGGTCCTGGTCGCCGATACCGATGAACTCGTCGATGCCCAGCCGCATGATCTCGTCGTGGGTGGTGAAGGTATCGCTCCGTATGCCCCACCAGGTATCAGTGTTGAGCATACCGGAGAAGAGGTACATGACCGTATCGATGTCCGGCGAGATGTGGTTGCCCGATATCCAGATGTCCTCTGCCGTGTTCACAATCACCGAGATCTCGTGCCGGTCCATCACTTTCTGCATGCCCCGGAGGAGCTTCGGCGTACCGGTCCCGCCCGACAGGAAGGTAATCATTACTCAATACTTTTATGCGATGTATATGAAGATTCTTTAGTGAACCTGAAGATCATCAAGGACCCGGTCCATGGCTATATCGAGGTCGAGGACTTCATGCTCCGGCTGCTCGACTCCCCCGTGCTGCAGCGCCTCCGCTATATCCGGCAGCTCGGCTTCTCCTACCTCGTGTACCCGGGTGCCAACCACACGCGGTTCGAGCACTCGCTGGGCACCATGTTCCTTGCCGGCGTTGCGAGCCGGAGGTTCCAGCTCCCCGAGGACGAACACCGGCTCGTGGTTGCCGCAGCCCTCCTGCATGATATCGGCCACGGGCCGTTCTCGCACGCGAGCGAGCCCTTGATGGAGCAGTACCTCCACCGCACCCATGACGAGATCGACCCGGTTGTCGAGGAATATGCCGGTGACCTGCTCGGCGCGGCCGGTGTGGACCCAAAAGAGCTCTGTGCGGTTGTGAAAGGGAAGCACCCGCTCTCCAGCATCATCCACGGCGATTTCGACGTGGACCGGATGGACTACCTCCTCCGGGACGCGTACTATACCGGCGCCCCGTACGGCACGGTCGATGCGCAGCGCCTGATCCGGCACCTGATCCGGTACCCGGACGGGACCGTGCTTGACGAGAATGGGGTGAATGCCGCGGAGTCCCTCCTGATCGCCCGGACGCTGATGCGCCCGACCGTCTATTATCACCACGTGAGCCGGATCGGGGAGAGCATGTTCCAGCTCGCGGCGCTGGAGCACTGTGCCGGCCTTGATGACGACAGCGTGCGGCAGTTCCTCCGGATGGACGATGCGGGCTGCACGCACGCCCTGCGCACCTCCCCCAGTGCAGTGGCCCGCGATCTCACGTTACGGCTCTACGAACGACGGCTGTACAAGCGTGCGGTCTATGCCGGCAGCGACCAGGTGAACACAGTTGTTTATCAGGACGGTCTTTCGCTGGAACAATCCCGCGAGTTCGCGGCACGAATTGCCGGGCAGGCGGGGGTCCGGCCTGAGGAGGTACTTGTTGACATCCCCCCCATCCCCCGCGAGATGTCCCTTGGCGTCCGGGTGCAGAGCCGGAACGCTGTAACGAACTTTGAGGAACTCTCCCCCAGGATCCGCACCCTCAACATGACGCGGCGTGAGCAGTGGCGCCTCGCTGTCTATACCCTGCCCGAATACCGCGAAACGGTGACCGATGCCGCGTGCGAAGTCCTGCATATCCAGAAACCGACACGGCAGGACACGTTGTTCTGATTGTTCGGGTCATCAGCAGGTCTTCGAGTCGGTGAGGGTCATCAGACCCGAACCGCGAGAAGAGCCATCAGGCTTTTCGAAGTTGGAGAGGTTCATCAGAATCTCGACAATGAGAAGGGTGGCATCAGCCGACCTTCGAAGAACCCTGACGGGTTCTTCTCTTGCTCCTGGTTCTGATGAACCAGTCGCACAAATAAAAATTATTATATTACCGTTCCCCACCACTCACCCATATGAAATATAGTGTACTTGCAGCCTTTGTGCTGGTTATTGCAGGTGTCATGATCGCCGGATGTACCCAGAGCCAGGGTACGGCGACAACGACTACCGCTGCCGCACCCGCCGTCACTGCTGCCATGACAGCCGCTGCTGCCGCGACAACAGCGCAGCCGTCGTTCACCCTTGGCGATCACTATCTCAAGAAGTCCTATTCCCTCCAGAGCGAAAAGGACCTGTTCAGCGAGCAGTTCCGGGTGGACGACCCGTCATGGGGTATTGACCTGACGATCCTCCCTCTCAATGATGACCCGCAGTACTGCTGGTTCGAAATGACCGTGAAACACATGGATTCCGGCAAGACGGACACGTACGGGTTCGGACGCACGTTTGGCTATGAAAAACACCAGCAGATCCCGATGTATGTCACCGGCCCCTACCAGATCGACATGAAAGGCAACCGGGTCAAGGTTGACATCATTGCTGCGAAGCGAAATCCATAGTACTGGAGGAAAAACAGATGACTGAAGACTCGGTTGTTGTGATCTGCGGCGTAATTGTCGTTGTTGTCGTGATCGCGATTGCGGTATGGAAGCTCCGTTACGCAGAGCGCCGGGCGCACGAGAGTACGGTCAAGTTCAGGGTCTACTCCGATCTCCTCAACGCGATCACCGAGCTGAACCTTGCGAGAGGCGACCCCTACAAGATGGATGTTGCAAAGAGGAACCTTGCAATGACCCTTAACCGCCTCAATCTCGTGGGGTGCACGGGAGTGCTTAAGAGCACAAACGATCTGCTGGACTTCCTCAACGATTACAAGGACAAGGACTATGATACCCTCCGGCTCCACAATATTCTCAACACGCTCGTGATCGAGGCGCGCCGCGACCTCAATCCCACGCACGCGAGGAAGATCGAGGAAGCGCAGGTACGGTACCGTTTCTTTGCTCCGATGAAGAAGTGAGCGGGACCGCGAGAGGATCCGAAGAGTCCTCTCGTTCTCGTGGTCCTGACGAACCACTCGAAAGTCGAAGTTACGAGGGTCATCAGACCCGAAAAACGAGAAGGGAGGCATCAGCCGACCTTCGATGTTGGAGAGGTTCATGAGAACCTCGACAATGAGAAGAGCCATCAGGCTCTTCGAACGCGTCGGAACTCGAAGAACCCTGCGGGTTCTTCTCCTTCTCAAGGTCCTGACGGACCTTTCGAATCCACAAACTCTTTTTCCCCCGCGCTCCGACATAGATACGACAGGAGAGCGGCAGGAATGACAAAGGAGATTGTTGTCGGTGTGACGGGTGCGAGCGGGGCGGTCTATGCCCGCCGCCTTCTCGAAGTGATCTGTAACGACGTAAAGGTACATATCATCGTCTCCGATGTTGCGGCGCAGATCGCCCTCCACGAGAGCGTCTCGTTCGAGGGGTTCAGTGCAACCTACCACGAAAACGACAAGCTCTTTGCGTCGATCGCGAGCGGCTCGCACAAGTTTGACGGCATGGTCATCATCCCGTGCAGTTCCAAGACGCTTGCGGCGGTGGCAAACGGGTATACCGATAACCTGATCACCCGCACCGCTGACGTCTGCCTCAAGGAGCACCGGAAATGCATCCTCGTCACCCGTGAGATGCCGCTCTCGAGGATCCATCTTAAGAATATGCTTGCTGCTGAGGAGGCGGGCGCGACGATCATGCCCGCAAGCCCCGGCTTCTACCACAAACCAAAGAAGATCGATGACCTCGTGGACATGGTCGTGGCCCGGGTGCTCGACCACCTTGAGATCGAACACAACCTCATTCAGCGCTGGAGCGGTTACGATGCGTGATTTTATCGCAAAGATGCAGAAAGCAGGGCTCGTTGTCGATGTAAAGGAAGAAGTGTCAGCTGACATGCAGGCACCGAAGATGGCAGCCGGCACCGACAAGCTCCTCCTCTTCCATAAGATCGGTGGCCACCGTGCCGTCATGAACCTTACCGCGAACCGTGCCGCCCTCTCGCTCGCGCTCGGTATCGATGAGAAAAAAATTGTCAGCACTCTTGCGGATGCTCAATTCAACGGGAAGGTGAGAGAAGACGGGACGCTCACCATGCAGAAAGCGGACCTTTCGAAGCTCCCGATCATGCACCACTTCCCAAAGGACGCCGGGAAGTACCTCACCTCCGGGATCGTCTTCTCATGCTATGACGGTGTTGAGAACGCATCAATCCACCGGATGCAGGTGCTTGACGACCACCGGGTCGCGGCCCGGCTCGTTGAAGGCCGGCACACCCACGTGATGCTGAAAAAGGCGCTCGCGAAGGGCGAGAAGCTTCCCATTGCAGTCACCATCGGGACACACCCGGCCGTGACCTTTGCGAGCTGCACCCGGGTGCCGACCGGCATGGAGCTCGCGTTTGCCGCGGAACTGATGGGCGGGGAACTCAGGGTAAAGCGGTGCAGCAACGGCGTGCTCGTTCCCGATGCGGAGATCGTGCTGGAAGGGTTCATCACGGGCGACCTGACCGAGGAAGGGCCGTTTGTCGACATCACCGGGACCTATGACCCGGTTCGCATGCAGCACATCATTGAGTTCACCGGCATGTACACGAAGCCGGATTTCATCTACCATGGGATCCTGCCAGGTGGCGACGAGCACAAGGTACTGATGGGCTGCCCCTATGAGCCGAAGATCTACAAGGCGGTCGCGGGTGTGACTCAGGTGAAGAATGTCGTGCTCACGAAGGGCGGCTGCGGGTATCTCCATGCCGTTATCCAGATCAAAAAGAGTACGCAGGGTGATGGCAAGAATGCGATCATGGCCGCGTTTGCTGCCCACACCTCGCTCAAGCATGTAGTGGTCGTGGACGAGGACATCGACCCCACGGACCCTCACGATGTTGAGTATGCGATTGCAACCAGGGTGAGCGGTGACCGGGACATCATGGTGATCACCGGTGTCCGCGGCTCCTCGCTCGACCCGTGCCAGAAAGAAGACGGCACGAACGTGAAGGTCGGGATCGATGCAACGATGGTGCTGGGACGCGAGGCAGACTTCTCCCGTGCCACGTGGTGAGCACCATGCTGCTGGATAAAGACGATGAACGGATCCTTGCCGGTGAGCAGGGCGAAACAAAGCAGAAGATGCTCGAGCTCCTTGTTGCGCTTGGCAAGGTTTTCGGGGCCGAGCGGCTCGTCCCGATCGCGAGTGCGCAGGTGAGCGGGGCGTCCTACAAGACGATCGGGGAGTACGGCCTCCAGTGGCTCTCCAGCCTTGACGCGAAGGCGGTTGTCCCGGCGGTGCTGAACCCTATCGGCATGCCACGGGACCGGTGGCAGGAGATGGGTGTGGACCCGGACTTCGCGGTAAAGCAGCAGGCCGTTGTTGCCGCGTACGAACGGCTCGGCATCAGCCTCGAATGCACCTGCACACCCTATTATCTCCGTGAAACGAACTTCGGCGACCACCTCGCGTGGTCGGAGTCCTCTGCAGTCTGTTACGCGAACTCGGTGATCGGGGCACGAACAAACCGCGAAGGCGGTCCCGGCGCCCTTGCCGCGGCACTCGTGGGAAAGACACCCTGTTATGGGCTCCATCTTGATGCGAACCGCAGGCCGCAGGTGGTTGTCCGCGTACAGGCCGACACCCGCGACTGGACCATCGCGGACTACGGGGCGCTCGGTTACCATGCCGGCAAGCTGGTGGGCAACCGGATCCCGTTCTTCACGGGGATCGACCCCGGGAAGGACCAGCTCAAGGGGCTCGGGGCGGCAATGGCCGCGACCGGCGCCGTGGCGCTGTACCACGTGGAAGGCGTGACACCGGAAGCACGGGTCGGTCCATTCGATCTTGCCGGTCTTGAAACAATCGCCGTGGAATCCGATGAGATTAAAAAACTGTTCCGTGAGATCCCGGTCGACGCGGTTGCAGTAGGATGCCCGCACTGCTCCCCCGCGGAGCTGGACGAGATCGCCCTGCTCCTGAAAGGGAAGGTCGTCACAAAGCCGTTCTATGTCTTTGCCTCGCAGGGCGTCATCGAAAAGAACCAGCGGACCGTTGACACGATCGAGAAGAGCGGTGCCCGGGTCTTTGCCGACACCTGCATGGTTGTCTCGCCCGTGATGGAGCAGTACGAGGCGATCATGGTGAACTCGGGAAAAGCGCTCGCGTACGTGCCGGATATGTGTGCCGCGGTTGCCCGCATCGGGACGATCGGGGATTGCGTGAGGGTGGGGACGGAGTAGACCCGTTCACAACAGGAAAAAGAGATTTTTATATCCTGATTTTACGTTAACAACACGCTTTCAAATTTACTTGTTGAGGGTATGCCGGGAAAAATACTCATCGAGTTTTTCTGATAACCGGGTTAAAAGTATCACCTGTTCCTGGAATCCATCGCGTGCTTCAACCGGGGAAGGTTTGTTTGTATATACGTTCTGAGTCATGTCTGTAGTCATTTTCTTCACCATTTTTGATAATTCTCATCCGACAATTGATCTTGCGGTATAACCATTTCTGCAAAAATTCTGAAATAAAGGTACTTGTCTGCAAAGCAGATCTGCAAAGCACATTTTCCGGCAGGGGCGATGACAATCAGAGATAAAAACCGGGTGAAGACCCGAAAAAAAGGAAAATTTAGCGAATCGCAAGCAGGATCTTCTTGATCTCTTCCACCACTTCCGGCGATGGGTTCCGCCCCGGCTCAACCCCGGTCCCCAGTGAAAGGATCTGCCGGACTTCGTCCATCTTCACATTGACAAACGGGATCTTGTCCCAGACCTTCTGGTCGATCTTGTTCCACGTGCACTGGAGCAGGTGAGTGAGGAGGGTGATATCTGCTTCCGAGAATGATCTCCATTCCGCACCGATACCCTGATGCATCATCTTCATCGAGGCCTCGACCGTTTTTCCACGGTGAACGTGGTACAGTCGCCTTCCGAGCTCTGCCTGGGTTACATCCGGCATACATCTTCCTCTCTGACCCTTCTTGGGGATGATGAGTGAGTCCCGCTGTGCAATCATAAACTTTGTGGCGGCCTGTACAGGTGTGGATAGTGGATCTTACAAAACCAATACACTATAGTACGGAACCATTAAACCGGGCAGGCCGGCCCCGGCAGGGAAAGTGCTATAACCCGGCACGGGATAATTCCGATACAATGGACTATGTCCCGCACCAGTGAAGAGGAGCTGGGCAGAAGGCGGTTCCAGCTCGTAAGGGAACAGGCGGTCGAAGCCGCAATAGAGAAGATACGGCACGCCCCGGCTGCTGAATGGCATTCTTTTTCCGGTGCGGACTACGCGCACCTCCGCGATATCCTCGGCGAGCTGTGGATCCACATCGAGCGGGAGAAGTGGAGCGGGTATGCGTTCTCCACGCTCACCCGCGACGATATCCATGACCTCCTTACCCTTGGAACCTCCGCGCAGGGTCGTGCCCTCCCCCGTTCTGTCCTCGACGCGATGGAGGGGATCCTCTCGCGTACCCGGCACAGCCGTCCACCGATGTGATGGCCGGCAGACTCACGTGGTGGAAGACCGTTTCTGGCGAAAACCAACGCAATACCTTAATATATCAGTGCTCTGTTAGGTTCTATCATTAGAGGTGTTGATATGGTTGGTTGGGAAGTTCCTATCGGGGCCGCGATTGCATTCTCCTTTGGTGCGATCGGCACAGGATGGGCGCAGTCACGCATCGGTGCAGCCGGTGCGGGTGCGATTGCCGAAAAACCGGAGACCGCAGGTACGATCATCATCCTGGAGGCGATCCCCGAGACGCTGGTCATCCTCGGATTCGTCGTCGCCGCGATGATCATCCTGATGGTGAAGTGACCGGGTGGCAATAAGGCTGCCCACGTGAGCACCGCGTTCCCCACAGCCGATTGTTCAGTCCACTCCCGGACCGGGAACACCCGGGAGCGTCCAGGCAGCTGTACTAGTACAGGAGAGACTATGGCTGGACGGGGGACACAATGGCCTATGAAAATCTTTTGAAATCCGTGGAGGAGAGCGCCCAGGAACGGCAGAAGGAGCTCTTCGGGAAGGCATCGCAGCAGGCCGGGGAGATCCGGTCAGCGGCAAAGAGGCAGGCGGAAGAGATCCAGGAGATCGCGGTAAAGGAAGCAGAAAAATCCGCCTCCATCGAGAGGAATAAACAGTTGTACCTCACGAAGGGTGAGATCAAGGAGCAGAGCCTCCGCATGCGCGAGAAGGTCTTTGATGCGGCCTTTGAGAAGGCCACAGGGCAGTTATCAGGTTTGCGGCAGGATAAAAAATACCCGGCCGTATTTGAAACACTGGCCCGGGAAGTCACTGGCGCCATGGGCGGGCAACCGTTCCGGGTGCACGTTGACAGGCGCGACGAGGAGCTCTGTAAAAAGACCCTTGCAGCCCTGGACATCCGGTGCGATGTCCTCACCGATATCCAGTGCATGGGCGGCCTCGTGGCCAGCTCGCCTGACGGCCTCATCAGGATCTCCAACACGATCGAGTCCCGTCTCGAGCGGATCCGGGAGCACAAGAAACTCGAGATCCACGCCATCCTTGCCGGAGGCTGAGATGGACTGGGGGTACATCAATGCCAGGATGCGGGGCATGAAGAGCCGGCTCCTGGACCACCACACGCTCGACAACCTGGTCCTCCAGCCGGACCTGGACTCGCTCGAAAACGAACTCGAGAAGACCCCCTACCGCGAGGACCTGATCGAGGCCCGGGGCAGGTACTCCGGCATGCCTGCGATCGAACACGCCCTCCGGGCAAACTTTGTCCGGACGTTCCGGAAGATCCTTGATTTCTCAAAGGAGAAGGAAGCGGCACTGTACATCAGCATCTTCCTCCACCGCTGGGACATCCAGAACATCAAGACCGTGCTCCGCGGAAAGAACATCCACATCACAAACGAGGAGATCCTCGAATGTATCGTGCCTGCGGGCGAGCTGGACGAGGTGACCCTGACCGAACTCGTCCGGCAGCCGGACATGAAAGCGGTGATCGACCTGCTCGCGACATGGAGCATTCCCTATGCAAAACCACTCACCACTGCCTTCCCGGAATTTGCAAAGAGCGGGGACCTCGGGATGCTCGAGTGTGCGCTCGACCAGTATTATTACGAGGACGCACTCCTTGCGGTGAAGGGCACATCGCGGAACAACGCGATGATCCGGGATATCCTCTCTCTCGAGATCGATGTCGTGAACATCAAGACTGCCCTGCGGATGATCCGGGACGGCGTTGCGCCGGAAGAGGCGGGAAAGTTCCTGCTCCCCGGGGGGCGGGATCTTGATGCAAAGAAGCTCGACCGCCTGCTCGCGCTTCACACGATCGAGGACGCTCTTGCCATGCTCGCTGCCACGCGGTACCGGTTCCTCACCGGCACCCCTGAGACGGCCCTGCGGGCCCAGAAGATCTCCGTGATCGAAAAACAGCTGGAGCGGTACCTGGTCCAGGAGGGTGTCAGGTCGTTTGTGGGTGACCCTTTAAGTGTCGCCTCCCTCATCGGGTACTTCTGGGCAAAGTACAATGAGATCACCAATATCCGGGTCATCTCGCGTTGCAAGACTGCGGATTTCTCCATCGAGAACCTGAGGGAGGAACTCGTGTATGTATAAGTTTGTCATCGTCACGGACAGCGACCGGGCATCCGGGTTCCGGCTTGCAGGGGCGGAAGTGTTCGAGGCAAAAGATGTGGCGGAGGCCCGGGTAGTGATCCCGCCCCTGCTCCACAAGGACGATATCGGAATTGTGGCAGTGAACGAGGAGTACATGCTCGGGCTTGACGAGAAGCTGATGGACCGGATCGAGAAGATGCACCGCCCGCTCATCATCCCGATCCCCTCGAAATCCAAGGAGATGGACCGCCGGACGTATATCGAACGATTGCTCCGGAAGGCGATCGGGTACAACATTGTGCTGAAGAGGTGATGGTATGATTTCAGGAACAATTTCACGGATCTCAGGCCCGGTGATTATGGCCAAGGGCATGAAGGGGTCCAAGATGTACGACGTGGTGAAGGTCGGGGCCGAAGCCCTCCGCGGCGAGATCATCCGGCTCGAAGGCGACGAGGCGGTCATCCAGGTGTACGAGGACACGACCGGGCTCACGCTGGGCGAGGCCGTGGAGAATACCGAGACCCCGCTCTCCGTGGAGCTGGGACCGGGCCTCCTTGCGTCTATCTACGACGGCGTCCAGCGCCCGCTGCCGGTCCTCCTCAAGCTGAGCGGCGACTTCATCGGCCGGGGCATCACCGCGCCGGGACTCGACCGTTCGAAGAAGTGGGCGTTCGCTCCCTCAGTGAAGAACGGTGACACGCTCGGGCACGGGGATGTGATCGGCACCGTGAAGGAGTTCCAGTTCGAGCACCGGGTCCTCGTCCCCCCGAAAGTGTCCGGGAAGGTCACCGAGATCCGGGCGGGGTCGTTCACGGTCGAGGAGATCGTCTGCGTGCTCGACAACAAAATCAGGCTCCCCATGATGCAGTCCTGGCCTGTCCGGATCCCCCGGCCCCATATCAAGAAACTCGACCCCCTGCTGCCGCTCATCACCGGGCAGCGGGTCTTTGACTGCATGTTCCCGGTAACGAAAGGCGGGACGGCGATGATCCCGGGCGGTTTCGGGACCGGCAAGACCGTCTCCGAACAGACGCTCGCAAAGTGGTCGGATACCCAGATCGTGGTGTACATCGGGTGCGGCGAGCGGGGCAACGAGATGACGGACGTGCTCGAGGAGTTCCCCGAGCTCGTCGACCCCCGGACAAAACTCCCGCTGATCGAGCGGACGATCCTGATCGCGAATACCTCGAACATGCCGGTCGCCGCCCGTGAGGCCTCGATCTATACCGGGATTACCATCGCTGAGTACTTCCGGGACATGGGATATGATGTGGCGCTGCTGGCGGACTCGACCTCCCGCTGGGGCGAGGCGCTCCGCGAGGTCTCGGGCAGGCTTGAGGAGATGCCCGGTGAGGAGGGGTATCCTGCCTATCTTGCAACCCGGCTCTCGGCCTTCTACGAGCGGGCCGGCCGGGTCATCTGTCTTGGTGCCGGCGAGCGGAACGGATCGATCACGGTCGTGGGTGCTGTTTCTCCACCGGGCGGTGACTTCTCGGAACCGATCACCCAGAACACGCTCCGCGTTGTCGGGACATTCTGGGCACTGGACACGAACCTCGCTTACCGCCGCCATTTCCCATCGGTGAACTGGATCAAGAGTTACTCGCTTTACCTTGACTGCATTTCGGAGTGGTACGACAAGAACATTGCCCGGGACTGGCGGGAGCTCCGGGAGAAGGCGATGTACCTTCTCCAGAAGGAGGTCGAGCTGCAGGAGATCGTCCAGCTGGTGGGCCCGGACGCCCTGCCCGACAGCGAGAAGGCGATCCTGGACGTGACCCGGATGATCCGCGAGGACTTCCTCCAGCAGAGCGCGTACAGCGACACGGACTCGTTCTGCCCCATCGAGAAGCAGTACCTGATGCTTAAGGTGATCATGACGTATTACGAACAGGCGAACCTGGCGATGAACCGGGGGGTCAGCCTCCGGCAGGTGCAGGTGCTCCCGCTGAAGGCAACGATCGGGCGGATGAAGGATGCCGGCGAGGTGGATGAGGTCCGGAAGATGATCGATGAGGTCACTTCGGCAATCGCGAGGCTGGAGGTGGAGAGATGAAAGACACGTCGCTCCTGACCAAGGAGTACCGTACGATCGACTATGTCTCGGGCCCGCTGATCTTCGTCAACGGTGTCCTCGGTGCATCGTACGGGGAGATCGTGAAGATCACCTTAAAAGACGGCGAGGTGCGGACCGGGCAGGTGCTCGACATCTCGGAGGAGCACGCGGTCGTCCAGGTCTTTGAGGGTACCCGGGGGATCGACCTTGTCGGGACAACGGCCCGGTTCATCGGTGAGCCGGCGCGGATCAATGTGTCAAAGGACATGCTCGGCCGTATCTTCACCGGTGTCGGGACGCCCCGGGACGGAGGCCCTGACATCATCCCGGAGGCAGTGCTGGATATTGCCGGGACGCCGATCAATCCCTCGGCCCGGGACAAGCCGGCGGATTTTATCCAGACCGGCATGTCGGCAATTGATGGACTCAACACGCTCGTGCGGGGCCAGAAGCTGCCGATCTTCTCCGGCTCGGGCCTGCCGGCAAGCAAGCTCGCCGCCCAGATCGCCCGGCAGGCAAAGGTGCGGGGCGAGGGCGAGGAGTTCGCCGTGGTCTTTGTGGCAATGGGGATCACCCACAAGGAGGCCTCGTTCTTCATGCAGGACTTCGAGCGGACGGGAGCGCTGGATCGCGTGGTCTTCTTCATGAACCTTGCCGATGACCCGACGGTCGAACGGCTTGCGGCCCCGCGGTGCGGTCTCACGGTCGCGGAGTTCCTGGCCTTCACCCACAACCTCCACGTCCTCGTCATCCTGACCGACATGATCAATTACTGCGAGGCGCTTCGCGAGATCTCGACTGCACGCGAAGAGGTGCCCGGCCGGCGCGGGTATCCCGGCTACATGTACACCGACCTCGCATCCATCTACGAACGGGCCGGGAGGCTGAAGGGAAAGACCGGGTCGATCACGCAGATCCCGATCCTGACCATGCCGGACGATGACATCACCCATCCGGTCCCCGACCTCACCGGCTATATCACCGAGGGCCAGATCGTGCTCTCGCGGGACATCTTCCGGCGCGGCTCCGACCCGCCGGTCGATGCCCTTCCCTGCCTCTCCCGGCTCATGAACCTCGGCATAGGGCCGGGCAAGACCCGGGAGGACCACCGTGGCGTGGCGGACCAGCTCTATGCCAGCTATGCCTATGGCCGCGACCTGCGCCGGCTCGTTGCGATCGTGGGGGAGGAGGCGCTCACGGACCTGGACCGGAAGTACCTGAAGTTCGCGGACGGGTTCGAGCGGCAGTTCATTACGCAGGGGGACGATGACCGGTCCATCGAGACCACGCTTGCCATTGCCTGGGACCTTTTCGCCACCCTGCCGGTTGATGAGCTCAAGCGGATCAAGCGGGAGCACATCAGGAAATACCACCCGGCAGCGAAGGAAGCCGCAGCGGACGCGCCGGATAAAACATCAGGGAGCTGAAACGGATTATGGAGCAGGTCAAGCCCACGCGGATGGAGCTGATGAAGAAGAAGGCGCAGATCAAGCTCGCGGAGCAGGGCCGGGACCTCCTGCGGGAGAAGATGGACGCCCTCATCCAGGAGTTCTTCAAGATCCTCTCCAGCGTCTCTGATTCCCGCGACGAGCTGGAGCAGGTATCGCGGGCCGCTGACCAGGCGCTGATGATCGCGGCGGCTGTTGATGACCCGGTCACGCTGAAGTCCGCATCGTTTGCAACCCGGCGGTCAATAACGGTGGATATCACCGGCAAGAACATCATGGGAGTCCCGGTCCCGGTGATCGAGAAGAAGCGGGTCTCGAAGAGCATGATGGAGCGGGGTTATGGTATCATCACTACGAGCGCCCGGATCGATGAGACCGCCGAGCGGTACGAGGTGGAGCTGGACCTGTTGATCAAGCTGGCTGAGACTGAGACGGCAATGCGGCGGCTGGGGTCCGAGATCCAGATGAACCGGCGCCGGGTAAATGCCTTGGAGCAGATCCTGATCCCGGAGCTGAAGGGGCAGGCAAAGTACATCAAGAACGCGATCGAGGAGCGGGAACGGGAGGACCTGTTCCGTTTGAAGAAGGTCAAGAGTATTTTAGAAAGGAAGAAAAAGAAGGCGAAGGAGAAGAAGGCTGTCGGGTGACAGAACGATCCCCTGATCCGGGACTCCCCATTGGAGAAACCCCCGTCTCATCAGGTAGACAGTCCCTCTCCGGGCCATACTAAGAATCCTCAGATCCAAACACTTCAAAAATACCTGTGACAGGTCACTGACCTGTCCGGTGCACACGACCTGTCACAGGTATCTGACCTGTATGAGGGCTCCCTAAATTTACTCTGGTAGAGAGACGGATTATCCCTGTTTTTTATACTGCCAATGATAAAAAAAAAGACCGGTGTTCCGGATCATGGAATGTGAACAACCGGTCATTCATCATCCCAGATCACATCGATTTTTACAAGATACGTCGCATTCTCATAGCTCGGGTAGAGCCAATCTGTCGTGCCATAACGATGTTCCTCGGCGGCCGTAACGTTACCGTACCAGAGATAGTACGTGCTGTTGTAGGGAGAAACATATCCGCCAAGACATCTCCAGAATTGGGAATCCCAGCCTTGGATAGCGTCCTCGTCGAGGCGATCAACAACCACCCACTGCCAGTCGCTGGGTCCCGGAGTTGCTGGATAGTAAGTCTCGCCGACTTTCAGTTGTTCCAGATAATACCCGTAAGTGCCATATGTGATCCAAGTTTTGGTCCAGTTCCAAGCCGGTGCGGTTGTATTAAAATGTGAATTTCCCACAACACCGAAGATGTAATCATTATACCAAACAGTTTCATCGATTGTGGCATAATAACTGTAATTCGCATACACGGTTGCGTTGGCGATGATTTTAAGAGAAGGTTCAACCGTATATTGTCTGACGATCGTATCGTTCCCGTAATTGTTCGATACCTGGAGTGTGACATCGTAGGTGCCGGGCGATTCGTATGTATGCGTCGGATTTTGCACGGTCGAGTTCGTGCCGTCTCCGAAGTCCCAGAGCCATCGGGTAGCCGAGACGTTGGAGGTATCGGTGAACCGAACGGGAAGCGTGGCAATACCGGTTGCGGGGCTGACGGTGAAGTTAGCGCCAAATATCTGCGGGGATACACGAATAAAGTTGACTTTTGTTATCGTATCGCTCCCGAGATCGTTCCACGCACGGAGCGTGACATTGTAGGTACCGGATATATTATACACGTGCGTTGCATTCCGCACGGTCGAGTTCGTGCCGTCGCCAAAGTCCCAGAGCCATCGGGTGGGCGAGGCGTTGGAGGTATCGTTAAATCTGGTAGCAAGGGGGACGGTGCCGGTTACGGGGGTGGCGGTGAAGTTGGAGAACTGGCGGGCGTAGACATAGAACGGTACATAATTGCCGGATGCGTTCCCGTAAAAGACCCAGATCGGTTCAGTGGTGACTTCAGGTTCTTCTAGTCCTTTAATGTAATAACCGAGTTGTATTTTATAGATACTGACATCCGAAATTTCTGCTGAAAACGGATTTATTACCTCTCCTGAAGCCAGCTTGTCGATTGCTTTACTCACCGGAATGAGTGAAACGTTGCCGAGCGGTTCATACGTTCTCCAAGCTTTGTAGACCCGGGTGGGTGTTCCGTTCTCACCCAAAGTAACCTGAATAATATCTGAGTCTCCTTCAATTCTCATCCCATCGATATTTCTGTACCAGGATACAAAGGTCCCTGTGGGTATCCTTTCAATTATTTCATGAGTTGTCCGGTTGAGGACCTCCCCATAGTTTACAAGTGAATACAGGAGTTGTGCATCTGAAGGTAAACCCCCATATTGTGTAAGAATTTGCTCTGCAACCGCGGGCGCCTGATCTTTGGGAACCGGATTTTGAATTTCATCAAATTGTAATCCAGAATAATTTTCAACGAGATCGCCCTCCTTGAAATATCCTCTATAAATACGTATGTCCCTCGGGGACTCAGGAAGAATTGTATCAATGGTAATATTCCCGATTGTTGCGGAAAATACATTGATGTTAGTTCCAGAAAAAGTCTGGGGGTTCACCACAGGAGTACTGTAGTGATTATCATCACCTGTTGTCTGGGTTACATGCTGGTAAAAACCAGCACTCATCACTGACAGGAATGTGACGATGATAATAGCAATAATACTAATAATCAGAATTTTCTTCATTTACACTCCTCCCTCTGATTGAGGAGGCCATTGAACTCTATATGGCCTCACTGGATCTGCATCCGGTTGAATACCAGATCCAAAACCTGGTAAAAAATCATTCTTTGCTTGATTTTGATTACTAAATATTGTTACAGCAGTCAAATGCTCCGTCCCTCCATTCGGAGATGGAACCCTGGTTGTTTTGTCTAATTTTTGTACAGTTGATAGGAATGCATCTCTCACGGATTTTGTTTTAGCGTATTCAAAGAAGGTCTGCATGAAATTCGAATGAGGATATGACTCCGTCTTGAATCCCAGTATCCCGTGGGTTGCACTTGTAGATGCAAAAACACCATCCCACCGTTCATCACGTAATGAGAAACAGGTGGAAAGGATCACCCATTTGTTGTTGCCGCCCCATGCACCCTGCAGTTCATCGGGGGATAGTGAATAGCTATTATAATCCTCATCTACTAACTTGAGATCGGAATGGCTGTTGCGATCCGGCCAGTCCCCATGACCTGTATGGTAAAAAAGGGTGGCGTCATTTAGTGAATCTTCCCCGGATGATGTGGTTTCGAGAACTCCCTTGGTTACCGCAGCCCCTTCTTTTGAAAACAACTGCCTCCAGTGAACATTATTCCAGTTATTATTATTTGCGAGATAATTTTTCATGTCATCGATATCGTATCTCGAATTTTCATTCCACACCCATCGTCCCGTTGTCGGGTCTTTCGCGCCATTCGCGTTTGTAACCGCATAGGTAAACACTTCCGGCCCCGGCGTCACCGTCACATACCCATTCTTCACCTCCGTATCCCCCCCGTAAACATTTGCTGCCGTCAGGCTCACGTCATACGTCCCGGCAGAGTTATAGATATGTGTCGGGTTCCTCAGTGTCGATTTCGTACCGTCGCCAAACGACCACGACCATGCGGTCGGAGCACGGGTGGACGTGTCGGTAAAGCTGACGGTAAGCGGGGCGGTGCCGGATCGCGGGTTGGCGGTGAAATCGGCGATCGGGGCATTGTTGCCTGGTGTGGGGAACGTGAAATCAGCCTCCGGCAGTGTCGGGGTAACGTTCGGGGTAATAGTTTGCGTGGGCTCTGTAGTCGGTGTTGGAGTTGTATCGTCACAGGTATAACAGTCATAGAAGACGAGATCCATATGGACCGAGTATACCCCGGGACCGGAGGGACAGGCCGGAAATGCGGTCCTTCCTATAACCAGCGAATTTTCTATTTCATCTCCGTTGGGATCATTTATCCTGACATGGTCCAGCAATCCATAAAAAGAAACTGAAGAGCCGGGATGAAAGATTTTACTGTTGGAGCAGCTTATGGGAGGCGAGGCCGGATCATCTGCCCAGCATTTTTCATAATCGCAATAATTCAGGCATGGATATTGTATACAATCCAATGTAGTCAATGGATCAGTGCAGCATCTCCAGTCCCCATAGTAATCAGGTAAACAGGTTCCAGAACCTACCCCCAGTGGAGGGTCTCCACTGGCAGGCATGGTTAACAGGATGATACCCAGGATAATTCCGGCGATCCATAAATAATTCCGGGAAGCGCCGGTCTTTCGTGAGAAAATCTTCAATGGCATTTTCTATTACCCCAAAGACGTGACACTCCTGTCACTACATAACAGAAAAGTGAATGAATTATCGAAAAATAATCTCACAGAATCTATTTAACAAATTGATATTATTAATTTTTTTGATTTAACTTTTATGACAAAATTGTAAATTTACCACGTTAAATAAAAAATCATTTTTTCAGATGCCCGCACTATCCCGATATTTCCGCTAGGGCCTGTACAAGCAACGTCTCCATCGTTATGACCGGGGCAAAGACAGGCAATGGAGTTTTTTCTCTGAATACCTGCATGCCTAATTACGTAAATAGCAATACAATAAAATAAAATTATTTAACAAAATTTTTAAATCAACATATAATAATTAATTATATCCCATCGCCCAGTCAGTCCGGCGCTTGATGTGATAACATGAAACAGAACGAAAAGAAAAGAAAAGGTCCCGTATTTAGGATCGGATTGCTACTCTTTCTCGTGATAATCGGTTTTTGGTGCAATGCAATAATCCCCCCAGTTGCAGCAGAGGGAAAGGTCGTTGCTGACATATCGCTAAGGGCAGATCCCGTGATGATGGATCTTGCCAAAGATACGTCCTCCCAGGATTACAAATCAGCAATCATGTCCGATCCTAAAGCACGCGGCAGAAATACTTTTTATATCATGCTCCGCTCCGCAGGATATAATTACACGTGGATGACCTACAGCAGATACCTTGACCGGATGTATCTGGAAACCCTGACCATCAATGGCACAACATATCCAAGTATAGATGATTTAGATCCCAATTACCAGTGGCATATCGTCAGCAGTCTGGATAAAAATGCGCATGAGTATACTAAAAGTCTTGCCGATTCAGTCACTTCTGTTGGGACATACTATCTCTGGTACGGTGATGACAGGGCTGCTCGCGGCTGCCTCAATGGGCGTTGCAAAACACTCGTCCCGTCCGTTGAGAATGCAACGTATATTGTTAAAGCGACGGTAACAGCCAAGTGACACCGGATGGTTGAAAATTACAAGTTCACATCTTTTTCCAATCAAACCTTGATTGAAAAATTTTCGGCAGACTTTGATTTAAAAAATCATCGCGATCATGATCGCGATTGAAAACCGTTTCCGGATCAACCAGACCTTGCTCAAAAGTTTTCAGCCGGACCCTGCTGAAAAAATACCCAACAGATCCGGATCACTCCCCCGCCCCTTCTGCATCCGCATTTTTCCGGAACGGTTTATACTTCATCCCGCCCCCTTCGTAAAACTTCGAGAAGAACTCCACGATATGGAGACGCATCGAGTGGATCGAAGGGGAGAACATCGCGAGCACGATATTGAGTGCGTGCAGCAGGATAGCAACGATGATCCCGATGATGGCAAACTCGAATGCCCCGCCGAGCTCGTTTGCCACCATCG
This sequence comes from Methanoregula sp., assembly GCA_028679075.1. Taxonomy (GTDB): domain Archaea; phylum Halobacteriota; class Methanomicrobia; order Methanomicrobiales; family Methanospirillaceae; genus Methanoregula. The sequence continues at coordinate 43,698 of JAJRCF010000010.1, read as the reverse complement.
CGAGGATCACCGAGGCCATGCCGATTGCCATCAGCCGGGCGTACGAGAGGATGTTACCGACCGTGCCCATCACCTCGATTGTGCCGAACACCCCCGCCCCCATCAGGATGAGAGGCAGGGCGATGACCATGAGGGCGACTACCGGGTAGATCGCGGTATCCGAAATAACGCCGCCGAGCATCGCCATCAGGATGACGAGTGCCAGGATCATCATCAGCATGCCGCACTTTTCATAAAGGTGCTTGCGGCTCTTTGTGATCACCGCGTTCCGGATGCCGATGAGGAGACCCAGGACCACGTGGATAACCCCGATCGCGATGGCGAGGATCAGCATCGGGATCATTGCCTCCACGCGGTTCCAGGTGATGCCGAGGATGTGCACCGGGTGGAGCCAGCCCATCACCTCCCCGAGGTCCCCGAAGAATTCGCCGAACAGGTACCCGAAGATGATTGTCGGTATTGACGAGATTATCAGGATGTCGGCAAGGCTTTTTGCAAACGCGATTGCTGCGAAACGGTGACGGATAATGAGCGCGAAGGCGAGGATAACGAGCCCGTACCCGATGTCGCCGACCATGATGCCGAAGAAGAGCGGGAAGAAGATCGCAAGGACAGGGGACGGATCGACCTCGCGGTACCGTGGCGGGGAGACGAGCTGCATGATGACCTCGAACGGTTTCACCCAGAACGGATTATCATAGAAGACCGGGGCATCTTCCATATCCTTTCCCGTTGTCGGGAGTTCGCAGACGATCACACGGTCGCCAAAGGTATCGTGCAGGGCCTGTTCAGTCTTTTTGAGGTACTTTTTCGGGATCCAGCCCATGATGACAAACGTGTACTCCGAGATCCCAAAGTTCCGGTACTCCCCGAGTTCCCCATGGATATTCTCAAGCTGCTTTCTGATGACAACAAGTTCCTGGTACCACGTATTTGAGAACGTGAGCAGGTCTGCATCGATACGGGCGATCTCGTCCTGGGCCCGCATCCTGCTGTCTGCGAGCAGGGCATACATCTCGTAAAACGGCCGGCCTGAGTATTCTTTCGGGAGCCTCACCTCGTTCACGTTCACGGAATAAATAAAGGAATGGATCTCCTCGGAGTACTTTTTGGGAAAGACCATGATGGCAGCGAGGGTATCGGCATCGACCGTTGTTGCGGTCATCTCGAACCGGTCGCCGGTGATCGTGTCCAGTTCTTTCTTGATCAGCGCGAGGACGTCCCGGTGCTCCTCCTGGATGAGGAGGATCGTGACCTCGAATCCCTCCAGTACCGGCAGTTCCTTCTCAACCGGCTGGATGATATCAAGTACCTTCTCGTACCGGTTCAGCGTTGTGATCGAGAGCGTAAGCTCGCTTTTCTTTGCCGCCAGCTCCCGTGTCGTTGTCTCGAGGGTATGGATGATCTCCCGCGCCCGTTCAACAAGCTCAGCGTGAGTCTTTTTTTCAAGAGATGCCCGGAGCTGTGCCTGGCGGTCCGGATCATCTTCGATGGGAGGGAGGGTGGAAAAGATAGCGCTGGTCTTCCCGAGGACTTCGGCAACGGCCGTGGCCTCCTCCTGCCTGACACGGTCGAGGCAGATCTCGCCCCGTGATATGAGTTCCGGTGCGTTTTCGAGATGGACGGTGCCCGCCCGGTACAACAGGTCGACTGCCCGGCCCAGTTCATCCTTTGGCCCGATCACCTGGATGCGTTTCATTGCCTGGAGCATACAACTCCCTGCCGGGCATCCCCGGCCTCATTCCGATGTTACGTACCGGACAATCCGTTCCGCAGCGGCAGGAACATTCCGCTCTCCCTGTACCTGGGTGGTCTCCCTGTCCAGTTCAGCTGCTTTTTTCAGGTCCCCGATCTCGATCTCGGTCCTCCCCCGCTCCTTCCAGTACACCTGTTCAGCAGTGGTCTTCCCGAGCTTGTCTGCCGTACAGAGCAGGTCTTCGGCTTCAGCACGCGCGGCGGCAACGGACGCCTCCGCCTCCGCCCGGGCAGCGTCGACCTCCTGAGCGAGTTCCTGCTCCTTGTCCCGGATCTGCTGCAGGAGTGTTTTTTCCGAATCCATGATGCCCCCCCACTAGAGTCCGTGTTTCCGTTTCAGGATCGATGTTACCCCGCACAGGGGCTTCCGGCAGGGCTCGGAGGTCTCGGTATCCGGAGGATCGCTCCCGATAATGCCCTTTGCCCTCAGTGCCGCATCTGCTATCCGCTTCTTACAGTTCCCGACTGCTGCGTTCTGCAGTGCACTAATCGTTTTCATGAGATCCTGCGCCATCCCCCACACACCTCAGAGATGATCAATTGCCTATACTTCCGATGTAGGTAATATACTTTGTTACCCCGGGAGGGGACGGTGTCATGAAAAGTAATCCATTAATCTTCCGGGAACCCACATTCCAGCAGGAACCGGCTGTTCATCCCCTGCCGGGAACCCGGGAGACAGGATATGGACGTGTTTGCGAACCTTGGGCTGCTCATCATCTTCGCGCTCGTGCTCATACTCCCGTTCCGGGTGAAATGCATCGAGTGCAACCTCGAGGTCTTTCTCTTTACCTGCGGTGTGGCGGCCCTGACACTTGCAGGACTGATTGTCATCCCCGGAGAGCAGACCGGCTGGAGCCTGGAAATTATAAAAGAGGCGCTTCTCTCCCCGCTGCAGATCACGAGCCTGTTCGGGATCCCGATCGGGATCGTCCAGATCGTCCTCGTCTTCGGCCTCCTGATCTACTTCTTCCACCACCGGATGCAGGAAGCGATCGTTGGGATGGTTGACCGTTTCTCGCTCAGGTTGATCGTCTTTATGCTCATCGTTATCCTCGGCCTGGTGTCGAGCATCATCTCCGCGATCCTTGCTGCGATCATCCTTGTCGAGATCATCAACGCCCTGCCGGTTGTCAGGAAGGCCAAGGTGGAGATTACAGTGGTCTCCTGTTTCTCTATCGGGCTTGGCGCCGGCCTCACCCCGCTCGGTGAACCCCTCTCTACGATCGTGGTCTCCAAACTCTCGGGCGCTCCCTACTATGCAGGTTTCACCTTCCTCTTCGACCGCCTTGCACTCTATATCATCCCCTCCATCCTCGCTCTCGGGGTCGTGGGGGTCGTTCTCTTCTCCCGCAGCCATACGGGCGACGAGAAACTCGAGTGTATCGTAGAGCGCGAAACGCTCAGGGAAATCCTGTTGCGGGCCGGTAAGGTCTATCTCTTTATCATGGCGCTCGTCTTCCTCGGTGAAGGCTTCAAGCCGATCATTCTCGAATATGTCATCGCAATCCCGTCGGCCGGACTGTACTGGATCAACATTGTCTCGGCCGTGCTCGACAACGCAACCCTTGCCGCGGCGGAGATCAGCCCCGCCCTCTCTCTGGAGCAGATCACGAGCGCCCTGATGGGACTGCTTATTGCCGGAGGGATGCTCATCCCCGGCAACATCCCCAACATCATCGCTGCCTGCAAGCTCAGTATCAGCAGCAGCGAATGGGCACGGGTCGGCATCCCGCTTGGCATGGCAATGATGCTTTTCTTCTTTGGCATCCTCTTTGTCCCGGCCTGGCTGGGATTCGTGTGATAATCACGTGATTCTGATACTGTATCGGGGTTCGAATCGGGGAGGGTCATCAGAATCCGAAAGGTCCGCTAGGACCTTGAGGAAGAGAAGATTTCCGCAGGAAATCTTCGAACCCCGAACCGCGAGAAGAGCCATCAGGCTTTTCGAAGTTGAAGTAGTTCATCAGAACCACGACAACGAGAAGACCCGCAGGGTCTTCGAAGAACGCTGATGCGTTCTCCTCCTCCTCGCAGCCTGATGACTGCTCGGACTTCGAAGTTGGAGTGGTTCATCAGAATCCGAAAGGTCCGTCAGAACCTTGAGGAAGAGAAGATTTCAACAGAAATCTTTGAACCACGACAATGAGAAGGGAGGCATCAGCCGACCTTCGAAGAATTGCTTTGCAATTCTTCTCGTCCTCACGGTCTGATGACCGTTCGGAAATGGAAAAAGCCAAGTGGGCGGAGTGCGCAGATCACTGTCAGGTATGACAGAAACCGGTGGAGAGATGAAGGTCAGCGGGGAGGAGATCCGGGAGCAGATTGCGGCCCTCGCCTCACCGCGGATCGAAGAGCGGCATGAAGCGATCTCGCACCTACGGGAGACCGGGAAGCCTGCAATCGCCCCCCTCATTGCGGCCCTCGCGGAAGCAGGGGACAATGACCGGCGCTGGTACGCAGCGATTGCGCTCGCGAAGATTGGGGAGTCCTCGGTCGCACCGCTGATCGTCGCGATGCGAGAGCACGACAGCCGGGAGTTCCGGCGCTACGCTGCCGCCGCCCTCGGCGAGATCGGCATCCCGGCAATCGAATCGCTGATCGCGGCAATGGCAAGCGATGACCGGGAACTGCGGGGATTTTTATCGCAGGCCCTCTGCCGGATCGGGGTGCCCGCCGTGGAACCACTCCGGCAGCGGCTCAACGATGCAGACGAGATCATCCGTTCCTGCGCCACGCTCACGCTCTGGCAGATGGGGGAGGCCGGCCTGCCAACCATCGTGGAGCATGCTGAGAAAGACGAGTGAGCAGGTAATTTTCCCTGCACTCTCCGGATTGAAGGCGTGTCCCTGCGTTTTTTCAGATGCAGGATTTTTTATAGCCGGGTTTACCGGTATGGATTTTAAAAAAGGGGGATGATTGGGGAACACGGACCGGGTTCATTCGCTCCCTTCAGGAGCTCGCGGTGCTTTTCTTTTCTCAAGCCATTCCGTTAACTGGCCCATCAGCGAGAGTACAGCCGGCATGATGAAGATCGCGCCGATCAGCGAGAACGCGACCGCGATCAGGGTCGAGATACCAAAGTTGCTGATGATCGGGAATGTTGCAAGGCAGAGTGCCGAGAACCCGAAGAAGGTGGCAAGGCCCGAGACCGTGATGGCGCTGCCGATCTTCTGGACGCTCTCCTGGATGGCGGCGATGGGATCATGCAACCGTTCTTCCTCCTCCGCGTACCGCTCCATGACCAGGATGGTGTATTCTGCGGCAACACCGATGGTCATCGACCCGAGGGTTGCCGTGAGCGGGTTGTACGTAAGGCCGATGATGTACATCATGACCGCGTTCCAGCCGACAATGAAGATGATCGGAATGATCGGCGAGACCGCGTGGAGGTGGCGGTATACGATGATCAGGAAGGCAAAGACAAAGATGAACCCGAGAACGGTCATCTGGTCCTTTGACTCCGACATGGACCCCAGGAGGGTGGTGTACAATTCGAAGCTTCCTGCGGGTTGTACCGTGATTCCGATCGGTGGTTCAAGGAATTCGATCTCTGTCTTCATCTGCTCTTTTAAGGTCTCCTGCTGCATCATCTCCATGTCTTCGGTGCTGAACCGGATGATCCCGCACATCGGGTCGCTGAGAACCGATTCCCGTGTCTCCTCCGGTATTTTCGCCAGCACGCTGTTGAGTTCGGCCTGGGTCCCCGGCATCACGCCGCCATTATACTGGAGGATATACGTAACAATGCTCGTCACACCGGTCAATTGCGAATGGTGCGCCAGTTCGTAATCCTGGAACTCCTTCATCCAGATCACGGTATCGAGATCTGTTACCCGCGACCCCTGGACCATCAGGTCCGCGGTACTGGATGCACCGATCACACGGCTGACCTTGTCTATGTTGATCTTGGCTGGCATATCCGAGGGGACAAACGAGTTCTCATCAGAACTGACCGGGATGGTCGGGTCGATCTGGAACCCGATGAGGGCGATAAGACCGGCTATGAGAAGGACAGGTATCGGGTTCTTTGCGATCTTTACGGAGGTGCTGGTCAGGAAATCGCCATAGGAGAAGGAGCTCTTCTTGGTGCTTTTCTGTTTTCCGATGATCGTATCGCAGGCATCTGTTCCTACGGCATAACACTGCCCGGTCTGGTCGGGTTTTGGCTTGTAGTTCAGCAGGAGTGCGAGCGTTGGCATGCCGATGCAGGACACCCAGTAGCAGGTGTTGATGCCGATGATAGCCACAAGGCCAAACGACTGTATCATCGTAACAGTCGAGACAAACATGGCTAAAAATCCCATGGATGTGGCGAGCATTGCGTACATGACCGCCGGACCGGTACGGGTCACGGTATTGAAGACCGCATCCTCAAGCGATCCTTTTCTTGCTTCCTCGTCAAACCGTGCGTGGAACTGGATCGCATAATCGATCCCAAGCCCAATCAGGACCGGGAAGGCCCCGATCACCGCCATGTTCAGCGCGATGCCGGCAAGGCCCATCAGGCCAAGGGAGGTGACAAGGCCGATGGCGACCAGCAGGACCGGCATGAACCGGTGGCGGACATAGGCAAAGAGGATCCCCATCGTGATGATCATCAGGACGAGGGCACCTCCAATGAGGATACCCATGTTGCTCGAAAGCCCTTCGCTCATCTGCTGGTTAAATGCGGGGGAACCGGACATTTCTACAGTTACGCCGGGGGGAACAGGGGATGTCCCGATGATCGATTCCATGTTGCCGAGGACGGTCTTCTGGACCTCCTCCGACAATCCCTCGGTAAGCTGGATCTGGACAAGGGTCATCACGTTGGAAGGATAGACCTTCTCGCGTGTGCTCTCAGGCAGTGAGTTGACGATGCGCAGTGTTTCATCCCGCGATGAGGGGAGGGTCCCTCCATTATAGGCCTTCAGGACATCCGTAATGCTGTATATGCTGTCGATATTCTGCTGTTGCCGGATATCCGTTTCGAGGTTATCGATGTAAGAAAGGACATCCGGGCTCAGCGGGTCCCCTGCCTCGATGATGAGGATGATCGTATCCGAACTGTAGTCCTGCTCATATTTTGCCTGGAGGTTCCCGGCGGGAGTGTCCTTATTGATGTAGGTCTCCCAGCCGGTCGCCATCGTAAGCGTGGTCATTCCATAGAGACCGATGCAGAAGAGGGCGATGACAAAGCCGGCTACCAGCTTCGGCCGTTTAATGATGATATGTGCAATACCTTCAAAAATTTCTTTAATCATATGCCATACCCCCATTCACATCTGTTCATCGCAGGAGACCAGCACCCGGTCACGGTATTGGTACGTGCATTTCCCTGTATGGGTGTCATGAGTGCTCACTGCGGGCTCTTTTTGCGCCGGTATGCAAACAGCCCGATACCGGCAGCAATAACTACAAGGATGATCCCGGCAATGATGACGGTTGTAGGAATTCCGGCAATAGTATCTGCCCTGGCGGGCAGGACCTGTATGGTTACTGCAACCGTGTCGGACTCCTGGCTGTTGCCGAGGGCGTCACGGAACCGGAGCTTGCTGTCGAATGTATAGGTCGAAGGTTCGGTGCCCTTCCCGACGGCGATGTCGTACAGGGCGGTCGCGGATTCCCCCGGCTTGAGCTCGCCAAGGTATGCCACATTGTTATCAATGGTGACATCGCCATGGGGAGTCAGCCGCGACTGGGTCTCGTATACCGTTGTGTTCCCGGTGTTCCGGTACTGGACCTCAATGGAGCCCTGCGACCCGGCGGCAACCGCGGGTACCGGTGAGATTACTGCGAAGCTGGTCTTGCTGTCTACCGGGATACCGATGGTCTCGCTTTTCGTTGTGACCACGTCCCCTTCGCTGTTCGTATAGGTGACAAGGACATCGACCGGGTAGGTCTGGGTTGTTGCATCCTTGGATGCGACCATCTTGAACCTGCACCCGACAATGCCGCCACTCGGGAAATCCCCTATGAACGCCGAACCGTCGGTCGGTATGATGGCACTGCTCCCGCTCCGGACGAGCTTTACGCTGGCTTTGGTGCCGTTTTCGGGGCCGTCATTCCTGATCTTCAGGCTGAGGTACCCTTCAGTTCCCGCACTGATCGTATCCGAGGTGGATTCTACAACGGCGATCTTCACTTCGGGCTTGATCCGGATGGTGACGGGGAGTGTTACCTCGGCTGTTGTATAGGTATCTTCGAACTCCGAGTCTTTTTCCTGCTGGATAATCCGGGGATACTGGTAATTGATGATCAATGGAAGCTGGTATTCTCCTGCGGTTGCGTTCGAGGAGATCTTTGCCTTGAACTGCACGGTCGAACCGGTCCCGCTGGCAGGAATGTTATTGAGGATCTGCGGATCGCTTTTTATGATCACTGCATTGTTGTCGGAGGTGAGTGTCAGCGTGACAAATTTTGCCGTAGTCGGGAGATCGCTGTATTCAATTGCAGTCTGGTTGAGCTGCTTCATGGCGTTGACGCCGGAATTTTTCACCAGGACCGTGATCGTGGCGTCCTGGCCCGGGGCAAACTCGTTGGCCCCGGTTACACTGGCAGAGAGCGACGGGCTTCCGCCAAGGTACTTGGAGGTCGTTGCAGGTGACCCCGATATTTGCGTGTAAATCGCTGCAGAGACCGGCGCTGCAATAACGGCGCTGCAGATGATCAGGGCGATCATCGCGAGGGCCGTACGGGTATTGCCGGAAAAGCTGGTGGAGGTCATGCTCTTCCCTCGTTACTGGAGTTTCTTCCTGCTGCGATAGAGGAGATACCCGATTGCAATGACGATGATGGCAATTGCGGCAAGGATAGCAGGGTTACCCATCAGCGAAGAGACAGCGCTTTTCTTCTCGACAACATCGACGCTCAGTTTCATGGGGTCCGAGATAACGGAGTTGTCAAGCGCATCACGGTACCGGATCTCGGTATCGATGCCGTAATTCTTCACGGTGGCAGAGCCATCTGCTGATACCAGGAACGAGGCCTCTTTTGTCTCTCCGGGTGCGATATCGCCGAGGAATGCTGAGTCATCGTTACTGGTGAATGGGTCGACCATGCTGACCCGGGCAAGGGCCTGGTATGCGGTTGCCCCACCGGTGTTCCTGAAGCTCGCCCGGATCACTTTCTTCTCACCGGGTGCGATTGTCTGCACATCGGAGTTGATGGAGAAGGTGATCTTGCCACCGACCGGGACCCCGATCGTCTCGATATCGGAGGAGACGGTGTCGCCTTCACTGTTCTCATATTTCACATAGACATCGAGGGGGTACGTCTGTTCTTCTGCGCCCTGATCCACGGAGGTCTTGAAGATGCACTTTGCGGTCCCGTTGGCCGGGAAGTCACCGACATATGCACTGGCTTCCGTTGGGATAACGGGGCTCCCGTCATTTCGTGCAATCGTGACAATTGCCTTCTTTGCGTCCTCGTGGCCGGCATTCTGCACGGTGAGGGTGATATATCCCTCCGTACCGGCATTCAGGTGCTGGATATCGGCAGAGAGGACAGCGATCCTGACATTCGATTTGACCTTTACCGGGATCTGGAGAGTCTCATCGATGGTCTTGTAGGTATACTGGACCGTATCAGATCCGTACTGTTCGGCGGTATACAGGTAGGTGTAGTTCAGCCGGACCGGCAGTGAGTAGGTCCCTGCTGCAGCATCAGAGGGGACTCTTACCGTGAATGTGGCGGTTGCCGTTCCGCTTGCCTTGAGGTCACCGACCATCTGCGGGTCTGACTTCACAATAAGGGAAGAGTCACCTGAACCAAGGGTTACCGTAAGGAATTTTGCGGTATTCGGGAGGTCGTCCGTATCAACAATGCCCGATTTTACAAACTTGAACTCGTTAATTCCGGTGTTCTGGATGACGACGGCAAGCTGTACTTCCTTACCGGGCGAGAGTTCATTGTTGCCGGAGATCGTTGCGGAAAGCTCCGGGCTTCCCGCCATATATTGTGATCCGGCACTTGCAGGTGATACTGCAATGCATGCCATCGCGATACCAGTCAGGATCAGGAGCGCAAGGAGACTGTGGCTCCGGTATCCCGTATGTCCGGAATTGTGGGGTATCCTGTTCCCAAGAATTATATCTCTTTTACAAACTGTCATGATTGTCTCACGCTGTATAAGCAAATGTATCACTAAAGTTAGAAGTTATAGTATTAAAACATTTTTCCTATGGATTATACATATGAATAATAAATGATGAACCACATCCCGGAGTTTACAAGCCGGGGACATGATCCATTAATGCAGGATTTCCTGGAGCGCATCGATCCGCTCACGCAGGTTCTTCTCCCGCTCTGCAAACACCGTGATATCTGCGATAGTGATGTAGGTACTGGTTACATCCCCGTGACGGGCCGCGGTGACCTTCCCCTGGATAAACCGTGGCATGCCATCCTTGCGTCGTATCCAGACACTGAATTCCCCGGGTGTACCTGAATCCGGCTGGACATTTCTGACAATCTCCTCAATTTTTGTCTTCTCCGAATGGGGGATAATACCTGCCGCGGCGATCTCCGATACATCTTCCACGATAATGGTCCCACGGAGTCCCATCGAAGCCATCTCTTCCTCAGAATACCCTGAGATCTCGTTGATACGGCGGTTCGTGTACACGACCCGATCGTTCTCTGCAATGATGAGCCCGTCCTGGATGTTCTCAGCCATCATCCGGAACCGCTGCTCGCTTTCCCGCACCTTCGCCTCCTGCGCCTTGAGCTCCGTGATATCGGTGAATATCACGAAATTATAGAGTGTGTTGCTGTGCCGTACTGCACTGAACCGGAGATAGACGAACCTCCTTTCACCATCCTTCCGGATGATCCACATCTGGATATCGCTTGGCTTGTCAGGATGGGTTTCGATATCCCGTATCCGCTTTGCTACTTCATCATGGCATTCCGATGGGATGATAGTGAGGGTATTCATTGACCAGAGTTCTTCGTTGGAATACCCGGTGATCTCTGAGATGCGGTTGTTGGCATACACGGTTTTGCCGTTCTCCAGTATGATGAGCCCGTCACGGATGTTCTCTGCCATCATCCGGAAGCGCTCCTCACTCTCCCGGACATCCCGTTCAGCAAGGATGTGCTCCGTGACATCCTCAAGGATCAGCGTGATCCCTTTTCTCCCATCATCGAAAACGGTCGGGACGCACTTCTGGTGGAAGATCCGCTCGCCCTTGCCCCTCACTTTGAAGGTGATGGTATTCTCGCTGTTCAGCCGGTCTGAGGTAATACTGTCCAGAAATTCATGGACATCCACTTCGGGTGATTGCAGGTAGGTGATATTCTTTCCAACCGTCTCTTCACGCGAGAGCTGTAGGAGGCTTAAAAAATTACCATTGACATCAATGATCCGGGACTCGTTATCCAGTACCATGATCAGTTCTTTTGAATAACTGAGCATGGCGGACAGCGGGACCCGCTGGGAGAGAGAGTATACTTTTGCCATGCCGTAGGTCCGCATGTCGACCTGTCCGGAGATGAGCAGGATGTCGAGATATCTCCCTACGGTATTTTTGTTCTTTTTCAACGCCTTTGAGATATCGGTTACACTCATCCCGTTCGGGTTCTTCTTGAGGAGGTCCCGAATTACAATGAGTTCCTGCTGGTAATCCTGCATCATGGTAATGTAAAACCGGATAGCGCGGCCTTGCTAAGAAGTTTGGTATGCAGAATTTATAATTGTTATGAATCAGCAAGATGTATTGTTGATGTAGTAAAATTTTAAATACTATAAACAGTAAAATCAATACTGTAGTGTATGCAACCTAATTTGTTGCAACTCTATCTCACAAATCTATATGTGCTTAAAAAAAAGGAGGTAAATTATGGTTTCAATTGACATAGTATCCCGTGGATTGGAAAATGTAGTGGCGGTACTTCCTGCCATTATAGGTGCGCTTGTTGTTCTTCTTATCGGCTGGGTAGTAGGACGCCTGCTTGGAAAAGCCGCCCGGATCATTCTTGACAAGGCAACTGCGACAGCAACCGCAACCCCGGCAATCGGTGAATCGGACCTGGGTAAACACGTTACGAAGTCTCCGGTCTCATTCGGATATATGGGAGATATAACAGTTCGGTGCATTATCTACCTTATTGCGATTCTCGCCGCAGTTGATATCCTCAACCTGGACTATCTCAGCAAGTTCATGACCGGGGTCATCGAGTATATTCCCCATGTCGTCGCATTCGTCATCATTATTGTTGTCGGCATCATCCTTGTGGATTACTTTATTGATGTATTCAGGAATTACTCGACAAATACCACACGCATTGAGCTGATCAGCCCGGTGCTCCTGCTGCTCCGTGTGTTCCTGTACTTTGTCGTCATCATGCTGGCGCTTTCACAGCTTCTCCTGGACCTTTCGATTATCTACACGATCCTCACACCAATCTTCTGGGGTATCGGTATCGGGCTCGGCGCCTCGATTGCGATTGTCGTCTGGTTTGGCATGAAGAACCGGAGCGAGGCAATCATTGACAAGGTAATGGAAGAGATCTCCAAATAAGTGAAGTTACACACTCTGAATTACCCGGATGAAACCCGGTAAATAATGGAAATGGTGAGTGAGAAAAAAGATGTCAATCCTTCTCCCCACCCACCTCACTTTTTCGTGATAAAATCCAGACACACCTGAAATCTTTTCGTTACCTTATGAATGCAAAACGATTCTGCGTAAGGGATTTGACATGCTGGTCGCAATCCGGATCCCTCTCATTGCTGCAACCGGCAGAAAACAGTAACCCTGGCAGGCAGATGCGGCACGTAAAATTCCCTGTATATGCAAGCGGCAGGGATGCCGGGTCTGACAACATTCATCATGCCAGCCCACGCAATAATTTCCTGAACCATGATCTCTCTTCCGGCAGGTGTCCCGTAATGGGGGTTGAGAAATTACCCTGCACAGGGATCCCCGATGGACGTAGCGCTCCCGGTATATCCGGATCGCAAGGGGATAGATCCCAGTATCGAAAAACCTGGTGTGATCAGATGTTCATGAACAAATACGTTGACCTGGAGATCGTACCATGAAGATGACCTGTAGGCATCTCATCATCCTTATCGCGATTGCCTTTGTGATAATAGTGCCTGTATCAGCGGATGTTGTAAATACAACAAATACGACGAATACAACGGCTGTTCCGACGACTACTGAAACAACCCTTGAAACGACGGTGACTACGCAGGTTACCACAGAAGCGGCGACAACCACGGTTGCTGCAACAGCCACAACGGCGGTGCCGGCAACAACCACGGTCGCCCCGACGACAACCGCTGAAACAACGGTGATAACAACAACCCCGGCCACGACCGGCAATCTTACGGTTGCCTCAACCCCCATGGGAGCTGCTATCCTGATCGATGGGGTATACCATGGGACCACTCCGGGAACCCTTACTGGCCTTCCTGCAGGAAGCCACATCCTGCGACTGGCACTGAGTGGATACTACGATTACGAGGGAACCACCTATGTTGTTGCCGGACAGGAGAACCATGCCTTCGGTACGCTTGTCCCGTTAAGCGGGTATTCCTCTGCCCAGTCAACGACTGTTGCAACCGCCGCTACTGCGATCCCCACGGCTGCACCCGTCATCATCGTGCAGACCGTGCAGCCCGTTGCCACCGAGACCTCATCATCAGGGCCCCTGGAGAGCCCTACGGTCATCGCGGCCATAATCGGGATTATCACGGCATGCATCGGTGCGGGTGCAACGGTCTTTACGCACAAAGCAAATGTGAAGCCTGAAGAGAAGAAAGAAGAGAAACCGTGATGTAAACGCTGCGGCGTTCCCCCTCAGGTCCCTTTTTTATTTCGTACCCTTTGATCTTTCCTGTTCCCGGATTGACCGGATCCTCCTGAATCAGCATCCATAAATCCCCGTGCGGCACAACCGTACCGGTATGCTCAAGCTCTCGCCCACGATGGAAGCCTATGAGAAGTCCCTGCTGGACGGGCTCTATCGTGAAATTGCGATTGCAAAAGAGGCCCGCACCCGGGGTCTCGATCCCAGCACCGATGTCGAGATCCCGATCGCAAGCGATCTCGCGGACCGTGTGGAGGTGCTGGTCGGGGTCAAGGGCGTGGCGGTGCGGATCCGTGAACTTGAACAGCAGATGTCCCGTGAAGAGGCAGCCCTCCGGATCGGTGACGATTTTGTTGCCCGGAAGTTCGGGGAGAAGAACAACGATGAGGTGCTCGACCACGCGATCCGCGTTGCGATGGCACTCCTGACTGAAGGGGTCGTATCCGCACCCACGGAAGGGATTGCCAAGGTCGGTCTTGGCAGGAACGATGACGGCAGCAGTTACCTGATGATCTTTTACGCTGGTCCGATACGGAGCGCCGGGGGAACGGCACAGGCGATGTCGGTACTGGTCGGGGATTACGTGCGCCAGAAACTGGGCATCAACCGCTATGTCCCGCGACAGGAGGAAGTGGAACGGTACATCGAGGAGATCCGCCAGTACAACTCGATCATGAACCTCCAGTATCTCCCAAGCGAAGCGGAGATCCGGATCATCATCGAGAACTGCCCGGTCTGTATCGATGGCGAAGCAACCGAACAGGAAGAGGTCTCGGGCCACCGGAACCTCGAGCGGGTGGAGACGAATGCCGTCCGCGGTGGCATGGCGCTCGTCATCGGGGAAGGCATTGCCGGTAAGGCCCGCAAGCTCAAGAGCCGGGTCGAGAAGATGAAGATGGAAGGCTGGGACTGGCTCGATAAACTGATCGCCGGTGCAGCAAAAAGCGGCGACGGTGAGAAGACTGTTGGCATCAAGCCGCTCGACAAGTACCTCCGCGATCTGATCGGGGGCCGTCCGGTCTTCTCCTACCCGATGCGCAAAGGGGGCTTCCGGCTCCGGTACGGGAGGTCGCGCAATACCGGTTTTGCCGCCGCAGGGATGCATCCCGCAACCCTCTATGTCCTCGGGGAATTTCTTGCAACCGGGACCCAGATGAAGACCGAACGGCCGGGCAAAGCCTGCGGTGTTGTGCCGGTTGATTCCATCGAGGGCCCGACAGTACGGCTCCGGAATGGCGACGTGCTCCGGATCGATGACGAGGCGACGGCAAAACGACTCGTTGCCGGGATCGAGAAGATCCTCGACGTCGGCGAGATCCTGATCTCCTACGGTGAGTTCCTGGAGAATAACCACCCGCTCGTACCGGCAGGCTACTGCGAGGAGTGGTGGCTGCTCGATGCCGGTGAAGGGGCAACATCCCCGAAGAACGAAGCAGAGGCGCTCGACTTTGCCCGGAAGGGAGGTTACCTGTATCCTGCCTGGACCTGGTTCTGGGACGATATCTCAACCGACCAGATCCGTGCCCTCGCAGAGCACGTGTCAATGAAGGGAAGCGTGAAGGAAGACAGTCTGTACCTCCCAAACGATTCAGCAATCAAGGAATCACTTGAGACCCTGTTGATCCCGCATGAAGTCCGCGAGGAGACCGTACACATCCGGACATATCGTGCTTTCATCGCCGGGCTCGGGCTTGATGATACCCTGAAAAAAGGGGAAACGTGGCAGAACGCACCGGCCGATGCGCTCCCGCTCGCGCTGGTGATGCACCTCTCCGGCCTCAGGATGCGGTCCCGGTCCGGCACACGGATCGGAGGGCGTATGGGCCGGCCCGGGAAATCGAAGCCGCGGAAAATGAACCCCCCGCCCCACGTCCTCTTCCCGCTCGGGGATTCCGGCGGGAACCGGCGCTCGTTCCAGTCTGCCTCTGCCCACACGGCGGAAGTGGACGCGGAGAACACGGAACTCGACTTCCAGAAGGAGGGCGGGATCATCGAGATCGAAGTGGGGCGGCGCCGGTGCTCGGCCTGCAACGAGATCACGTACCTGAACCGGTGCGAAAAATGCGGGGGCCATACGGTCGCGCTCTTCACCTGCCAGAAGTGCGGCCACGAGATCCTGCAGGACCGGTGCCCGAACTGCGATGTCCCCGCGGTATGCAGCCAACGGATCAGCCTCAACGTCAAGGCAGAGTACGCAAAAGCAATGGAACGGATGGGCCTTAAGACCGACAGCATCGCCCTCGTCAAAGGTGTCAAGGGTATGATCTCCCGGGAGAAGTCCGTGGAGGCGATGGAGAAGGGCATCCTGCGGGCACAGCAGAACATCTTTGTCTTCAAGGACGGTACGACCCGGTTCGACATGATCGACCTGCCCCTGACGCATATCCGCCCGGATGAAGTCCGTGTCTCCGTGGAAAAAATGCGCTCGCTTGGCTATACAAAGGATACCCACGGTTACGATCTCCAGAACGGCCTGCAGGTGGTGGAACTCCACGCCCAGGATATCCTTGTCTCCGACTCCTGTGCCGAGTGGCTGGTCAGCGTAACAAAGTTCATGGACGAACTGCTCGTCAAGTGCTATGGCCTTGAACCGTTCTACAACGTGAAGGAACCTGCCGACCTCGTGGGACACCTGGTCATCGGCCTTGCACCGCACACGAGTGCCGGCGTCCTTGCACGGATCGCCGGGTTCACGCGTGCGAACGTGGGATACGCCCACCCGTTCTTCCATGCCGCCAAGCGCCGAAACTGTTTTTACGGCGACACGGAAATCGAGGTGTACGATGGCAGGAGATGGGAAAAAACCCCCATCCGGAAGTTCGTGCTGGAGAATTTCGATATTAACCAGCCGGGCCTTGACCGGCTCGGCACCTACTACTCAGACCCGGTACGGCCGTTTGCCACCCGCACCGTTGATACGAATGGCCAGATCCATATCCGGAAAGTCACGTCCGTCTCCATCCACCGTTCCCCGGCATCCCTGATCCGGTTCACCACGTCACGGGGGAAGGAGCTCGTGGTTACACCCGACCATGCAATGCTGGTCTGGGACACGGGATATCTCCGTAAACTCCGGGCAATGGAACTCAAGCCCGGCGATTCAGTACCGATCTTCGAAGGTTCCTGTGTGATCTCCGACACGATCCGGCTTGCTGAACCGGTTCCTGCACCCGAGGACCGGGTCTACTGCCTGACGGTAGCAGATGATCATACGCTCGTCGCAAACGGCATCTTCACCGGACAGTGTGATGGCGATGAGGACTGCATCATGCTCCTCCTTGACGGCCTGATCAATTTCTCGCGGTCTTTCCTGCCGCAGAACCGGGGCGGATCGATGGACGCCCCCCTCGTCCTGACAAGCCGGATCGACCCGGCCGAGATCGACAAGGAGGCGCTCAACGTCGATGTCTGCGACCATTACCCGATCGAAGTATATACCAGTGCCCTTCTCTATGCAGAGCCCAAGACGATCGTCAAACTCATCGACCGCGTGGAAAACAGGATCGGGACGCCGGCCCAACTCGAAGGCTTCCAGTTCACCCACGATACCTCGGATATCTCTGCGGGACCGATTGAATCGATGTATACCCAGATGAAGACGATGACCGACAAGCTCGGGGCGGAGCTTGATCTCGCGGAGAAGATCCGGGCCGTTGACGCCGATGACGTGGCAGAGCGGGTGCTCAACACCCATTTCATCCGTGACCTCATGGGAAACCTCTCGGCATTTTCCAAACAGAAGTTCCGGTGCACGAAGTGCAATACGAGTTACCGGCGGATGCCGCTTGCCGGCAAGTGCACGAAGTTCAAGGGAAAAGGGATCTGCAACGGGAACATCATCCCCACGGTTCACGAGGGCTCCGTCAAGAAATATCTTGAGATGTCCCGCGAGATCTGCCGCAAGTACAAGGTATCGGAGTATACCAAGCAAAGGGTCGAGGTGATCGACCTTGCGATCGAGTCCACCTTCGGCGAGGAGAAGCAGCAGCAGCTCGGCCTTGCCGACTTCATGTAACAAAAGAGCAATTCCATAAAATCTCAAAGTCTTTTACATTCCAGCACCAACATTATTCCAAGCGAGAATATCTAAGTGGCCAACAGAGGCAGACTCAAGATCTGTTCCCGTAGGGGTTCGCAGGTTCGACTCCTGCTTCTCGCATAATCTCTCAATAATCAATTCTCTTCTGAACCGGCACCGGGTTTTATGAGACCGTTAAAGAATACCCTTGGCCGCTGGAAGCACCGATCCGGTCAACGTGCTTCAACAAGACCACGCTTAAAATCAATCCCTCCCGACCCGGCATTCTGTACCCACGCGACCCCCTACACACCAAAATACCTGCCTAACTCTTACTTTATGACGTGAAAATTCCACAATTTTACGCGAAAACCGGGAGGGGTGAGGGGGGGTCGCGTGGGTACACTTGTATTTTTACGGCCCGGGCCACAAGACCGTCACCGAAAAATTATGACGTGAATTCACAAGAACTCCCCGGATCCGGGTTGGTGAACTGTACCCATGCGACCCCTCACATCACTCCTGTAAAAATAATCCGGCCCGGGGGCTCCCCCTTAAGCGGAATGTCCCTGAGCAATACCGGTGAGAGTTCCCATGGCATTGCAGCGGGCAGGTGGCCCGTTATGTAGTGCGGGTAGAGGCAAAACCGGTTACTATGAATATTCTCTGCAGAGCATGAGATGTCCGGTGCAACATTGATGACAGAGGACGCTCAACAGGTAAAGCAGCAAACGGTTTTGGGTGCAGCGTGGATGTTGGTATCGTAATCCAGGGAGTCATCGTCGGTCTCATTCTCGCGGTACCGGTGGGGCCTCTCTCCCTCCTCTGTATCCAGCGGACCCTCTCCGGAGGAAAACTCCACGGCCTCTTCTCCGGTCTCGGGGTCACGGTAGCCGATTCGGTCTATGCCCTGGTGGCGTTTCTCGGCCTTTCCGTCATCTCCGGGATCATCATCGGCCAGGAGATGGCCCTGCGGATATTTGCCGGGCTGGTCCTCATCGCGGTAGGCATGCGGATCATTTTCTTTGTCCCAGCCAGCGGGCAGGAAAACACGGAAGAGGGGAGCTACCTGAAGGACTTCCTCTCCATGGCAGCACTCACCATTGCAAATCCGATGACGCTGATCTTCCTGATGGTGACCCTGCCCGGCTATGGTTTTATCTTCGGGGGGACATCGCTCACTGCCGCCGCCGCCTTTGTTGCCGGGTTCTTCTTTGGCTCTGCCATGTGGTGGGTGATCCTGTGCGGCTCCATCGGGTCGTTCCGGACCCGGATCAGCGAGAGCAACGTCACCCAGATCAACCGGGTGTCCGGTCTCTTCATTATCTGCGTCGGTGCAGTCATGATTATAAGCCCTGTCCTTGTCCTGGCGGGAATAACCGTCCCGTAGCGCACCACGATTCCTGCTCCGGTGAAGGAATAAATATATTTTACCCCGCACCAACAATTAAGCACGTAAAATCCCATAAAACGCGAGAAAGGAGAGGTTGTACTGACGGATAAGAAACCGGGAGCACCGCCTGGCGATGAGGTCATCAGGGTAAAACTCCCCCAGAAGCGTAACCGGGAAATGTTCGGGTATGCCGAACTGATGATGGGTGCAAACCATATCCGGATCCGCTGCTTTGACGGCGTGACGAGGATGGGCAGGATCAAGGGGAAGATAAAGAAGAAAGTCTGGATCCGGGAAGGGGATGTCCTTATTATCATCCCGTGGAACTTCCAGGACGAGAAATGCGATATCATCTACCGGTATACCGGTCCGCAGGTGGAGTGGCTCAGAAGGAATAATTATCTGTGAATGTAGTCAGGCATTTTGCAGTTTTAGATATCTGATTCCTCTATCGATCTCATTAAAAAATGTACATCTGAATTAATGAACAATTTTCGAAATGGCATTTTTCCCGGATAAAAAGTTATTCGAGTTTAATAAAAGCTCTGCCTTGCGTGGAATAGGAATAGGCCTCAGATATGGCTGTAGCTGAAGCATCCTTTGTGTAGGCATGAACTTGGATCTTGTAGCCGCCCGGGGGAAGTTTTTCCATGTTAAGGACTGAGCTCTGGGGAAGATTAAGATCGCCGAACGCCTTGTTGAGTGTCTTTGTATCAAATTTTACCGGGGGATCGTCCTCATGGATATAACTCACTTCTTCGGTGATTATTTCTGCACCATTGTAGTCGGTGGTCCAGGAAACCGGAAGTGTTCCTGTAATCTGTCCTGAAGTCATGCGGGTAGGGGTGGACAGAATGATGGCGGTTTCCGAGACACCGACATTTAACGGGTTCATGGAAGAGGATAATGTAAGATTGGGAAGAGTCATACAACTATCGCCGGCCTCACCGTTGGTAAAACAGACTTCTGACTGAGGGCCGAATATAAGGATATTACCCTCATGTAAGACCCTGAAGCGGAAATCAGCCTTCCACGTCTCGTTGACGTTGACCGAACCTATATTGAAGGCGAGCTTCTGTGCATGAGTGTTCCAATACGTTGTCTGGTTGGTGATTATTGGACCGGTATCTGCAAAGGGGAATCCGGTATCAACGTCGATTCCCGGTATAAAGTGCTTATCGATTACCCCATTGGGGGTCTTGTTATACTTGTCCAGCATAGTCGAACCGGGTTCGGTTGTCGGGAAATCAACGCCTTTCACCGGTGTTGTGACACTGGGATCTCCCACGTACGTGAAAACCTCTGTCCCCGGAGCAACTGGTACCTCGTTTATGATTAATTGTCCAAAATCCAAGGATACCTGTGTATCTACCCCTGCTTCAGTTATGAGATCCCCGGAAATTCTGTTGTAGGCATCGTTCAGCTCAGCCGCACTGGTGGCCTTTTGATAAAACCCGCCGGTTGCCTTAGCCATGGTTTCCAGCGTGCTTTTTGCGATTGGATCGGGATCTCCTGCAAAGAATATGAAATACAGCCGGATCTTATTATCTTTGGCATAGATGGATAAATTCTGGGTTGTGAATTCTCCATCAAGACATTTGTAACGAGTGGTGCCATATTTAGTATACGGAGTCAGTGTTCCTCCGAGATCGGAATAATGCCGGTAATTATCCGGTTCAAGGTTGCTTCCGCTGAAGGTATAATCCGGGTTACCTGCCGGCCACCCGGTCCCATGTGCTGCCGGTGAACCATCATTGTTCCAGTCCCCATCGGTCATGACGATCACTGCCCGGACTGCTTTTGTATTTGCATTCGGGTTTGCGATCAAATCATCAATAGCCTGTTTTAACGCAGTTCTTGTTCCGGTTGCTCCATTGGCTTTAAGACCATTTACTGCTGTTTTAACTGGTGCGAACGGACTTTGTAGTACAGCATCATGCTTGACACCATATGAATAATTGTAGGAGAACAAGCCCACCTTATCCCGGGCCTCACTCATGTTGCTGATAAAATTTTTTGCAGCAGTTTTGGCAATGGATAATCGTGGCTCTGATTGTGCTGGACTATTTCCGTTGATATCCCAATCCATACTTCCGGATCTGTCCAGTACAAGGTCAACATCAACCGGATACCGGTAGAGTGCCCAGCCATCCCCGTTCAGCGTGAAGGAGACATTCACCGTATCCCCGACTTTGACCTGCTGGGGATTCACGGCAACAATGGCACTCAGGTAGGGGTAATTCTTCCAGGTTACCGGTTCGTCCTTTTGGTTGCCGTCCCATGTCGCGGTTATTTTTGCAGTACCGGTAACGGCCTGCAGATACCCCGGTTCGTTCACGGTAGCGTATGAACCGGGATAGAATTTGACTGTGGCATATCCATTCGAATCTGTTGTTGCACTCGTAGTGAGGACGGTACTGGTGCTTGAGAATGAAGGTGCACCCGTCACAGTCGCAGTCGCTGGAGTATTGGTAACATCATGAAACGTGAATGTTACTTCCTCACCCTCAACGCCGTTGCCCATAATATCCACTACTTTAGCGGAGATATTCGAATAGATTGATGGATTGGCATCGCGGCTTGGCATGCTCTGTGGATTAGCTGAAAGATCAAGATTGGTCGGAGAGGTGTTGTAAAACCGGACTACTTTGGTAACAGTAATGGAAATATTATTTACCGGGATTGCATTGATCGTAAACAGACCGGTAAAGGATTTGGGCCCGTAGGTGGACCAGATCTGTCCGTTCTCTATAGATTTACGGAGGCTTTCTTCCCCGGGAACTGAGGTGTTGATCCAGACTGACTGGTCCCGTGTCGGGTTTCCGTATTTATCATACAGGGTGTAGTAAAAGGTGAACTTGCTCGTTCCGTCAGCAAGGACGGTTGCATACGGTTCACCATCCGGACTAAAAGACTGTGTCATGGAATACGGCACACCATTTGCCACCGTATTGAACATTTTCATCTGTTCGGGAATACTTCCCATGGAATTCATAAGAATATAGTGCCAGCCGGGTTTTGTTGCGGGTGTGATGTTGACGTTCACAATCCCGTTTGAACCGAGATTCATTGCTGTATCGTGGACACGCCCGTAATCCGTAAAGCCACAGTCGTTTGGCGGGGACGGTCCGTTTACATGAAGGGTTACACTGTGTTTGGGTAATGAATGCTGGGTCTCAAACCGGTCATCTACAGGATTTTCCCAACGGTCGAAAATTGATATTTTAACCGGCATCACATCCTCAACGCCCCCCTGATTGGAATAGGCAAAAACGGCATTATAAGGAACATTGTGATCGATGTTCTGATCCCAGGATATGATTGTATGATACGCTGCGCCTGTTCCATCCTCATATGAAACAATGTCGGCGGCGATCCTTGCAACACCGCTTGTTGGCCGGGTTGTATTGACGGTAAAAGCACAGAGTGCTTCGCCATTAGTATCTGTTATTGAATTAATGGGAGTTATTGTACCAAGCAGTGGATTATCAACGCTGAACGTGACCGGTGCATTTCTGATTGGGCCTGTATAACCCGGTGTCGCATTACTGGCAATCAGCTTGATGACATTCTGTTGACCGATATCGGTGATAATCCAGGTTTTTGCAGGATCACTGGGAAGGAAACTGGAATCAGTGGGATCGGCATAATTTGCTGCCACCGGCCCCATCAAAAGGAGAAGACCCAGCAGGATTATCATTGCACGTTTCACTCTCATGACCAAGACCTTAGAAATGGTAATAGTGTATTATAATATATATTTTTTTGCTTTTTAAAAAATCCACAATATTCAATTGGAATTCTAAAATATAGGTAAATTTGCCATAATTCGGAAACTCCCCTGCACTTCAGGACCGAACTGGGATTTTTACAGCACAACTGGCTCTCTAAAAAAAATCAGATCAGGATCCGTTTTTTATAGGACTTAGGGAAAAAAGGGATTCAGAGTGATTTAATAATCACATCGTATTTTTTGATAACAAGAATTGCAGGATTTGTGACATCCGTTGGTAACCGATATTCGTGATCAGTTCCTGTAGGAGTCATTTTCATGGAATTTATAAAATAATTATCCCATGCCACCTGATAATTCTGTCCTTCAGGAGTTGGATCGGGAGTATATACAACGCACAGTAAATTCCCTGCGGGTATATCGACACGCGTATAACCGGTCTCCCCCATTGCCATCTGCACCGTGCCGATGCCTGCACGAGCAATGGTATAAGAACTGTTGAATCCGATGAGATTGATCACCATCGTATTCGTCTGGGCATCATAGAACCATCGCGGCTCTGCAAGCATGACGGATCCCGGCTCAGCATGAGGGCGCATCACCACCGCACCGTTCTGGAGAGATATATCGGTGCCGGCACTTTCTGATGAGTACCGCAAATCCCCGGACTGGAATGCACCAATATATTCATCTCCCGAAGGATCGCAGTCCCGAATGTCTAACCTGGAGACTGCGGGGGTAGAGGTTGAGTTATATACCGTCAACGATCCGCCGTCGATCTTAAGTGACGTTTCTTTGTATGGCACCGTCTTGTATGCGAGACTTTTCACATCATTTTGCAGGACGATCATGTTCTTTTCCATGATCCGCTCGTTTGCACTTGTCTGTTGTTTCAGGAGCATGGGATATCCGTAAAGGGTTACCAGTCCTATTCCTGCGATCACAATGCTGAAAATGAGGATGAAACCTATCGCTTCAGAAACACCCCGCTCCGCCAAACTAAACCCTCTAACTACCATCTTTAAAATCCCCCCGAGTCGTAACTGATCCTGTTCAATCCCCTGCCGGTAGTATTGCCGGTTACTCCCCGCGATGCCCCGATACCGGCGAGTGAAATATGGATCTGAACGAGGTCCCGTGATACCTGGACATCCTGATCAACCGGGTTATTCCCCCCTCCAATCAGGACGAAGTAATCCTTTCCTGCAACATCATCCGGGATATCAAAACCCGTACTGATATATCCATCACTTGGTGCAAGGGCATAGACATCGACAATCCGGGTAGAAATGCCATTGCCGATATCGGTAAAAGCGTTATAACTCAATCTGTTGGCAGGTGTCTCCATGAACGTTGAGTTCACCAGTAACATCATCACTACAAGAAGGGCCATAAGAACACCGCTCACCATGATATACTCGATCAGGTTCGCTACCCCGGACTCTCCAGGATCCGGGTTATTCTGACGTCCAGTTCTCACTATAGGTCGTCACCCCGTTGTTGTAGTGGATCAGGGAATGATTGAACACATCCAGCCGTTGATAGTACTGGGTATTCAAGGTATAATTGACCACGGCACCCTCTCGTTGTATGGAGAGGTTGATGATGTCATGGTATACCCTGTCATCAATCTTGCCGTTTTTTTCAGCATGTTCTTTAATCACGTGACTGATGTCCCTGATATCATTTTTTGGGAATTCAATAACACTTTCCGCAGTGGATTGCCCGACTACCGTTGACTGGTTGATGATCAGTGCCAGAAAGAACAGGCTGAAGCTTACGAGAAAGCCCATCAGGATGATCCACTGGGCATCGTCATTCAATCGCGCCATAGATGCACCTCCACAAGTACCGCCCTGTTCTCAGGAGGGTCCGCAGAGAGCGGGGGGAGTTTCTTGTTCACGATTACCCACTTGGTCACACGGACCGCATGTTCTCCACCGGTCAGGTTACGTGAGGAATTAATCGGGGGACTCGTGATCGTAGTATCAGGTGCCTCGTAGGTATAACTGGCAGAAAACTGGATGTCATGTTTCGGGCCATATCCAGAAACATTCGTATAATTCAGGAACAGGTTCCTGAACCGGCTCCCGTCATCGGTTTCAATGATCTGTTGCAGCGGGCTTTCCGTGACAGAGCTGTTCGGCGGGGTATCCATCATCGCCAGCGCATCGCTTCCCAGCACTTCCAGCTGCATATCGCTGATATGTGCATCGCCCGGAGTGTATACCGATGTCGCTCCAACAACCAGATATGCGGTTAACAACATGATGAGTCCGGCGGCAACTCCCTCTATCGTGTACAACTGTCCCCCGGAGTTCACCATACTGCCACCTCCATAACAGCGTCCCTGAGCTGGGGCTGGGTGACATTAGCAGGGTGGTAATTGTAATCAAAGGGGGTGGTCAGGGTATTATTCAAAAATGAACTATTTAGTGGATTCGGTGGCACCGCATGGTCCTGCATTTCAAACGTGAGATTGAGATACACATTAGAATAGCCGGTCTGCATAATATCGAAGATGCGGGGATTTATGATCAGGGATATATTATCCTGAACGATGACAGGTGGTGCTTTAGGTGTACTACTGCCATCAATGTAAGGCGTATCGAATGTTCGGACCATGGATAGCGTACCCCCGTCCAGTTTGTAGACTTTGATACTGGTCAAACTTATATTGACTGATGAACGATCAATCGATGGTATGTATCCCGGGTTGTATCCCGGGAATATTGTTGACCGAAGGTCTGTGATGTTGATGATGATCTGGTCCCGTGTAGGATCGATCTGGTATGCCGGACTCTTCTGTTCTTCCCGGAGTTTGGTATTATTGATGAGAATTGAAAATTCATGTCGGGTGACATTGAAATCTGAGGGTATGGCGGTAATAGTATTATTGATGTACTTATGTGCAACGAAATACGCGGATCCTATTGACGTGTTGCTGGTACCTTTGATTTTTACCAGACGGCGGATATACCCATACCTGTCCGGGAGGACATCTCCAACCGATTGTCCTGTTCCCCCGTCGATATCCTTGACAGAAATATTGAAGCGATAGGGATAGTCTCCGAAAATAGCCCATTTCTGGTAATCATCAGGATACATAAACGATGAGCAGAAGAACCGGTTGACTTTATCCTGGGAGAGGACCCCCGGGGAATCCTTTGCAATGGCCATGCCAAACCGGGATATTTCATACTTCTGGTTATCCCCATAGAATTCCCACGGTGGTGAAGAAGGCCATCCGGGATCTTCGGCAAGGATTACTCCGGTCCGGTAAGCTACGGCATCAAAATCAATGGTATTTGACTGAAGGTTCAGCAAAATACCTGGGATCATCGAAGCTATCCAGATGAACGCGAGCATGAAAATGGTAAAACCCGCGAGAAAATCTATGGAAAGATTTCCTCTCTCATCTACTCTGTTATTCAATCGCCACACCTGTAGTTGCATTAAACATCAGAATTCGCGATGTGCTCCCGGATGTTATGGCGATTCTATAAGTCCCGTTTTTCAGCTCGATATCCCGTTCTGACGGTGTAGACTGCGAGCCTTCGAGAATCTGAACCGCATTCTGATTGAATAAGACCTCAGGAGATATCACGTGGTCCAGATCTATCTCCTCTGTAGAGATGACACTATCCCAAGGAATGGTTGTCCAGCCTGAACGATCATATACGATCAGTTCATTAATCCCCCCGGTGTCTACCTGAAAAATCCAGCGTTCGGCATTTCCCGATTCGTCAAGATTGCTGCCCTGAATGGAAAAAATTCTTGTTACGTTTGGAACAACATCAAAGGAATTCAGTTCATTCTGTATCAGGTTATCTTTTGCCTCCCCGAAACTGATGTATTGCGGCGCAGGTGTTCGATCGATTGGCACAACCCCCATATCAACGGTATGGTTTGCAGCCGATTGTGGTGTCTGGTTCACAGAACCTGAAGGGGAGACGCATGCACTAATGAGGCACATTGAAAAGAGGAGTGCTATCGTGAAAACGGAGAGGAGATACCTGTGCATAGTGTTTCCTTTGTCCCTAATGGCTTATTGAGGGAAGAACTGATATAAATATTGGTTCATTTTATTTTCTGCCTCAATTATCCGTATTTGAAACAATAGTGATTGGATTGGGTTTTTAATTAGGAATATAATACAGAAATATTTGAAAAAAAGATTACCGGAGAAACAAAAAATTCCCGCTCAAAATTACGGTACAATCTTCGAGATTGGTATCTCCAGGATATCTTCGGCTCCGCACTGCTTCAGTTTCGGGATGAGTTCATTGACCGCACTCTTCTGCACCACGGTTTGGATGCTGTAGTAGTCGATCCCGTGGAGCCTGCTCACCGTCGGTGTCTTCATGGCCGGCAGGGCAGATACGAGGCGCTCCATGGAGGCGGTCGGGACGTTCATGGTTAAGAGCACCTTGTGGCGGGCTTCGATCACGCCGAACAGCAGGGTTTTGATCTCCTCGATCTCACGGCGCTTTTCCGGGTCTGCCCAGCTCGCCTTGTTGGCGATGATAACGGTGTGCGATTCCATGATCTGGCCGATGATCTTGAGCCCGTTCTTCCGTAACGTGGTCCCGGTCTCGGTCAGGTCTACAACGACATCCATGAGGTCCGGTACCTTCGCTTCCGAGGCGCCGTACGAGTGGAAGAGCTGGACCGGGACCTTCAGCTGCTCGAAAAAACGTTTCGTCAGTTCCGGGTATTCGGTCGTGACCCGGCTGCCGGGGCGGATCTGGCTGACATTCTCGATAGGCTCGTCGCGGTGTACCGCGATGACGATCTTCACGTTACCTTCGCCTGTCTTGCTGTACGAGAGGTCGGCCACCTCAACGACATCCGAGCTCGTCTCGTGTACCCAGTCGAGACCGGAGATGCCCAGGTCAAAGTACCCCTTGTCGACATAGGTCGGGATCTCCTGCGGCCGGAGGATCTTGATCTTGCCGATGCGGCTGTCGTTAATACGGGGATTGTAATCGCGGTCCGTGCGCCGGACCTCGAGGTCGGCCTCCTTGAACAGCTGGAGGGTCTGCGCCTCGAGGCTGCCCTTCGGGAGTGCGATGGTGATCATACCATACAAAATCGCTGTAAAAACACAATAAAGGATTGGGTGGCAAAAAAATTGTGCCTAGTCAAAAGAGTGAATGACGAGCCCGCTCAGTAGTTTTGGTTCAAACCACGTGGACTTCGGTGGCATGATACCACCCGCATCCGCAATAGAGAGGACGGTCTCCACCTGTACCGGCTGCATGGCAAACGCAAGCTGGTATGTTCCATCGTCCACGAGTTTTTCAAGGTCTGCAACCGGGCGGGCACCGCCAAGGTACTGGAGCCGGGCATCGCCCCGGGGGTCGGTGATCCCGAGCATGTCTTCAAGCACGTGCTTCTGGAGCACGGCAACGTCAAGGGCTTCAAGCGGGGTTGCACCGGGAGCCCTCGGGCGGGTGCATTCGTACCACGTACCGGCAAGATACAGGTGGACAACGTGATACGCTCCGGGATCCGCAATCGTGGGCGGGATATTGTACCCGCGGCCATCGACATCCCCGTACGGTTTCACCGTGAAACAGTCTCCCAGTTTTTTGAGGAACGACTCCGGAGTATGCGTACCGAGATCGGAAAGAAGGCGGCTGTAGCCGTGGATCTTCACCCGGTCGTGGGCAAAGATTACACCCATGAACCGGCAGACTTCGTCGTCAGGTTTCCTGCCCGATGCAATGATGCGGTCTGCCAGGTTCACCGAGGCTTTTGCCCGGTGGTGCCCATCCGCGATGTAGAGGGCGGGAACCGAGGCAAACCGGCGTTCGAGCACGGCAAGCACCTCCGGGTCCGCGATCCTGAATATCTGGTGGATGGCACCCTGTCCTGTATGCACCTCGGCAACCGGTGGTTTGTTGTGTGCAACCTGGGATTCGATAAAGGAGAATAATCCTTCGTCGTCACGGTAGAGGAGCACAACCGGCCCGTTATGGGCTTTGACGGTTTCGATGTGCCGGGTCCTGTCCTCTTCCTTGTCATAGCGGGTCAGTTCGTGGCGGCGGATAGAGTTGTTCCGGTAATCGTCCACGTCAAGACAGCAGCAGAGGCCAAGGAACGTATCCCCGTCCTGCTGCACCCGGTACAGGTACATGCCGGGAGTGCTGTCCTTTTTTAAGAGGCCCTTCTGTTCGAGAGAAACGAGCATCTCCCGTGCCCGCTGGTACACGCGGTCATCGTGCGGGGGGATGTCCGGGAGTTCGGCATCGGGGCGGCTCACCCGCAGGAAGCTCTTCGGGTTTTTCGCGATAATGGCACGCGCCTCGTCCGCCGTCACCACATCGTACGGTACTGCCGCGATCTCCGGGGCAGCTTCCGGCACGGGCCGCACTCCTGAAAAACGATATATTTTCACCATACCTGACACCGTCCCGAAGACATACTTTTAGTGCTCTCATAATTGTGCCTGATCCCTTATATACCGAAGACTTCGCCCGGCCGGGCTCGCGTGTCTTTTGACCTCGCAGGGTAACTTCTATGAATCCCGGGCGCTCATGACTACTGTTGCAAAAAAAAGTGTTAACGGAGGTTACCGATGATCCGCCCGCACGATCTCGCTGTTTACCCGCTGCCGCTGATACGGAGAGCGATGCCCTCCGATATCGCGGCGATCGTTGCCATTGAGAAGGACTCGTTCATCGACCCGTGGGGGCAGTCAGTATTTCTCGAAGCCCTGGCCTATTACCCGACCACCTATTTTGTTGCTGTCTGCGACGGGGCTGTCGTGGGTTTTGTCGTGGGCGGCCTTGAGGATACCGGGGAGAATATCTACGGGCACCTCTGCAACCTCGGGGTCAGCCCCCGTTACCGTCGTCGGGGGATTGCACGGCTGCTCGTCAACCGTGTCGAGCACCAGTGTGCGCTGGAACTGGCCACCGGGGTCCAGCTGGAAGTCCGGGTCTCCAATACCGGGGCACAACAGTTCTACCAGCGCATGGGATACCGCCCGGTGTTTGGCATTGACCAGAATTACGCGAATGGCGAGGACGCCCTTGTCATGATGAAGTGGTTCCGGTTTTAGGATGTCGAATCTCATCAGAGATGAGACAGGAGAAGAACCCGAAGGTTCTTCGACCCTTTTCATCGAAGGCCCGAAAAGAGTTCATCTCACGCTCGTGAATCTGATGAATCCTTTGGGTTCGGCAATCGAATCTCATCAGAGATGAGACAGGAGAAGAACCCGAAGGGTTCTTCGACCCTTTGCCACGAAGATCAGTGGCGAGTTCTTCGATTCTTTCGTTTAACCCTCGAATTAAATCACAATCGTTTTTTCCTGTGATGAAAAACCTTAGGAGAATTGATTGTGGAACAAGTGAATGCCGTGTGACAAAGCCCGACACCGCCCCCGACACATCCCGCAACGGGAAGGAAGAACCGGAATTTCCCTTCCCGGACCCGGAAGACCAGAAACAGGATATTGCAGAGAGCAGGGAGCATCACCACCGCCCAAAGGATCCCCTCCCGCCCATGGGCGAGTTCGGGTTAAAGCGCGGCATCCAGCCTTGGATGGCCAACCTGATTGCCATCGGGGGCATCATCGGCTCCTGTTATTTTCTCGGCACAGGATACCTCATCTCCGAGATGGGCCCGAGTGTCATCCTGCTGTATGCCATTGGCGGTCTGATCATCTGGACCGTAATGCAGTCGTTTGCCGAGCTGCTGGTCAATGTTCCCCGGCAGGGCAACTTCATCAGTTACTCTGCCGAGTTCATCTCCCCCACATGGGCCGTGGGGACCGGCTGGAGCTACTGGTTCAACTGGTGCGCGTACATCCCCTCAGAGGCGGTGGCGGGCGGCATCATCATGCATGTCTTTGTCCCGCAGGTCCCTGTCGTGCTCTGGGCGATCGCGTTCCTGCTCATGATCACCACCCTGAACCTGATCCATGTCGGGGGGTTTGGCCTTGTGGAGAGCTCGCTTGCGATCGTCAAGATCGCACACAACATCATCTTCTGTGTCGTTGCAGCTCTTATTGTCCTTGGTCTCATCGGGTCCGCGGGGTTTATCGGGACGAGCGTGGTCTTCCCGCCAAATGGCAACCTGTACGATGATCTCTTCCCCGCCGGTGTATTCATCCTTGTCGCTAACATGGCCCTGATCCTCGTGAATTTCCAGGGCTCGGAGATCGTGGGCCTTGCGGCAGCCGAGACCCAGGATCCGAAGAAGACGGTACCCCGGGCCTGCCGGCAGGTAGTCCACCGGATCATCCGCGTCGATATTTTGCCCATCCTCCTGCTTATCCTCATCATCCCCTATGCCGAGGCGGGCCTTACTGACAGTGTCTTCTCAACAGCGCTTGCCATGTACGGGTTCCAGGAGGCTGCGGCGATCCTCTCGTTTATCGTCCTGACAGCAGCATTCTCCTGTGCCAACAGCGGGTTCTATGGTGCAGTCCGTGCCCTGTACGGGCTCTCGCTGGAAGGGATGGCCCCCCGGTTCCTCTCGCGCCTGAACCGGAACTGCGTACCGATGGTTGGGACGCTCGTGACGCTCGCGTGCTGCTGGCTGGTACTCTCTCTCTGGTGGTTCACGAACGGCGAAGGCCAGCTCTATATCTGGCTCCTCTCGGTCTCGGCCTTCACCGGTGCGATCTGCTGGATCTCGATCTGCTGGGCGCAGGTAGCCTTCCGCAGGCGGATTTACGAACGCGGATACACCGATGCCGACATCATCGCCCCTGCCCCACTCTCCCCGTGGATGCCGGTGCTGATCGGTGTCGTACTGGAAATTATTGCGCTGGTAGTGCTGGCGTTCAACCCGGCCCTGTCCGGATCACTCTACCTGTCTGTCCCGGTGGTTGTTGTGCCCATGATCATCTACTGGATCAGCAGGAAGACCGGCAGGATCAAGGGGCTCAAGTACCTCAACCCGAATGAGAAGCCATTTGACGAACTCTTCCCGGACAAGCGGACAAACCGGTAATAAATCCTGTGGCGGGAGATATCCCCTATCCTCTTTTTGGCGTGTATTATATAATGCAAATCCGTGAAATCGGTCTTCCCGCTGTATATCGCTGCTGTAACATGAAAAAAGATTTTTTATCTGCCGGGTTATCCCCGGCCCAGCTGCTGGTGGGCACGGGCAAGGTGCTGTGCACCAAGCGCCCCGATGAGGGAGAGTTCTCCGGCAAGGACACCGGCCCCGATGATCTCCCCGAGTTTCTTTGCATTCGTTCCCGGGGGTGTCCCGCTGCCGGCGACGCCGAGCAGTTTCAGGCATTCCTGCTGGGTCTCGACCCCGGTCCCCCCGCCAACGGTCCCGACCGGCAGCGATGGAAGCGTGACGGCGACATATGCCCCCGTTTCCGTGAGGTCGACTGTCGTGATGCAGGTGCTGCCGTCGATTGCATGCGCTGCATCCTGCCCGCAGGCAATGAACATCGCAGCAACGACATTGGCCGCGTGGGCGTTGAACCCCATCGCGCCGGCCCGGGCGGAACCGACAAGGTTCTTGCGGTAGTTTACTTCAAAGAGAGTCTTTGCATCGGTCTTCAGGATCGAACCGATCTGTTCGTGGGTGAGTGCCACCCCTGCGACAACGCTCCGGCCCCGGCCCATGATGCTGTTGATCGCGGCGGGTTTCTTGTCGGTGCACATGTTGCCGGAAAGGGCAATGAGCCGCACGCCCGTTCCCTGTGCGATCAAATCGGCGACTTTCGCGCTTGCGATCGTCACCATATTCATGCCCATCGCGTCCTTGGTATCGAATTCGAGCCGGACATAAACGCTCGTCCCGGCAACGAACGTAACGAGGTCCGTCAGTTTCCCGTGCGAGGTGGTGCTCTCCGCCGCAGCCTTCAGTTCGTCGCGGTGCACCTTCACCCAGTCGCAGACCTGTGCCGCGTGGCCCACGCTGTCCGCGGCAAAGACCGGTGCCCGGGTCATCCCGTCGTGGAGAATACGCACCTCTGCCCCTCCCGCTTTGGTGATTGCGCTGCACCCGCGGTTGACCGAGGCGATAAGTGCTCCCTCGGTGGTGGCGAGCGGGAGCCAGTAATTCCCGGTCGCATACCCGCCTTTGATGAGGACCGGCCCGGCAATGCCGAGCGGTACCTGCACCGTGCCGATCATGTTCTCGCAGTTGCGTTTGACTACGCGTTCGACATCGATCGAGAAGATACCGATGTTTTCGAGTTTTGTGTTCGTCTCCTGCTCAATAAACCCGCGCCGGACCCGGATCGCATCGATGGGGGAGAGTTGCTTCTCCAGTTCGTACATCTTCAATGTGCCGTCTTTGAGTTGTGCCTGAAGAATGGTATCCCCGTCCCTGTCCTGATCTGACTTTGCGCCGATGCCCTGCCCGGTGCGGCGCTCCGCATCATCAGCCATGATTAATGGTTAGCACCTATACTGTTATGATACACGTGGTCAGGAAGACGGCCGGACAGTGGGGTATCCGCGTCCCGGCACGACAGGGGGAGGAGGTACGGCAGGCCCTCATACGGGAGGGCGCGCTTGATGCCTCGCTCAGGGTCCTGCGCGACGGGGGCGATCTTATCCTGCCGGTTCTTGAAGAGCGCAAGGGTGCGGAGCGGTTCGAGTTCGAGGCCCACCCGGGTCGCGAGCCCCTCCCCCGGCACGAGCTGGTCGGTGGGATCGCGATCATGCAGGAGGATGACCCGGCAGGGGCGGAGACGCTGCTGGCATCCCGGCCCTCGCTCCACACGATTGTTTTTGCAGAAGGAGAGGTGCATGGCGAATACCGTACCCGGGAGTTTAAGATCCTCGCAGGTGAACCAACGACCCGGACGCAGGTTACCGAGCACGGACATACATTCACCGTTGATCTTGCAGGCGCATACTTCTCGGCCCGGCTCTCCACCGAGCGCCAGCGCGTCCTTACGCAGGTGCAGGATGGGGAGTTAGTGCTCGACATGTTTGCCGGGGTCGGGCCGTTTGCGATCACCCTTGCAAAGCCCGCCTCGCTTGTTGTCGCCGCGGACATCAACCCGAAGGCGATCGGCCTGATGCTGGAGAACCTTGAAACGAACCGGATAAGGAATGTGCTGCCCCTGCTTGCGGATGCCCGGCACCTTAACCGGGTCCTGCCATGGAAATTTGACCGGATCGTGATGAACCTGCCATTGTCGGGTACGGAATTCCTTCCGGAAGCATTCCGGCTCTGCCGGCCGGGTGGGACGATCCATTTCTATTCGCTGGTATCAGCGGAAGGGGAGCACACCGGCCGGATACGGGAACTGGGCGGTACGGTGCTCACAGAGCGGATGGTCCGGTCGTACTCACCGGGGCAGTGGCATGCGGTGTATGATGTGCGGGTTGGGAAGTGAGGTTACCCCCGCCTCGAGACCGGGATCGATCCAAAACACCGGTATCGCGATTCCGGACCCTCTGCCTCTCCACAACCCAGACGCCATCCCCATGACCCCTTCTTCACTGAAACAGTGTCTATACTGGCCGGTTTTTCTCCCCCAAAAAACTCCGGATTAACAGACAGAACCAATAGCGGACTTTTCCACGACACTCACTTCAGAAATGCCCGAAACCGGCCGGTCGACGAAATCCGGAAAAAGGGAAACGGAGCTCAGAATGAGCCCGGATTGATCATTTTTGCCGATCCGGGAAGATGAGAGTACTGTAAAGCCGGAACATGAGATGCTGTCTGTTCTTTCCTGGTGAGAGGCGATCCATCAGGAGTGTAGTCCCGGCAGTGATGGTACCCGGATCCCCCGCTCACATACAAGGGCTGAATTTTTTTAATCCTTTAACGATTTGGTGAAAAAAAGAATTACTCCACCGGCACGAACTTCGTGCCATAGTGGATGATGCCGCTCTCGCCATCGGTGGCGATCTTGCGGAATATACTTTTTACCCGCATGCCGATCTTTGTCTCTTTCGGGTCGCAGATGATCTGGGTGGTCATCTGGGGGCCCTCGTCGAGCTTGATGATGGCAAGCACATACGGCCCGGGAGAAGAGAAATTGTCCGGTTCGGTCTGGATCACCGTATAGGTTACTACCGTTCCGAAGCCTGCGAACTTGTGGTCCACGATCTTCCCGTTCCTGCGGCAGTCGGGGCAGAAGGTCCGCGGGGGGAAGAAGTGCCGGCCGCATGTCGTGCACTTCGTGCCCACCAGGTTGTAGCGCTGGGGGATCTTTCTCCAGAATCGTGCAACAGTCATCTTATACCCTCCCGAGGATGTGCACGGCAACGGTAGCACCGGTGCCGCCCACGTTGTGCGTCATGCCGATCTTCGCGTTCTCGACCTGCCGCCTGCCTGCGTCGCCGCGGAGCTGCTGGACGATCTCGTACACCTGCTTGATGCCGGTTGCGCCGACCGGATGGCCGCATGCCTTGAGGCCGCCGCTCGTGTTGACCGGGATCTTCCCGCCGAGTGCGGTCTCGCCGTCTGCGGTAAACTTGCCGGCAGTTCCTTTCTTGCAGAACCCGAGGTCCTCGATGGCGCAGATCTCTGCAATCGAGAAGCAGTCGTGCACTTCCACCATGTTGATGTCCTTATGGGTGAGTTTTGCCATCTTGAATGCCCGCTGCCCTGCGGCAACGGATGCGTCCATGGTCGAGATGTCACGCCGGTCGTGAAGGGCGATCGAGTCGCTTGCCTGAGCCGTTGCCAGCACCTTGATGGGCGTGTCCGTGAACTCACGTGCCCGTTCGAGCGGTGCAACAATGACTGCCGCCGCCCCATCGGTGATGGGCGAGCAGTCGAAGAGCCGGAGGGGCTCGGCTACCATCGTGGATTTCATGACGGTTTCGAGCGTGATCTCGTTCGGGAACTGGGCGATCGGGTTCCGTGCACCATTGAAGTGGTTCTTCACGGCTACCTGCGCCAGCTGTTCGCGGGTCATGTGGTACTTGTGCATGTAGTCGGTTGCGATCATCGCGTAGAGACCGGGGAATGTTGCCCCGACAAATCCTTCCCACTCGCGGTCCGCTGCGCCGGTGAGGGCGTCGGTGCTCGCGCCGGGCTCGACATCGGTCATCTTCTCGACGCCAGCTGCGACAACAATGTCTTCCATGCCGCTTGCAACCGCGATCACGGCCTGCCGGAAGGCAAGACCGCCGGATGCACAGGCAGCCTCGACACGGGTTGCGGGGATGTGGCGAGTTGCCATGCCCGAGTAGTCAGCGATCAGGGCGCCGATGTGCTCCTGCTCGATGAACCGGCCGGCGCTCATGTTGCCGACATACATTGCATCGATCTTCTCGCCCGAAAGCTTAGCGTCCTCAAGGGCAAGCGCCCCTGCCTCCACGAAGAGATCGCGGAACGACCGGTCCCAGTGCTCGCCGAACTTGGTGCAGCCTACACCGATAACTGCTACGTCTCTCATACCTGCATCACCAGTTTCCCCTTGTGTTTCGCGTATTTTGCATAGTCCAGGTAGATGGGGTTCTGTAAAAGTTTCTCAACGGATGGCGCTGCACCGCGGTTGATCTTGTCCTTGATCGCGTCGGTTACGGTGATATCGAAGGCATCGCTGCCGGCACCGGAGCCGAACGAACAGACAAAGATGGTGTCGCCAGGTTTTGCAATGTCCAGCGTTGCTGCAAGGCCGATAGGCGACGCGCCCGAGTAGGTGTTGCCGAGGCGCGGGACCGCGAGGCCCGGCGTGATCTGCTCTTTGGAAAATCCGAGGTCCTTTGCCACCTTCTGGGGGAACTTCGCGTTGGGCTGGTGGAAGACCGCGTAGGTGAAGTCCTTGGGGGTCTTCTTTGTCTGCTCCAGGAGCAGGTTGCTTGCGCCCTTGACGTGCTTGAAGTATCCCGGGTCACCGGTAAACCGGCCGCCGTGGCGGGGATAGTTCTGCCCCTCGCGGCGCCAGAAGTCGGGTGTGTCCGTGGTGAACGAGCAGGTGTGGTTGATGGTCGCGATCGGGTCATCGTTCCCGATGATGTAGGCCGCCCCGCCCGCTGCCGCAGTGTACTCGAGCGCATCGCCCGGCGCACCCTGCGAGACATCGGAGCCGATGGCAAGGCCGTACTTGATCATCCCGCTCTTGACAAGGCCCATGCAGATCTGCATCCCGGCCGTACCTGCCTTGCAGGCAAACTCGAGGTCCGCGGCGGTCATGGTCGGTGTTGCGCCGATTGCTTCGCCAACGGTACATGCAGTTGGTTTTACTGCATAGGGGTGGGACTCGCTGCCCACGTAGACAGCTCCGATGTCCTTGGGGTCGACCTTCCGGCGCAGCAGTGCATTGCGTGCCGCTTCGACAGCAATGGTTGCCGCGTCCTCGTCCATGTCTGGCACGGACTTCTCAAAAACGCCCAGGCCCCCGGTAATATCAGATGCGTTCGCACCCCAGACCCGGGCTATCTCCTCTACCTTGATACGGTATCTCGGTATGTATACACCGTACGTAATGATGCCTACCATTCTTTCTCCCTCAGGGTACTCACGATTTTGTCTACATCCATGCTCGTACAGAAGACGGTGATGCGATCGCGTTCTGCCATCTTTTCCACGATGGGGTGGACGTCAGGGGCATCGATCCCCTGCAGCACCACGCACCGCGGTTTGAATGGCGTGACGCGGATCGCGACCATCGGTGATTTGCCGGTCGAGACGTTGGTGAAGACCAGCGCCCGCTCGGTACTCCAGCCGTAAATGCGGTTGAACTCATCGGATGAGAGCTGCATGATCGCGTTCAGGCTGTTGACCACCGTGTAGCCGAAGATGACCTGGTCCATCGAGCCGCAGAGCAGAGTACAGCCAATCGCATCGGAAAAATCCTTTAAACCGACCGGTGTCTCGTACTCGTGAAGGGCGTAGATCACGTCATCCTCGACATTCGAAAAGAGCATGGTTGAAAATTTCTGAATGTGTTTACCGCCAGCCTCCTCGTCAATGGCAAGGAGCGTGTCGACAATCTTGCCGACAACGGCAGTGCCGGGACTTTTCCGCCTGCCACCCTCGTAATCGCTGATGACAGACGGGGAGACGCCAAGGCGGTCTGAGAGGACGCCTGGTGCGATCTCAAAGTTCACGCGCCACTTCTTCAGTGCGTGTCCCGGTGAGTCCGACAGCGTAATCTCGCCTGCCATCTTCTCGGCAAGCTGGTTCCGCAATCCGGATTTCATGCTCATAACCAAGGAGCCCGGGCATTATATAATTAACGAACGTAGATTCGACACAAAACGAACCACGACGAGGGATTGCATGAAGAGCAACCCATAAATAAGAAGCATCTCAATTCTGATAAGCATGATAGCAGCGGAGGATCTCCAGTGTCTCAAGGCGCTTGCGGTACGGGGCGGGTGCCGCGGCCCGATCTTTGTCTCCACCCAGAGCATCGGTGAGATGCTCGCGATCAGCCAGCAGACTGCGTCGCGCCGGCTCAAGAGTCTTGAGACGGCAGGGTATATCACCCGGACGCTCTCGGCAGACGGCCAGCACGTGACCGTGACAAAACCCGGTGAAGAGGTGCTGCGGAAAGAGTACCAGGAATACACCCGGATCTTCTCGGAAGGCGGCAAGAGTTACCAGCTGAGCGGTGCGGTGGTCAGCGGGATCGGCGAAGGTAAATATTACATGAGCCTTGGGCCCTACAAGGAGCAGTTCGCCTCCTGCCTCGGCTTCGAGCCGTACCCGGGCACGCTCAACATCAAGCTCGCCCCCTCCAGCGTGACGATCAGGAAGAAGATCGACGCGCTCGACTGGACCCGGATCAAGGGCTTCTCCACGGATGGCCGGACGTTCGGCGACGCCCGGTGCATCGCGTGCCGGATCGGCACGATCAAGTGCGGCATTGTTGTGCCCGGCAGGACGCATTACCCCGACGACCTTATCGAAGTGATCGCTCCCATCGCTCTCCGGCGGAAACTCGGTGTCGAGGACAATGACAGCATCAATGTCGAGGTGGGGCAGTGATCGACGACGCCCTTGCGGCACTCCGGGACGGGAAGTTCATCCTGCTCTATGACTTCGATGACCGCGAGTGCGAGACCGACTTTGCGATCCGGTCCGATGCCGTTACGCCAAAGGATATTGTCCGGATGAGGAAAGACGGCGGCGGCCTCATCTGCACGGCTGTCCACCCGGTTGCGGCCCAGAAGCTCGGTCTCCCGTTTGCGAGCGATGCCCTCCGGGCAATTGCCGTTGCCGAACGGGAAGGCGACATCCCGTACGACCGGAAGAACCACTCCTCGTTCTCGCTCTGGGTGAACCACCGGAACACGTTCACCGGTATCACTGACCGGGATCGGGCCCTTACCGTGAACGCGATCGCCGAGCAGGTGAAGCGTTCCCTCAATGGTGGCAACGTGAACTTCCACGAGACCTTCCGTACGCCGGGCCACATGGCCCTCCTCCGTGCCGCAGACGGGCTCCTCGATGTCCGGAAGGGACAGACCGAGCTTTCGATCGCTATGGCTGAGATGGCCGGGATAACCCCCTCCGTCACGATCTGCGAGATGCTGGATGACGAGTCCGGCTATGCCCTCTCGAAAGAGGATGCAAAGCTCTACGCCCGCAAGCACAAACTGGTCTTCATTGAAGGCAACGAAGTGCTGGAACGGTGGGACCAGGAAAAGAGCGAACGAAAATAAAAAAATTTTCTTTCTCTCTCTTTTTTTATACCCGCATAATTCGATACCCATCACTTCGTTCCCACTATCCTCCGGATGACCTGTTCGCGGATCTGCAATTCACCTCTTTGACGTAGCGGTGCATGTCATCAATTTTATCGTTCCTCCCATCCCACGATATTGACATGAAAGTCCCGCTCACCGAACTCGAAGACCGGCTCAAGCGCTTCCGGGTACGGATGGACCAGAAGCAGTCCGGCTGGGAGATGGCAGCAATCACCGGCAAGGTATCCCTCTACTACTTTACGGGCACGATGCAGGACGGACTCCTCCTGATCCCGCAGGGAAGCGATGCGGTCTTCTGGGTGCGGCAGAGTTTCGAGCGGGCCGAAGAGGAGTCGCTCTTCCCTGATCTCCGTCAGATGCGGAGTTACCGGGACGTGGCAGCGGGCATGGGCACGATCCCGAAAACGGTGTATCTTGAGACCGACCTCGTCCCTGTCGCCCAGCTCCAGCGGATGCAGAAACATCTCCCGTTCACCGATGTACGGTCAGTGGATGCGCAGGTCTCTGCGGTCAGGGCGAAGAAGAGCCCGTACGAGTTTGCTCTGATGGAACGCGCCGGGAAGATCCACCGCCACGTACTTGAGGACCTCGTGCCCGGCATGCTCACGGAAGGGATCGATGAGGTCACCTTCGCCTGCGAGCTATACTCGGTGATGGTGAAGGAAGGCCACCAGGGCATCATCCGCTTCGGTATGTTCAACGAGATGCTGCTCGGCCAGATCGGGTTCGGCACGAGTTCCATCCGTCCCATCTGCGTTGATACCCCCGGCGGTGTCTCCGGCCTGCACCCCTCGGTACCCCAGATGGGCTGCCGGGAGAAGAAACTCAAAGAAGGCGATCTGGTTGTCATCGATATCGGGTGCGGGGTCAACGGGTACCAGACCGACAAGACCCTCTCGTACATGTTCGGCAAGCCGATCCCCGATTATGCCATCCGCGAGCACGGGCGCTGCGTGGAGATCCAGGACAAGATCGCCGCCCAGCTCAGGCCCGGTGCAATCCCCTCTGAGATTTACCGGAATATCATGGCGGACCTTGAGCCGGAGTTCCTGAAAAACTTCATGGGCTATGGCAACCGCCGGGTCAAGTTCCTCGGCCACGGGATCGGGCTCTGGATCGACGAGACCCCGGTCATCGCGGAAGGGTTCGATGAACCGCTCGAAGAAGGGATGGTCTTTGCGGTCGAGCCCAAGAAGGGGATCCCGGATGTCGGCCTTGTCGGGATCGAGAATACGTTTATCGTGACCCCGCAGGGTGGCCGGTCGATCACCGGGTCGCATCCCGGGCTGATGCTGGTAGTGTGAACCCCGGGAGAATCTTCTTGCCCCTCTATCCGACATGAAGGAGCATCGTTCCGGGACCCGGTATTCAGATACTACCTATTTTCGCGATCTCTTTTGAGGGAGTTGCCGGGGATTCGGAAATTCCTCATTTGTGATGAACCGTTTCAGGTTGAGCTGGCTCATCATTTTCATCTGGAGGATTGCTCCCTTATTCCTGGTGTTGAGGACCGAAACGCTGCCGGAAATAAATGGCGGAACCATGAGGAGTTCCTCATCGTCAACGATCAGCTCAAGCATGTGTTCGACTTTCATCAGGTTATGGATCTCCTCGAATTCCGGTGGGATAAATGGTGGCGGGATTTTGAATTGTTCGGAGGAGATGACATGGATGACTGCATTTTTCCCCGGAAATAATTTCTTTAGTCTTTTCTCAAGATCCGAATCATCCGAGATCACCATGAGTTGCAGTGAAACATCCTTAATTTTGATATTTTGGATGAACGGGAGGTACCGTTCACCGATCATGCAGCTGATTTGCTGTTTTGCTTTCCCGAAGAGTTCCCGGATCTTATACTCGATGTTGGCGTCCCCGTAAATGGTCCAGAGGGCATCCTCCTTGTCGGTACGTACCTTCTCTCTCTCCAGCTTTTGGAGTGCTTCAAGTGCCAGGTCAGCTGCTTTCCTGTGCCTGTCCATGAGGAGGTTAATTGCCATCTCCGGGGAGATCGGGCTGTACCGGGCCGGCTTTGAGATTCTCTTCACCGCAAGTCCCATCTCTGCAAGACGATCCAATGCCTCGTACACGCTGGGTTTGGAGATGGAGAGGAAGTCAATGATCTCTTTGGCCTCTGCATTGTCATACAGGACCAGCGCGGCATACACGCTCGCTTCATAGGTAGTCAAACCAAGATCGTTGAGCGATTTTATAAGTCCGGCCGGGATGCTCTCCATGGTGATACCATAATCTTTTTGTTGTTAAAAATTTTACTACACCTCGCGTAACCTTTTTATCAATGTACGGTTAACTTAACATTCCAAGTAGTAAAAAAAATTACTACACTAAAAACTCTGATTGAGGAAAGACATGTTCGGAATAAAACGAATCACAGGAAATGCCCGTATCATCGAGCGGAGTATAGAAACTTGTTTTACATCTCTGCCATCGGGGGCAAGCGAAGAAAAAACCTGCATAGGGCGGGGGTTCCTTCTTTTCTTTGGAACCATTCTGGCGATAGGCCTCCTTGCAGGAACAGTAAGTGCATACAACACACCGGAATCGATCGCTGCCGCCGGCAAGTTGTACATCTCCAGCGCGAATATCGATCCCACTGTTTTTTTCACCGGCGAAAAAGGCACGGCAACGTTTTACGTGACCAACGGGAATGCAAACCAGAGTATCTCCATCAACCACGCAACGTTCGGTAATAAGGATATCCGCCTCACCAGCGGCACGTACGACACGTCAGCGAATATCGGGCCGCTTCAGACAAGGACGTTTGTCTTCTCCATTGCAACTGATGCAGCTGAAGGAACATATTATCCATCGTTCTCGTTAAGCCTCCGCGATGCATCCGATAACCTGTACTATGTCACGCCGGTGAAGGTAGAGAATACCCCGATAACGGTCTCAATAACGGACCAGCCTGACACTTTCAGCAAGGACCAGAAGGAGCCCGTTACCGTACAGATCGCCAACCCGCGGGAGAATGACGTAAAGAATGTCGTTCTTGAAGTCTCCGGTGACGGGATTACGGCTACCCCCGCAAAGCTCTACATCGGAGATCTGCCCTCAGGCTCCTCGGTGAACAAGACCGTCTCGGTAACACCGGGCAAAGAGACGGACCTCAAAGTAACCGTGAACTATGATAACGGGGACAATGCCCACACAGCCAGTGTCACCCTTCCGATCACGTTCGGCACGGACAAGAAACAGGCCGATCCCATGATCAGCAACATCAAGGTGACCATGGAGGGCTCGGTCTACCACGTGACCGGCGATGTAACCAACGCAGGTCTTGAGACGGCCAATGCCGTAACGGTCACATCGGCATCTCCGGCAGTCCCGGCGGATCCCTACAAGAACTATGTTGTAGGTGTCCTGAAGCCTGACGATTTTGGGAGTTTTGAGATCTCCTTCACTTCGGAAAGCAATACCGTGCCGCTCCAGATGTCCTACAAGGATGCTGATGGCAATGTGATCACCTCCCAAAAGACCCTCAGCCTTGCAACGGCCACTTCGACCGACAAGAATGCCGGCCAGCCGTCACTGCTCCCCGTGATCGGAGTAATTCTCGTCATCGCGCTGGTATCAGGCGGATACCTCTACATGAAGAGAAAGAAGAACCAGTGAGGCAGGAGCCATGGAACCGGTAATACAGTTTGAGGATGTGGTCAAGATCTACCCGCTCAAGTCGGGGGATGTAACCGCCCTCAACCACATCTCATTTGCCGTGGAGCGGGGAGAGTTCATCTCCATCATGGGGCCGTCGGGCTCGGGAAAATCCACCCTGCTGACGCTGATGGGGTGCCTTGACAAGCCCACCTTCGGGACTATCTCCATGAGCGGAATCCCGATCCGGGATATGTCCGATGTGGAACTGACAAGTCTCCGCAGGGACCGGATCGGGTTCATCTTCCAGTACTTCAACCTCTTCCCGCTCCTGAATATCATTGAGAACGTCAGTTTTCCCCAGATGCTCAAGGGAGGCGTAAATGTGGAGAAGGCAAAAGAAGTGCTCCGGGCGGTCCAGCTGGACGAACATCTCTATACGCACACGCCCCTGGAACTCTCTGGTGGCCAGCAGCAGCGGGTAGCTGTTGCCCGTTCCCTCATCAACGACCCGGATATCCTCCTGTGCGATGAACCAACGGGAAACCTCGATTCGAAAACCGGGGCGAGTATCATGGAACTCATGACACAACTCAATAAAAAAGGTGCTACGATCATCGTTGTGACCCACGACCCCAATGTTGCAAATTATACGAACCGGACCATACGGATCATAGACGGGAGAATTGCGGCATGACCGCAATTTTCTGGGAGATTGCCAAGCGGAATATCCGCCTTCACATGCTCC
The DNA here is from genome assembly GCA_028679075.1 of Methanoregula sp. Lineage (GTDB taxonomy): Archaea > Halobacteriota > Methanomicrobia > Methanomicrobiales > Methanospirillaceae > Methanoregula. The sequence continues at coordinate 21 of JAJRCF010000010.1, read as the reverse complement.
GCTCAACCCTCGCGATGCTCG
>JAJRCF010000009.1 GCA_028679075.1 Methanoregula sp. | reverse complement strand
GGCACCGACTACGTCAGGTTTCTCGACCACCCCCTCTGCAGTGAGGCTGATGTGAATAAGGTACTTGGTAGTATCCGGTGAATACAAGTAAACGCACCCCCATGTATCATGCAATGCATGTAAAGCCTGATCATAGGTATAAAAAATATATATCGCGCAAAATTACTTAAAGTACAGGTTAGTTACCAATATCCTGATTCAAAAAAGCCTTTTTTTGTGTATTTTCGACCGGTTACAACCAGTCCACCGGATTATGCACCGGGCCCATCGAGTTGCATCAGGATCTCTGCCTTGGTCATACCGGTGACAAGGATCCGTTTATGCGAGGATGTTGCACCGGACTGGATGCTCACGGACGCAACGGGCCGGTCGAGTGTTCCTGCTACCAGTTCGATCACTGCCCGGTTCGCCCTGCCTTCGAGCGCCGGAGCCGAGACGCGGCACCCGATCATCTTCCGCCATTCGTTATACCCGGCAGGGAATGCCTCTTTTTTTCCCCCTGCCGTCACTTCAATTGCAATAACCGTGCCGTTCCGGTCTTCAGAAAGAGCATCGGCGATCCCCGGCATCATTACACCTTTTTTAAGAAGAAATGTCGCCCGGCATTAACGCACGCGGATCACAAGTGGCTGCTGCCGTACTTCACCGGTGTTTAAACCCTGCCGGGCTGTTTGCCTGTCGCGCACCCGGGTTGTCCCATGGATCATATCCAGACGCTTGTCAATCGATCACCCGGGGACCTATGGATGCGCATGTATCGGCACCATGTATTCGTTGTCCGGGATGATGAGGGTTTGGGAATGTGCAGGACCGGGCCTGCACGGACAGGTTCACCGGGGAAAAAAACCTTTTCCCGCAAACCATGCCGGTGATCCCCGGGAGAACTCCCCCTCTTCATATACGACCTCGCCACCCAGGATCACGGTCCGGGGGAATATCGCGGGGAGTCCTTCGAATGGTGAGAAGCCGCACCTGCTGTGGAGCGTGTCAGGATCCACCCGATCTGTTGTCTTTGGGTACAGGGCAAAATCCGCACGGTCCCCGGGTGAAAAACCGGCCGGGGGAATCCCGAGGAGTCCCGCCGGGGCCTGTGAGGTCTTCCGGATCACGTCCGCAAGCTGGATCTTCTTCTCCAGCACGGCTGCCAGAAGGAGCGGCACCATCGTCTCGACCCCCGGAATTCCGGCGGGGGCATCGCGGAACAGGGCCTGCTTTTCTGTACGGGTATGCGGTGCATGGTCCGAGGCAATGACATCGATGGTATCCCATGCTGCCCAGAGGTCCCTCCGTTCCTTCTCACTCCGCAGGGGAGGGTTCACCTTGCCCAGCGCATCAGCGGGTCCAAACTGTTCATGGGACAGGAACAGGTGATGGGGGGTCACCTCAACGCTCCCGGCTGCGGCCGCTGCCCGGACCGATGCGTTTGTGCTCATATGACAGAAATGAAGCCGGCACCCGGCGGTGTTGTACCGGCGCACCGAATCAACCGCCCGGAGTTCCCCGGCTGCTGACCGGAGACGGTCGTGGGAGAGCAGATCAGAGTCATCCCCGGCTGCAGCCTCCTCGGCATGGATGGTGGCGAGTGCCCCGCACACCTGGATCTCGCGGAGCGCTGCCCCAAGTTCCTCTCCGGACAACGCTTCGCCATAGCTTGAAGGGGCAAAAAACGTCTCCCCGAATGCCAGTGCACCGGCACTCCACATCCCTTTGACGGGTGTGTCGAATGTCACGCTACTGTTCACGGCAAAACTGCAGAGCGAGTGGGACCGGGCTTCAAGGACGCGGGCGTGGAGCGCATCCGGGCTTGAGATGGGGGGGATGGTGTTCGGCTGATCGACCACCACGGTAACGCCCCCGGCAAGGGCACTCCTGCTCCCGCTTTCCCAGTCCTCCTTTGCCGACTGGGTACCTCCCCGCATGTGCACATGCATGTCAATCGCTGCCGGAAGGACGAGAAGATCGCTGCAGTCGATCGTGCGGTCCGCAGGTCCGCCGGCACCGGCATGCGAGACAACACCCTCCCGCACCGATATATCTGCGATACGCCCTCCCACCAGGGAGACATTACGCAATGTGAGGGAGGGGGAGGATGGCATACTACAAGCTTTTTTTCCGGAGCATAAAGGGATAGTGATACAATCAGGGCTGAACGGGTAATTCGCCATATTTCAGCCGCACCTCAAGGATTCCTATCGACAGGTTTTCAATCCGGATGGATCAATATTATTCAGTTATATTCCGGAAGGACCGCACAACCACCAGAAGATATGTGGATATACCTGTGTCCGTTCCGGGGGATGTGTCAGGTTATGGACAGGATCATCAAAATCACCCTGAGTATTTTCATCATTGTACTTGTGACATTTGTCGCTCTGGTAAGCTACAACGGATATGTAGAAAACGCATACCGGACATCTCTCACCAGTTCATACTCCTATTCGTGTACCATCACCACCGATTCCCCACTTGCCAACGTGACGCTCTTCCTTCCCGTGCCGGCAGACACCACCGGAAATTCCCCGGTCATCGCACAACTGAGCGCTCATGAGGTTTCCGGTGTCCCGGACACATGGAAGACCGAACTCTATGAAACGGGAAAATCCACGATGGTGAAGATCACAACCCCCTCCATTATTCCCCCTGAAGGGACCAGCGCGAAAAACCCGTTTACCGTTACGATATATACGAATGTGTCGTCAGGGAACCTCATCGATACCAGGAACCCGGTTGAGAACAGCCCGATGTTCCGTCCCGTGCAGGATGTCACGGCCACGGCCTGCAGGAACGATCAGGCCCCCGCATCAGGAGGGCAGTGCTCTTCTTACCTGACCTCACTGTATGCGAACTACCAGGCCAGCCCGAACGCTGAGGTCTCTGTCCGGTCCTCCCTTACCGGAACGAACGAATGGACTATCTTCGAACCAAAGGAGAACGAGTACCGGACGGACATATACCTGCTGATGTTCGGGGAACAGAAGGGCTGGACAACCGTAAGAGGGTACGTTGAATCAGGCATCGGGGCATACGATGCCCCTTCGCTGCACACCTGATTCCCCTCATATGCCGGTCTGGAGTTGGGGACCAGTGGCACTTCCATGAGCATACAACAGCGGGCGTCAATACGCGCGGGTCTTGTGGTCGATATCATCCAAAAACAGGATCAGCGCTCCGGGAAGCTGACACGGGGCACGGTCAAAGAGATCCTCACGCATTCGGATTTTCACCCGCATGGTATCAAAGTAAAACTCAGTGACGGACGGGTGGGCAGGGTTGCAAAAATTATCGGATCCTGCACGGACGGAGAGAACGAACCGTTGGCCGGCGGCAAAGGAGACTAAACGGCAGCCAGGGTTAGAAAGCCCGCCAAGTATCCGTTGGTATTTGTGCGAAATTATATATGATAGGATAGTGACCATCTCTCTGTCAGCAGTATCAAAGAAAGAGCGGAGCAAAGCATCGGGCTGTGCAGACAGAAGATACTGCCTTTGGTTTCCCTGATGGCGGGATCGGGTGCCGTATGGACTTTACATCAAAACAGATGGATGCATTGCAGGAGATGGCAAATATCGGGGCTGCACATTCGGCAACCACGCTCTCGCAGATGCTCGATACTCAAATCGGGATGAATGTTCCCGACATCACTATTGTGGACATCGGGAAGGTAGGGGAATTCATCACCGATGAACTGACCACGATGATCATCTTCGAATTGCAGGGGGACATCCCTCACGGGGGTTTCCTGGTCCTGCACTTCCCGCGGGATTCGGCAATCCGTACAGCAGGTATCATGCAGGGCTCTGCCGGTGCAGTGCACACGTTTGACGAGATGGACCAGAGCACGATCATCGAAGTCGGCAATATCATGATCTCCTCGTTTTTGAGCGCCACGTCCGACCTCCTTGGTTTCAATATGCTCCCCTCCCCCCCGGTCCTTGTCGTCGATATGGCGCATGCGGCAATCACCTCACTGGTTGCCCAGATGACGATCGATGTGGATGACGTAATCCTCTTCCAGGTCAGGCTCTCATCTGAAGAGTACGACATTGCGGGAAACATCCTCATTTTCCTTGAGATCTCCACCCTCCGTAAAGTCGAAGCCCGGCTGGAAGAGATGATCCGGTCCCCGCCGGTCGCATGACGAGAGTATTTCCCGTTTTTTATATGCCGCGGTATTCGCAATATCCATAATCCAGCACGAACAGAAGAATGATCCGGATACTATGAAGGTACTGATTGCAATATCCCCGGAAAAATTCCGGGATGAGGAACTCGCCGAGCCGGTAGCGGCACTGACAAAGGCCGGTATCACATTCGATATCGCGTCCACACGCCGCGGCACCTGCACGGGCATGATGGGGGGAAAAGCAACCGCGACGCTCTCATTCGAAGAAGTAGACCCTAAAACCTATGATGCGCTCATCATCGTCGGGGGGAACGGGACACCTGCGCATCTCTGGGATGATGAGATCCTTCCGGTCCTGGCCAGGTATTTCCGGGAGTCGGGTAAAGTGGTTGCAGCAATCTGCCTGGCTCCCATCATCCTTGCCCGGGCCGGGATCCTGAAAGGGAAAAAAGCCACGTACTCGGAGAATCCCACCGCATTCCGTGAGATGAAAGGAGGAGGCGCGATCCTCGTAAACCAACCCGTGGTCATCGATACGAGAATTGTCACCGGCAACGGTCCGTCCGCGTCAAAAGCATTCGCAGAAGCGGTTATCAAGACGATGACTGCGGTAGAGTGGTAAGGCAATAAAGGTCGGATATTATCCAGTTCCCTTTTTTTCTTTGATATTCATTACGTGGTGAGATGTGCGCGTGGACCTGAAAGGGAATGATCATGGTTCAGGTCCCGCACGATCACCAGCAAAACCAGAAGAAAAATCCCGAATTTGAGAGTATAGAATATAAAGGGGAGGCTCGGGAGAGAGCCGGTAAGAACCGAATAATTGGTCGCAGAATCAAACTCGGGATAGAATGCATTGAATGGCGCGTAGACAATACCGAAGAGAACCGGTGTTTCCAGGTACATGATAGCCTGAACTGCGTAAAAAAGCAGGATGTGACGGGATGATTTGATCAGGAATAACGAGAGGAATGGTAAAAACCAGATAAGGTAATAGGTGGAGAAGACCTTGTTGAAAATGACAAAAATAAAGATGCTCAAAAAAATACAACCCAGCAGGGCCTGCGGTGTCGAATCAAGGTGCCGGTAGTACCAGTAAAGCAGTGCCAGTTCAATAATAATAACGAGCAGGATCGAGAGGGTATCAAACGGTTCAAGGTTCAAGAAGAAATTACAGATCGTATCAAGATAATAAATGGAACTGTTGACTTCGGCATCCCTGTCGAAATGGCTCGTATAGGTACTGATAAATCCTCTAGCATTCAGGAGGATAAAGGGGATAAGGGTGAGGGAAACCAGAATGCCTGATAGGATGATCGATCTTCTGAAATGCCCCCACATTTTGCCGGTCTTAAATCCGTGGAGCAGGAAATAAGGGAGTGATAGGCCAGGATACCATTTTGTTAGCGCACCGGCCGTTGCAAGGAGAAATCCGGTGGATTCGCTACGGTACAAATATATCCAGATGGACAGGAGAAGGAGAAAGGACGGGAAGGCATCATACGTGATCGGGATGAAGAATGCCGCTGAAAATGCAGTAGCATAAAGGAGACCACACAGGAATGCCTTGTCCCGACCCCAGAGTTTTCCTGCAATAGAATATACCAGCACCAGCGTTGCCGTATCGAAGATAATCATGAGCGCAGAGAAAGAATACAGGTATAGGGTATAATTCTGGATGACAAGAGCAGGGATAAGTGCGATAAGTAGTGGGATAAAAAAGAACTGTGGATAGGGAACGTAATAACTGGAATATGGGATTTGCCCCCAGGTCAGCGATGTCGCATACCAGAAGTATAATTTCGTAGCTCCAAGGATCACGTGCAATGGGAGGTTTGCCAGCAGACCGGAGAAAAATGCAATGGTCTTGACAACAATGGAGATCAGGATCAGAGATGTAAGTTCTCCGTTTGGATAACGTTCAAACCAGGACAGTAATCGTGATAAGGAACCTGCATTATTTCGAGGAGTCTTTTTTTTGTGAAGTAAACTCAGCGGATTCACTAAACAAAATCTATAAGAATAGCCCCAGATACCCATGATGAAAAATAAGGGAATTCCCACGGGGAGACACAATCCTCCTGATCCGTGAAGGAATATCCCGTACTGGACAAGGTCGGATATAAGAAAAAGTGACCCACATACCAAAAGTATAATCGCATTTTTTCTCAGAAGGACCTCATTCTCCGTAAGGATAGCCCAGACCGAGATAATAAAATACCCGACAAGAAGAAGGACCGAGACAGTCCAGAACGTACCTGCAATGCCACTTTTTCCTGATATGAGTCCAGTGATGATAAAGTGGATATCCCGCGTGAAGGAGATCAGGCTTTCCCCTCCAATTGTCATCTGATATCGGAAGAGTACCCATTGTATTCCGGTACCAAGCCAGTCACCGATAATATAGATATTGACGGGGATCAGAAAGAGCAGGGTGGGCAGGAGATAAAGGGGGTTCCGAAGTTCAGCCATGGGGAAGCATTCAATCTGTTATCCTGAATTTATATTGAATATATCGGATTTCCTGTCAATATAGCCAAATTGCTATTCATATATGTGATAAATGAGTTCAGGGGATATAACCGGATAACACGGGCCTGCTCGCATAGATACAAGTCCAACTGCAAAGGTCCGGAAAAAGATTGAATAATCTCATCCGCTACCCGATCTCGGGTAAAGGTTATTCAAACGATTGATCAAGAACAGTGTCATAAAAAACAATGGGAGGATTGGGATTCGAACCCAAGAACCACTAAGGACCGGATCTTAAGTCCGGCGGAGTTGGCCAGCTTTCCTATCCTCCCGCCAATACTCACATACCTATTTTCACGACGAGGTCTTAAGTCCAGCGCCATAAGCCGGCTGTCTTTCCTCGCGCTCTCCAATAATTATCCCTTGTATGCAAAAAAAGATTCCATCGTTTTGACCGTACCCCGCATCCAGTACCCCGTCACCAGGAACACGATCGGGGGAGTATGACGGTGCAGGATTGCTTGCAATCACGCCCAACTGTATCCAAGGTTTCTTTAGACATGTGTTAAAAACGAATGTAAAGCACAGATCGTGCTCAGTATATGAAATCAGGGTCCCCATGACAATTTCATCATTAGCCGGCTGGATCGAGCTCGACGGAAAACGGCTTGACCCGGATGCGATTGAGACCATTCTCCGTACCTCACCGGAGCAGGTTCTGCACTTTGGGGGGGAATTCTTTCTAACATGGAACGGGTGCAGCGCCCGGGACCATTTCGGCATCATGGAAGGGACCGGCCAAAAGGGCATGCTTGTCTGTAATGGGGAAATGAAGGGGGAAATCAATCCCTCCCCGATGGAGATGTCCCTCGAAGAAGCGATCGTTACTGCCGTAAAACTCCGCAGCGATGAAGGTATCGTAGCGCTCTCGGGAGGTGTTGACTCGGCACTCGTCGCATATCTCGCTCAGCGGGAATGCGTTGCGGTCGGTATTGAAGGATCGCATGACCTGAAACAGGCACGGCATGCGGCGGAGACACTCGGGCTCCCCTGCACGTATGTGACGATTACAGAGGATGAGATTGCATCGGCACTCCCTGAAGTAGTTGCAGCGATCCCTAAAAAGGACCCGGTCAACACGGGCATCGCGCTCACGCTGTACTTTATTGCCCGGTGGGCTGGAGAACACGGGTACCGCCGCATCATCACAGGACAGGGTGCCGATGAACTCTTCGGGGGATATACCCGGTACCTTGAGACCACAACCCTCGAGGCAGACCTCGAACGGGACTTTGCCGGCCTTGAGGGGCAGGCACGCCGCGACCAGGCCGTGGCGGGGCTCCACGGGGCGTACCTCTCGATGCCCTACCTGGACGTCCGCGTGGTGCGCGCTGCACATGCGATCCCCGCAATGGAAAAAGTGAAGGACGGCCGTCGGAAAATACCTTTAAGGACGGTCGCAGAACGCTACATTCCGCGAGATCTCGCAGGGTACGAGAAGAAAGCCATGCAATACGGGAGCGGAATCTGGACGACCCTCCGGAAGCTGGCCCGTAAAAATGGTTATAAAACGTCCATGCAAGATTACATAGATTACATCAGCAGGGTGGAGAATGGTCACTGAAAAAGATGTACAACATATCGCAGGACTGGCCGATGTTGGTATCGACGATAAGGAACTGGGCACCTTTACGCACCAGTTCAATGCAATCCTCGAATACTTCGATATCCTCGACCGTGTCGAGGGAAACGGGCAGGCCACGCGCGATCTCTATAATATCCTGCGTGAGGACGAGATCGAACCCTCGCTCCCGCAGGAAGATGTGCTCCGCAATGCCCCGGCACAGGAAGACGGGTTCATCAAGGCACCGCGGGTGATGTAGTGGCAGACGAGATCTCATTTTCCCCGGACGACAAATACAACGCGTTCCTGGCGACCTGTAAGAGAGCACCCCATGGCAACGGAAAACTTGCCGGGGTGGCAGTTGCAGTCAAGGACAATATCACGACCAAGGGTATCGAGACCACCTGTGCGTCAAAAATTCTCAAAGGATATGTCCCACCGTACGATGCGCACGTGATCGGGCTTCTGAAGGCAGAAGGGGCAGCGGTCGTGGGCAAGACCAATATGGACGAATTCGGTATGGGGACCACCACCGAGAACTCAGCGTTCGGTCCCACCCTTAACCCATGCGACACCAGGCGTGTCCCGGGCGGTTCCAGCGGGGGAAGCGCCGCAGCCGTTGCCGCCGGCATGGTGCGGATGGCGCTCGGTTCCGATACCGGCGGCTCCATCCGCTGCCCTGCCTCATTCTGCGGGATCGTCGGCTTAAAGCCCAGTTACGGGCGTGTTTCCCGGTACGGGCTCATCGCGTACTCAAACTCACTCGAACAGATCGGCCCGCTCGGTAAGACCGTGACCGATGTTTCCGCCCTTATGGGCGTGATTGCAGGCCATGACCGTCACGACAGCACCTCGCTGGACAAGCCGTATAACCATACCCCCAATGCCGATATCAAAGGCCTGAAGATTGGTATCCCGCAGGAGTATTTCGGAAAAGGTGTTGACCCGAATGTTGCTGACGTTGTAAAGAAGGGTATCGGCCGGCTCGAAGAACTCGGGGCGACAACGGTCCCATGCAGCATCCCCTCCATGGAATATGCACTTGCCGCGTACTATGTTACCTGCACCTGCGAGGCCTCATCCAACCTTGCACGATTTGACGGGGTCCGGTACGGCCCGGCTCCCGACACGAAGAAATCGTGGCACGATGCCTACCAGGAAGTCCGCAGTGCAGCGTTCGGCACCGAGGTCCGGCGCCGGATCATGCTCGGGACATTCGCGCTCTCGAGCGGGTACTATGGGAAATACTATGCGAAGGCGCAGGTCGCGCGGGAGAATATCAAGGCGGATTTCAACCGGATCTTTGCTGATGTTGACGTGATTGCCGGGCCGACCATGCCCACCATTGCCTTCAGACTTAAAGAGAAGAGCGACCCGCTCTCCATGTACCTTGCCGATATCCTGACGGTCCCGGCAAACCTCGCCGGTATCCCGGCGATCTCTGTCCCGTGCGGCAAATCCGAAGGTATGCCCGTCGGCCTCCAGATCATGGGCAGGATGTTTGAGGACGAGCGTGTGGTCGATGTTGCCTATGCGTATGAACAGGCGGTGAACTGATATGGCGGATGCAGAAGACCAGGTCATTGTCGGCCTCGAAGTCCACTGCCAGCTCGACACGAAGAGCAAGCTCTTCTGCGGCTGCTCCACCGATTACCGGAGCGACGGCCCCAACACCCACGTCTGCCCAATCTGCCTCGGCCTCCCCGGCGCCATGCCGTCTCTCAACAAGCGGGCAATCGAGTATGCAATGAAAGTGGCAAAGGCACTCAACTGCGAGGTCCTGAACGAATCAGAGTTTTCACGGAAGAACTACTTCTATCCCGATCTCGACAAGGCCTACCAGATCACCCAGTACGACAAGCCGCTCGCAGAAGGCGGATACCTGGAGATCGAGAGCGATGAGGGCGGGGAGAGAAAAATCCGGCTTACCCGCATCCATGTCGAGGAAGACCCGGGCCGGCTCGTCCATATGGGCAATGTTGAGCGGGGTAAATACTCGCTCGTGGACTACAACCGTGCCGGCATCCCCCTCATCGAGATCGTTTCCGAACCGGACATGCGCTCACCCAGGGAAGCACGTAAGTTCCTCAACAAACTCCGGGCAACGCTGGAATACCTCAGTGTCTTTGACTCCGAGAAGGAAGGATCGCTCCGTGTCGATGCCAACATCTCGATCAAAGGACACGAGCGTGTTGAAGTCAAGAATATTACCTCCTACAAGGGTGTGGAAAAGGCACTTTTGTTTGAAGTGACCCGGCAGAAGAACCTCATCCGGCGCGGTCAGCGGATCGAGCGGGAGACCCGCCACTACCTTGAAGCCCGTGGCGTTACCCAGTCCGCCCGGAGCAAGGAGCAGGAGCATGACTACCGCTACTTCCCCGAGCCGGACCTCAGGCCCCTTCGGGTGAGATCGTGGCTGGATGGGATCGTCCTGCCCGAACTGCCCGATGCCCGCCGCGAACGGTTCATGGCCGAGTACGGCTGCTCGCTCAACCATGCCCGGACCCTGACCGGGGAGCTGAAACTTGCCAACTTCTTTGAGAAGGTCGTTGCATCCGACAAGCCAGGCTTATCACCGCTTGCCTCCACCTGGATCGCCGACACCCTGATTGGGGAACTGAATTACCGGGACATGAGCCTCGACAACGTGGATCCTGCCGCCATAACCGGGCTTGTCCTGCTCTTAAAAGCAGGGACCATCACCGACAAAAGCGGTGTGGAAGTCCTCCGTGTGATCCTCGACCAGCTCCTGAAAGGGGAGATGGCAGAAACTCCTGACGCTATCGTGAAGCGCCTCAATCTTGCAAAGACCGCAGGCGATACCGGTGCCATTACCGCGGCAATCGAAGAGGCGATCAACGAAAACCCCAAGGCTCTTGAGGATTACCGGGCCGGCAAAGGCGGGGCGCTCAACTTCCTTGTAGGACAGGTCATGAAAAAGACGCGTGGCAAGGCCGATCCCGCTGAGCTGAACAGGATGCTTGCCGAAGCGCTGAAAAAGAGGGGGGCGTAACACCCGTGCACCTGATCGTTGCAGAGAAGAACATCTCGGCACGCCGCATCGCCGAGATCCTTTCCGAAGGAAAGAAGATCACCGAGTACAAGGACGCCGGCGTTTCTACCTATAGTTACGGCGACACGACAACGGTCGGTCTCCGCGGCCATGTCGTTGAAATCGACTTCGAGCCGGGATATTCCAACTGGCGCAGCGAGGACGCGACTCCCCGCCACTTGATCGATGCAAAGACCATCAAGATCCCGACCGAGAAGAAGATCGTCTCCCTGCTCCAGAAACTCTCGCGGAAGGCAGACCGGGTCACGATTGCCACGGATTTTGATACGGAAGGAGAACTCATAGGAAAGGAAGCCTACGAGTTAGTAAGGGCCGTCAACCCGAAGGTCACGATCGACCGGGCCCGTTTCTCTGCGATCACGGCACAGGAACTCCGCCATGCCTTCACCAACACCACTGACCTTGATTTTGCGCTTGCCGCTGCCGGAGAGGCACGCCAGTCGATCGACCTGATGTGGGGGGCATCCCTCACCCGGTTCATCTCTCTGGCCGCCCGCCGCGGGGGCCAGAACATCCTCTCGGTCGGCCGGGTGCAGACACCTACCCTCTCGATGATCGTTGACCGGGAGAAGGAGATCGAGGCCTTTGTCCCGGAGAAATACTGGCAGTTATCCCTTGACTTTGAGAAGAAAGGCGAAGTGATCGAGGCCCGGCACACGAACGGCCGGTTCCACGAGAAAGCGGTTGCCGAACTGGCACGGGACCGGACGAAAACGCCACTCGTGGTCAAAGACGTGAAATTTGGGACCAAGCAGGACCGGGCCCCCTCACCATTCGATACCACCACGTATATCGTCGCAGCTGCCCGGCTCGGGCTCTCTGCTGCGAACGCGATGCGCATTGCCGAAGACCTGTACATGAACGGTTTCATCTCGTACCCGAGGACCGACAATACCGTGTACCCCCCGTCGCTGGATATCGACGGGATTTTAAAAACACTCAGGAATTCCCCGTTTAAGAAGGATGTCGAATGGGTGATGGCGAACCGCCGTGCGGTCCCGACCCGGGGCAAGAAGTCCTCTACAGACCACCCGCCAATCCACCCGACCGGCGGGGCGACCCGCGAGCAGCTGGGAGATGACGCGTTCAGGGTGTACGAGCTCGTGCTGCGGCGGTTCCTCGCCACCCTTGCGCCCGACGCCTCGTGGAAGACCCTCAAGATCCTCTTCGATGCAAACGGGGAAGAGTACACCACGACCGGCGGACAACTGATCGAACCCGGCTGGCACGCGGTGTACCCGTTCAGCGAAGCACGTGAGACGCTCCTCCCGGAGTTTGTTAACGGGGAACACCTCCCGATCAGGAATGTCACGCTAGATGAGAAGGAGACGCAACCTCCCGCCCGCTACACCCAGAGCAAACTGATCCAGCGGATGGAGGAACTCGGCCTCGGCACCAAGAGCACACGGCATGAAGTGATTGCAAAACTGGTATCCCGGAAATACGTGGAAGGGACACCGTTACGCCCGACGCTTGTCGGCAGGGTCGTGACCGAAGCGCTCGAGCAGCATGCCGATACGATCACAAAACCTGTGATGACCCAGACCCTTGAATCGCACATGCAGCTGATCAAGCAGAGCCAGAGGACGCGGGAGGATGTGATCAAGGAGTCCCGTGAGATGCTCCACCATGCTTTCGACCAGCTCGAGGCAAACCAGCAGGTGATTGGTGATGACATACGGGACCGGACGGCCGAGGAGATGAACCTGGGCAAATGCCCGGTCTGCGGCGGGACGCTTGCGATCAAGCACCTCCGCGGCAACACCCAGTTTATCGGCTGTTCGCGCTATCCCGAATGCACCTTCAATATCGGCCTGCCGATGGCACAGTGGGGCTTTGCCGTCCGCACCGATGAGAAATGCGAGAAACACCAGCTTAACTTTGTCCGGCTCGTGCGGAAAGGGGCACGCCCGTGGGATATCGGCTGCCCCCTCTGCCACCAGATCAATTCAAACCGCGAGTCCTTATCAGAGATCCCATCAGCTGACAAGGAACTGGTGGACAGGATCCAGGCCAGCCACATCTATACGGTGGCTGAACTTGCACGCAGTACACCCGAAGTCCTTACCAGAAAACTTGGGATCCCCGCGGACCGTGCCGCGACGCTTATCCACGAAGCGGGCCTTGTCCTCGAAAAACTGCGCCGGCGCTCGGAATGCCGCAAGTTCATGCGCGAGCGCATCATCCCCCGCAGGGGGCGCAGTTCTGCAAAGATCCTGACCGCCCTCAAGGAGGCCGGGATCTCCGAGCTTTCACTCCTTGCAAAGGCAGACCCTGCTACTCTGAAGAAGGCAGGGGTCAGCGATGCAGAAGCTGAGCAGCTGCTCACCGATGCAAAGATCGTATACAACAGCCAGATACTCAGGGAGATCGGCATACCTGCAGTGAGCCTGAAAAAATATGTAACCGCGGGCATCATCGAACCCGAATCATTCTGTGCCCACCCCCCTGCTACACTGAGCAAGATGACGGGGATGTCACTCGGTACGGTCCAGCGGCATGTCGAGAAAGTCTGTACATACCTCAACAAACCAGTCCCGAAGAAATTTTCCAAACTCCAGATCGAACGCGGCAAGAAACAATTGCTGGCAATCAGGGGGTTAAGCGAGTCCATGCTCGAAAAATTGTTCAGGGCCGACATCATCGATGCCGGATCACTCCTCGCTGCGAATGCTGCAGAGGTTGCCGGAAAGAGCGGTATCCCGGAGGCAAAAATCGGGGAGTTCCAGAAAGCCCTCCAGAAGAAAAAAGATACATCAGTTATCCAGCTCTGAATCCTTTTTTTCCCGGGTCGGTCCGACCACCATTGATTTCCTTGTCATTCCCCAGCCATTCTTACCATGCTGGCAGGGATACCGGTATATGTGGGGGAAGCGCCAATGGTACTGCGATTACGATGAAATGGAAAGACTGGGTGCATGTGACCAAACTCGATCCTGACAAGCAGCTGAAACCCGGTGACATCGATGCCATTGCCGCAAGCGGCACGGATGCCCTGATGCTCTCGGGCACGCTCAACGTCACGCAGGAGAACCTTGCCGCACTCCAGAAACAGGTGAAGGCCTACGACCTGCCGCTGGTCATGGAACCGGCCAGCCCCGACGCAATCCTCATGCAGGGGATCGATTACGTTTTTGTCCCCAGCGTGATGAATACGACCGATGTCCAGTGGATCGTCGGGAAGCACCGGGCGTGGGTACAACTCCAGCAGGGAAAAATCCCCTGGGAGTATATCATCCCCGAAGCCTACATTGTCCTTAATCCAAATTCATCGGTAGGGAAAGTAACAAAATCCCGCTGTGACCTCAAGGCCGAAGAGGTTGCTGCATATACCTCCGTTGCTGACCACTACTTCCATTTCCCCATCGTCTATATCGAATACAGCGGCATGTTCGGCGACCCGCTGGTTGTGAAAGCGGCCTCGGACGCGATCGACAAGTCCGTTCTCTATTATGGCGGCGGGATCAATTCCGCGGAGAAGGCTGCACAGATGGGGAAATACGCCGACACGATCGTAGTCGGGAATGCGGTGTATGACCAGGGCGCGTCGGTCCTGAAGGCGACCGTCGACGCGGTCCAGTAATCTTTTTTATGCCCGAGATTGACATCGTCCTTGTCGAACCCATCTACGAAGGCAACGTTGGGTTTGCCGCACGGGTGATGAAGAACTTCGGGTTTACCCGGCTCGTCCTCATCAACCCATGCAGGCTCGGCGAGGAGGCAAAGGGCCGGGCATCGCATGCGCAGGACGTGCTGAAAACCGCCGAAGTCTGCACCATTGAAGACGTGTTTGCCCGGAGCAACATCGTCATTGCAACGACCGGTGAGGTGAGCAAATCGGTCTGCCATGCGATGCGGATGCCGTTTTATTCCCCTAAGGAACTCCGCGAGCGGATCAGGGATGTGGACGGGCGGATCTCGATCCTGTTTGGCCGTGAGAACTGGGGGCTCAACAATGAAGAAGTCAAACGCAGCGACATGATCTGTACCATCCCGACGCACGAGGATTACCCAATCCTCAACCTCTCGCACGCGGTGGGGGTGGTCTGCTACGAACTCTCGGACCTTCCGCTGCCGGAGATCCGGCTTGCCCCTCCGCAGGACATGGAGTACCTGTACCGGCATATCGACCGGTACCTGGACGAGATCCACCATCCGGCCTTCAAGCGGGAGAACACGATGATCCTCATCCGCAGGATCCTTGGGCGGGCAAACCTGACCACCCGCGAGGCGAGCACGCTCCACGGCCTCCTGCGCCGGAGTGAGTGGCATATCGATCCCTCGCTGCTGGACCGGGACAAGACAGGTAAGAAGAATTTGGTGGACGATGACGGGACAGATGAGTAGCCCCTTTGCCACCCCGCAACATGAAGATCCTCTTATCTTTGATCAGCGCCCATCATAGTGCCGATGATTCTCGTAGACTGGCAGCTCCGCGACCGCATTGCCCGGGGCCATATCAAAATCGATCCTTATGACGAAAAACTCGTCCAGCCAAACTCAGTGGACATCCGGCTTGGCAGTCACTTTGTATGGTACAAGCCGGGAACAAAAGTTATCGATCCGTACGACAAGGAGAGTGTTACCGCGGACGTTGAGGAGACACACGATGATTCCTTTATCCTGAATCCGGGGCAGTTCATCCTTGCCGAGACGCTGGAATGTATCGGCCTGCCCGACAACATCGTTGCCACCATCGAGGGCAAGTCCAGCATTGCCCGGCTCGGAGTCACCCTCCACCAGACCGGTGGCTGGATCGATGCCGGGTTCCGTGGCACGATTACGCTGGAAATGGCGAACGTCAACTCGCGCCCGGTTAAAGTATACGCAGGGATGCCGATCGGCCAGCTGGTCTTCTACACCACCGAGCGGGCGGAGAATCCGTACGACAAAAAGGCCGATGCCAAGTACCTTGGCCAGCGCTCGGCTACGCTCTCGCGGTACCACGGGAATAAAAAAGCGGTCAAATGATGCGGATATCCGGTGAACGATGTTTAGCACTATAAATACCGGGAAAACCCATTTTATACGGATGATCATACCGGATCGGAGATGAATCAATGCGACTTCTTCTCATTCATTCAGACTACATAGAATACGAAGCCAAAAAGAAGACAAAGATGGCAGAGGAGTGTTCCGTCCTCTCGGATAAGGAGACCGAGGCACTCACGGTTTTCTGCGCCGTGGAATCTATCGATGAGGAAGACCTCGAAGGCGTAATCCTCCAGGGAATCGAGGAGATTAAAAAGACTGCCGGGCAGGTAAATGTCACCAAGATCGTGGTCTACCCGTACGCCCACCTGTCAAGCGATCTCTCCTCGCCCCAGACCGCGATCACGGTGCTCAATGCACTGAAGACCGGCCTTGAAGGGGAAGGGTTTGCCGTCAAGCGTGCCCCATTCGGCTGGTACAAGTCCTTCAAGCTCTCGTGCAAGGGCCACCCGCTCTCGGAACTCTCCAAGACCATTATCCCCGGAGAGACCACGGTCAAACCCGCGAAGAAAGAGGTCACCCACGACTGGTTCGTGATGACCCCCGACGGGAAACAGCATGACTACAAGGAGTACCTCGATGACTCCCCGTTCGGCTGCATGGTCAAGAAAGAACTTGGCGTTGCGGTCCCGGTCGGCGGAGACCCGGCCCATGTTGACCTGATGCGCTCAAAGGAACTCGTGGATTACGAACCCGCAAGCGATGTCGGCTGTCTCCGGTGGATGCCCAAGGGCAAGATCGTTCGCGACCTGCTTGCGGACTACGTGCTCCGGCTCGTGCTGGACTACGGCGGCTCACCCGTCGAGACCCCGGTTATGTACGACCTTGGCGACAAGGCGATCTGCGAGCACGCCGCAAAGTTCGGCGAGCGCCAGTACCGCTTCAAGTCCAACAACCGGGACATGATGCTCCGGTTCGCGGCCTGTTTCGGCATGTTCTCGATCATGCGCGACATGCACATCTCACCCAACCACCTGCCGATGAAGATGTACGAGCTCTCCACGTACTCCTTCCGCCACGAGCAGAAGGGATATGTCATTGGCTTGAAGCGTCTCCGGTGCTTCACCATGCCCGACATGCACTCGCTCTGCCTTGACATGCCGCAGGCCCTCAAGTGCTTCGAGGAGCAGCTTGCCATGGGATGGCAGACCGGCAAGGACTTCGAGACCGAGCTCGTTGCCGCGTTCCGGTGCACGAAGGCATTCTATGATGAGAACGAGGCATGGGTCAGGAAGATCGTCAAGGAATCCAACTGCCCGATGCTCATCGAGATCCTCTCCGACCGCGTCCACTACTGGGTTGCCAAGATCGACCTCGCGGCAATCGATGGCCAGAAGCGCCCGATCGAGAACCCGACCGTCCAGATCGATGTCGAGAGCTCGACCCGGTTCAACATCAAGTACCACAAGGAAGACGGCACTCCCGTCCACCCGCCAATCCTCCACTGCTCCCCAACGGGCAGCGTCGAGCGCGTGATGTGCGCAATCCTGGAGAACATCTCAACGCAGGAAGTCCCCGCCCTCCCGACCTGGCTCTCGCCAACGCAGGTCCGGGTGATCCCGGTTGCCGAGCGCCATGGTGCGTTTGCTGCCGAAATCTGCAACGCGATCAATGCCGCACAGGTCCGGTGCGATCTCGATGACCGCGAGGAGAGCGTGGGCAAGAAGGTCCGCGAGGCTGGCATGGACTGGATTCCCTATGTGATTGTAATAGGGGATGAGGAAATTGCCTCGAAGAAGCTGACCGTCACAGTGCGGAAGAAGTCCCAGCCCAACAAGCCGTTCAAGGAGCAGCTCACGACCGAGGCGCTGGTCGCAGCGGTGAAGAAGGACACGGAAGGCAAGCCGTTCCGCCCACTCTATACTCCCCGGAAGCTTTCGCTGAAGGCCCGGTATATCTGATATCCCCATTTTTCTCTTCGATTTTCTCATTATTACACGAATATCCGGTTTTAACTAGGATCGCTGGTCCCGCGTTCCCCACGCGATGGACCCTGCATATCCGCTCAGGTAAATACCTGAATTCTTTTTTCAATGAAGTGACATGCCTCGTTCCTAACATGCGGGAGGTAATAGCAAGGGAACACAAATATTGGAAATATCAAAAATTTCGTCTGACGAACGCGCACACAAAAATGAGCGAAAAGGGGGGATTTTTCCGGGTCTGCCTGAGGAGCTTAGTTAACCGGATTTGGGTCCAGTTTTGATTTTCTAGTATCTGTATTTATATTATATTTTTTAAACCTGAAACTGATATTTTGGTTTTATGCTAAAATTTCTCATTAATCAAATATATATCCGGAAAAGATCCTGGTTTTTGTTCGCACAAAAATTCGCGGAATTCTGGAGATTTCACCCGTTTTTCCCAGAGATCAGCTCGGTTCAAAATTTGAACCATAGACCCGGGCTTAATTATTCAGGAATTATTTTAGCTATTGATCGAAAGATCAATGGAGTGCAAAAGGATGAAAACGAAATCAATGATTCTGGTTGGAGTATTGATCATAGCGCTCGCCGCGATGGCTGCGCCGGTGATGGCGGCGGACAGTACCACCGCAACCGTTGCAGGTAATGCGGAGGCCACGATTGATGTATCGGTTGAGGGCACATTAACTGCATGGACGCTTACACCGCCAAGTGTAACTGATTCTACCTCGGTAGATCTTGTAGTTAAGGCAAACACGGCCGGCTGGCATGTCGCTGTTGTTGATGCGATGGGTGACGGTAAACAGGTAGCTGCCGGTAGAATGCAGGAAGCGGTAAGTGCAGCCGGTGCCTACGTAGCTGATGCCGGATCCATGGATGCAGCATTAGTGATCAGCGCACCTGGAGGCGTAAACGGAGCAGGTGCCGCAGTGGGAGATGTAACATTGTCGGGTGCTGCTGCAAACTATATAGTCAACGGGGCTTCCGCTACATCAACATATGACGGAGACCTTACGTTCACACAGGCAGTTTCCTATACCGGTGACCCGGTACTTGCTGATAACCACGTCTATAAAATTGTCGTTACATTTGTCGGGACACCGGCCTGATATTAGTATCGATAAATAATTTTTTTAATCTAATCGCAACATCGTCATTTAAGTGATCACTATGAGCAACCGTTTTTGGGAATCCCACATTGTTAGATTTACAATCTGTGCATCGTTGATTCTGGTAGTACTCATCATTCCCGTATCTGCTGCCACGATTGATATTTCCCTGGGTGGAACTCCCCCTACAAACTGGGCTATGAAACCAGGCAATAACATGAATGACACTGTTACGTTAACAGTAACGGTATCACCTGATGCCACAGGGTGGACCGTAAAAGTAAAAGACAACTCCAATAATGGAAAACCACAATCCTATGCTGGCCGAATGGTCGAATGGGATGGAGCACAATATGTCTCGAATCCGAAAGTTCTTGGATCTAATTTGAGTGTTCAGGGAGGAACCGGGACAGGGTACACTGGCTTGTTAGTCTCAGCGTTGGACAATAACAATCAGGATATTGTAACCTCATCAACAACCGGCACCTTTTCAAATATTCCCATTACATACCGGCAGACTCTTGCCTATACTGATCCACATTTGACGACAGATCACAGTTATCAGATTATTATTACCTATACCGGTGGTGTATCATGATTATCAGGCAGCAACCTGATACAAAACCTTTTATTATCTATCCTCAATCTTTTCATTGGAGTGATTTATATGATTGATCGTTTTCGACAATCCATGTCAATAAAAATAGTGATTTTAGTATTCGTGTTTCTGGTGCTGGTGGGCACAGTGACGGTGTCTGCAATCAGTGTATCCGGAGCGAAATATATGGGCAGTATTGCTCCTGGTAGCTCAGATGAACATAAGATTACTGTGGGCATTAAAGCAAATGAAGATCCAACCGATGTGATCGTAGAGGTAAAGGGGTTTGGCCAGGCATTAAACAAAGGCTACACAAGCCTTGAACTGGCAGACGATAAAAGTGCCTATTCTGCAAGGACGTTTATCACTCTCGATAATACCACTATCCATCTCGAACCTGGAACAACAAAAACTATTAAAGCTACCATTAAACTCCCTCAGAATATTGGGCCGGGTGGAAGATATGCCATCATTTATGTATCCGCCATTCCGGGAGTTGGAAAATCATTTACTACGGCAGTTCAGGTACCGGTATTTATCACCGTCTCGGGAACAAGTCAGACTGAGACTGGTAGTATCACAGGGCTGGACATTGGTGAGGTTAATGTCGGGCAACCGATTGTCGTCACAACCAGCTTAAAAAATACCGGTAATTATCATTATTATCACACTACGAATGCAGTCATACTTACTGACTCCAACGGCAATGTTGTAGCAAATATGACTACATCCCCATCTATCGACGCAATAATTCCGGAAAGCACTGTTCAGTTCGTTACCAAACCGGAGGTAAAAGATCTACCTGCAGGGACTTATACAGTAAATTCAAAAGTACTCCTTGAAAACGGCCAGCTCCTCGATGAGAAGTCTGCGACATTCGACGTAAAGACAGCTTACATTCCCCCAGTAACTGAGTCCAGCATCACAATAACACCAGGAAGTGCCGGAACCTTGGCAACCCCGGATGGCCGGTACTCAGTCTCATTCCCCCAGGGTTCTATTGTGGGTGATGCTGTGGTGACTCTGAAATCGTACTCAAAAGACAAACTTCCGGCTGCTCCAACAAATGCAAAACTCGGGACAACCTATTTTGAGATCACGGGGCTTACCGGGTTGCTCAGCAAAGATGCCACCGTCAAGGTTCCGTATTCAGCAGATGATCTTGCAGTCGCGGGCGGAGACGCTTCCCAACTGAAACTCGCTTACTTTGATACCGCCCAGAACGCATGGGTCATCCTGCCAACCCAGGTAGATTCACAGGGCATGACCCTGACAACAACAACCAACCACCTCAGTGTCTGGGCTGTGATGGTCTCATCATCAACAACCGGTGGGACAGCAGCAGTGGCTGCACCGGGAGCAACAGCCACAGAGAGCCCTATGCCATTAACCATAGTTCTCGCGTCAGTCATTATTGCAGTGATTGCAATGGGGAGTACTGCCAGGAAAAGGAAATGAATGAAAAATAATTTTTTTATTCTGGTTATCATTTGCTTCTCTCTGTGTTTAACGTCAGGATTTCTGTGGGCTCCCGCAGATGCGGGAAACTCAGCAAACGTAGTGATTTCCGGACAAGTCCCCCTTGAAAATATTAATGTTTCAGCTACCGGAATCGGCCCTAATTCTGCCAACATCACTTGGAGAACCAACGGTGCCGCAGATGGTACAGTCGGATATAGCATCGACGCCAGTCATAGTTTAACCAGCACCAATGATTCTCGTGTTTTCTCTCATTTCGTCGGTCTTAATGGCCTCTCCGAATTCACGACCTACCATTATAAGATCACATCGAAAATGAGTGAGACGCAATCCACGGAAAGCTCAGATAAAACATTCACAACAACGCATACTACCGGGACAACCGTCGAGACTAAAACCGCGGGAATTACCATCTCGGGAATCTCTGCTGCGACAACGACAAGCGGCGCCCAGCAGGTCAATCTCAGCCTCTCAACATTCACAGCACCTGATGTATCCGGAAACACGGTTACCATCAGTAGCCCGAGTAACGGTTGGGACTCACTGAAATATACCGGCACAAAAGTTGTTAATGACGGGAAGAACGTCAGTATTGATGGGATCCAGAGCATTGTCATGACGAGCACTCCGGTCAAAACGGACCTCGGAGGGAATATCGGGACAGTCAGTGCCCGGATAGAGGTTCCCCTGACCAAACTTGTCTCCGGCGATCCAGTCCAGCAGAATATCATCCAGGGTGCAACATCTGACGTTGCCAGTGCCTTCCAGCTAGCTGCAACAAGCAGCAGCCTCGATATCAAGTCCGTTGCATATACGGTAGAATTCACGAACACTGATGAACTTAACGCGAATCTGGGAGCCGCCGGCGTAACTCTGGACCTGAGCGTCGATCATGCCTGGGTTGAAGAAAACGGTGGCAGGGACAACATCAAGATCATCCGGTTTGGAGATGACGGGAAAAAAGAAGTCCTCACTACACATTATATCGATAGCGACGTTTCTGGCGACATCACAACAGATAATTTCCAGGCAACCTCCCCCAACGGCCTCTCCGTCTTTGGCATGACCGCCGTTGCTTCCACGAGCAGTGGCGGTGGGGGCAATGGCGGTGGAAGCAGCGGGGGAAGTGGCAGTACCAGTACCAACACGGTCAGCCATAGTGAAAGCAGTAGTTACACCGGAGTATCGGGTGCCCGCTCCACGATCCAGCAGGCAGTAGCCCCGATCGTGGAACAGATAACCGAGTTCCTTGCACCATTCCAGGAGGACGAGGCTACAACTGTCCAGCCCATCACCGTCGCAGGGTTAACCGCAACGACCGATCCCACGGGGACGCAGACGATCCACCTCGATACTGCGCTGGCAAGACAGTCCGGGGCAACAATCACCCTGGTAAACAACGTGATCACCATCAGCCAGCCGGGGTTCACCCTTTCCGTAGTAACACGCGATACATCGGTCATCGAGAAGGGTGTAATTTCCGGCACGGTCCAGAGCATTGGACTACGCACTGATCCCGTATCCGCACAAACCAGCAGTGGCACGGTTTCCGTCTCACTCGATACAGCTCTGGACGGAATTCCTGAAAATGCAGCCATCACAACGACCATTTCAGACACGGCGAACCCGGATATGCTGAACGCATTCCAGTCGGCTGCACTGGCCAATAACCAGCAGGTCGAAGATGTCGCGTATAGTGTTGTTCTCGACAAGACCAACCTTGCAACAACCGGGCCGGCAACACTCACACTGACCGTCTCACCGGGATGGGTTTCCAGCCATGGAGGGATCCCGTCGATTGGAGTCGCGCATCTCTCCGATGACGGGACTTCTGAAATCCTCACGACCGGTTATACGGGTGCCGATAATAACGGCAATATCGCCTTCCTGACGACATCGCCGAAAGGATTGTCCGCATTCGGCCTGGTCAGCCTGAAGACACCGGCCGGTCCTGCACCAACAACCGGGTCTCAACAGCCTGCGCAGACGGCTCATGACACTCCCGCGGGGACCCTCGGGAGGTTTATTGCGAACAATATCGTCCTTCTCGCCGGAATATTTGCCGTGCTACTGGCAATTGGCGTCGCAATCATCCTGTACGACCGTCGTTCCGGTAACGGGAATCGCACTAGGAAGAAAGAGCGATGAAGTGAGTGAGAGACCAATCATTTATTCTCTTTTTTCCCACGTGCTGTTATTCCCGGTATTTTTTTCAGCCATCTCCGCGAGAATATGGTGGAACGTGGATCTGAATTCATCCAGTTTTTGCCGGATATATATTTTTCCGGACTCGGTCGGAACATACACTTTAGACTTCCCGACCGTTTTCACGGAAAGATACCCTTTCTCCTGGAGGGCATACAACTGCGTGTAGATCCTTGCCTTAGGAACCGCTATGTTGTAACGCCCCCTGATCTCCAGCAGGATGTCGTGCCCGGATATCGGTTTTTCAAGAAACGAGAGCACGACCGGTTCCAGCACCTTCTTTACAGTCTCATCAACAACGGACTGGGGAAGAAACGAGAGAGATTCAAGAGGAAATGATTGATCGGCACTGGAGATGAGTGTGCCACGACTGGTTGCCACTACCATATTGGGTATTTTTTGTGACAGCGCATATACCAGGGATTCATCGCAGGTCCCGATAGCCAGTGCAATGATACCAGACACGGGCACTCCGGAGTGTCGGATCGCCATAACCTGATCAACGATCGCTTCGATATCCCCGGGATCAAACCGTTTGGAAAAATCTATGACAATTCTCTGGGGGACGGGATCGGAACTATCCGGCATACAACTACCTGAAAGGGTTTCCTTAAGGGAGGACAGGTCCCCGCTCTTCAACCGGCAAATCCTGATCTTTCCTATCTGGATCTCGTGAAGAAAACTCCTGTGTGCCCGGGAGAGAGAATAGGCAAAGAGCACATCCCCCCGTGCATTCAGGCTTCTTTCGATAAAAGATGTGAAGACCTGGTCTTTTACTTCAGTATTGCTATAGAGGAGGAGGACAATATCCGCAAAAAAACCCCGGTGGGACAGTGCCCTGATATCCGAAAGACTGGTGTATCCCCCGTTGGCATCATCCGGTTTATCGCCACTGCCTGCCGGAAGTGCCGGCATTCCTTCCAGCCGTCCCTGCATTTCTCCGGATTTCCGGGACAGGGCAAGGTCTATAGCAATTTTTAGTTCACGTTCCCTGATCGGCTTGAGCACATATCCGTACGGGTCAACAGTTTTGGCTCTTTCGACAACCGCATCATCGCCATATGCGGTGACAAAGATTACCGGGATGTCCAGTTCGTCCCTTATGATCTTAGCCGCCCCCACTCCGTCAACAGTACCGGGAATTCCGATGTCCATCAAAACGACATCCGGTAAAAACTCGCGTGCTTTTGCCACTGCTTCATCACCGTTACAGGCCGTACAGAGTGGCTGATAGTCCATTGACCTGAGAGTCTTCACAATGTCCAGGTTGATGACAGCCTCATCTTCAACTATAAGTACGGTCGCATAGTTCATCGGGAAGCTCCATCGGGTCAGAAACATGACAGCATGCGCGGGAGGTTAGACAACGGGCATCCCGGACCAGGAATTGCCGGCTGAAAAGAAGTATCGCAGGGATTATGTGATCCAATCTTACCGGAAATCTCCGGTTAACCCCAGGGAGTCTAGGGAATTTTGCATTACTCTGTGAATCCGGCACCAGGCCTTTAAAAAAAGATATTCCCGCAGGCTCATATCCCATCTCGCCAGTCAACCACCAGACAGGTTTCCTTGGGGAGATGACCGGCAGTTCTGTGTTCATGATGGGATGGAATTTTTAACGGGGGAATTGGTTTGGATCATCCGGAAGATTAATGCAATCTAATCTCCGGAGAGACGTACCATTGGAACGGGCGGAATTTCACTTTCCTGAATATCCGATATACTGTAAAAATAGTTTTAAATTATTAAATCATTGCGATTTAATCTACCCATTGGCAGACCCGCACTCCAATATTTCCTGAAGAATATTCCTTGAGGAATTGCACCCGGACTCACGAAGTGGTCACGCCGGCGGGAGATATTTCAGGATTCCCTCTTTCAGGTCATCGAGAGAGACGGGTTTATGGAGAACACCAAGCCGCGGATCATGGATCTGCGCCATCCGCTCCCCCACTTCGGGGGCGGCACTGAAAATGATCACCGGGATGTCCCGCGTGCCCTCCTCCCCCCGGAGGGTTTCCAGGAATTTCCACCCGTCAATCGGGACCATCATGATGTCAAGGAGGATCAGTGCCGGCGGGTCCCTGCGGATGATCTCAAGTGCGCGAAGCCCGTCCTCCACTAAGACAGGAGTATACCCGAGCTTCCGGATCAACAGGTCCATCATCTCAAGAATCGGACCGTCATCCTCGACGACCATGATCTTATGCGTCATTGGTCACGCCTGCCTGCCGGTGTTTCGGGATATGGATCGTGAATGTGCTGCCGATATTCACGACAGAGTCGACACTGATGAAACCCCCGTGCATCTGCACGTATTTCTTTGCAACCGGGAGTGACAGGCCGGCCCGGTCGTATTTCCGGCTGCCATTCGCTGCATCGGGACGCTGGAACGGCTCAAAGATCTCGTCGAGCTGGGTGTTGGTGATGCCGATCCCGTTGTCCTGTATGGCAAGGCGGTGCATGGCATCATTCGGTGAAGAGGCATACGAGACACGGATCTTCCGGGGTGGTTTTGAGTAGTTCACCGCATTCGAGAGCATGGAGTCGATCACGATCGAGATCTTTTCCTTATCTCCCTCAATATCCAGGTCCGGAGGTACATCGATCATCAGCTCCGCTTTTGACGCATACCCACCGGTCTCCACGATGGTTTTAATCAGGGACGGGACGCTGAACGTAGAATATTCCAGCAGGTTCTTTTCCGAGTCAAGGTCCGAGAGCTCCAGCATCTGGCTGATGACCTGACGTTCGCGGTCCACGCTCTTTGTGACCCGATCGAGGATCACCCGGGTCTCCTCGGTCACGCCGTACGTCTCCGGGTTCTGCGTGAGCATATTGAGGTACCCCATGATGGGCTGGAGGGGCGAATGGAGTTCCTTCGCCACCGTGCTGATGATGCCCTGGTGCCGTATATTGTCCTGCTGGATCGTCTTTTTGAGCTGCTCGTACTCGGTGATGTCGACAAGGTTGATGAGCACTGCCGGGCTGCCTTTCTGGGAAATCCAGGTGAAGAACAGGGTGCCCCGCCGCGTATCACCGGATTTTGCACAGAACCGTACCTCGGTCATCGCAGGAAGGGGCTGGCTGGTATCGGGTGCATCGGGAATAACAGGGAACCGGTCACGATCATCGGGATGGATAAACATGAGGATATCTTTTCCCGCCAGTTCATCCTCTTCATACCCGGTGAAGGCCCGGAACGTCGGGTTCGCATACACGATACCCGTGCCTTTCAGGATGACGATACTGGTAGGGGCATGCTCCGTCACCTGTTTGTACTGCAGGAAGTTCTCCTCTGCCGCCTGCTCAGCGAGTTTCCGCTGGTGGATATCGATGACCGAACAGCTGACCAGGTTCCCGTCAATCCGGCTCCAGGAGAGGTTCACCCAGACCGGTTCGCCACCCTTTGAGAGGAACGTGGTCTCGAAGTTGACCACATCCTCGCTGGAGCCAAGATATTCGAAAAACCGGCGCTGCTCATCCCGGCCACCGAAGAGCTGGGCAAAGGTCATCGATCCCAGTTCTTCCGGTGGATATCCAATCATTTCGGAAAAATGAGAATTGGACATGCGTATGGCAAACGTGTTCTGGTCGAAGATGACGATGCCTAAGAGGGAGGTCTCAAAGATACCGCGGTACCGGGTCTCGCTGGTGTTGATCTTCTCGGTAAAATACGCCACAACCGCCGCGATACAGATAAAGAGGATGGCCTGCCCGGTGGTATAGATCATCCCGGCTGTGTCCGGGAACACATAGACATAGGCCAGCACCTCGTACACGACGGCACAAAAACCGGCAAGGATGAGGCCGCGCTTCGGGTAAAAATAAGTGGCATACAGGATCGGGAAGTAGAAGAGCTGGGCATAGATCGTCTCGACATGCCGGGCAAGGGATATCGAGGTGATGAAGATGCAGGAGAACGTGAGTGAGACAATGACACAGGCGCGGACTATATCGGTATGGGTTATCGTATGGCCCGAGACTGTGATAGACCGATCCATGAGTATTGTCGTATTATCCGGGAGAGTTAATAAATATTGTATCTTCAGGGCGTGAAAGTGACAGGGATTGTCAATAGGTCGTGAAACGGAAAAAATATCCGCTCTACGTTCAGACCGTGAGCGGCGAGAGCTTTTCGATAAGCCGTTCTACCTGCTTAACGGAGGTCCCGATGTACGCATCCGGGGAGAGAAGGGTAGCGATGTCCGTTTTGGAACAGTACCGGACAACTTCCGGGTCTTTTGCAAGGATCTCGGCAAGCGGCCGGCCCTCGGCCAGGGCCTGCATGCTCGCCATCCGGATCCGTTCGTGGGAGTCCTGGCGGTTCATGCCTTTCCTCGTCAGTTCGATCATGATCGATTCGGCCATATTGATCCCGTGAAGGAACTCCAGGTTCCGCCGGATCGCGGCGCGGTTGATGACGAGTCCCTCGAGCACGCCGGCCATGAGCCGGAGGCAGTGGTCGGTGAGGATCGATGCCTCGGGGAAGAGTACCCGTTCGCAGGAGGAGTTGGTCAGGTCCCGCTCGTCCCAGAGCGTGTTATTCTGGAGTGCCGGTTCAACTGATGAGCGGATGATGCGGGCAAGACCGCAGACCTGCTCGCTCTTGATCGGGTTGCGCTTGTGTGGCATCGTGGAGGAACCCACCTGTTTTGCCCCGAACGCTTCCTCGACCTCGCCGATCTCGGTCCGCTGGAGCGAGCGGATTTCAACGCCGATCTTGTCGAGCGTTGTGGCGACATTCGCGCAGAACATGAAGTATTCCGCGTACCGGTCGCGGGCAATCACCTGGTTGGATACGTCCACTGAACCAACCCCGAGGTATTCCATCATCGTGGCCTGCACTTCCATCCCCTTTGGCCCGAGCGCGGCCTGCGTCCCCACGGCGCCGGTCATCTGGCCGACAACAGCCCGGGGCCGCATCTGTTCGAGGCGCTCGATGTGCCTTGCAACCTCGCTTGCCCAGATCGCGAACCGGAGGCCGTACGTGGTCGGGACGCCCTGCTGCCCGTGCGTCCGCCCGATGCAGACGAGCGCCTTGGTTTCCTCCGAACGCTTCAGGAGGACCGCGAGAAGTTTTCTCAGTTTTGTATCGATCAAATCAAGAGACTGGCCGAGCTGGAGCCCGGTCGCAGTATCGAGAATATCATTGCTGGTCGCACCGTAGTGCACCCACCGGCCCGACTCCCCGCAGACCTCCGAGATCGCTTTCACGATCGCCATCATGTCGTGGCTGATCTCGAGCTCGATCGCCTTCGCCCGTTCGAGCGAGGCATTGTGGGCCTTGTCACTGATCTCGACTGCCGCAGCAGCTGGGATCATGCCGTGGTGGGCCTCGGCTTTTGCCAGCGCAACTTCGGCGCTGACAATACACGAGAACCGGTTCTTCTCGCTCCAGACAGCACGCATCTCCTTCGTGCCGTAGCGCTCCTCGATGGGGTGGACTGCCATGGGTAGAAATGGGATGTACAGGAATATAAGGAGATTCAAAAAAAAGATTGCCGGTTAGAGGATACCGTACTTTTTATGAGCTTGTTCGATCGTCAGGACTTCAGTGATATATACTGTTTTTTCTTTAATCTGGTAGAATGCCGTGAAACTGCGGCTGACATGGAGGCGGTACACCTTATCGTCAGGTCTTCCTTTTGGCGATTTGATTAATTCCTTGTCCCCGCCTTTGCCGGGAAAGGGATCGTCTTTTAGTGTGGCGAGCCGTGACCGGACGATCCGTCTGCTTTTATCATCAAGTCCGTTGAGGAAATCCGCGGATTTTCGTTGGACAACAATTTCATAATTCACGCTTTAATCTCCGAAAGCGGGACGAAATCATCTTCTTCCATGATCCTATGGGTCTCATCGTACAACCGGCGCCGGTTCTCTTCGCGTACCAGCTGTCTGATCACGTCATCAAATGTCTGGCCGGGCCTGCGTAATCCGTGGACGGCTTCCCATGTACTCGGGCATACCGGAATTCTCTTGGTTGCACATTCCTGGGAGGGCATGGATAGTATGTAAACATTGTAAGTATTTACTTATTTACAATCCTGCACTGAATCCTTCAACCGGTCATGATCTGACTATAAAGCCGTACTGATAAAGAGCAATCCCAAAAACCAGCCCTTCCTTCAGCCACGCTCCCCGCAACATACAGTAACCCACCGGAGAAATTTTTCTCGAAGCAAACTAGCTCCAAACAGGCCGGTTTTATCCCCCGTAATATCCTCCGTTCCCCCATCGGAGTATAATGGGGGATTTCCCGGGACACTACACTGAAAAAGCCCCGAAACAGGCCGGTCGGACACCATGGAAAAATGGTAATCCGGTGCAGAAATGAGCCCGGATACTATTCCGGGGGGTAGTACTCCTATCATGTGCCGGGAAGTGAGACATCGCGGTCCGGCGATCTCCTGCGGCATGGGTGCTCCTCTGCCACCAGTCCATCAGACGTGAAATGCTCATTCTCCGAGGTAACATTCTCCCGAAAAAACGGGTTGCCCTCTGATCGGACCTCTCTACCGCTCCGCATTTCCGGCCGTTCGTCTATCCAAATGTCGGTAAATACCGTCATGCCTTTTTCGTCGTGAAAAACACCCGGCCGGGTCGAATTACCGTGGCATTTTCGGGAATTACTGCTTCCCGAAAGGCCCGGTCTCTCGTAACGAGCGGGGGTCTCCGACAGAGAATGGATCCAGGAAGAGTACTGGTCGCTTCGTATGAGTGGGGGTGGCCATCACCGCAATAATCAACGGAGAAAACACCCCCGGAGAGACTTTGTCTCATGATTTTTTCTTACATCCCCACAAATATCTTACTCGGTAAGCCAAAACTATATTATCTTACAATCCAACTAATTTCATACTATGGAAGTTGTTACCCTGTCCTCAAAAGGCCAGATCGTCATTCCTTCAAAAGTCCGGAAAAAATTCTCGTTAAAGGAAGGTGACTCGCTGGTGATCGTGGAGGAGAATGATGGCATCTGTCTCAGGCCGCTGGTCAACCTTACAGAACTCTGGGGCGTTGACAAGCTGAAGAATACCGGGACTCTGCTCAAAGAGATGCGGAAGGAGTGGGACGATGAGCTCGAAGACAAGACTACTCTTTGACACCCACGCGTTCCTCGCATTTTTTAACCGCGAAGAAGGATCGGATACCATTAAAAAATATTTTGAGGCCATCCAGGATGGAGAGGCAGAAGGATTCGTTGCAACGATCACGCTGACCGAGCTTGTGTACATCTACGCAAGGAAAACAGATGCAGCAACCGCCCGGCTCCGGGTCATGCAGGTCCAAGGATCAAAACTAAAAATTATCACGCTGACTTCGGAGATCGCGATGGATGCCGGCACGATGAAACGCCAGGGAATTTCCATTGCGGATGCGATCATTGCTGCGTCCGCTTTGTCGGTCGGAGCTTCGGTTGTCACAAACGATCCACATTTTTCTGATATGGGCGTTGAGATAACCGGGTATCCCGGATGAATGGTGAATCATGCATGAAGACAAAAAGCCGTGACATACGGAAGTACGCGGGCGCACTTTATGACTCAAAAGTACTGAACGATTTGCAGATTCTCACAAAAAAGATGCGCAAGTCCGGCAGAGTGAGAATGTGATTAATTATTCTCTTTTGTTCTGGTAAAATTTTCCTATTTTCCTGATACTTCCGGGGAGGGCCGTGATTCCTGAAAGGAGGGGCTGACCGGGGAAGATCTATCAGCCCTTCGAGATGTCAAATTTTATGACAGATGAGACAGGTGAAGGGCTATCAACCCTTCGCCACGGGGGGTACGGATGGGAATCGCACAGAATCTTACAAATAAATTGCTCTGTAGAAATCCCATTTTTTATTGATCGCACCCCCCTCTTGCGCCACCAGTCCCCCAAGGGGGACGGGGCGCATTATGATGCCTCGGTATTACCTGTGAACAAAATTCTACACTAATGTGTACCGGTAATACGGCACAATCCTTTTCGGGGGCGCCGCAACGGCGGGCGCAGAGCCCCCGAGAGCGTCATGATGAATTATCAAATGTTTTCTACAGAGCAAAATAAATTGCACAGGTCAGACAAAACGGGATTTCCCGAAAAGTAAAAATAACCTGTGGATTCCAGAACAGGAGTTCAATATGAGACAATATCAAGCCCATCGATTATTGAAAAATGCCGGTCACGAGTAACCAGTGGTTCATCATGGCGGAGCGCAATTGCCGCGATTAGCTCATCGAATGTGGAAATATGCCGGCCTCTCCCTGATAGCGATGATGCAATATCCGCATAGATGACTGCAGATTCCGCATCGAAGGGAAGCACCGGAAAAAAATGCAGGAATTTTTCCGAAACGTCATAGACTTTCTTTTTACCGCTCTTCTTCGCACCATAGAGAAATTCAGCGCTGCTGATGGATGTTGTCTTGAGGGGGTTGTGTAATTGTGTCACCTGTTCTGCATCCGGATCTCCTTTCATGAGATCAATGAGAAAACAGGTATCCACGATAGTCAAAGTGATACCTTCCGGGGCTTGATGCGAGCGAGTTCCGTTTTTGCGGTCTTCACGGATTCTGCAATCTCACTGCGTACCTCGGGATCGACAGTCAGCAAAAAATCGCAGACGCTCTTCTCCTCGCCTCCGGTGACGCGGAGAATCACATCGGAATAACTCTCCCCAGCACGTTTGTGTGCCTTGAGCGCGTGATACGCGGATTCCTTGATGTTGATGGTCTTGGTCACCATGATAGATTTATTGTGTATACACAGTTATACTTTTTTCGACACTCTTCACCTTCACCCCGCACCCCCATACTCATAAACCCGCCAGCGCCAATACTTAAGATACAACATGGACAGCATCGACACCTACTTCCCGTACAGCGAGTACCGCCCGGGCCAGCGCCACATGCTCGAGGTCGCAGCGGAGGTGGCACGCACGGGAGGGATCGCGATGATCGATGCCCCGACCGGCTCCGGGAAGTCAAGCGTTGTCGCCTCGCTCCTCGCCGAGCGGAACAAACGGAAGATCGTCATTGCCGTCCGGACCGTGAGCCAGCTCACGACCTTCATCCGCGAGCTCGAACTCGTCAAGAAGAAACAGCCGCAGATCAAGACCGTGTACCTTGTGGGGAAGGGCAGCATGTGCCCGCTCGGTGGCGAAGGGGACATCTACCGCAGGTGCGAGGGAGTCAAGGCCTTCTCGAACTCGCTGATGCGGGACCGGGCCGACAAGGGAGCACTGACTCCATCAAAAGACCCGTTCATCATCCAGCAGATCCGGCGGATGGACAGGGAGCATCCTCTCCTCTGCCCGTATTATATCGCGAGCAAGATGTTTGTGCCGGCAGAGGGCATAGGCGTCAAGATGGTGCCTTCCACCGCCCTGCGCAACAAAGCCGACCGGGTGATCGCAAACCCGGTCCCGCCCCGCGAGCTGACGGAGTTCTGCGGCGAGATCTGCCCGTATGAACTGATGATGCAGGCCGCAAGGACGACAGACGTCGTGATCCTCAACTACCACCACCTCTTCGACCGCAACATCCGCGACCAGCTCTACGCAAACCTCGGCGTCGAACCGCAGGACGTGCTCCTCCTCATTGACGAGGCGCACAACTGCGGGGACGTGATCACGGGGATCGAGAGCGTTACGCTGGAAGAGCATGACCTCGAACAGGCATCAAGGGAACTCTCCGGCATGGTAAAACGCCACAAGGGAGCGGAGGCGGTCCGGCACGTGCTCCCCCGGCTCACGGAGTTCATCCGCGGCCTTGCCAATTCCGTGGAAGCGGAAGACTGGTTCGACCCCGCGATCTTCGACCGTATGGTGACTAAGGAGTCCCTGTACAAAAACATGGACGAGATCGTTGACGACCTCATGGGCATGTCCGAGACGATCCGGGAGAAGAACATCAAGGGGGGCGAGTTCCGTGAGACCGCGATCGAGCGCCTGACGGAGTTCCTCCTCCGGCTCTCCAACTCCGCCACCGATCCTGCATTCCTGACCGTGTACCGCAGGGACGAATCGGGGATCACGCTCGAGGTCCGCAGCATCGACCCCGCCGCTTCGCTCTCGGAAGTCTGCGGCTCGCATGCCTGCACCATCCTGATCTCGGGCACGCTCTCGCCGGTCGAGAGTTTCCGGAAATATTATTTCGGGAACGGGAATATCACTACCCTCTCCCTGCCCAATGCGTTCCCGAAAGAGAACCGGCTCATTGCCTGCGCAAACGATATCACCACCGCATACTCGATGCGACAGAATAAGGACAACACGAACCGGATCGCGGGATACATCCGGTCGTTCTGCTCCCCCAAAGGCAACCGGGCGATCTACTTCCCCAGTTACCAGATCCTCGAGTCCTATGCGGAACTCACCACACGGGATATCCGGGGAAAGAAGATCTTCATCGAGCCCCGGGACACGGCGAACGCGAACGCAGCCCTCTCTGAATTCCTCTCCCTCCCCTCACGGCGCGAATCGGGGGTCATGTTCGCGGTCTGCGGGGGAAAGTGGAGCGAGGGCCTCGACTACCGGGGCGAGATGCTTGCCGGCGCAATGGTGATCGGCCTGCCGCTCGCCCCGTTCAACCGCGTCCGGAAGATGATGATCGAGTATTACCGGCACAAGTTCGGGGCCGAAGGCGAGTTCCTCTGCTATACACTCCCCGCGGTGAACAAGTCCCTGCAGGCACTCGGGCGCGTGCTGCGGACGCCGGAGGACCGGGGCGTCCTCGTACTGGGCGAGAAACGCTTCCTGGAGAAGAGGGTATGGGATGCCCTGCCGGCTTGGATGCAGGATGAGATGATCGCATGCGACTGCGAACAGTTCCGGGAGGTGCTGGCCCAATGGAGATCATGAGCGGTTCATGCCGGCTCGGGCTCTGGCATGTCCACGTGTACTGGAGCGGGAATACCCTCCACCGGGTCCGCTTTGCGACAACCGGGATCGAAGGCGATGTCCCCACACGGATCCGGCAGTTCTGCGCAGGACAGGCAGTCGATCTCCGGTCTCTAGCAACCATTGCAATCCACGAGGACACCCCGTACAGCCGGATATACCGGGCCGTGCAGGAGATCCCGTATGGGAAGACTGCAACCTACGGCGGGATCGCCCGGAGTGTCGGGACCGGTCCCCGCGTGGTCGGGCAGGCAATGGCCCGCAACCCGACACCCCTCGTCATCCCGTGCCACCGGGTCGTGGCAGCAAGCGGGATCGGGGGATTTTCACCATCAATCGAGATCAAGCAACTGCTGCTCGAACTGGAGAGGAAGGGTGTGCGGAAAGCCGGTATTCCCCCTGCGTAAACTACTACATACGGGAGATCCAATAGTTCCGGGAACAGGGAGTGAATGCATGAGGTCCGCGGTGGTTCTGGTGGGGGGTGAGGCCCGGCGTGCCAACGGCAAAGAGAAATATTTTTTCATCTACCAGGGGAAGACGTTCATCGAACGCCTCGTGGATACGCTCTCTGGCGTAGTGGACGAGATTATTCTCGTGGCCCGGGATCCGGAACAGTGCCACCGCTTTGACCACGTGAAAGGTGTGCGGTGCATCACCGATATCCGCCAGGGAATCGGGCCCATCGGCGGACTCCATGCAGGAGCAGTTGCGGCAAAGGGGGATCAGGTCTTCGTATCCGCATGCGATATGCCCTGTATCGATGCCGGGGTCATCTCGTACCTCTTCACCGTTCTCGGCGATTACGATGCAGCGATCCCGAGCTGGAACCAGGATATGCTCGAACCCCTCCACGCAGTGTACCGGAGGGATGTTTTGCTTGAATACCTGAAGACCCATGAATCCTATTCACTGCGGCCGATGATCCGGTCGATCAACACCCGTTATGTCCCGGTCAGTGAACTCAGGGCATTCGACCCCGAACTCCGGTCCTTCACCAACATCAACAAGCTCGAAGACCTGGAACGGATCAATGGCCAGCACACTCCGTGCACGGATACCGACAATTTCCGGTAAACCGCTCCTGCCACAAAGTCCCTTTTATCAAATGCTTTAACATATATGCGATAAGATCAACCGTAGATAGTATACCGGATCATGAGGGCAACGAGGTCTGCCAGTAACTCTCAGGTGACACCAGAAGATGAGACTGTTATCCCGCGAACACGAGCAGGTCCTGCACCTCTTCATCATTATAGCGGCGTATCTCATTGCGGTCATCACAACGATCTTTTCCTTAACCCACGGGATCTTTGAAGTATTTCCTCTCCTCTATATCCTCCCCATCATCCTCGCTGTCTCTTTTTACCCCCGGAAGGCGGTACTCATCACCCTTGCGATCAGCCTGACCTATATCGGCCTTGTTTACCTCTACGGGTTCACCAATACCAGCCTCATCGCGATCGCGACTGCCTGGTTTGCCATCCTCATCACCATCGGGGTTGTCTCTTCATCGTATGCAACCGGGCTTCTCGAAGAGCGGACCCGTATCCGGAGCATCATTTACAATTCGCAGGAGGGCATACTCTGTTTTGACCTGGCAACACGGGCCATCCTTGCGATCAATGTCAAATGTGCCCACTGGCTGAAATATGACCAGCCAGAGCTCGTGGGCAGTGACCTGACCGTCATCTGGACCGAACCCTCTGAGCGGGAGCAGTTCATTGACGGCGTGAAAACCGGGCAGGCCGGCCTGGAGACCGAAGGGCTGTTCCGGGCAAAAGACGGGGCCATACACCGGTTCGTGATCTCCGCCCTGATGGTCACCCGTAACCGGGTGCTCTGTTCCGCGATCGACATCACGGGCAACAAGGTCGTTGATGCTGAGATACAAAAAACCCTTGAAGACCTCGAGGAGCAGGTCCGGGCCCGGACAGCGCACCTGGAGAAGATCAACGAGGAACTCTTAAAAGAGATCCTTGAGCGGAGGAGATTCGAACGCACGATCCTTCCCGAGAATACGTCCCGCAGGGACCGGCAGGACGACAAATGACTCCGTATGTGAAACCATGGCACCAGTCCTCCTTACCGGGCAGGCTGCTCTGGATCCTGGCAATTCTCGCGACTACCGCATTTGCGATCCTCTCAACCGTCTTTTCCCTGTCCCACGGGATTTACGAAGTATACCCGCTTCTCTACTTCCTGCCCATCATTATTTTTGTCTATACTTATCCCGACCGCGGGGTCATCTTCTCGCTTGTCATCAGTGCCGTATACCTCATCCTGGTCTACACCCTCAGCGGGTTCAATCCCTCCCTTGTGGCAGTCTCGACCGCATGGTTCGTGATCTTCGTCACCATCGGGGTTGTCACGTCCTCCTTTGCCGCAGGGCTCCGGGCCGAGGAGCGGAAATACCGGGGCATCTTCGAGAACTCGCAGGCAGGCATCTTCACGTTCGATCTCGCCACCATGACGATCCGCGAACTGAACGCGAAATGCGCCAGTATGCTCCGGTATGACCGGCAGGCGCTTGACGGCAGGAACCTTTCAACGATCTTTACCCAGCCGTCTGAATACGCAGCATTCATCCGGGAGATCCAGAGCCGGCCGCAGACCGGTGATATCGAGCTCCACTTCACGACAAATTACGGCGATGTACGCCAGTTCCTGGTCTCGGCCTCGCTCTTGCCCCAGGGCATCATCATCTGCTCCGTGATGGATATCACCGAGCGCAAACTCGCCGAGAGGGTGATCCACAAGGCCCGGGACGACCTAGAACAACGGGTGATGGAGCGGACCCGCGAGCTCACGCGGGCCAATGAAAACCTCAACGCCGAGATCGAAGAGCGCCGGCGCTTTGAGGACGCGATCCAGCTCGCAAACCGCAAGCTCAACACCCTCTCGTCCATCACCCGGCACGATATCCTCAACCAGATCACGGCAATCGTCATGTATCTCGCGCTGGCAGAAGAAGAGGCCACGGACCCCGGGGTCCTTGAGCATCTTAAAAAGATCGGGCAGATCACCCAGCTGATCCAGAAACAGATCCGGTTCACCCGCAATTACCAGTACATCGGCACGCGGTCCCCCCAGTGGCAGGTCCTCTCGGTCACTGTTGACGATGCCCTCAGGGAACTCGACCTCGGGAATACCCGCATCGAGACAGCACTCGACAACCTGGAGATCTACGCAGATTACCTGCTTGAGAAGGTCTTCTACAACCTTGTGGAAAATTCCCTCCGTCATGGCCAGAAAGTTACGGTATGCCGGATCTCATACCGTGCTCAGGGGGATCACCTGGTTATCCTGTACGAGGATGATGGCATCGGCATCCCGGCAGGTGCCAAAGAGAAGATTTTCCGGCGGGAATATTACCGGAACACCGGTTACGGTATGTTCCTGACAACCGAGATCCTTGATACCACGGGGATGTCGATTAAAGAGACAGGGGAGCCGGGCAAGGGCGCACGTTTTGAGATCCTGGTCCCGAAGAACGCGTTCCGTTTCGGTGAGGCTGCCGTGACCCCCGCCAGGGAGGACTGATGGAAATTCTCACAAAGAGAATTTCCGCCCCGCTGTGCCTCATTCTTTCCTCATCCGGGCCTGCCGGATACAATCAGATATTCTTTTTTGTGCCGCTTGCGTCCCGCATATAATGGCCGAACTCGCTTTTCAGCAGGATGGTTCCTGGGAAGACCGGGCCGTCGCGGCAGACGCGGAGACCGGAGGGATCGATACAGCACGAGCCACAGACACCCACCCCGCACTTCATGTACCGGTGGAGCGAGAACTCGGTCTTGTGCTCCAGGCCTTTCTCTGCAACTTTCGTGAGCACGGCCCGCATCATCACTTCCGGCCCGCAGACTGCGATCCGGTCATAGGCCGTGAGATTGAGATCGTCCATCAGCGCCGTGACAAAACCGTGATACCCCAGTGAACCGTCATCGGTTGCGATCATGACATCGGTACACTCGTCGAGCTGGTCGACAAAGAGCAGCTCGGTCTCGGTCCGCGCCCCGAGAAGCAGGGTCATGACGCAGTCGGCCTTTGCGAGCGGGAGGAGGGGGGCGGCCCCGACACCCCCGGCAATCGCGAGGACTTTCTCGCCCTTGAAAAAGCCGTTCCCAAACGGCCCCCGGATCCCGAGCCGGTCGCCCGGAGCAAGGGCAAAGAGTGCCGCGGTCGCGTCGCCGACATTCTGGACCGTGATGCTGTTTTGTGATGAGAGGGCCATAGGGATCTCGTCCACGCCCGGCACCCAGACCATGACGAATTGTCCCGGGCTGAAGACAAAGGACGGTTCAAAGAAGAAACTCCGGATGTTCTGCGTCTCGTTCTTGATCAGTGTTATTTTCACGGTGACCGGTGTTCCTTCAGTCATGAGCGCACCCCACGATCTCGCTTGGGGCGATCCCGTCATTTGCATAGAGCCCCGACTTTATCGTCTCGAAGACCTTGACGTCATCGTACACTGCACTGCCGATCTCGACTGCTGATGCACCGGCCATCATCATCTCGATCACATTGTCGGCAGTCGAGACACCGCCGCACCCGATGACCGGTATCTTCACAGCCTCGTAGAGCTCGTACACGCACCGGACCGCGATGGGAAACACAGCGCTTCCCGAGAGGCCGCCATACCGGTTGCCGAGTACCGGGCGGCAGAGACCGGTAGAGATCCGCATCGCCTTCACGGTATTGATCGCGACAATCGCGCTGGCCCCACCCTTTTCGGCCGCCTTCCCGATAGCAGTAATATCCGTGACGTTCGGAGTCAGTTTCACCCAGGTCGGGACACCGGTTCTGCTCACTGCCCGCGTACAGGCTTCCACGAGCGCCGGGTCGGTGCCAATCGCTGCCCCGTACCCTTCCGCATGAGGGCATGAAAGATTGAGTTCAACGGCTGCAACTTTGCCGGAGAACCAGCCCGCCACCTCGGCAAATTCCTCCGGGTTCCCGCCGAAGATACTCACGACCACCGGCATCTTTACGAGAGTGGCGAGCTCATCAGCGAACTCCTTTGACGGGTTGGGGAGTCCCATTGCGTTCAGCAACCCGTCCTCGAGGACTACAAGGCAGGGACCGGGATGCCCGTCTTTTTTATGCGGGCCGATGGACTTGGTCACAACCCCCCCCGCCCCCAGGTGCAGCATCCGCGAGAGCGACGCTCCGGTAGTGCCAAGAATTCCGGCGGCGAGCAGGAGGTGGTTGTCCAGCCCGACTCCTCCCACACTTACCGGACCCGGCCTGATCGAAACCATTCATCAGGAAATGGTCGTTATTTATTATTAGCATACCCATATTGGTACCAGATGGCGCGCCTTGCAGTGATGGGAGTCGGGAGGATCGGCGGCGAGGTTGCGTACCTTGCAGCCTCGCTCGGCATTGTCGACGAGCTGGTCCTGTACGATAATGCTCCCGGACTGCTCAGGGCACAGGTGCTCGACCTGCAGCACACCGGCCTTGATATCTCGATCAGTACGGAGAAGGCCGGCATACGGGACGCAGACCTCTGCATCTTCTCTGCCGGGCTGCCACGGACCCCTTCGGTGAAGACAAGGGCCGACCTGCTCCAGGCAAACATGCCGGCCACCCGCGAGTGCGCGACGCTGCTGACGGCATTTTCCGGCGTCCTGATCACCGTGACGAACCCGATGGATGTCAATAATTTTTACCTCTGCAAAAAAACCGGCCTTCCCCGCGAGCGCTGCATCGGGTTTGGCGGCCAGCTCGACAGTGCCCGTTTCGGCCTGAGCATCAGGGAACGCATGATCGAAGGGTTCCCGTACGTTCTCGGTGAACACGGCGAGCACCAGGTACCGGTCTTCTCAAGGCTCGGAATACCGGTCGATACTGCCGTGCGGGAGGAGATCCTCCGCGGACTCCGGGAGGCCAGCATGAAGGTCATCAAAGGCAAGGGAGGCACGGTTTTCGGGCCGGCGCTCCACCTTGCCCGGCTGGCCCGCATGGTACTCTCGGACACGGGAGAGAACACGGTCTGCTCCGCGGTACTTGACGGGGAGTATGGTCTTTTGGGATGCTCGCTTGGTGTTCCCGTGAAGATCGGGAGAGAAGGGATCAGGGAGATCACGGAATGGGAACTCGATCCCTGGGAGAAGGCAAAGATGGATGAAGCCGGGCAGTTCGTTGCCGGCCTCTGCCGTGAGGCGGTATCCTGATGGCTTCGCAGTCCGCCCGCAGCGAGACCTGCCTGAATGCCACCTGCACGCTCGATGCGTTCTCCGGGGTCCGGATCGCGATCAACCAGGTGGAGTACAGCAATTCTCCTGAAGGTCCGGTCATCCATATCTTTGGCCGGGACCCGCAGGGAAAAGCGGTCCGGCTGGACGTGACCGGTTTCAAACCGTACTTCTATGTGCCGGCCGACCAGGCCGAGAGCGTTGCGCTCCCCCCGCAGGCAACCCTCGAGACCG
Source organism: Methanoregula sp. (assembly GCA_028679075.1). Lineage (GTDB taxonomy): Archaea > Halobacteriota > Methanomicrobia > Methanomicrobiales > Methanospirillaceae > Methanoregula. The sequence continues at coordinate 45,191 of JAJRCF010000009.1, read as the reverse complement.
GGACCAGTTACCGTTCGATCCGGAACGAGCCTCTCCGACGGCTCTATACCAATCGGCCGGGCGATGTCCGGGATGTCCGGGAGCGCTACCGCCATTTCGAAGCGGACATCCCGTTTGCCACCCGGTTCATGATCGATACCGGTCTCACCGGCGGGGTATCAGCCCTAAACGAGACCGTGGACTATCACAATATCACCGCGGTCGAGGTCGATGCCCCGGCCCGTTCGTGTATGATCGATATCGAGTGCGAGGACGAACGGGGGTTCCCCGATCCCCAGCGCGACAAGATCATCTGCATCACGTGTTACGATTCTTTTGACGAAGATTATACCACGTTCGTCCTGTCCGGAAACGAGATGCCTGCCGAGATCGCACAAAAGGAACGCGAAGGGGGCCTGAAAAACGGGTGCTTCCGGAAAGGCACCCACACGATCTGCACATACGGAGATGAAGTCGCGATGCTCCGGGCATTCGCCAGCTACCTTGTCTCCCGTGACCCGGACGTCCTCTCCGGCTGGAACTTTGTTGACTTCGATATGCCGTACATCACCGGCAGGATGGAAAAACTGGGCCTCCGCCCGGACTCGCTGGCACGGATCCCCGGGCAGACCGAGCGCAATGCCCTGCGGGGCCGGGCGCTCTTCGATCTCCTCTCCGCGTACAAGAAGATGCACCTGAGCCTGAAGGAGTCGTACCGGCTCGACGCAATTGCCATGGAGGAACTCGGGGAACAGAAAGTACGGTACACCGGCACGGTCTCCGATCTCTGGAAGAAGCAGCCGGCCCTGCTGGTCGAGTACAACTTCAAGGACGTGGAGCTCTGCGTGGGGATCAACCGGAAGGACAACATCATCGGGTTCTACCGGGAGATCGCCCGGTACGTGGGCTGCCCGCTTGACCGGACCCTGAACTCGTCGAACGTGATCGATGTCTACGTCCTGAGAAAGGCGTTCGGGAAGTACGTGCTGCCATCCAAAGGGTTTGCCAATGCCGATGAGTTCGAAGGCGCAACCGTCTTTGAGCCGAGCAAAGGCGTGCGTGAAAACGTGGTGGTGCTCGACTTAAAGTCCCTCTACCCGATGGCGATGATGACGATCAACGCCTCAATGGAGACAAAAGATCCGGAGGGAGAACTGCGGGCGCCTAACGGCATCCGTTTCCGGAAACAACCCGACGGGCTGACAAGGAGCATCATCGCCGACCTCCTCAAGGAGCGTGACGAGAAGAAGGCGTTGCGCAATACGTTTGCGTTCGGCTCACCCGAGTACGTGATGTACGATATGCAGCAGAGCGTGCTCAAGGTGATCATGAACACCTACTACGGGGTTTCAGGATACGTCAGGTTCCGCCTGTTCGACCGGGAGATTGGGTCGGCTGTGACCTCCGTTGGCCGGGCGATCATCGAGCACACCCGGCGCACCATTGAGGAGCAGGGCTACAAAGTGATTTACGGCGACACGGACTCCTGCATGATCCAGCTGCCGCCGCTCGACCGCGAGAAAACAATTGAACTTGCCCGGTCGATCGAGAAGACACTCAACGGGAGTTATTCCGTTTTTGCAAAGAAGGAGCTCAACGCCGACGTACACTTCTTCTCGATCAAGTTCGAGAAGATCTATGCCCGGTTCTTCCAGGCCGGCAAGAAGAAACGGTACGCGGGCTCGCTCGTCTGGAAAGAGGGGAAGGACGTGCACGAGACCGATATCGTGGGCTTCGAGATCAAACGGAGCGACACCCCGCAGATCACGAAGCTCGTCCAGATGACGGTGATGGAGCAGATCCTTAACGGGAAGGACTATACGGAGATCAAGGCATTCCTCGGGGACGTGATCAAAAAATATCGGGCCGGGAAGTACTCGCTCGACGAGATCGGCATCCCCGGCGGGATCGGCAAGGCGCTTGATGATTACGACAATGACGACGCACAGGTGCGGGGAGCAAAGTATGCCAACGAGTACCTGCACACCGAATTCGGCAAGGGAAGCAAGCCGAAACGGGTCTACATCAGGACCGTGACATCGAAATATCCCAAGACCGACGTGCTCTGCTTTGAGTATGCGGACCAGGTGCCGCCGGAGTTCGTGGTCGACCTGGAACTGATGCTCGACAAGACGATCAAGCAGCCGATCTCACGGATCATCGAGGCACTTGGCTGGAACTGGAACGATGTCGACCCGTCGCGGACGACTCTTGCACAGTGGGGACTCGGGTAACTTTTTTCTCAAAGGATGCATCGCAATAATCCTTTTTTGATTTTCCCTTTTCGCAATTACTTACAGGTTACCGTGGTCTCTGTACGAAATCCTGGACTTTATCAGGACTATAGAATCAAAAGAAAATGTTATTATAAAAATGAATAAAATTTTATATATTCTATTGGGAAATTCACCCATTACTGAGTGAGGTTTACGATGAGACAAATAACAAAAATGATTCTTCTTGCTGCTGTCCTTCTGGTCATCTGCACTTCCCCGGTATCAGCATTTACTGTTGAAAGTTATGTCCAGGATCCTTCCGGTCCCCTGACTCCGGATACCCCCGTAACCGTTTCATACACCATTGGATTTGTACCCGCATCTGGCGCAACATTCCCTTCTGATAACGACCTGGTAATGACCACCGAACTGGCAAGACCGAATTGGACGTATTCGTTAATCCTTGAAGGCATAGAGAATAAAAACGGACCCGTCCCCGGACAGACACTCGACCTGTCGGGTTTTGAGCTGTCGTATCCGTCAAGTATCGAGGGACTCAACGAAACTGTCCGCGTCACGCTGACAGGGACCGCTCCGGGCACGATCACCCCCACCAGCATAAAGATCCTTGATATTTACGAAATTGATAATCTCGGGAATATCACTGCAGCCACGCAGGTCACGAAGACCGCCGTGGTGAGTCTTCCCGCCCCGACAATCCCGGCAAACGTTGCGACCACGGTCCCGGTAACGGAAAAAATAACTCAACAGAACGGGATACTGGACCAGATCATCCGCTCGTTCAAAAGTCTTTTCGGCATAAAGTCCTGATACAACATTTTTCACTTCCCGGCGAGCCGCTCGTTCAGTTTTTTTATCCGGTCCCGTAACGCGATCGCTTTCCCGAAGTCGGGGCTCCCGGCCGCATTGTGCATCTGCTTCTCAAGATCAATGATCACGTTCGGTATACCGGTCCTGGCGATTCCGGGCGTACCCGCATGGTTATTCGGACCATACTGACGATAAGGACTCACTTAAAAAACCTCATTATCTTCTACAACGTATTTTATTGATCGGGATGAATGACTGAATGATAAAAACAGATAGTATCAATATCCGGAATTGCATCATCGCCAGTCTTGTGGTATTTTTTTCCATCTGTGCGCTCTGGCTCCGCCTCATCCCCATGATCAACATGGGCAATACCAATATCCTGAACATGGTCGCGATGGATGACCCGCTCTTTAACCTCCGCCAGATCGAGCTGATCCTCGCAAACTTCCCAAACTATGGCTGGTTCGAGGCCATGACCCATTATCCTTTTGGGACGGAAATTTACTGGGGCCCGCTGTTCCCGACAATTATTGCGGTCTGTTGCCTGATCACCGGTGCTGCTACCCGCCCGGAAATTATCGGCATCGCCCTCTTGGTCCCGCCGGTTATGGCTGCGATAACCATCATTCTCATGTATTTTGTCGGCAGGGTCTTTGGCGACTGGAAGACCGGGCTTCTCGCATCAGGATTTGCCGCAATTGTCTCCGGCCAGTTTTTCACGGTATCATGGTACGGCTATATCGATCACCATATTGCAGAAGTGCTCTTCTCAACACTGTTCTGCCTGATGTACAGCTATGCAATCGTGTCTGAGAAACCTGTAAAAATCGAGCTCTACGATTTTGGAAGTTACAAGAAAATCCTTTTCCTCTCAGTGCTTGCCGGTTTAAGTTACCTTCTCGGGCTTTTTGTCATGCCGACGATGATCCTTTTCGCGCTCATCGTGGGAATATTTACCCTCGTCCAGTTTGTGATCGATGCCTGGCGGGGACGCACCAGTGAATATCTCCTGGTTATCAATATCACGGTCTTTCTTGTAGCAATCGCCGGCCTGTTGTTGTTCGGCATTAAAACCACCGGTATCGGGCTCTCGGTATATTCCGTTGGCCATATCTATGCGTATTGTCTCCTTATCGGGGGCACGATTCTGTTGTATGGATTATCGATCATCCTGAAAAACAGGGAGAGGTTATGGTACCCGTTAGTACTCCTTGCCAGTGCCGTCATTTTCTCGGGGGCCCTGTTCTTTTTCGCTCCCCACATCTATGACCTTTTCATCTCATCCCTTTTCGCCTTTTTCGGCCAGCAGCCAGTAACCGAGACGGTCCAGGAAGCGAGAGGGTGGTCATCCGAAAACGCGTGGGTCTCGTTCAATTACGGGCTCATCCTGTTCTTCGGTGGAGCGCTCGTCATGCTCTACAACAACTGGAAGGAGGAACACCCCTGGGAAGTATTTGCCCTGGTCTGGTCGGTTGTCATGTTTTTCTCAACATGGCAGCATATGAGGTACGAATACTACCTTGCAGTCAATATCGCGCTCATGTCGGCGGTCTGTACAGCCTTTATCATCGGGCGGGCCTGGCCGGAGATCCAGCCACGAATCGGTGGCAGCAGGGATAGTGTCGATCTCCCGGAAACAAAGGACCACCCCAAAGGAAAAAGCCAGAAAAGCAAAAACTGGAAAAATACCCGGCAGAAAACCCGGATGATCCCTGTTTCTGCTTATGCAATAATTATCGTCGCCATTCTTACCGTCGGGACCGGGATCCTCTTTGCATATACCTCCACATCCTACAGTTACACCAACGCGGTCAGTAATACGTTCAATATGAATCCGGATTGGCGGGAATCACTGGAGTGGCTGGGGAATAATACTCCGGAGACCGGTGTGGATTACCTTACCATATATGATCACGGGACATTCACCTATCCCCCACAGTCCTATGGTGTCATGTCATGGTGGGATTATGGTCACATGATCACCTATATCGCGAAACGGATCCCTAATGCCAACCCGTTCCAGCAGGGTGTGGCGGGAGATACCGGCGCTGCTGCATATTTCATCTCATCCTCAGAGGATCAGGCAAATACCATCCTGGACCAGCTCAGGACACGGTATGTGATCACCGACATACAGATGGATACCGGGAAATTCCCGGCTATGGCAACATGGTACAACTCGTCGCTTGCAGCAGATCCTTATATGGTTGACATGTTTGTCCCGGATCAGAACGATCCGGGCAGGGCAGAATCACGGCTCTTCGACACCCCGCAATACTATTTCACCATGATCTCACGCCTTCACAATTTCGATGGTTCGATGAAACCGGCAACAGAGGTCCTGTATCTTGAATTTGTGGATACCAGTATCACCAATGAGTCTCTTCCGGTTGTGACGAATGGCCAAGTAATGAATGCAACGGCAGCACAGGCCTGGGCTGAAGAGTACAATCTTAAAGCACCGAAAGGATATCACGCAACGGTTGTAAGCACATCACTCATCGATCCGGCTGCGGATGTCCCGGCACTGCGCCATTACCGGCTTGTTCATGAATCACCGACAAATGTGTTCACCACAGGGACTCCGGATGTGAAATATGTGAAAGTCTTTGAATATGTCAAGGGGGCACACATCAAGGGGGACGGTATTATTGAACTGGATCTTATCTCCAACACCGGTCGGAACTTTACTTACCGGCAGGAGAGTATCAATGGCGAATTCATCGTTCCCTTTTCGACAACCGGCAATCCCTATGAGGTAAAAGCAACAGGCAAATACAGGATCCGGAATTCCGGCCAGGAATATGATGTTCCTGAAACGGCGGTTCTGTCAGGGAATTCCATTAATTAATTTCTTTTCTGGCCTTCACTTTCCGGCGAGCCGCTCGTTCAGTTTCTTAATCTGGTCCCGTAACGCGATCGCTTTCTCAAAGTCGAGGCTCTCGGCCGCATCGTGCATCTGCTTCTCAAGATCGATGATCACGTTCGGGATATCGGTCTTCGGCACGTGCTTCGAGTCGGTAACATCGACCTCTTTCTCCTTGACGGGCTTGATGATCGTCTGCGGGACGATGTGGTGCTTTTTGTTGAACGCGACCTGCAGGGTGCGCCGGCGTTTCGTCTCGGCAATCGCCCGCTTCATCGAATCGGTCATGTTGTCGGCATAGAGCACGACCTTCGCATTGACATTCCGTGCGGCCCTGCCGATGATCTGGATCAGGCTCCTCGCATCGCGGAGGAATCCTTCCTTGTCCGCATCGAGAATGCCGATGAAGCCGACCTCGGGGATGTCGAGGCCTTCGCGGAGAAGGTTGATCCCGACCAGCACATCGAACTTGCCAAGCCGGAGCTGGCGGATGATCTCGCTCCGCTCCAGCGTCTGGATCTCGGAGTGGAGGTACCGGGTCCGGATCTTCCGGCTCGCCAGGAACTCCGAAAGCTCCTCCGCGAGTTTCTTGGTAAGCGTGGTGATGAGGACGCGGTCACCCCTCGCGATCGTGGCCTGCACCTCGCGGATCACATCTTCCATCTGCCCCTCGATGGGCCGGACCCCGACCTCCGGGTCCACAAGACCGGTGGGGCGGATGATCTGCTCAACTGGTTTTCCGGACTTCTTCAGCTCGTACTCCCCGGGCGTTGCCGAGACGAAGACCACGTTACCCATGTACTGCTCGAACTCGTGGAACTTTAAGGGACGGTTGTCGTACGCGCTTGGGAGCCGGAAGCCATAGTCAATCAGTGACTTCTTACGCGAGCGGTCACCGTTGTACATCCCGTGGAGCTGCGGGATCATCTGGTGGCTCTCGTCAATGATCATCAGGAAATCGTCCGGGAAATAGTCGAGGAGGCAGTACGGTTTCTCACCGGCCTTCCGGCCATCGAAATGCCGCGAATAGTTCTCGATCCCCTTGCAGGAACCAATCTCTTCGATCATGTCGAGGTCGTACCGGGTCCGCTGCTCGAGCCGGTGCGCCTCGATCAGCCCGAGCGAGGGCAGCACCTCGTCAAGTTCTTCCCGGATCGATGCAATCGCGGTCTTCCTCGCGCCCTCCGGGGTGACGAAGTGGCGGGCGGGGTACACGAAGAAATATTTCATCTGTTCCTTGCGGGCGCCGGTGTTCTTGTCCACCTCGCTGATGCGCTCGATCTCGTCCCCGAACAGTTCGATACGGATGATATCGTTGAAGTACCCGGGGATGAGGTCGATGGTGTCGCCCTTGACCCGGAACCGGCCCGGCATCAGTTCGAGGTCGTTCCGCTCGAACAGGATGTCGAGGAGCCGGCTCATGATCTCGTTTCGCGAGATCTTCTGGCCGACCGCAAGCTCGAAGCCCATATTCCGGTAGTTCTCCGGGTTGCCAAGGCCGTAGATACAGGAGACCGAGGCAACCACGATCACATCCTTACGGTGCGAGAGCGAGGCGGTGGCCGAGAGCCGGAGCTGCTCGATCTTGGGGTTGATTGCGGAGTCCTTCTCGATGTACTGGTCCTTTGACGGGATGTAGGACTCGGGCTGGTAGTAGTCGTAGTAGGAGACAAAGTACTCGACACGGTTGTTCGGGAAGAAGTCGCAGAACTCCGCGTAGAGCTGGGCGGCGAGCGTCTTATTATGGGCGAGCACGAGCGTGGGTTTCTGTACTGCCGCGATCACGTTTGCCATCGTGAAGGTCTTGCCGGAGCCGGTGACACCGAGCAGGGTCTGGTACTGCTTGTCCTGTTCAAGTCCCTTGATCAGCTCCCTGATCGCTTCAGGCTGTGAGCCGGCCGGGGCGAAGCTGGAGACGAGCTGGAATTCAGTCACGGTGCTTAGGATCTCGGACTGTGATATTAAAAGGGATCGGGATGCGGCAGGAAAGTGAAAGGATCCGGTGCCAGCCCCCGGGTTCGACGGGGAGAATCCTGTCGGGCATCCGGGAAAGGTCCCGGCAGGGAGCGGGTCTTCCATGATCTCCACTTTGCTCCATTTGCCCTCGAAGATACCTGTGGTATCTTCTCAATCATACCTCCTCCCTCACGGTCGGAAATATGAAAAATAAGCCCCATACGGGCTCCGATTTCCTTTCCTGTACTATCGGGGCCCGGTTCAGAGGCACTAATTCATTTCCAGGTTTGCCGGGAACCGAAGGATTCTGCTCCGTTCGCCGTAATGGCTGATTATAGAGGGAATCCGGGAGGACGTATTTATTGCGTTTCTGTTGATCTGCCACGGACTCCAGCCTGTTTTTTTGGAAAAAGCCGTTCCAGACCCCATAGCGGCCCCCGGATCCGGGGGTCAAAACGGGAGACTATAATGCCGTATTTTGGCAAAATACGCGAAATGCGAGGATTTCACTCCACGACGGAAGAGCGGTTGTATACCCGGTATACCGAATCTGCTGGTGAGGCTGTACCATTTAGTGTAAAAGAAAAAAGAAAAAAATTTTGAAATTTTTTTTTAATGTAATGAGAAAATCCGGAAAAAATTCCGGAATTTTTTTGAAAATAAAAAAAATTGTTTCACGCAACTTTTGTTTTCATGTTCCGGGCAAACGCTTCCGCATGCCGGAGGTCTTCCGCATCAGGTCTGCCCTTATTGAGGCCCCCGAAATATTTCAGGAAACTGTTCGTGTTGAGACCTGCACAACCAAATTCACCGGTTATCGTGTACCCTTTCGCCAGCAGCGTCTCCCGGATCTGCCGGTGATTATTCTCCACAAATTTCCTGTCCACAAAAACTGCCGGGGCCCCGTACGTTGAGAAGAGGAAGGCGTTTTTTCCCGCAGCGGCGGGGAGCCGGTCGGCAAGGTCAAGGACGGATGCATGGAATGTTGCGCCATAAATCCCTGAGCCGAAGCCTATGAGGTCATACTCCGCGATCTCTTCGGGCCGGACCTGCCGGGGCGTTTTTACTTCAGCACCCAATACGTTTGCGATGGCGTGTGCGATCTTCTCCGTATTCCTGTGATGATAAGAGAACACGACCACGAGAGATTTCATCGCACGCGGGTCTTTCTGTTCATTTCCGTTTGTTTCCATTTTTTTCTCCCAATATTATTGACGGCCCATGATCTCCTGCACCCACGCCCGGTTCGCCCGGAGCGCACAACCGCCGCTCGTTTCCGTAAGGACATCCGGCGCCTCGCGGATCCGCTCAAGCACCCGGGAGGCGAGCGCCTCTTTGAGCGGTATCTTCGTAAGATTTGCATCCGAGTACGGCGCCGCGGGGCATGGCTCAAGGTCCCCGGCCGGGCTGACATGCACGAAGCCCCGACCCGCCGCAAGGCAACCGCCGTACGCATCCTCATCGCCGGGGAAACCGATAAAGAGTGCCGGGAATTTCCGGTTGAAATCCGACAGGACAACCTGGAGGACCTTTTTCTGCTCGTGGGTGAGGACGAGGTCCTCCGTGCCGGGCTCCATGGGCACGTACTCGACAAACGTGAAGACCCGGGCGCCGGCACCGGTCATCTGCCGGATGAACGACTCGTCCGTGACGCTGGAAAAATTCTCCCGTGTGGTCGTGACCGAACAGCCGAAGAAGATATTCCGGCGTTTCAGCCGGGCGCAAATCGCAAGCAGCCGGTCATACACCCCGTCCCCCCGGCGCGAGTCTGTGTCCTCGCGGAACCCTTCGAAGCTGATGATGGGGACGAGATTCCGGCACGATGTGATCGTTTCGGCAACCGCGTCGTCAATGAGGAGCCCGTTCGTGAAGACCGGGAAGAGGATCGCGGGATGGGCTTTTGCAATCCGGAAGATCTCGTCCTGCCTGACGAGCGGTTCGCCACCGGCAATAACGAAGACCGAGACCCCGAGTTCCGTTGCCTGGTCGGCAACTGAGGCAAGCGTTGCCGGGTCCATCTCCGGTACGGGCTTCTCATGGCGCCCGTGCATGTAGCAGCCGGCGCACGCGAGGTTGCAGCGGGAGGTGATGCTGGCAATGATCACCGGCGGGACGAGAAGCCCGCCCACCTCGTGCTTCTTCCGCACGTCCGCCGCCTTCCGCTGGTGATGGAGGATGACCGTACCGGGGATGACGAGCGCCGTATCGGACGCGATGATCCGGATCGCCTGGCTGATGGTCTCCCCGATCGTTGTATCGAAGGTCTCGCGGTACCGGCGGTTGTTCTCTTCCATACACACCTGTCCCGGTTATTACGCCGGACTCCTGCCATAACGGCTTCTGATTATCATAAAAACCCAGCCGGCCACAGCCGCAATAACGATAATACCGGCAAGCACACTGAACCCGAACTTGAGAAGCGTGGCCGCCATGGTAATTTGCGCAACACTATACATCTCTGCAGGCCAGACAAGCAGCATCGCGATGATCCCGATGTTCTCCAGGTAATCGAAGAGTGCCCCGATTACGGGGATAACGTTGAGCCGGTACCACCTGCTCTCAGCAGGGAGCCACCTGTGCAGGAGCCAGGTGATGAATGTCGAGAGGAAGAGCGCGTAGAAGAACGGGACAAGCAGGTCAAGGGGGATGATCCGGGTCAGCTCGAACGACCGGCCGGCTTCCCCCATCGCAGCAAGGAACGCGTACGCCTGGTCCGGCGTGTATAATACTTCCATGTCAAGGATACCCACACCACCCGTGATCGATTTGAGTTCTGCAACGCCGAATGGCCGGCCATTGACGAGAGCACCGGTGATGAGGAGCCCGGCAAGGGCGATGAGCATAGAGCGGCGCGAAGTGATCGCAATGATCCGGTCAGATACATCATCGAGGATTTTCCTTCCGGTGCCAATCCCGTCCATGTCAGTTCTCTCCGGGTTCAGTTCTTATTCCATCCGTACGCGATCGCACCTTTCGGGCAGGCATCGGCGCAACTCGCACAGAGGATGCAGTCAGGGTTCTCCATCTCTCCCTTCCGGACCATGCCGTTCACGTCAAGGCCCATCGGGCATTGCTTCGAGCACTTTTTGCAGTCAATGCAGAGGGAAGAGTCAGCGGAGAGCTGAAGCGCCGGCCAGCGGAAGCTGTTCCGTATCTTCCGGCCGACGACCAGGAGGGGGGCAACCGGGCAGAACATATGACAGAACCCGCGCCGTCCTGCGAGGTAGGCAACGATGAACATGATCGCGAAGATCACCGCGACCACGACGAGGGTTGGAAGGGAGTTGATCGCAAGGCCGTTCTCCATGGCGAAGAAGGGATCAATGGCACGGATCCCCCCGGCGCTGATGAAGAGGTACGCGAGCAGGGCAAGCCAGAGTGCACTGACGCCGTACTTGATCGCGTTGCGCCAGCCGTCCTGCACGGTGTGCTTAACGAGCGGCGAACAGATCTCCTGCCATGCGCCCATCGGGCAGAGCCAGCCGCACCAGAGCCGGGCAACGACAAGGGAGAGGATGAAGTTTGCGATGATCAGGAGCATGCTGCCGGTGGCAATACCCTGCGCTGCTCCCATCACGATGATAATGGGCGAGATGAACGCGAGCGTAACCGGAAGGAGGAAGAATGATAGGACAAGGATCCATTTCCGGATGTTCTGGCGCGACGATACATTCATGTTGGGTTCGTTTGTTTCTGTCATGGTAAATTCCCCATATCCAGGAAAATGTTCATCAGGGGGACTCCCCGTGCCGGGCTTTCAAGTCCGCTACTTTTATTTCCGGGTTCAGGTACCGTGCCCGGTTTTCAGTCTTCTTACCGGCCTGGATGGCCTGCACCGGGCACGTGTGAATGCAGCCGCAGCAAAGCTCGCAGCGGTGTTTCCAGACCGGTTTTCCATTTATCAGTTCGATATTTTTTGCCGGGCATATGGCAACGCAGGTCCCGCAGGCCGTGCACTTGTCCGTGACCGTGAATTTTTTGTCGCTGGTATGGGCATGGGAAACAAACCACGGGTACGCAAGCGCATGGAGTACCCGGCCGATAAGCGAGGAGGGCAGGGTGCGTTTTTCGCACTGGCTGACCGCCCCCGCTATCCTCGCGACCTCGTCATCCGCCTTTTGTAAGATCTCCTGCCGTTTCATCCCCGAGGGGGATTCGTACATCAGGATGTAATTACCGGGCATGGCCACTCCGAATCCCGCATCGAGCCCCCTCCCGTGGCATTTCCGCAATATGCTGTCGAGTTGCCGGAGTGGCGCAGACTCACCGCCCCCGCCATGGGTCATGATACAGAAGAGGTACTTTGCCGCCGCAGGATCCAGGCGCTCTGCAAACGATGCCACGAGGAGGGGGAGCCCGCAGAAGTAGACCGGGGCAACGATACCGATACGATCAGCTGCCGGGACAATATCCCCGGTAGTATCCTTCAGCGACGCAATCGGTACGAGCTCGCAGTCCCCCAGCACTGCGGCGATCTTTTTTGCAGCGGCAAGCGAGTTGCCGGTGCCGGTGAAATAATAGATAACAGTCTTCATAACGCACGTCCTGTCTGGTTCGCACACTCTGCCAGTGCCTCCACTTTCTTATCATCACGGAGGTCCTGCCGGGTAAAGACAAACTGTCCGGTAACCGTCATGCCCTTTGCTTCAAGCGCCCGGGCCAGGATCGGGAGGGTATCGCCGGCTGCATTCCCGCAGGTTGCATACAGTACTGCCCGTTTTCCCGAACATCCCTGCAATGCTGCAATCGCCCCGTTGATGGCCGTGGTTGCTTTCTTCGCCCAGACGGGCGTGCCAATCACGACAACGTCTGACCCGGAGACATCGATAATGGCAGGTTCGATCCGGTCACGCTCTTCTTTCATGGCACGGTAACACCCGATCGTGTATGCCGTTAGCCGGGATGAGTACTCGAGTGACTTCACCTCAATGAGCTCGCCACCGCAGCTCTTCCGGATCTGTTCTGCTATCCCCCGGGTATTCCCGGAATACGAGTTGTAAATAATACTTGTCTTCATGGTCTCACGTCCTGTTTGTTGTTCCTTCATCCATACCCCTGAGCGGGTCAGCCGCGATGATCTGCCGGAGGATCTCGCCTCCCGCATCCGGGTTCTTCGTGTCCTCTGCATCCATGCTGATCCCGGCCATGACCGTAACCCCGCGTTTCTCCAGCGCCCTGCTGATGATCGGCAGTGCCTCGCCCGGATGGGTGGAGCAGGTGGTGAAGACCACAGCCATCTTGCCTTCGCAGCCGCGGAGGGCTTTCACCGCCGCATTGATGGCGGGCGACGGCTTCCATGCCCAGACCGGGCTGCCGATGATCAGGAGGTCATACTGCGATACATCGATCTCGTCCGGCTCGATCGCGTCGCAGGCACCCTTACGGGAACGGAGTACACCGGTCGTATAGGCGGTGAAGTTGGTGTAGGTCGTCTTTGTCCGGACTTCGATGAGGTCGCACCCGCTCGCGTTCCGGATCCCTTCCGCAATCCTCCGTGTGATCCCGGAGTACGAATAGTAGATGACACAGGCCCGGACGCTCCTGCCCTGGTCGGTTCTCCGCAGCATCTCCCGGTTGCAGTTCGCCATCACGGTCCCGGACATCAGCTCGAAATGTTTCCGGAACTCCACCATCCGTTCGCGGTTGACGGTGTAATAGATATAGAATCCTTCGCGGCGGGACTCGACAAGCCCCTCGGTCTTCAGCGTCTTTAAGTGCTGCGAAACTGCCGGCTGCGAGATCTTAAGCCGGGCTGCAAGTTCGGAAACACCAAGGGTGCCGCTCGTGTCGGTCGAGAGCAGGTAGATGATCTGGAGCCGGGTGAGGTCGCCAAGCGCTTTGAACGTCCCGGCCATTGCGGGGACGATCTCGCGGAGGCGTGTGCATTCTTCATCCTTATCGTACGGGTCCATGGATTCTGTATAAGTGTTTGCTTATACACTTATATGTGTTGTGCAAATGGATCGGAGAGAACGTTTCCGTGCAGGAGAAAAAAGAGCATTACTTCTTCGACACAATCTTGTGCGCCGCCTGGTCGATCCGGTAGGACATGGGGCGGTCAAGCAGGTCGGATGCATTGATCTTCATATCGATGAGGTCCTGGAAATTGAATGCCTCGAACAGGTTTTTCCCGTCCACCTCAAAGGAGACCATAATGTCATTCCCCATCTTCTTGCTGGCCTTGATGTCGTGCATACAGTCCGATGGGGGCGGGGGATAATGAAGGTTACTGCACTTTTTATTTTTTGAAAACAGGGACCTCGATCGTACTTCTTGAACAAGACCGGTTGCAGGTCGATCCGGCTCAGTGAAATGCCTGACCTGAATTCTTTATCAGAAATCATATACAATGGATAAAGACAAAGGAACATGATTATGGACTTCTCAATCCTCACCCAGCTCAATGTCCTCCTGCAGCTCATGTGCGTCATCATCGTGGCCGCATATCTTCTGACCCGGAGCCGGATCTTCCCGGAGGTCCTTGACGGCCACCCGGCCATTATGACACAGATCATCCTTATCCTGCTCTTCGGTGCCCTCTCGGTCTATGGCACGATCAGCGGCATCGACTTCCTGGGCTCGGTCGTGAACGTCCGCGACCTCGGGCCCATGCTCGCCGGCCTGCTTGCCGGCCCATGGGTCGGGATCGGCGCCGGCCTGATCGGGGCAGCGTACCGGTTCAGCATGGGCGGGCTCACCATCTACTCCTGCTCGGTCACTGCGATCTTTGCCGGTCTCTTTGGCGGGCTCATCTGGCTGTACTGCAAGAAGAAATTTGCCGGCTGGAAGATTGCCGTGGTCTTTGCCATCCTCATGGAAGTCTTTCACATGCTCCTCACGCTCCTCATCGCCCGCCCGTTCGATCAGGCCCTTGCGGTAGTCGGGCGGGTATACATCCCGATGATCGTTGCAAATGCCATCGGCATGTACGTCTTCTGCATCATGGTCGAGAATGTTAAAAAGGAGCGGAAGCTGCAGGCTGAACGCGACACGATGATCAGGGAGAAGGGACAGTAATCTTTTTCAGGAAATACCTTACGGGGATCTCACAATACCCCTCACATTTCCCGATGTATACAATTCACCAATAACCTCAGATTAAAATAAAAAGATATATTTTGTTAATTATCCTTTCCTTTTTGTCTGGATCATACCACAGGTATGATCTCTTCAGGCAGGTCGTGAGGTGTCCGCGGTGCACAGCAGGGAAGCGGGAGAGCAGGAGCGGCAGATTGCCGGAGCTCCTGCCCTCCCCCGGCCCGCACATAACGGAGGCCCTCGCACCGGCAGGCATATCGTTTTTATCATCCTTGCAGCCCTCCTCCTTACCGTCATCCCGGTCTCGACCGCGTACCCTTCGGTCACCGACATCACGCCATCGGCCGGTGTCAACACGACCACCGTCTCCATCACGAACCTTGCCGGGACAAACTTCGAGACCGGCGCGACTGCGGTGCTGACACCGGTGAATGTCAACCCGGTGCATACGGGGAGTATCATCAACCGCGTCGGTGGCGCGGAACTGGACAATCCTTACAGTATCGCCGTTTCCGGTAATTACGCATGTGTGGCAAGTTATAACACCAATTCTTTGGAGATCATTGATATCACAGACCCGGCAAACCCGAGACACAAGGGTAAAATAACATCTGACGATGCTGTTATTATAAACAAACCACGCGATGTTGCCGTATCAGGCAATTATGCATATGTGGTAAGTGAGGGTAGCGATTCACTGGAGATCGTGGATATCTCCGACCCGGCAACACCGATACTCAAGGGCAGCATTTCCCATGGGACCGACGGGGCGCTCATGGACGGCTCTTACAGCGTTGCCGTATCAGGCAATTACGCATATGTGGCAAGTTATATCAGCGGTGCGCTGGAAATCGTGGATATCTCCGATCCGACAAACCCAACACACAAGGGCAGCATCTCAAAGACAACAGTCTCGAATCTCAATTTCGCTAACAGCGTTGCCGTATCCGGTGATTACGCATATGTAACAAATATGCAGGGTGTGCTGGTAATCATCGATGTATCCACCCCGGCCACCCCGGCACTTGCCGGAACCCTGACACGGACTGTTGCGCCATCTCTGACATCTTCAATGAATGTCTACGTATCCGGGAATTATGCATACGTTGTAAGCGGTACAACCAGCAGTAACAGCGCGTTGGAGATTGTCAATATTGCCACAAAGACTGCACCGCAGCATGCCGGAAATATTACTACAAAAAATGCTCCATCCATCTTAAAACCGCAGGATGTTGTTGTTGTCGGGGACTTTGCGTATGTGACTGGATATGGCAGCAGCGCACTGGAGATCGTCAATATTGCCACAAAGACTGCACCGCAGCATGCCGGAAATATTACCTCAGTTAGTGCCGCAAACCTGACATATCCGAGAAGTATTGTTGTTAGCGGGAATTACGCATATGTGGTTGGTGATAGTGATGCGCTGGAGATCGTGGATATCTCCAACACGGCAAACCCAACGCATAAGGGCAGCATTGTCGATAATGCCGGTGGCCCATGGTTAAAAACGCCCTATGGTGTCTACGTATCCGGGAATTACGCATATGTTGCAAGTTCAGGCAGCGACGCGCTTGAGATCGTGGATATCTCCGACCCGACAAACCCGACACACAAGGGCAGCATTGTTAATGGAGCCGGGGGTGCGCTCCTGGATGGACCTGTGAATGTCGCGGTTTCCGGGAGTTACGCATATGTGGTTGGTTATAATGATGCGCTGGAGATCATCGACGTTTCGGATCCGACCAATCCGGTCCACCGGGGCAGCGTAGTCTATGCAGGCTCTACGAACGATGTTATTGTTATTGGTAATTATGCATATGTCACATGGGATGGCGGACTGGACATTGTGGACATCTCTGACCCGACCAGTCCAGCCATCACAGGTACGATCAGCGATGGATCTGGCGGGGCACAGTTAAATGCCCCAAAGGGAATTGCAGTTTCCGGGAACTACGCGTATGTTGCAAGTTCAGGCAGCAGCGCGCTGGAGATCGTGGATATCTCCGACCCGACAAACCCGACACACAAGGGCAGCATTGTTAATGGAGCCGGGGGTGCGCTCCTGTCAGTCCCGTGGGGCGTTACTGTGTCCGGCAGTTATGCATACGTGGGTGGTGATAGTAATGCGCTGGAGATCGTGGATATCTCCGACCCGACAAACCCAACACACAAGGGGAGCATTGTTAATGGAGCCGGGGGTGCGCTCCTGTCTTCTCCGGTTAGCATCTACGTATCCGGCAATTACGCGTATGTTGCAAGTTCAGGCAGCGACGCGCTGGAGATCGTGGATATCTCCGACCCGGCTAACCCCACACACAAGGGCAGCATTTCCGATGGAAGCGGTGTTGCTCCGTATCTGGATTACCCGCATCATGTCTACGTGTCCGGCAAGTACGCATACGTGGCAAGCGGTTTCAGCAATGCACTGGAGATCGTTGACATCGGAAACGTTCCCTTAACCGGTGTCACGGTCACCTCGCCCACGAAGATCACCGGCACATCTGACCTGACGAACAGGATTGCCGGTCGGTATAATGTCGTGGTCACCAACCCGCGAGGATTTTTTGCCGTGCTTGCCAGCGGGTTCACCGCAACCGAATCGACAACTCCGTCGTTCACCAGCATTTCACCAACCTCCGGCATCGAGACCGGGGGAACTGCTGTCACGATCACCGGAACCGGGCTTGCCAGCGCAACGCAGGTGACATTTGGCGGTACGGCCGCAACTGCATTGACGGTCATCAGCGATACGCAGATCACCGCAACCACACCGGCCCACGCAACCGGGGCTGTCAATGTTGTCATTACCGTTCCCGGAGGCACCGCTACTGGGACAGGGGCGTACACATATTCACCAACTCCCATACCAACACCGGAACCCCCCCTCCCCAGCGGAGGGGATGCCGATCCGGCCGATGCCAAAGCTGCGCAAAATACCCTGCAGCAGAGCCAGCTGAAGACCGTCTCGGCTTCGGCCGGCCAGGTGGGCCGCACCTCCATCGTGCAGGTGGCTGTGACCGGTGTGAAGGTCAATGATGTGATCATCACCGCCACGGAGGCCCACGGGCCCGGCAACGGCATTCCCCCGCCACCCGGCGAGGTGTACGAGTATACGGACATCACCCCGGCCCGCTACACGGCAATCACCGCAACGACCATCCTGTTCTATATCCCGCAATCCTGGCTGGACGAGCATGGCTTCACCCCGCAGGATATCACCATGTACCATAATGCCGGTAATGACTGGCAGGCACTCCCCACAACGCTCGATCATAGTGCAAACGGGCTGGTGTACTTTACAGCAACGGGCACCGGCTTCTCAAGGTTTGCCATCACCGGAGATCGCAGAATCACGCAGGAATCAGGAAATGTTACGGCAACAGGAACGGTACCTGCCTATCATGCCCCGACACAGGCAGCAGGCAGGAGTTCATCAGCAGTAACGGGTAACGGAATCGTGACCACCCCCATCGTCACCATGACAACAGCGGTTCCCGGTGTGCAGCCGGACTCCGGTCTACCCATCGTCACGCTGATGGCTGCCGGGGTCGTGTGTGTTGTTCTCGCAGCGGGGGGGTTTCTGGTCAGGCGCTGGTGGATCCGGAGGCAGAACCCGGCGCTGTTCCGGGATAAGATTAACCCGTAAATAGTGTAAGAAAAAGAAAAAATCCCCTTCTTCATACCGGCTTGTAATGGCCCCACTTGCCGAGGGCCTCTTTGAGTTCCTTTGCCTTCTTCGCCTTCTCTTCGAGCGTCACGCCTTCCTGCCATGCCTCGATCGCCTGCATGGTTGCCTTTGCGCCGGCCCGGGTCCCCTTCGGGTGCACGTGGATGCCGCCGGAGACGAGGAGCACCATCTCGGTGCCGTAAATGTCCATCACATCCGGGACGAGCCCGGGGTGCAGGCCTCCCGATGAAACCGGGAACGCCGTCTTGATCTTCCCCCAGTCCTGTTCAAGCAGCATCCCGTCCACCGCTTTCGTCTTCTTCTCCCGCAGGAGATCGGCAAGGGCGACCGACTCGCGCCGGGAGCCGGTCAGTTTCCCGACCGCGGTGCCGGTATGGATCTGGGAGACGCCGACAAGGCGCATCAGCTTCGCGAGGAACTGCATGGACACGCCATGCTTCTTGTTCCGGGTGAACGCGGAGTGCATGGCGCGGTGGGCATGGATCGCAAGCCCGAGGTCCGAGCAATAGTCCCGCAGGGTCATGACGCTTGCGGTCCCCGCGACAACCACATCGATCATGCAATAGTTCCAGCCGTTCGCTGCAAGGATGTCGGCCCGCTTCTTCATGGTCTCCACATCCGCAGAGATGTTGAGGAACGCGGACTTCTTCTCACCCGTCTCCTTCTCCGCCTTGTCCCGGAGTTTTGTCATGTACTTTACCCGGTCCTCGAACCGGTTGAAGGAGACCGAGGTGAGGTTCTCATCATCCTTGACAAAGTCGAAGCCGCCCATCCAGGTCTCGTACCCGGTCTCCGCGTGCTCCTTTGCGGTGAAGCCGATCTTGGGCTTGGGCACCGCACCGGTCAGCGGCCGGCCCCGGACCTTCATCATCTTCCGGATCCCTTCGTTGCCGAAGTGCGGTCCCCTGAAATGTTTCAGGTAGGCCGCAGGCAGGGAGACATCGATCAGCCGCAGGTTCTTCACCGCTTTCATACCGAAGATGTTGCCGGCGATCCCGCTCATCAGCTGGACGGCATTGCCCTCTTCCCAGAGTTCAAGAGGGTATGCGATCTTCACCACGTTGCCCTCGATATCGAATGCGGTCGCCTGCAGGGCCTTCATCCGCGGCGGCATGGTAAAGAGCGTGGTCCATGTCCCGGTCGAACTCTCCGATGCGATCCGTCCTGCTGCTTCCTTCCCGCTGATACCTGCGGCGGGTTCGAAATAGAAGAGGGCCACGAGATCGTCGTTTGCCGGCTCGTACTTCAGGTCGACAAATTCCTTGTACCAGTCAATTGCCATAGCTGTTCCTGTAATCTAGTAAAGGTTATCTTGGGTAAAAAAGGTGTACAATAGGATAACTGCCGGATGTGTCACCGCTCCGGCCACGGTAAATGTAACACGGGCCACAACGGCCCGTCCACGAGTCCTGATGTACTGATACCCATGATGCAAAAAAATTCCCCAAAAAGAATTCCGGCCGTCCTTGTGCACGGATGGAACAGCCACCCTGGCATCTGGAACAAACTCACGCCCCTGCTCGAACAGGCAAAAATCCCGGTCTGGAAATTTGATCATACCGGCCTGGCAGGTGAGACGGTCCCCGAGATCGCAAAAGCCATCGGGGAATATGTCCGGGACAAACGGGAGGAGACCGGGTATGACGGAAAGGTCGATGTTGTCTGCCACTCGATCGGCACCTGTATCGCCCGCTACTATCTCGAAGTGCTGGACAGTTCGCTGCGTACGGCAAAAGTCCGGCAGCTCATCGGCCTCGGCCCGCCCAACAACGGTTCCGCCCTTGCCGAGCTCTTCTTCGATCCGGCCCGGGGAGAGGAGATCATCAACCGGCTCACGGGCGTCTTTGTCCCGCAGGGATTTGACCCGTCGGCAGACCGGATCGTCAATGACGTGCGGCCAAAAAGCCCGGTTATGCACCGGCTCCGCACAGCCGGCATCCGGCCGGACATCACGTACCGGATCATCGTGACCGCAAATCCCGGTGAGGACCCGACATTTTTCCCCCTGTTCGGGGGCCGGACCTGGGAACAGGACCCGGACGGCCGGTACCGGACCACCGTTGAAGGCGATGGGATCGTGGCCCACGGGGAATCAGCTCTCCCGGGAATTTCCCTTGACATCATCCCGGCAGCGCAGGACGACGGTACAGCACTCCCGGAAGCCAGCCAGTACTGCCACATCTACCTGCCCCGGAACCCGGTGGTCATGGAACGCGTCCTCCGTTACCTTACCCTGCCCTACGAGAAATCCTGAACACATTTTTTTCCGGGCCCATAAGGTCCGGTGTACAAAAGGACGTACAGCCTTTTTTCGTTTCAACGGGTATCGTCCAAATCTTAAAATATAATGATACCGTGTTAAGACTTGTAACAAAAAGGGGATCGTGTCGTGACCGGAGACAGGTTTGAACTCAGGAAATTCGTTGCTCCTGAATTTGTGATCGGGTCGGATGCCCGCCTCCTTACCGGACGGTACGCGAAAAATTTTGGTGCACGGCATGTGCTGGTCGTGACCGGGCCCAATATCATCCGCGAGGGGTGGGTCAGGGACGTGACCGCGAGCCTCGATGAGGAGGGGATCGGTCACACGGTCTTTTCCGGCGTATCGCCAAACCCGCGGGACACGGAAGTTATGGAGGGGGCTGCGATATACGCGGAATCCGGCTGTGACTCCATTGTTGCAGTGGGCGGGGGCAGCCCGATGGACTGCGCGAAGGGCATCGGGATCGTCTCATCGAGCGGGAAGAACATCCTGGAATTCGAAGGTGTTGACAGGATCGTTGTCCCCCCGCCCCCGATGATCTGTATCCCGACAACGGCCGGGACCGGGGCGGATGTGTCGCAGTTCGCCATCATCAACAATACAAAACAGCGAGTGAAGATTGCGATCATCAGCAAGAAGATCGTGCCCGACATTGCCCTCATCGACCCCCTGCCCCTCACCACCCTGACGTCGGAACTGACCGCCTATACCGGTATGGACGCGATCACCCACAGCGTAGAGGCATATGTCTCCAATGCCAGCTCCCCGGTAACGGACATCCATGCGCTCGAATCGATCCGGCTGATGCAGGCCCACCTCCTGCCGGCCTACAAGAACCCGAAGAATATCGGGCACCGGTACCAGACCATGCTCGGCAGCCTCTGTGCCGGGCTCGCCTTCTCCAACGCAAGCCTCGGGGCTGTCCATGCGATGGCCCACAGCCTCGGCGGGTTCTCGGACCTCCCCCACGGCGAATGCAATGCCCTGCTGCTCGAACACGTGATGGCATTCAATTTCCCGTCATGCCCGGGCCGGTACGAGGCGATCGGGCACGCGATGGGTGTGGACCTTTCGGGGCTCCACCAGAACGAGAAGAGAGAGAAGATCATCGCAGGTATCAGGAGCCTGCGGGAGACCCTCGGCATTTCTGAAACGCTCGGGGACCTGGGCGTGACAAAGGAGAAGATCCCGACGCTTGCCAGAAATGCCCTGCAGGACCCCTGCATGGCAACAAACCCCCGGCAGCCGACAGCACAAGATATCGAACGGATCTATGAAGAAGCACTCTGAGGACACGCCCGACTGGCAGGAGCAGCGGGACAAGATCATCGGCCTTGGAGAGACATCGCTCCGCAAGAGTTACTATCCCGAACTCCGGGAAAAAGTCCTGGAACTGGAGAGAAAGAACGACGAACTCCATGCCGCAAATGAACAGCTTGCCTCAAGCGAGGAAGAACTGCGGCAGAATTATGACGAACTCAGCAGCCGGGAACGCGAGCTCCGCGAGAGCGAGCTGCGTTACCGGACACTGGTCGAGACCACGGATACCGGTTTTGTCATTGTTGATCATGACGGCAGGGTAGTTGATGCAAACCAGAAATATGTCGAACTTTCCGGCCATCACAGACTCGAAGAGATCCTCGGGCGGAGTGTCGTGGAATGGACTGCTGACTACGAAAAAGAGAGGAACCAGAACGCGGTCACGCACTGTGCGAAGGATGGGTTCATCAGGAACTTTGAAGTAGACTATACCGATTCATCAGGGAAAATAACACCGATCGAGATCAATGCGACCGTTGTAACCTACGGGAACACTTCACGGATACTCACCCTGTGCCGCGACATCACGGATCGGAGGAAGACGGAACAGGCCCTCCGTGAATCCGAGGTGTTTTACCGGACGGTCTTCAACACGACCGGTTCGGCATCGGTCATCATCGAAAACGATACTATCATCAGCCGGGCCAATGAAGGCTTTGCCCGGTTGTCGGGATATCCGGTCAGCGAGATTGAAGGAAAGCACCGCTGGACCGAGTTCGTTGTTCCGGACGACCTCAAACGCATGAGAAAGTATCATGACGACCGCCGTAACGATCCCGCACATGCACCCGAAACCTATGAATTCCGGTTCATTGACCGGGAGGGGAAGGTCAGGCACTGTATCAGTTACGTGGCAATGATCCCCGGGACAACCCGGAGCATTGCATCGCTTGTCGATATCTCTGACCGTGTTGCTGCAGAACAGGCTCTTGAGGAGAAGAACAGGGAAATACACGCTGCCTACGAGGACCTGTTCCGGAATGACGAGGAACTGAGACAAAACTACGAGGAGATCCGCACCAAGGAACAGGAACTGCGGGAGAGCGAGCACCGGAATGAAACGCTGCTTAACGCCATCCCGGACATGATGTTTGTCATCTCGCGGGACGGGGTGTACCGTGATTTCAATGTACCGGACCCCGCCATCCTTGCCCTGCCCGTGGACCAGATCATCGGGAAAAATATCCGGGACACGGGGTTAGGAGAGGAATCGGCAGCTGCGATCATGGAGCATATCGGGCTGGCACTGGACACGGGAACACTCCAGCAGTTCGAGTATGAACTTGCCCTTCCATCGGGACAGCGCCAGTATGAGGCACGGATGGTGGCGCTCAACGAGGATGAGATCCTGGGCATTGTGAGGGATATCACTGAACGGAAATGGGCTGAAGAGGAACTGCAGCGTAATTACGATGAACTGAAACGGACGGAGCAGGAGCTCAGGAGTGCAAAAACCCACCTCGAAGTTATCTATGAGGGATCACCGGATTTGATCTTTGTTCATGCCAGGGACGGGCATATCATCGATGTAAACGAAAATGTCCTCAGGGCCTACGGGGTTACCCGTGAGGAAGCACTGTCGGCAGGCCCTGATACGATGAGTGGCCGGGGATATGACCCCGACAGGGCTGTGGGACACATACGGACAGCACTCGAAACAGGAAAAGCGGACTTTGAATGGGTCAGCAGGAGGAAGAACGGCGAGGAGTTCCCGGTCGAAGTCCGCCTGCGCAGGATCGAGTCAGTCAATGAACGCGGGGAAACGGAGCCCCGTGTCCTTGCCATTGTCCGGGATATCAGCGAGACCCAGATGGCCCAAAGGGCGCTCGAACAGGCCCGGAAAAAACTCGGCCTCTTAAACACGGTCATCTTCCAGGATATCCAGAGCACGATCTTCGCGCTCTCGGCGTACCTCCAGCTGGCAAACAACAACCGGGACGAGGCCAAAGTGAAATCCTATGCAGAAAAAGAGGCGTTCCTCATCCACAAGATCGTCAGTTCATTAAACTTTGCAAAGAATTACCAGGACATGGGGATCCACCCCCCTCGCTGGCAGGGGGTCAACCAGGTCTTCCTGTACGCGATCTCCCACCTGGATTCACTGAAAGTCACGCGGGACATCCGGGTGAACCAGCTTGAGATCTTTGCCGATCCGCTCCTTGAAAAGGCGTTTTTCAACCTGAGTGAGAACACCTTCCTCCACGGCCAGGGTGCTACCGGCATCTCGCTCCACTACGAAGAGGCGGACAACGGGCTCCTGATCATCTATTCGGACAACGGGATTGGCATCACTGCTGATGAGAAACAGAAGATCTTTGAGCGGGGGTACGGGAAGAACACCGGCCTCGGCCTGTTTCTTACGCGTGAAATCCTCTCCATTACGGGAATTACCATACAGGAGACCGGAGAGGAAGGGAAGGGCGTACGCTTCGAGATGTTCGTGCCGAAAGGTTCATACCGGTTCGCTGAGATGAAGTGACCATAAGCATACCATCCTCCCGCCATTCCGTTAAGGGTGAAATTATACCATCCCAACCTTTATCACTCCCTATACCTCTCATTCCATGATCACCGATGCAATTTCCTTCTGCCCGTTCCACGGGACTGCTCGTCCTCTGTATCGCCATCCCGCTTGTTATCGGGGTTATCGGTTCTTTTTTCACCATGCCGGATATCACCGGCTGGTATGCCGGGCTCCAGAAACCTTCGTTCAACCCGCCCGCATGGCTCTTCGGGCCGGCCTGGACACTTCTCTACATCCTGATGGGGGCCTCGCTCTGGCTTGTCATAAAGGACGGTATTGCTGACCGGTCGGTACAGTACGCCGTGATCCTGTTTGCGGCCCAGCTTGCCGCGAACCTCGCCTGGTCGATCATCTTCTTTGGCATGCACCTGCTATTCGTGGCATTCGTGGAGGTCCTCGTGCTGTTCGCGCTCATTGCGGCAACGGCATTCACCTTCAGGAGGATCAACCCGACAGCGGCCTGGCTTCTTGTGCCCTACCTCTGCTGGACTGCCTTCGCATCGGTCCTGACCGGGACCATCTGGCTTCTCAACTGAATTCTTTTTTACCGACAGGACATACGGGGCGAAACCGCACTACGGCGCTGTGTCCCGGCACGCCGGGCAGTTCAGGGCATAGTCGCGGATGCCCTCGTTCCATGGCGTAAAGCCGATGCAGACGGCAGGCTTGGTCTGGTGGATGCGGCAGTACACCTTACCATCCTCTGCCCGGAAAAAGAACGGGCAGTGCGTCAGCTTCCTTCCCTGCGGGTCAACCCAGTAATAGATGCGGGCAACCCGGGGCAGGTCGGCAGCAGACATGTTTTTGCCGGTCGCGCGGCTCCCGTCACGGAATGTGATCGAGACATGCTGCAGGATGTCGGTACGGTTGCCGGCAATCCACGGGACGAGATCCTCCGGTATGCCCAACTGATCCCAGCCCCACTTCTCGCAGCACTTCCCGCACTGCCGGCAGTCCTGTTCCTCCGGCATGTATCTTCCGGATAGTATTTGGCCCGGGGGTTTTTAGGTATTGGTTTCATTGGATGGGACCGGTACCTTTTTTATAAATCCGAGACATTTACCGTACAATTCAGTTAACTGGGGGTGGTGGCCATTTCCGGTATGGACAGCGTTTCGAGAATCCTGATCGTTGACGATAATCCGCAGAACCTGTACCTGCTGGAATCCATCCTGAAAGGGAACCATTTCCTGGTGGAGTCCGCCCGCAATGGCGCCGAAGCACTGGATGCGGCACGGGACAGGCCGCCTGGCCTGATCATCGCCGATATCCTGATGCCGGTGATGGACGGGTTCGAGCTCTGCCGGCAGTGGAAGGCCGATGACCGGCTGAAACATATCCCGTTCATATTCTATACCGCAACCTATACCGATCCAAAAGACGAGCAGTTTGCCCTGAGCCTCGGGGCAGACCGGTTTATTCTCAAACCGCAGAAACCCGACGTCATGAGCCGGATTGTCGGTGAAGTGATCGAGGAATTCGGGCAGGGCCGGCCCGATGCCAGGGAACCCACCCTTGATGAGATGGAAAGCCTGCGGCAGTATAACGAGGTGTTGTTCCGCAAGCTGGAGGCAAAAGTGAAGGCCCTGGAAGACGAGATCGCTCTCCACAGGAAGGCAGAAGAAAAGATCCTCCTGGCAAACCGTAAACTCGCCCTCATGACGGAGGTCACGTACCAGGATATCCAGAATAAGGTAACGGCACTCAGGGGATATATCGAGTTATCCCGGAGGCCGAAAAATGAAAGAAAACAGATCGACTTCATGGGAAAACAGCTGGAGATCCTTGGGACGATCCAGAACCTGATCAAAAATACCAAGGATTACCAGCAGATGGGGATGGTCCGCTCCCGCTGGATTGCACTGGAAGAGACCATCCGGATGCAGATGGCGCTCCAGAGCCAGGAACACACCGTACCGTTGGCCTGCGATCTGTCCGGGCTTGAAATTGATACCGATCCCCTGATCGCCCGTGTTTTTTACAACCTTATCCATAATTCCATCAGGTACGGGGGGACGCACACCCGCATTTCCATCTCCTGCAGGGAGGATCCCACCGGATTGTGTATCATCTTTACGGATACCGGCGGGGGGATTCCCCTTGATCAGAAGCCCCGGATCTTTGACCGTATCGCAGGGGGGGAGGGGAAATTCGGGCTGTTCTTTGCCCGGGAATTTCTCACCTTATCCGGTATGACGATCATTGAAAACGGCACACCCGGCCAGGGCGCACGTTTCGAGATCACGGTACCTCATGGATCATACCGGTTTACTAAAAAACAATAACCTGATCTTTTTTGTGCACCCGTTTTTATGCATCCCCCTTCCCTGCAAGAAGGGGGGAAACGCTTATCATACCAAAAAGGATACTCCCCATACCCATGAAACTCCAGTCACGGGTCCTGATCCTGTACCTTTGCATAGCAGTACTGGTACTGGTGCTGATTGGCGGGGTGTTGCCCTCGACCCTGCACAAGCAGAACCTTGACACGATTTCCGGGGATTCCATCACCCAACTCAGGCATATCGATTTTGCCCTCTCCAACTTCATCAGCGCTGCGAAATATGATGTCCTTGCACTGTCGCTCAATGATCGCATCCAGACACGGAATGACGAAGGATTCACGAATTTTCTGAACGCCACAGAAGAGACATTCCGGTATTCCATCGGCGAAGATGAACAGCATATCATCGATATACTGAGAGATTACCAGACCTCGCACCCGTTTGTCAGCTCGGTA
This sequence comes from Methanoregula sp., assembly GCA_028679075.1. Classification (GTDB taxonomy): domain Archaea; phylum Halobacteriota; class Methanomicrobia; order Methanomicrobiales; family Methanospirillaceae; genus Methanoregula. The sequence continues at coordinate 17,767 of JAJRCF010000009.1, read as the reverse complement.
TACATGGGCAGGGAGAACGGAGCGTCTGTCCGGTCATATCCACGGGCGCGGCCTACCGCATATGATCCCCGTGAACGGCCCTGGTATATCCTTGCAAAGGAACACCAGGGCACAGTCTCCGTAACCGATCCCTACAAGGCAGTCACCACGGACGATGTGAACATCGGGATTGTAACACCGGTCCTTGACCATAACGGGACGATGATCGGGGTCATTGGTGCCGATATCACCCTTGTCAACCTGACCAGTTACATCTCCACGGTTGGCAGTGTGGATGGCAGTGAGATGGTCCTTGTCGACCGGCAGGGCACGATCCTTGCCAGCCATGATTCATCCCTCCTGTACAGAAATATCAGCCTTCTCCTTGGCGACCAGACCCCGGTGTTCCTTACAACAAAGGAAGGCATGCTGGTACTCAACGGGACGTACCTGATGTACTATACATCCCCGGAACTCGGGTGGAAGATCGGTACCTTTGTCCCGTTCAGTACCATCGAGCAAGCGATCAACGACTCCGTCCTGCCTATTCTCCTCTTTGTCCTCCTGGCCCTCGTGCTGCTCAGCGTAATTACCCTTATCGCCCTCAACCTTACCGTCATCCGGCCGCTCACCAGCCTGACGGAGGTGAGCCGGAGGATTGCCGAGACCGGTGACCTTGACCAGACCATCGGGACCGGGGGAGCCGGGGAGATCGGGAGCCTTGCCCGTTCGTTCAAAGCAATGGTCGGGAAGATCCATGAAGAAAAGGAGGGACGGGAACAGGCACTTCTCGAGCTGGAGGCGTACCGGGACCATCTCGAAGATCTCGTTGCCGAACGCACCCGCGAGCTCGCCCAGGCAAAGGAAGCCGCAGAATCTGCGGACCGGCTCAAGTCCGCGTTCCTCGCCACGATGTCCCACGAACTCCGGACGCCGCTCAACTCCATCATCGGGTTCTCAGGGATCCTCCTCCAGGAGATGGCCGGGCCCCTGAACGAGGAGCAGAAGAAACAGCTCACCATGGTCTCGGACAGCTCCGAGCACCTGCTCGCCCTGATCAACGACGTGCTGGACCTCTCCAGGATCGAGGCCGGGCAGCTGAAGATCGCAAACGAACGGTTCGAGATCAGGCCGGTGATCGATAAAACCGTCCGGACAGTCCGGCCCCTGGCGGAAGCGAAACACCTTGCCCTCGTTCTCGAAGTTGCACCGGAGGTGGGGATGGTCACGGCGGACAGCCGCAGGGTCGAGCAGGTCCTCTTAAACCTGCTCTCCAATGCGATCAAGTTCACCGAGCAGGGACAGATCCGGATCACCTGCTCGCTGCAGGAAACATTTGTCCGGATCAGTGTTGCCGATTCGGGCATCGGGATCAAAAAGGAAGACCTGGAGAAGTTATTCCGGCCGTTCACGCAGGTCGAGACCGGCCTGACCCGGAAGTACGAAGGCACCGGCCTCGGGCTCTCGATCTCAAAACGGCTCGTCAACCTGATGGGCGGAACTGTTGACGTGGAGAGTGAACCGGGCAGGGGCAGCACGTTCAGTTTCACGGTCCCGGCTTACCGGAGTGAATCATGACGATCAAAGTGCTCTATATCGAGGACAATGACCAGAACTACTACCTGGTGAACTTCATCCTGAACGCAAAGGGATATGCAGTGGTACGGGCGCATGACGGCAGGGAGGGTATCGGCATGGCAACAAAGGAGATGCCTGAACTGATCCTGCTCGATATCCAGCTCCCGGTCATGGACGGGTACGCGACCGCACGCGAACTGAGGAAAATTCCTCACGTGAGCATGATACCCATTGTTGCCCTCACCTCCTATGCAATGGCAGGGGACCGGGAGAAGGCACTTGCCGCAGGATGCACCGGGTATATCGAGAAGCCGATCAACCCGAAGACCTTTTCCGACCAGATCGCCCGGTTCATTCCTGCCGAACGTTTTCGGGGTGCCGGGGAATGACCCGGATCCTGATCGTGGATGACATTGAACAGAACCGCTACCTCCTGGAATCGATCCTGAAAGGAAACGGTTTTCTCGTAACTTCTGTAAAAAATGGTGCAGAGGCCCTTGATGCGGCAAAACGCGATCTGCCGGATCTCATCATCACCGATATCCTGATGCCGGTGATGGACGGATTCGAGCTCTGCCGGCAGTGGAAGGCCGATAACCGGCTGAAACATATCCCGTTCATATTCTATACCGCAACCTATACCGATCCCGAGGCCGAACGACTGGCATACAACCTCGGGGCTGACCGGTTCATGGTCAAGCCGCAGAAACCGGATTTTCTCGTGAAGGAGATCCGAGAGGTCCTTTCGGAATACCGGCAGCAACCGGCAAAATCACCCGCAGCCCCCAGGAGAGCAGAGAACGAGATCCTGGTGCAGTATAACGAGGTACTGTTCAAAAAACTCGAAAAGAAAGTGATGGAACTCGAAGCCGATATCGCCAGGAGCAAAGCGGCCGAGAAGGCGCTAAAGGATGAGCAGGAATTCACTCACCTGTTACTGGATACGTTGCCAACGTTTTATGTTGCCATCAGGACGGATGGCAGGACGATCACGATGAACCGTGCCCTGCTCGATGCGCTGGGATACACGCTGGAAGAAGTGCAGGGGATGGATTACCTCACGACCTTTGTCCCGGCGGAAGACCGGGAAGACCTGACCAGGGTATTTGAGGAGATCACCGTTGAAGGGAAGGCAACCACCAGCGTAAACCGGGTCATCAGCAAATCCGGGAACAGCTTTATCGTCGAATGGCACGGCAGGCCCGTGAAGCAGGGGGCCGGGAAACCTGACTTTTTTGTCGGCATCGGGATTGACGTTACAGAATGCCGGCGGGCAGAAGACGCGTTGAAGAGGAGCGAGGAGCGGTACAGGAATATCGTCCAGAGCCAGACCGAGTTCATCTGCCGGTTCCTTCCTGACGGAACGCACCTCTTTGCCAATGAAGCGTATTGCACGTATTTCAACAAACGCTGCAGCGAGATCATCGGGCACCGGTTCCGGCCGGAGATACCCCCTGAAGACCGGCCGGTACTGACGCAGTTCTTCGCATCGATCACCCCCGATAACCCGGTAGGCACGGTCCAGCACCGGATCATCATGCCGGGCGGGGAGGTCCGGTGGCAGCAGTGGACGGACAGGGGAATATTTGATCGCCGGGGAGTGCTGACCGAATACCAGTCCGTGGGCAGGGATATTACCGAGCGTATGAAAGCCGAGGAGGCACTGCGCGAGAGCGAGGCGAAATACCGCGAGTTCTTTACCACGTCCCGGGACTGCGTCTTTATCACTTCACCGGATGGCCGGTGGATTGATTTCAACAATGCAGCCCTGGAGATGTTTGGCTATGGCAGCAGGGACGAACTCATGCCGGTCTCCATCTCCAGCCTCTACGAGCGAAGTGAGGAGCGCACGGTATTTATTAAAAAGATTATACAGGAGGGATATATCAAAGAATTCCCGGTCCGGCTCCGGAAAAAAGATGGCACCATCATCGATACCCTGATCACCGCGATCCCCGTACACGAAGCGGATGGCTCGGTCAAGGCACTGGTTGGAACGATCCGGGACGTTACTGACCGTAAGAGGGCAGAGGAGGAACTCAGGAGGAGCGAGGCACAGCTGAGGCTCGCACTCGAAGGGGCGGATGCCGCACTCTGGGACCTGCACCTTCCCGAGGGAAAAGGATTTTTCAGCGACCGTTTCTTCACGATGTGCGGGTACCAGCCCGGGGAATTTCCCGCCACCTACAATGCGTGGCTTGAGCTTGTCCATCCCGATGACCAGGACCGCATGGTTGCGAGCCAGATGCAACAGATCGAGGAGAGAGTGCCGGTCCTTGAACTTGAATTCCGTTTCCGGGCAAAGGACGGGACATGGAGATGGATTCTCGCACGGGGCAAGGTCGTTGACATGGACCCGGAGGGAAATGCAGCGCATGTGACCGGTGTTGCCCTGGATATTACCGGCCGCAAACTGATGGAATCGGAGATCCGGGCGCTGAACACCACCCTTGAGGAACGGGTGAAAGAGCGGACCCTGGAACTCCAGAAAACAAATGAGTCCCTGCAGGAGGAGGTCAACCAGCGCCTCGAAGCCGAGAACAAACTCCGGGCATCGCTTGACGAGAAGGTCATGCTTGTAAAGGAGATCCACCACCGGGTCAAGAACAACCTCCAGATCATCGTGAGCCTGCTGAACCTCCAGGCCCGCTCCATTACCGATGAGGCTACCCTTTCGGTGATCCGTGACAGCCAGAGCCGGGTCAAGGCGATGGCACTTGTCCACGAGAAACTCTACAAAGCGGAAAACATCGAGAGGATCGATCTCAGGGATTATCTCCGGTTCCTTGGCACGGGCCTCTTCCAGTCCTATGGGGCAAAAGCGCAGGGGGTCACCTTCAAAACGGATATCGTCGGCGTGGAAGTGGGTATCAGCAGTGCAATCCCGCTGGGCCTGATCGTGAATGAGTTAATTACCAATTCACTGAAATATGCATTCCCTGACGGGAGACCGGGCGAGATCGAGGTCAGTGTTAAGAAAGAAGGTCACCTCCTGAACGTCCGGTTCCGGGACAATGGCATCGGGATGCCGGAGACCCTGGACTGGCAGAATGCCCCGTCGCTGGGACTCCGCCTGGTCAACACGCTCGTGGACCAGCTCGACGGGACAATCGAACTCGACCGGACGGCCGGGACATCGTTTACCATGGTGCTGCATGAGAAAGACTAGCCCTGTGTTCAAGGGATCTGCCACCATGACAGGAAGGGGGCGGCGATTGTGATGAAGATCTCCAGAGATTTCCTGATGACCGAACGGATGTGGCAGGTGGCAATTCTGGCCCTGTCGGGTGCCGTCATCCTCCTCACGGCCTGGTGCACGGTGCAGGGCATCACGACGGTCTTCATGCACCTGTATTATATCCCCATCGTGCTCCTCGCGTACCATTACCGGAAGAAGGGCGTTATTCTCAGCATCCTGCTGAGCCTGTTCTACCTTACCTCCACAATCTTGTCTGATGCACATAATCTGGTCGAAATTGAATCTGCAGTCTTCCGGGCCCTCATATTCATTGCCATCGCCGTGCTTGTCGCATACCTTTCAGAAAACCTGGTTATGGCAGGGGACCGCCTGAGAATCAGTGGCGATATCCAGGAAGGGATCATCCAGAATGCCAATGTCTGGCTGATGGTACTGGAAAAAGATGGCAGGATACGTGAATGGAACCGGGCGGCAGAAGAGATAAGCGGCTATCTAAAAAGTGAAGTTGTTGGGAAAAACACCATCTGGAAACTGCTCTACCCGGAACCTGAATACCGGAAAGAGATCACCGGGAAGATCTCGGAGATCATCGCAAAGAACAATTTCCTGGAGAACCTCAGGACAACGATCACCTGCAGGGATGGATCCAGGAAGACTATCCTGTGGAACACCAAGGTCCTGCCCCATGAGAACAGCCAGTCCCCGAGGTTCATTGCAGTCGGGGTCGACATCACGGAACGCACCCGTGCAGAAGAGGCACTGTGGGAGAGCGATGCAAAAAACCGTCTCCTGCTGAACTCCGCAGCCGAAGCAATCTACGGGCTTGACATGAACGGCAACTGCACATTCTGCAATGAGGCGTGTCTCCGCGTGCTCGGGTACCATCACCAGGACGAACTGCTCGGGAAGAACATGCACCGGCAGATCCATGCAAAACGTGCGGACGGATCACACTTCCCGGTTGAAGAATGCCGGGTTTTCCAGGCATTCAGGAAAGGGGAGGGGACGCACGTGGACGATGAAGTACTCTGGCGGGCCGACGGCACATCGTTCCCCGCCGAGTACTGGTCGTACCCGCAACGTTACAAAGGGGAGGTTATCGGAGCCGTTGTGACCTTCCTTGACATCACGGACCGGAAACGGACGGAGGATGCCCTGCGGAGGAGCGAGAAGAAATATCATACTCTCTTTGAGAACATGGTTGAAGCCTTCGTCTACGGGCACATGATCTATGACGACCAGGGCAGGCCATCAGACTGGGTATACCTGTCGGTGAACCGTGCGTTTGAAGAGATAACCGGGCAGAGAGATGTCGAAGGAAAGCGGGCTCTTGAAGTTATGCCGGATTTCCGCGCACAGGTCCCTGAGCTCTTCGAAAGGTATGGACGCATTGCAAAAACGGGTATTCCGGAGAGCTTTGAACAGTATATCAAACCACTTGGGCTGTGGCACCAGATCTCGGTATACAGCCCCGAAAAAGGATATTTTGTTGCAGTCTTCGTGGACATTACCGGGCGGAAAGCCGCACAGGACCGGATCCAGGAGCTGCTCCGGATCCAGGAGCGACAACTGAAGATCATCAACACGAGTCCTGCCGTTGCTTTCCTCTGGAAGGCCGAGGAGAACTGGCCGGTCGAGATGGTAAGCGAGAACATCTCCCAGTTCGGGTATACCAGCGAAGATTTCCTCTCCGGCAGGATCCTCTTCAGTTCGGTCATACATCCTGATGATCTTCAACGTATAGGTGGGGAAGTGGAATACAACAGTACCCACCATATCGACGATTATACCCAGGAGTACCGGCTCATCGGGAAAGACAAAAAAGAATACTGGGTGTCGGACTATACCCACATCCGTCGCGATGCTTCGGGAACGATAACCCATTATGAAGGAATTATCCTGGATATTTCCGACCGGAAGAGAGCTGAGGAATTGCTCAAAGAGACCAACGATTACCTGCAAAGCCTCTTCGATTATGCAAATGCCCCTATCATGGTCTGGGACCCGGGGTTCCGGATCACCCGGTTCAACCATGCATTCGAGCACCTGACCGGAAGGACCGAGAAGGAGGTTATCGGCCAGCACATCTCCATCCTCTTCCCGGAATCGAGCAGGGAATCCTCACTGGAACAGATTGGAATCACCCTTGCCGGGGAACACTGGGAGACGGTTGAGATCCCGATCCTCCATGTTTCCGGTGACGTGAGGACCATCCTCTGGAACTCGGCAACACTCTTTGGTGAAGACGGGAAGACCGTTATTACCACCATCGCCCAGGGGCAGGATATCACAGAACGGAAAGAGGCAGAGGAGGCACTCCGTGAATCACGCCAGCTCTTCTCTGACATCATCAGTTTCCTTCCGGATCCAACGTTTGTTATCGACACGGCAGGGAACGTGCTGGCATGGAACCAGGCGTATGAAAAGATCAGTGGCATCCCTGCAGCAGATATGATTGGTAAAGGGAACTACGAGTACAGTATCTGGCAGTATGGGAAACGGCGCCCGGTCCTGATCGATCTGGTTCTTCATCCGGATCAGGACTTTGGCCGCATGGGATACACGGGAATACGGGATGAGGGACTATCGGTCATGGCCCAGACAGAACTGCTGCGCCCCGATGGAAGAAAGCTCATTTTCGCACTGGTTGCATCCCCGTTGTACGATGCAAAAGGCGCCATCATCGGAGCCATCGAATCGATGCGGGATATCACCCGGCTCAAGAAGACGGAAGATGAACTTGCACAGCTGAATGCGGATCTCGAAAAGATCGTCAGGGACCGGACGCAGGCTTTACATGAAGAGATCGTCCAGCGCAAGAATGCCGAACAGGAAGTACAGGATGTTCTTACCTATACCCGGTCGGTAATCGAAGCAAACCCGGACCTCATGGTCGTGCTCGACCTGACCGGCACGATACTGGATGTGAATGCTGCTGCTGAATTGCTGACGGGTATCCCCCGGGACCAGCTGATCGGGACCTCGTATTCCCGTTACCTCATCGACAACACGACCCCTGAGGATATTCTCGACCAGCTCCGTGAAAAGAGGATGATTGAATATACGATCCAGCTCAGGAGGACCGACGGCCACCTCACACCGCTCACCGTGAATTCCACCCTGTTCCGGGGAAAGGATGCCACCGATGCACGGATCATCGTCGCCGCCCACGATATCACCCGCCAGAAACAGGACGAGGCTGCGATCCGGGCATCGCTGGACGAGAAAGTGCTGCTCCTGCGGGAGATCCACCACCGGGTGAACAACAACCTCCAGATTATCATCAGCTTAACAAAACTCCAGATACGCACGCTGGAAGATCCATGGATGAAGCAGGTGCTCGCAGAAACGCAGAACCGCGTCCGGGCGATGTCTCTTGTCCACGAAAAACTCTACCTGTCGGAGAACCTCTCATCGATCGACCTGTACGATTACACACGGTTTCTCGCCACCCAGTTATTCGCGTCCTACGGGGTCGACCACCGCCGGGTAACGCTCCTGACAGAGATCGGGAAGATCGCGCTGGACATTGACACCGCGATCCCTCTCGGGCTGATCCTGAACGAGCTCATCTCCAATGCGCTCAGGCATGCCTTCCCGGACAACAGGTCCGGTACTCTCAGTATCAGCAGCCACTTAAGGGACAACCTGATTACGCTTGTGATCAAGGATGACGGGCCGGGGCTGAAGCCGGGATTTGACTGGAAGGAGACAGATTCACTTGGATTGCGGCTCACAAACAGCCTTGTCGACCAGCTGGGGGGGACTATCGAGAGGGGACCCGGCACAGGAACAATGTTTATTATCACGCTGCCCAGTAAATCTACAGGAGGGAGCAGAACATGACCGGGCCGGCAATTTTTATTGTTGAAGATGAAGCGATCGTTGCCAGTGACATCAGGGAGACCCTGATCAGTCTCGGGTACCGTGCCGCAGGAATTGCCAAATCCGGGGAACTCGCGCTGGAAAAGATCAAAGAGAGCCACCCGGACCTCGTGCTCATGGACATCCATCTTGCCGGCGAGTTGGACGGGGTCGATACCGCAGGAAGGGTGCACATTCTCTACGATATCCCGGTCATTTATCTCACGGCCTATGCCGACAAGGTCCTCCTTGAACGGGCCAAAGTCACCGAACCGTACGGGTACGTTGTCAAGCCGTACGATGAACGGGAACTCCATTCCGTCATCGAGATGGCGCTCTACAAGCACCGGGTCGAACACGAGATCAAGAAGCGCGATGCGATCCTGTTTGGCGTAAGCTCGGCGGTGGAATGGCTGCTCCGGGTATCCCGGGAGGACCCGCCTGCAAACCGACCGGTCCGTGATTTCAACGCTTCCGATATCCGTGATATCCTCGAACCCATCGGCCTTGCGCTGGATGCCAGTGCCATCGGGATCTTCAGGGTGGACGCTGAACCGGGAGGTCCCGAAACGGCCAGCATGATCTATGAATGGGGATGCCCCACCTTTCACTCCTGCGTTTTCAAACCGGAACTGAAGCAGTTCACGTTTGAGGGGCTCGGGCTCTCCCGCTGGCATGACCTGCTGATGAAAGGCGAGGTCATCCCGGCAGTGCTCTCCACACTTCCCGAAGATGAGAAAAAACTCTTCTCGCTGCTCGGGGTCCGGTCCGGGGTCATCCTCCCGATTTTCATCCGCGACAGTCTCTGGGGATTTATCGGCTTCTTCGATCTGACCGAGCGCGTGCGATCACCGGATGAGGTGGAAGCACTCAGAATTACCGCCAACCTCCTTGGCGCAGCGATCGGGTACCGGTAGGTGCATGGCAACAGCCTGCACCGCATCTCCCCCGGACCGTTCCAGCGATTCAGATCATCTGGCCGTCGTGAACCATATCCCGCAATATGCGAATATCAGACGTGACGAGCAGAAAGCATATAAAACAAAATGTCAAACATACATTACATATACCGGTGCATAACTGCACAGGTATTGTCGTACAGCCATACGAACACCAGGAACACGAGCAGCAGAAACACCTGTCAATGTCCATTGCGGGAAGCACACCCGTCACCAAGACACCATAATCCTCATCCCTCCGTAGTAAACGGACGGGAAGATCTCATCACCATTTTTACCGGCCTGCGTTGCAGGAAAGACGCGGGCCGGGAATATTTTTCCGGAACAAACACCGGTTGCTCTGCCCGGGCAACAACGCCGGACAGGATAAGCTTTGTATGATCACCCGTCCGATACCAATGTGCTATGGCTCTTCCAGACGAATTCCGGATTGAGCGCGCTCTTTTAATCATCGCGCTCGTCTTTATCATTGTCATCGCGGTGAAGGTGACCTCATACCTCGTCAGCCTCATCCTGATGGCCATCATCCTCAGCATGCTCGTCCTGCCTGCGGTCAACTGGCTGAAAACAAAAGGGCTCTCGAATTTTTCTGCAGTGCTGCTCGTCACCATTATTGCAGTCCTCATCATACTGGGGGGCATTTTCATGACCGTATTATCGCTCAACTCCCTGGTCTCGGATGCCCCCATGTACCAGCAGGAGCTCAACACCCGGCTCACCGACATCTCTGCCCTCCTCGTCTCGGTTGGATTCTCCAGTGATGCACTCAACCCCTCGTCCTTTGATATCGGGGATATGCTGCGGTATGCAGTGTCAGGGGCAGCCAGTTTCGCTGAAGGGATCATGTTCCTCTTCTTTGTGGCCGTGACCACCTTCTTCATACTGCTGGACTCGCCCCGGCTGTTCACCCAGATCGAGAGTACCCTCGGCAGGGACGCGGATGCACTCAGGAAGTACACCCGCATGTCCGGCTACGTCATTGACTTCATCGTTGTCAGGACCGAGACGAATTTCATCCACGGGCTCCTGTTCGGGGGATTCCTCGGGATCATGGGAGTCCACGGGGCGGTCCTGTGGGGGGTCCTGACGTTCCTTCTCGGTTACATCCCGTATTTCGGGCTGATCATCGCAGCGGTCCCGGCACTCTTCTTTGCCTGGCTCCAGTTCGGGATACCGGGGGCAATCGCAGTCATCGTTGCGATCTGCATCCTCAACCTTGTCGTGGAAAACCCTGTCTACTCCTTCCTTGCGGCACGAAAGTTCGAGATGCCGGCCCTCATCGTCATCCTCTCTGTGATCTTCTGGGGCTGGCTGCTGGGCCTGGTCGGCATGTTCTTTGCGATCCCGTTCACGCTGATGCTGCTCCTCATCTTCGAGTCCTGCGACGAACTCCGCTGGATCAATACGACAATGGGAGTCGGCCGCCTGTTTGGGGAGAAGGGGCAAAAAACGGCGGATGAGGCGGGTCCGGAAAAATAAAAGCAGAAAAAATCCTTTTTTGAATTTCTTTTTTGATGTTACCGGGTGTCCTGCACAGTCACCGTGTAATTGCCGTCCCATGCCAGGGTCACATTTGATCTTCCCAGCACGGTTCCCGAGGCCGGGTCTTTTGCGATCACGGTAATGACTACCGGTTCCGCGGTTGATGCAGGTCTGTCAATGAATGACCAGTAGAGTTTCCCGCCGGAGTTGGAGGCTGTTGCCCCCAGCTGGTTCACGGTATAATCAGGTGCATCCCAGAAAAGGAACTGTCCGTAACTGGCGTTCCACGTAAACACAGCAGAGGAGGCATTAAAACCGGTCACGTTCGGAGCAAGACCGACACCGGGCGTTGACGACATTATCGGGGAATACCGCCGGGGAGAGGCCTCGATGCGGAGGGATGTTTCCTTCTCTTTAGACAGTGCAGGCGGGATGAACGTGCACACGTCATCAGAACATGCATCAGCGGTCACACCGGCAGGGGATTGCGCCGGGATGGCGGTGGACGCGACCGGTGCCGGGGTGTGAGAAGGAGTCACGGGCGCCGTTGATGTGTCCGTGCACCCTGCAACGATGACCGCCGCGACGCAGGCCACAAGGAGAAGTCCGTATTTGAAGTCCATTGCAGATCCATCGCTGCCGGGAATAATAAACCCGGCGAACACTGCGAAAAGATTAGCAGTCAAAGGAATTTTATTAAGAGACCATGGGTAATGCTGTACGCATGACACAATCCCGTCGTTCACCCTGGCACATGCCCGCGGTCCTTGCACTCCTCGCGATCACCGCAGTCCTCGTACTCTCCAGCGGGTGCACCCAGCAGGCCCAGAAGACCCAGGATAGTATCGCAACCATCCAGACCACAGCAGCGCCCGGTACACCGGTCGCGGCGACAACAGCACAGGAAGGAAAGATGATGGTCACATTCACCGAAAAGGACAATGGCACCACCGGAAATATTACAGCGGATACCAGGTTTGCAGTCCAGCTTGAAGAAAATCCCACAACCGGGTATGCATGGAATGCCACCACCAGTTCCGGCCTGACGGTCCTTTCCTCGGACTTCCAGGAGAACAAACACGCAGAGGGCATGGTTGGCGTGGGCGGGACCCGCACCTGGGTCCTGCGGGCCTCCGGCAGCGGGGACCAGACATTCAATGCATTCTACGGCCGCTCGTGTGAACCGTTCACCGGAAACGAGACCGCCTATACCATGAACATCCGTATCGTCACCAACTGAAACGGAGATAAAAACCGGTGGGGACGATCCCTCTTTTTTTCATAAAAACCCGGTAACCATCCGCCCGGCAGGATCCGCGCTCCCATTCAGCAATTTTATAAAAACCGACGCTGATTAGAGTATATGAGATCTGATGTATCTGGACTTCCCCATTCTTTCCTGTACCTGTCTATGGCTGCGGCGCTGGTGCTCCTGCTCATTTCCGGAGGGTGCACCCAGCAGGCAGGAAGCCCGGCGGAACCAACATCCGGAATTACCGTGACCCAGCCGGATGATTCGCATATCACGATTGCCTTTGTCGGTGCGCCGGGCATGGACAATCTCATTGAACTGGAGTATACCGTCACGGACGACAATGGAAAGATCAGGACCACCTCGGATGGGTCCCGGCTTGCCACAACACCGATCCAGGTCCACGCAACCGAATCATTCACCGGGGCGTACAGTGGCAAAAACCACGTCGTCATCACGGGATATTTCTCCGATGGCAGCCACCGGGTACTGGTTGAAAAGGACATCTGAACAAGGAAAGACCGGGAGATGAGCCCCGCACCAGTCCCGGTTCAGCTGCTTTTCTTTTTCCGGGTTTTCCCGGATTTCTGGCTTCCGGCTACTGCCGACTTGTTCCGCAGCAGCCGGTTGTAGGCAATGGCAAACCGGTGCGCCTCATCGCGGATCTCCTGCAGATAATGCAGGGCCATCGCCTTCCTGTCAAGCTGGCGCGGGAGGGTTTCTCCGGGAAGGTACACTTCCTCTTCACGTTTTGCAAGGGCGATGACCGGGATCGTGAGGTCGAGGTCACGCAGGCTGTCACCGGCGGCCGAGAGCTGGCCCTTCCCGCCATCGATGATGATCAGGTCCGGCATCTCTGCATCTTCTCGGATCAGACGGTCGTAACGTCTCTTCACGACTTCAGCAATCGATGCGAAGTCATCGATCCCTTCAACGGTCTTGATCTTAAACCGCCGGTAATTCTTCTTGTCCGGAACCCCGCTGCGGAACTGGACCATCGACCCGACCATCGCGGTGCCTGAAAGGTGCGAGATATCGAAACACTCGATGACCTCGGGGGCGTCGGCAAGCCCGAGGCTGGACTGGAGGTCCTTGACTTTCAGTTCGTTCTTCAGGAAGGAATGTTCAAGGTTCTTATCAACCAGGTCGAGCAGTTTTTTCTTCTCGCCGATCTTTGGCACGGTCACCTGCACGGATCTTCCCTTGCGTTCGGAAAGGTACCCGGCCATTGCTTCGTCAACCTCGTGCGGGAGGATCAGTTCTGAGGGAGGGACGCGGTCCGCATAATACTGGACGAGAAATTCATCAAAGAAATCCTCGCGGTTGTCAAACGAATATTCCTGTTTGCCGGTGAGCAGCCCTTTCTCAACGGAGAAGACCATGAGGTACACCGTATCGTCCGAGACCGCATAGCCGATCACATCCTGGTCCGTCTCCTTCGGCCGTTCGACATGCTGGCGCTCTGCAAGGTGCGTGACCGCGGCGATCTGGTTGCGCAGCGAGAGGGCCTTCTCGTATTCCTCCCGTGCCGAATATCCTGCCATCTCTTCCCGCAGCGAGAGGAGGAGCTCGCTGCTCCTGCCCTTCAGCAGCGACGCGGCCCGTTCAACCTGGAGATGATACTCTTCCTCGCTGATCGCCCCGACACACGGTGCGCTGCAGGTGTGCATGTGGTGCCGCAGGCACGCACGTTTCGGGAGCCTCCGGCAGGATCGCAAGAGGAAGACCTTCCGGATGATGCGGATCAGGGCATCGCGTTCCGCGGCAGAGACGAACGGCCCGAAACAGGTGGACTCCCCGGTCCCGCTGCGCCGGGCAATGCCGATGCGGGGGAATTGTTCGCGGGTGAGTTCGATGTAGGCATACCGCTTGGCATCCTTGAGGTCGATATTGTATCTGGGCTGGTGTTTCTTGATCAGGTTGTTCTCTAAGAGGAACGCCTCGGTCTCGGTGTTGGTTACCATGACGCTGACACGGGCGATGGCCGCGACAAGGTTCCGGGTCTTTATGTCGTGGTCTTTTTTCTGGAAGTAACTGCTCACCCGCTTCTTGAGGTTCTTTGCCTTCCCGACATAGATGATCGTCCCCCCGTTATCATAGAAAAGGTAACAGCCGGGGGTGCCGGGAAGGGTGGCGGTATCGAACATATCCTGTACTCACGTCTCTCTGTCCAGATTATTAAGATCGGCGGATGGGGAAAGTGGGGTGCCAGGAATCGTCACGCAGGCATGGCAGTGAGACCCGGAATTGATGCGGGAGGAACATCAGGTATCCTGAGAGAGACTGCGCAGCAGTCATGCGTGGCAAATTAATATATATCCCCGGGAATGTCATTATCTCCTGCTCAGGATTTTAAAAAGAGCGGTAATGGGGGGGATAACGGGATGGAATGGCTCTATGCAAAGGGGATTCCGATCGAGGCCCAGTTCCTGTACCGGAAGGCGCTGGACTTTTCTCTCCATGGCAGGGACGAAGAAGCGCTGAAATATTTCCGGCAGTCGGTGCTCATCGCTCCCGGGTATGCGAGGGCAATATTCGAGATGGGGAACTGCTTCGCACGGCTCGGCCGGCTTGTCGAGGCACGCGAAAAATATGATCAGGCGCTCCACCTGAATGCTGAGTCCCCCCGCACATGATCATGACGAAGAGGCAGGTCCGCGGTGGAGCATCTCTTTGAGGAACTGCCCGGTATAACTTCCGGCAACCGTTGCTACTTTTTCGGGCGTACCGGTTGCCACGATCTTCCCGCCGGCATCGCCGCCCTCAGGTCCGATGTCGATGATGTGGTCGGCCGACTTGATGACATCAAGGTTGTGCTCGATGACGACAACGGTATTTCCTTTCGCCACGAGGTCGTCGAGCACCTTGATCAGTTTCTTCGTGTCGTCGAAGTGGAGGCCGGTGGTCGGCTCGTCCAGCAGGTAGAGGGTCCGTCCCGTTGCCCGCTTGGCAAGCTCGCGGGTCAGCTTGATCCGCTGCGCCTCGCCGCCCGAGAGCGTGGTGGAACTCTGGCCGAGCTTGATGTAGTCCAGCCCGACCCGTGAGAGGGTCTCGAGCTTGGTACGGATCGAGGGAATGTTCTCGAAGAGCTTCAGCGCTTCCTCAACGCTCATGTCCAGCACATCGGCAATCGACTTGCCCTTGTACTTCACTTCCAGCGTCTCGCGGTTGTAGCGCTTCCCCTTGCACTCCTCGCACTCGATATAGACATCGGGCAGGAAGTTCATCTCGATCCGGATCAGCCCGTCGCCTTCGCAGGCCTCGCACCGGCCGCCCCGGATGTTGAACGAGAACCGGCCGGGTTTGAAGCCCCGCATCTTTGCTTCCTTTGTCTCGGCAAAGACCGTGCGGATCTCGTCAAAGACCTTGGTGTAGGTTGCAGGGTTGGACCGCGGGGTCTTCCCGATCGGCGACTGGTCGATCACGATCACTTTGTCGATATCGGAATCGAAGACGATCTTGTCATGCTTTCCGGCCTGGTCACGCGAGTGATGGAGGATCTGCATCATGCCCTTGTACAGCGTCTCCTCGATCAGCGTGGACTTCCCGCTGCCGGAGACCCCGGTGACAACGGTCAAAAGGCCGATCGGGAACTTTGCGTCGATGTTCTTGAGATTGTTCTCCCGGCACCCTTTGACCGTGATGTAGTGTTTTGGTTTCCGGCGGCTCGCCGGGATTTCGATACTCTTTGTGCCGGCAAGGTACTGGCCGGTCAGCGATTTTTTGTTCTTCTCGATCTGTTTCGGGGTGCCTTCCGCAATAACCGCCCCGCCATGCAGGCCGGCGCCCGGCCCCATGTCGATGACGTGCTCAGCGGACCGGATCATGTCCTCGTCATGTTCCACAACAAGCACCGTATTCCCGAGATCGCGGAGCGTCTGCAGGGTCTCGATCAGTTTCCGGTTGTCGCGCTGGTGAAGGCCGATGGAGGGTTCATCCAGCACGTAGAGCACGCCCATCAGGGTCGAGCCGATCTGGGTGGCGAGCCGGATCCGTTGCGCTTCTCCGCCCGAGAGCGTGCCCGCGTTGCGGGAGAGCGTGAGATACCCGAGGCCGACCTTCTCAAGGAAGTCCAGCCGGGACCGGATCTCTTTTAAGATCTGCTTTGAGATCTCCCGTTCCTTGTCGGTCAGCTTGAGGCCGTCGAAGAACTTTAAGCTCGCGGAGACGGAGAGGTCCGTGACATCGATGATCGACTTCCCGTTGATCCGGACCGCGAGGATCTTGTCCTTGAGCCGCTTCCCCTTGCAGGACGGGCAATCGGAGACCCGCATGTAGCCTTCGAGCTCGCGCTTCCGCCAGTCGGACTTGGTCTGGGCATAGAGCCGGGCGGTCTGCGGGAGAAGGCCTTCCCACTCGCCGTTGTGCGACCACTGGGCATCGCCGTTTTTCGCGCTCATCGAGAAGTGCATCTTCTCGGTCGAGCCGAACATCAGGCCATTGTACTGCTCTTCAGTCAAATCTTTGATGGGAGTCAGGACAGAGAACCCGAAATGTTTTGCAACCGTGGCAAGGTACTGGCCCCGGAAGCCGTCCATCGGGTTGCGGTATGGGGCAACGGCGCCGTCCGCGATACACCGCTCCTTGTCCGGGATGATCAGGTCGGGGTCGAACTCCATCTTCACCCCGAGACCGTGACACTCTTCGCAGGCCCCGAATGGGCTGTTGAACGAGAACATCCGTGGCTGGAGTTCCTCGAAGGTGATCCCGCAGACCGGGCAGGCCATCAGCGAGGAGTACGTTGATTCCTTCTCCTGCTCGTCAACAACGATGATGAGCCCTTCGGATTTTTTCAGCGCATTTTCGATCGCTTCCGTGAGCCGTGACCGGTCGCTTGTCTCCAGCCGGTCGATCACGACCTCGATATCGTGTTTCTTGTACCGGTCGAGCGTGATCTCCTCATCGGTCCGGATGATCTTGCCATTGACCCGCACCCGGGCATAACCTTCCTTGTTCAGGTCCTTCAGGAGCTGCTGGTACGTTCCCTTCTTCTGCCGCACGACAGGGGAGAGGATGGTGACTTGGCCGGGCTGCCCGGCAATGATCTGGTCGGCGATCCGGTCCGGCGACTGGGAGGCGATGGGAATGTTATGCTCGGGACAGAACGGGGTGCCGATGCGGGCATAGAGGAGCCGGAAGTAATCGTAGATCTCGGTCGTCGTCCCGACCGTTGACCGGGGATTTTTCGAAGTGGTCTTCTGCTCGATGGCAATGGCCGGCGAGAGTCCTTCGATATGGTCCACATCGGGCTTCTGCATCATGCCCAGGAACTGCCGGGCATAGGACGAGAGCGATTCCATGTACCGCCGCTGGCCTTCCGCATAGAGCGTATCGAACGCGAGCGTGGATTTGCCGGAGCCGGAGACGCCGGTTATGACGACCAACTTATCCCGGGGGATCGTGACATTGATATTTTTGAGGTTGTGCTGGCGGGCACCTTTGATGATGATATCT
>JAJRCF010000008.1 GCA_028679075.1 Methanoregula sp. | reverse complement strand
CTGACGGTTCAACACCTGATCCAAAATATCCAACGGCCGTTTGGTCATAATAATACCCTGTTACCATCGCTCTGGAGTAATATATGTGTGCGAGCGGATCACTTAAACATACCGTAGATCCCCTCAGGGCAATAAGGTTTCCTGCCGGGGGCATCCAACGGCATGCAAATTTTTTTCATGCCTGCGCTCTGAGTGTTGAGACAGAACAATGAAAAAGATTGTTGTAAAGAAACGCCACTCGATCCGGCGGAGCCAGGCGCAGGACCTGCTGGCGCGTCTCGCAGAGCAGATCGGGCCGTCGGCGAACCTCTTCCACGCGGAGATGATCGAGGTCCTTGAGACAACCGCGAACGTCTCGCTCTTCATGGTGAACAAGAAGCCGCTCCTGCTGGCCACGGAGGACTGGGTGTTCCCGACACTGAAAGGCGCACTCCAGTCCCCATTCCCGGAACGCCGGGTTGTGGTGGATGCCGGTGCGATCCCGTTTGTCGTGAACGGTGCGGATATCATGCGCCCCGGGATCGTCTCGGTCACAGATGACGTGAAGGCGAATGCGCCGGTCCAGATCGTGGACGAGCGGCACGGAAAGCCGCTTGCAATCGGGATCTCCCTCTTTGATGCGCCCGATCTGCGTGCCAGTTCTGCCGGAAAGATGGTAAAAAAGTTCCATCACGTCGGTGACGAGATCTGGAACATCGAGATCTGACCCGGATGTAAACCCGGGGGTCATGCGGAAAAACGGCAGTTTTGCCCATTTTTTCTGGAAAAATCCCTGTCCGGTGGCCCCAAAATAGATACTATTAAATAATTTTCACCATACAGTTTTTTTATGGTTAAGATCATAGACACACTTCTGGGAAAAAGCGCTGCACATTCGGACGACGATTATATGGAACTGGACCTCGCGTCGTACGAGGACCGTGGCAGCGGGTCCCCGGCACTGCTCGTTAAGATTGCCACTATCAGCGACCTCAAGGACACCCCCCGGGTCAAGGACGAGGTCTACTCCGGCAACATCGTGATCGTCGATATCTCCCGGCTCAAGATGGACAAGATCTCCTACGAACGGGTCTTAAAGGACTTAAAGGAAGTTGCAAAGGATGTCAATGGCGATATCATCGGCCTTGGCGACCAGCGCTACGTGGTGCTGACCCCCATGTCAGTCAAGATCTCGCGCGATAAGATCGGTGGAGCATAAGTGCAGACAGTCGTCCCGGGTCCGTGTCCCTGTTGCAATACTGATATCGAATACCTGTATAAGACGGAAAATATTCCCTATTTTTCTGATATCCTTATCATTTCCGCGATCTGCCCCTCGTGCGGGTACAAGTTCGTTGATACGCAGCTCATAAAGCACGGGGAGCCGGCACGGTACACCCTGGCCATCCATACGGAAGACGACCTTTCGGTCCGGGTGATCCGGAGCATGAGTGCTGCCATCGAGATCCCGGAGCTTGGGGTCCGGATCGATCCCGGCCCGGTCTGCCAGGGATTCGTGTCAAACGTAGAGGGGGTGCTCGACCGGATCGTGGACGTGGTGAAGGGAGCCTTCCGCTGGGGCACTGATGTGGAGAAGGAGAATGCCACTGCATTGCTTGCGGATATTGCGAAGGTGAAGACCGGCACATTCCCGATCACGTTGACCTTAGAGGACCCCTGCGGGAACAGCGGGATTGTGTCTGACAGGGTGGTGAAGGAGAAGTACGAGCCGGAACCGGAATAATTTTATTTTCCTGTTTTTCATCAGAGTCCGACCGATCCGGATCACTTTTTTCATCAGGGTCGCTGCTCAGCCAAACAGTCTGCCCCTGCCCGACCCCCCTTAAGCAAAAGATCGTGATAAATAACATTTTTCCGTCGTGTTTTTTACAAGAAACAAGGCATTTTCCGGACATGCATGAGGGGGGTCGGGCAGGGGCAATCCGGAAAAAAATGATCGCGATGAAAATTTTTCCATCAGGGTCTGCTGAAATTTTTTCAACCAGAGTCTGATCGATCCGGATCAAACCCGCCACCTTCATGCTCCGGCAAAGAAAAGGATCAGATCAAAAGGAGTCCTCTCATGTCTCTTTCCCTCACCCCCATCTGGCGCCGGCGTCTCATTGGCGCATTCCTGACCTGGCTCGTCCCGTTTGTTATTGCCATCCCGTTCTATGGCCCCAACGGACTGCTGATCGACCAACAGCTCTTCAAGTCGCTGATGATCGTAGTCGGATCGATCACGGCAGCGATCCTGATTGTCTGGTGCTTCCGGCCGATTGAAACCAGCTACACACGAGAGGCTATCATAACCGGTATCACATGGCTGCTCGCTAACTGGATACTGGACCTTATCGTGCTCGTTGGCCTGCTGGGGATGACGATGCCCGACTATGCGACACAGATAGGGCTGCGGTACCTGGTGATCCCGGCGATGGTGATCGCGGTGGGGATTGTAGCGGATGATGTGGTTACGAAGAATTGAGCCAATTAATTTCTGGCTGTAGACACTCTTGGGTCTTCACCCCGCTGGGGGCAGCGGGACCATTGCAAGTAAAATAAATTGACCGGAGGTTACGCATTTGATGAGAAATAGTATCGATATACAATTGGGATGCTTACAAGTGGGTGTAATTGTATTCTATTGATCCGTTGTTGCATTTTTTTTCTCATATTGTTTCATTGCCTTTAAAATTTGTTTTTGGTATACATCGTCTTTAGTGTATACTCCGTAGATGTGCAATTCGGATTTTTCAAGATATTTTAATAAGGACGAGTCTTCGTGGGCTAAAGCTACGAGACTCCCTTTGCCTTTATGGATTCGGATTTTATATTCAATAAATTCATCATCAATTGTATCATCTTTGATCAATATTGAAGGACTTAAACTTGTAATCGGATTGGATAACTTGGATGTGATATACCATTCTTTAGGAACACCTGATTTGGCAATAATGGAGTCAATCGTTGTTTGATCGACATATTTTAGTAAATTATGAGGTTTTGAATCTCCCTTTTTAAGCAGCGCCTGCTCTTCCCAAACCCGTTTTAATGGATCGCGATACAAAACTTTTCTCACGAGCTCTTTTAAAAAGGCCGGTCGGACTTCTTGATTTCTTAATGCGCGAATCAGTATTTTTCCATCATCAATACTTTTTAATTTTTCAAAAATATAGGAATCATCATAGCTCAGGTAATCACTTTCTTTTTTTGTATCGAACATCTTTATTAGATCACTATAAGATTTGACTTCTCCACGCTCTAGAAGTCCTGTGTAAATACGTTCAGCCATCTTGTGAAAACCGGTAGTAGTTTTCTGATAAATGACTGTACTGTAAAGGAAATATCTCGATAACAAATAGTGTTCAACCGCTTTCTGCCCCTTTTTATCAACAACTAATCCTGATAATCCTTCTCTTTGATCTAAATCTGGAAAAAAATCGATATGTCGTATGATTTGATCGATATCGAATATACCATATTTTACACCTGTTTGATTTGAGTCGCGGAGCAGGTAATCAAATCGATCTGCATCCAATTCAGAATGGATAATTAGTTTCTCAGGACCCGGATATACGCCAGCAATGATTTGTGCAATTTTTTTTATTTCATTCTCTTTAAATTTCTTTAAGAGAATTTCGTGAAGTTTAGTATTATTAAACAGGATAATACCTGCCATTCGCTCGTGATGAGCAAAATCCAAAGTGGGATTCCGTTGTTCATACAAGCTAACGTTCAACCTGTGTGAAGGACTTTCATTGAGACTTTCATCAATGATCGCACTTCTTCTTGCTGTGGCTAATTCGAGATTAATCTGATCTATAGGAGTTGGGACCTTTCTTTTTGCATCTTTTTTAACAACAGATTCAATAATGTGAGACCAAGGGTAATGTCCAATATCATGAAGAAGAGCGGCCGTCCTTACAATCTCACGGGCTTTCTTTCCATCCAGTTTTCCTTTTTCCTGAAGTGAGACTACCATCCTGTCAGCTATATACATTACTCCCAAGGAATGGTTGAAACGATTATGCAGAGCACCTGGAAAAACATAGTCCAACAATCCCAGTTGTCGTATATTACGTAATCTCTGGAAAATGGGTGTATCAATGATTTCCCACTCAAAATCAGTTAATCTAATAAAGCCGTGGATATTATCGAAAACTCGTCTGTCAGAAAATTTTAATTCTTGGACTTTTGCTTTAGACATAAAAAAAATCAATTAAGATTGATCAGATCTTTACAGGCATTATCCATCATATGATTAATATGTGGAATATTTTTAAGATCGGGCTTTAGCATGAGAAGTCTTTTCTTTATCTGGGAATAGGAATTCTCACTTGTAGGAAGTGTAGTCCGAAGATAATGTAGTGAGGCAATAACTTCCAGATATTTTGGGTCATTGAAGTGGGATCCGAGAACATCTTGCAACCGACGTAATCGTTTGAGAATCACATCTTCGTGTTTAAATTTGATGGTATCCCATTTATCAAAGAGAGCAGGATTTTCTTTAATATTGAAGAGTGTGCGTGTTAATAACGGAGAGTAGGGTCCGCGAACGTACCAGCTGTATCCATACCCAATATTTATTCCCGTATTCTGGGCAAGGTAAACCAGTTTCTGATATTTCAGCCGGTTATCAAAATCATCCATATCAATACCATCGAAACCCATTAGTTTGAGAATCCGGCTTAGGATGATTTCATTCTGGGTATCATTGGAATTTTTCTCCACAACTCACCTCTTGTCTTAATCTGCATCCTTATGATTAACAGCCTTTGTTGTTGTTAACATTCGGCATTTTGAACTGAAATATCTGGGATTATAGATACTAGCCGTGTGTGGGGTGAAACTAATAATGTATTTATTACTATGATTTTGTTTTAAAAGTTCCTAAATAAAAACACGAGAATTAATCGCAATACTATGCAAGATTTAATCGATAAAAATTTCGTTATCTATTGTTTAGAAAATCTTTTGGATAATTCTTAAAAAATTAAAGGAAACATCTACGTGATCTCAATCTCCCCCAAGAACGCCCCAGGCTCCTTCACAACCTCTCCAACAACCTGAGCTCCCTTCACCATCTTCAGCACGCACGCCACGCTCTTCTCCGGCACCACATACGCATAGCCCATGCCCATGTTGAACGTGCGGTACATCTCCTCGTCCGAGATGTCGCCGGCCTTCTGCATCCAGCGGAAGATCTCGGGGGGCTTGATCGGGTTGTCGAAGACAAAGCCGTACTTGCTTAACCGCTTGAAGTTCAGGAGGCCGCCACCGGTCACGTGGCACATCCCGTGCACCGTGCATCTCGCCGTCACCTTCAGGACCTCGCTGTAGATCCGGGTCGGGGTAAGGAGCTCCTGCCCAAGGGTCTTCCTGTTCTTCAGCTTCGTGTCGTAATCCGCGTACTTCTCGACAACGCGACGGGCAAGCGAGAGGCCGTTGCTGTGGACACCGGTTGAGGGGATGCCTACGATCTTGTTGCCGGGCCGGATCTTTTCGCCCGTGATGATCTTCTTTTTGTCCTGCACGCCAAGGCAGGCGCCCGCGAGGTCGAGGCCGTGGACCAGGCCGCGGAGCGATGCGGTCTCGCCACCCACGATATCGATGTTGGCCTGCTTTGCGCCCTCGTTGAGCCCGATGCCGATCTGGGCCATCTTCTCTATCGAGAGATTGTCGGTGGCGATGTAGTCCACGAACGAGACCGGCTCCATGTTCATCACGTAGAGGTCGTTCACGTTCATCGCAATGCAGTCGATCCCGACCGTGCTCCAGTCCTGCTGCTGGTCAGCCACGAGCATCTTGGTGCCCACACCATCCGTGGTCAGTGCGAGGGCGAGCGGGCCAAAGTCGATGAGCCCGGCGAAGTGGCCGACAGCACCCATCATCGTGTACCTGCCCTTGCGCCGGTGCTTCAGGTTCCTGATCAGCGCTTTGATGGCCGTTGCCTCGAGGTCGATGTCCACGCCGGCCTGGGCATAGGCGCTCTTCGCTGCCGGTTTCTTTACCGGCGTTTTCTTTGCTGCAGGTCTCTTTGCCATTGTCTTACTCATCGCTTTCCTCCGAGAGATGGAACTCGTCGTGGAGCACCCGGACCGCACGCGGACCGTCATTCTGGCTCACGACAAACGAGATGTTCGCCTCGCTTGAGCCCTGCGAGATCATCATCACGTTGACGCCCGCCTTCCCGAGGGCCGTGAATATTCTCCCGCCGGTGCCGGGCGCCCCGGCCATACCGGCCCCGACCACCGCAACTGCACAGACATCGTGGTTGTGGGAGACCTGCCGGACAACGCCCTGCTTTGTGAGCTCTTCAAGGGCCTTTACCGCTGAAGAGACATGCGACTCGTCGACGATCAGCGAGATGTTCGCCTCGCTCGACCCTTGCGAGATCATCATCACGTTCACTTCGTGATCGGCGAGGATCGTGAAGATCGCCTTTGCAACCCCCGGCCTCCCGATCATCTGGGCGCCGCAGATGTTGATGGCCGCAACCTTGTCGATGTACGTGAGGGCTTTCACTACGCGGTGGTCCCGTTTGCCGTCCCTGACAATGACCGTCCCGGGGTGAGAGGGGTTGAAGGTGTTCTTCACCCGGACAAGGATGCCTTTCCTCATGGCCGGCTCGATCGAGCGGGGATGCATCACCTTCGCACCAAAATACGAGAGCTCCATCACTTCGATATACGAGAGCGAGGACATCACACGGGCATCGTTGATCACCCGGGGGTCGCAGGTCATGATCCCGTCCACGTCGGTCCAGGTCCAGATCTCGTCTGCATCGATACCCGCACCGACAATGGAGGCAGAATAATCCGACCCGCTCCGGCCGAGGGTGGTGAGGACCCCGTCGCGGGTGCAGCCCATGAACCCCATGATCACCGGGATCTCCTTCCCGAGCAGGGGACCGACACGGCGCTTGATCCGCTCATCGCTGTCCGGGAGGGACATGGACTCGCCGTGCTGGGCAGTGGTGAGGATACCGGCTTCGCAACCGTCCATCACGGTCGAGGCAATGCCCCGCTGCCGTATGGCAGCAGAGAGGATCGGGGCGAGCAGCCGTTCGCCAAACGAGATGATGTAGTCCTTCGAGCGGGGAGTGAGTTCCCGCAGGTTGTAGATCGCATTGAGGATGTTTTCGAGCCGGATCAGGTGCTCTTCCATCTCCGCACCGACTTCCGCCACGTGATCGGGAGCTGCTCCTTCGAGCGTCGTGATGTGGCGTTTGCTTAAGGATTGGATCAGGGGGGTGATGGCGTTGTTGTCCTTTGCCGTCGGGAGAGCGGTTGCAATCTCGATGAGCTGGTCGGTCACGCCACGTTGTGCCGATACGACAACGGCAAGTTCGTCTCCTGCTTTGTGGTGTTTTTCTAAAATATCGACAACACGCTGGATACACTGGGCATCGGCAACGGATGTCCCACCGAATTTCATCAGAAATCTCATGCTCTCTCTCACTCTTGACGTGCCATTTATTTATGTAACTATACGATCCACAAAATAATAAGATGCTTGCAGATGAGATTGTGGACAGTCACGTCCTTGTGATCGGGAGCGGGGGTGCCGGTGTCCGCGCTGCCATTGAGGCGTCGCAGTACGGGAAGACGGTTCTCATCTCGAAGACTATCGTGGGAAAAGGCGGGTGCACCACGATGGCGGAAGGCGGGTTCAATGCGGTGCTCCGCGAGCAGGACACGTGCGGGGGCCATTACGAGGACACGCTGAAGGGAGGGGCATACCTCAACGATCCGGAGCTCGTGAATATCCTGACACAAGAGGCTCCCCTGCGCATGGGGGACCTCGTAAAGTGGGGTGCCGTATTCGATTTCACGGATGCGGATGAAGTTGCCCAGCGGCCGTTCGGGGGCCAGCGGTTCCCCCGGACCTGTTACGCGGGCGACCGGACCGGCCACGAGATGATGATGACGCTCGTGGACCGGCTCGCTGCAACGGATGTGGTGGCTCTGCAGGAATACACGGTCATCGACCTGTTAAAAGACGGGAGCTCCGTCATCGGGGCGATCGCGCTGGACGAGAAAGGCAAGATCGTCCTCATGAAAGCCGACAGCACGATCCTGGCAACGGGCGGGGGAACGAAGGTCTACGATATCTCCACCAACTCGTCGAGCGGTACCGGTGACGGGTATGCGATGGGGTTCCGGGCCGGCGCAGAACTGATCGACATGGAGATGGTCCAGTTCCACCCGACCGGGGCGGTCTTCCCGTACGATGCCCGGGGCCGGCTCGTAACGGAAGCGGTCCGGGGCGAGGGCGGAGTCCTGAAGAACATCAATGGCGAGCGGTTCATGTCGACCTACGATCCGGCCCGGATGGAGCTCTCCACCCGCGACGTTGTGGCACGGGCCATCGCCACTGAGATCCTCAAAGAGCGGGGGACCGCAAATGGCGGGGTCTACCTGGATGTCACGCACCTGCCCCGCGAACAGATCGAGAGCCGCCTGCCGGTGATGCTCGAACAGTTCCTGAAGTTCGGCGTGGATATCCGCACGACTCCGATGGAAGTTGCCCCGACAGCCCACCACATCATGGGCGGGCTCCGGATCACACCCGGGTGCAGGACCACGCTTTCCGGCCTCTTTGCCTGCGGCGAAGTCTCCGGCGGGGTGCACGGCGCCAACCGGCTTGGGGGCAATGCTCTCGCCGAGACGCAGGTCTTCGGCAAACGGGCCGGGGAAGCAGCCGGGAAAGCCCCGGTCCGGCAGAAGACCGTGGACGAGCGGCAGGTCGATGCATGGCAGAGGCGGCTTGACGGGTTCCTTGCAGGGGGCACGAACCCGGCCCAGGTAAGAAAGAAGCTCCAGCTGGCAATGTGGCAGGGAGCCGGCATTTTCCGGACTGCGAGCGCCCTTGAAGAGACACTCCGGACGATAAAACAACTCCAGACCGTGAATATTAAGGCCACATCGGCACGGAACCTTGCGGAATGCTGCATTGTCCAGAACATGTGCCTGACCGCTTCGCTCATCTGCCGGTCTGCCCTGCTCCGCACCGAATCCCGCGGGGCACACGTCCGCACCGATGTCACCCAGACCCACGATGCAGAACATTCACCCTTCAACCACACCTTCATCTCACAGGTCCGCGACGGGATCGAGACCCGGGAGGTGAAGGCATGAAGGAGCTGACGGTAACGGTGCGCCGGTTCGACCCGGACGCGGACAAGGAGCCACGGCTCGTGACCTATACCGTCAAGGTCAGCGAGGGCGCCCGGGTCCTCAATGTGCTGCACGCGATCCACGACAGCATCGACCCCACGCTCTCGTACCGCTACTCCTGCGCCTCGGGCCAGTGCGGTTCGTGCGCCGTGCGGGTGAACGGGGAGCCGGTGCTTGCCTGCATGGAAGAGGCAAAGGACCGGATCACGATCGAGCCGCTGAACCTTGACGTGAAGAAGGACCTCGTGACCGATCTGGTGCCAAGGCTCGAACAGATCGCCTCCCTCATGCCAAAGAAGGAGACTGTCCTCCCGAAGAAGGCCGACATCGACGCGATGAAGCCCTTAAAAGACTGCATCGAATGCCTCTGCTGCGTCTCGGTCTGCCCTGCGGTGGACGTGACAAAGTTCCTCGGCCCGACCGCGATGCGGCAGGAGATGCGTCTCGTGCTCGACCCGCGGGACAGCGGCGACCGTATCTCCGATGCGGTGCGTGACGGGCTCTTCACCTGCACGACCTGCCAGGCCTGCTGGAAGGTCTGCCCGAAAGAGATTGAGACCCCGGCAAAAGCGATCGAGAAACTCCGGGCGCACGCGAACCGACGCGGGCTCACCCTGCCCCGGCACAAGGAAGTGGCAGCCATGGTTCAGGAGACGGGCAGAAGCATCCCCCGGACTTCCGAGTCGTTCCTGGAGAAGGTCCCCGCTGTCATCGAACCCGAGGGACCGGTCAAAGCCACGGTCGGGCTCTTCATCGGCTGCGTGTACAACCTCCGGCAGCAGCAGTCCGCCCTTGACGCAATGGAGGTCTTAAAGCGCAACGGCATCCGGGTCATCATCCCCAAGGAACAGGTCTGTTGCGGCTCGCCGCTGATCCGGACCGGCCAGCTCGCCTACATCGACGAGCTGAAGCGGCGCAATATTGAGACATTCAGGTCGCGGAACATCGACACGGTGCTCACCATGTGCGCCGGTTGCGGCACCACGCTGAAGCACGATTACCAGACGCCGTTTACGGTCATCGACATCAACGAACTCCTCACGAAATACGGCATCGAGCCCCCGGCACGGCTTCCGATCAAGGCAACCTACCACGACCCCTGCCACCTCCTGCGGGGGCAGGGCATCCGCGACCAGCCCCGCGAGCTGATCCGGCAGGTGGTCGATCTCGTGGAGATGCCGTCCATCTGCTGCGGGAGCGGCGGTGGCGTCCGGGCCGGGAACCCGGACGAGGCTGCTGCTCTCGGGAAGAAGCGGGGCGGGGAGATCAGAAAGACCGGGGCAGAGATCGTCATCACCTCCTGCCCATTCTGCGAGTTCCACATCGCCGGGCATACCGACAAGCCGGTCAAGAATATCATGACCGTGCTGCTCGAGGGCTACCGCGAGAAGGACAAGAAAAAGGTGAAGAGCTGAACCCGGGATATTACCGGCACATTTTCTTTTTTAAAAATAGGTGGGGCCTTCCTTTCACGCCCGGACAAATGTTTCGTAAACGCCCGGCCTGAGCATCATGGGCAGGACCATCTTCTGGATGGCGCCGTCCGGCCCGGGCTGGAAGGTCACGCCGTCAATGTAACTTTTCTGGTATGACGGGCACCGGGCATAGAAGTCGTTCCCGTCATAATGCGTGAGGTAGTAGACCGTGGAGAGTTTTCCGTACGTGACCGTCAGGTTCCCGTCCTGTTCGGCAACCGTTGCCGTCCCATAGATATCGTTCCGGTACGTGCCGGTGTATGCGGAGAGCGGGAGTGCCGGAGTTGCATTCTCCTTGACCGGCAGGACAAAGGCGCTGGCAGTGAGGTTGACGGACTGCCGGTAACCGGCCGCGGCTCCCGCAAGGCCAGGGGAATCCGGCCTGCCGAGATACCGGTTATAGAATTTCCAGGCAAGGGAATCGGGAAGGCTGGGCCCGGCGACATTGGAGAGGACCACGATGCCGAGGTTCTTCGACGGCACTAAGAAGATCATGGCATGGTTGCCGTACGTCTCGCCATTGTGCCAGATGACCGGCGGGTAGCCCGGGACTTCCTCGTAGAGCCAGGCCTGGCAGTAATAGTCTTTCGTTGCGTTCGCCACCATTGATACAGGTGTCCGCGGCGTGTGCAGGTAGTCCAGGTTCTCCGTGCTCATGAGCCGGTTCCCGTTCCAGGTCCCGTTCCCCAGCTGGAAGATCGCCCAGTTCCCCATGTCCTTCACATTGGCATTGATGCCGCCGGCAGGCGCCATGGCAGTGGTGAAGATCATGTACGGCGAGGAGTCCGCGACTACCGGCCCATAGGTGTCGTCGTCCCGCAGGTCATTCCAGTGCAGCGAGACGCGGTCAGGAGAGGCCATGAAGGCGTCCTGGCCGGTCGAGGCGCTCTTCATGTCGAGCGGCACGAAGATCCGCTCACGGACATTGTCCTCCCAGCTCTTTTTGCTGGTGTTCTCGACCGCTTTTGCCGCAACCAGGAAGGGGGCGTTCTGGTACATGTACGTGCTCCGGAAGCTTGTTACCGGCTCGACATAGCGGAGGGCGTGGATCATCTCGTCCCGGCTGTACCCGAGCCCCCCGAGCTCCGTTCCCCAGTGATCGGGAAGGCCGCTCCTCTGGGCAAGGGAGTCCGTAATGGTAAATTCCTTAGTCACCCACGGGTCATTCATCTGGAAGTCCGGGACATAGGTTGTCACTTTGTCGTCCCACTTCATCCGGCCGCTGTCCACTTCCATGGCAACGAGTGCAGATGTGAAGGCCTTGGACGTGGAACCGATCTGGAAGACCGTGTCGGCCGTCACCGGGTCGGATCCCCCGGCCTTCTTCACGCCGTATCCTTTTGCATAGACAATTTTTCCGTCCTTCACGACAGCAACGGTCATCCCGGGGACACCCCAGGCGTTCATCTCCTTTTCTGCGAGCGTATCGAAGTTTGCAAAGAACGCCTGCCGCTCAGCATTGTTCCGGAAGTCCACGGCTGCAGCGTGCGACGTTGTACCGGAAGAAGCCGTGCCGGCAGAGGGGGTCTGGACCGGCCGGATGAGATCGTTATTCGTCCCTGTACAACCTGCTGACACGATGAGAAGCGCCACAATTATAAGAATGGGAACAATTCGGGAGGGGGCATACATATGGCCGGATTTGTCCGGATGGGCTTTAAGATTTCGAAATGCAACAGCCAGTTCTCCATACACAAATTCCCGGCTGTCACTCTCCGGATCATGAAGGTCAGACTTCCCCCCGTTCACGTCCCGCGTGGCAGGACCTGAAGAAGAAGTACGGGCTGCTGTAAAGGGCAACCTCCCTCTACTATCCTTTTTGGGAGAAAAATGCGGTCCGGAAAAGCTGGCGCCGTTGTCCGGGACGGGATAATCCCTACTCCTTCATCAGGTACTCGTAGACTTCGAGTGCCGCTTTTGCACCGTCTCCGGCAGCGATGATGATCTGCTTGCTCCTGACATTCGTCACGTCCCCTGCAGCAAAGATCCCGGGGACATTTGTCCTGCCATCGCAGTCAACAATGATCTCTTTCTTCTCGTTTAAGGCAACGAGCCCGTCAACCATGCCCGAGTTCGGGAGCCAGCCGATCTCGAGGAAGACGCCATCAAGATCCATCACCTGCTCCTTCCCGGAATCATTCCGGATCGTGATCCCGCTCAGGAACTTATTGCCATGAAGTGACGAGATCTGCGTGTTTTTATGGAGGGTGATATTCTTCATCTCCTCCAGTTTCCTGACATAGACCGGGTCGGCCTTAACCGTGCTCCGGACGATCAGGCTCACGGAGGTTGCGATCTTACTCATCTCGATCGCAGTCTGGAACGCCGCGTTGCCCCCTCCGACCACTGCGACCCGCTTCCCCTTGTAGAGCGGGCCGTCGCAGGTGGAACAGATCGAGAGTCCGCGGCCAAGGAACTGTTCCTCGTTTGCCACTCCCAGTTTCCGGTGATGGTTCCCCTGCGTCAGGATCAGTGCCCGTGCCCGGATCGTGGTGCCCGAGGCCGCGGTTACCGCAAAGACCTCCTCCTCCCGGGCGACAGACTCGACCCTGTCCAGCTCCAGCCGGATATTCAGTGTCCGGACCTGCTCCTCGAACTTCTTCATCAGGTCTTCGCCCGTGATCATCCGGTAGCCCATGTAGTTCTCGATCGCCCACGATTCCAGCGCCAGCCCCCCGATATTCTCGCTGATGATTATAGTATTGAGCATCTTCCGGGCACAGTAGACCCCTGCTGTCAGCCCGGCCGGACCGGCGCCGACAATCAGGACATCAAAGATATCCGTTGCCCCTGTCTTCCCGAAGAGCTCGTTCAGCCGCTGGGAGTCAAACCCGACAATCACTTCATCGTCCACAGTAATGACCGGCACCCCCCGCTGGCCGGAGAGCTCGACCATCTTTTGTGCCGCTTCCTGGTCGGCACCGACATCGATGCTCTCGTACGGGACGCCGTTCTTATCGAGAAATGCCTTGGCCATCCTGCAGTACGGGCAGTTTTTTGTCGAATAAACGGTGACTCGGGTCATTATCCCGTAGAAGGTTCTGGAAAAATATAAACATAGTGACGGGAGCAACAGAACGGTTGGCGATCTCATCGCAATGTTCTTTTTGGACGAGTTCAAATACACCATTGACAAGCCATGACCACCAACCCGTTCGCCCGGAGGCTGAGAGGGGCTCTTTTTTTCTGCATAGTTCTCCTGGTCCTTGCCGGCACGGTTCATGCTGAGACGGTCACTTCGCAGATACTGGCTGATCCCGTGACCTACCTCGACTTCAATGAGGGGAGTGGCAGTGTTGCACTCGATGCCTCCGGTCATGGGAGCTCAGGTTCGATTGCAGGGGCTACGCGCACCCAGGGGGGCGGGTGCGGGGGTGCCCTCCTGTTCAACGGGACGGGAGAGTATGTCAGTATCCCATATTCCTCCCTGAACCACCCGGAGAACGAGATCACCGTTTCCACCTGGTTCTACGTCGACTCGTTCGATTCCCAGACCCTTGTCTCAAGTTACAAGAACGGCGGATACCGGCTGGGATTTGGTGACGGGAACGACCTGTGGTGGACGGTCTATACTGAAAAATCCGGTAGTATCAGCGTCCCGGTACAACACGAGGGCATTACACCGGGCCAGTGGCACCATGTCACGGGGACCTATGACGGCGAGACCGCGAAGATCTATCTTGACGGGGCACTGAGGAACCGCGCCAACGCATCGGGTCGCATACTCTACGAATATCCGAACTATATCCTGCTGGGAGCGGATGCAGGGTCATCCACGACACCAGACTCCGCCGAATGCTCCCGGTACCTGAAGGGCGGGCTGGATGAAGTCAGGATCTATGATACGGCGCTGGAATACAGCCAGGTCATGGATGACAGGTTCCGCTGCTCGGCAGAACCAAAGACCATCCGGCCTGAGCCTGCGAATGCGACTGCCGGCCTCCCCGCATGCACAGCCAGTTCCGGCACATTGCAGCTCAATGCCGGAGAGACTGCATTCCGGACCCTCCAGTTCAATAATAAACTGGAGAACGGGACCTGGTACGTCTCGGTGCCAAAAAGTTCAAAACTTGTTGTCAAAGGACGCGATCTCTACTCTTCGGCGTACCCGGACGCATGGTACATCGAGATCGCGGACGGGACAGAGCGTGTGGACCGGTCGATTGCATTTCCCAATACCAACAATGCACCGGTTGCGGGTGTGATCCCTTCCGGGAATGCCACGGTGTATATCCGGTATTTTGACGGGAAATACCGTTTCCCGGCCAGCGTCGAGATGCAGTTCCAGTGTGTTGCACCGCCCCCCCTTCCCCCGGTGGTCATTCCCAAGAATATCCTGGCAAATCCCGGCATCGTGATCTATTCAGCGTCGTGGGCTACCCTGATCGCAGTACTGGTCGTTGTCATCTGGCTGCACCGGCGCAAGATAAAGGCCAGGGAACTGAGCCGGTGTGCGGAGCAGGATACTGAGACCGATTCCGGTGAGCCAAAAGAGTAAAAAGAGAATTACAGGGTAATTTCCCGGAACTGCTTGGCGAAAACACCGCAGATCGGGCACTTATCCGGGGCCTTGCCAAGTTCGATATTGCCACAGACCGGGCAGAGGAATACCTTCTCCCGCCCGAGGTCGTGGCCGGCCTTCACGGCATCAAGTGCCTTCTTGTACAGCCCTGCGTGCACCTGCTCTGCCTTCATCGCGTGGGTGAAGGCGAGGAGCGCGTCGGTCTTCTTCTCTGCTTCCGCGGTCCTGATGAAATCCGGGTACATCGTGGTGAATTCGTGGGTCTCCCCCGCAATCCCGCCTTCAAGGTTCTGTGCAGTAGGGCCAACGGCTGATAACACTTTCAGGAGTTTCCTGGCATGGATCGCCTCGGCCTCGGATGCCGCCTTGAACAGGGTTGCCACACCCTTGAACCCCTCCTCAGCTGCTTTCTCCGAGAACGCCAGGTATTTCCGGTTTGCCTGCGATTCTCCGGCGAACGCTTCCTTCGCATTGTCTATGGTTGACATAAGGGAATGGTATGGCGGGTAGTGGTTCTTAAACATTCTTTATGCGGCATCAGGGCAGGATGGTGCCAGACGACAGGCACTACCGTACATTTGCTACAGGGAATAATTTAACATAAATAAAATAAAGAATTATGGTGATTGCAAAAAGGCAGGCCGGGTTCCGGGATGGCGACCGGGTATGCCCGCCAGGATACCATGCTGTATGAGAAAGATGAGAGATGTGCCGTTTCAGGACCGGCCCCGCGAGAAGATAGCAAAGAAAGGTGCGTCCGCACTCTCGGATACTGAACTGATCGAGGCAATCATCGGGAGAGGGACAAAGGGAAAGGATGTCAGGGAAATTGCCCGGGATGTCTGTGGGATTTTAAAAGAGAGGGACGATATCCGGTACGAGGATATCCGGGCAATCGGGGGGATCGGCCCCACGAAGGCATCCCAGATCATGGCCTGTTTTGAGATGGGGAGGCGGTATTTTGCACCCGGGGCCGCAGGCGGGAAGGTCACAAAACCCGACGATATCCTCCCCCTCGTTGCCCACCTCCGGGACAAGCGGCAGGAACACTTCTGCTGCATCACGCTCAATGGTGCCGGGGAAGTGCTCGGCAACCGGATCATTACCGTGGGCCTGCTGAACCACAGCCTTGTCCATCCGCGGGAGGTGTTTGCCGATGCGATCACGGACCGGGCGGCCTCGATCATCTGCGTCCATAACCACCCCTCGGGTTCCCTTGAACCCAGCTCGCAGGACATCGCGATCACGGCGCAGCTCAGGGAGGCCGGATCCCTTGTCGGCATCCAGCTCATCGACCATGTCATTGTGACAAGAACCGGGCACCTGAGCATGCGGGAACGCGGGCTGGTGTGAAGAGATGACAGAAAATCGGGCCCTGCACCCCACCCGCATTCAGTAAGTTCGCTTCAGGGGTTGAGTGTCTTGCCCAGTGCAAATCCCTTGTCATAGGCGGCATCCATCAGCCCGGGCTGCTGCGTGATATTGCCAATCGTATCCATGTCGCTGATCAACAGTTCGTCCGAGTACGTACAATCGATGATATCGAAGAATGCCTTCACGGTTAATTTGGCACCGACAAACACTTCCGGGACCTTCATACCGGAGATGCAGATGAAGAGTCCCTTTCGCACGGCTCTCTTTTCAGCAGGGACAAGGGATTTTTTACGCAGGTACTTTGCCATGAAAAAGACCTGGCAGCGGTCCATGAACGACTTGAGTTTCCCGGGAATGCCCATGAACATGATCGGGGTTGCAAGGATGATGCTGTCTGCATCCCGCACCTTCGGGTACTGCTGCTGCATGTCGTCATCCATGGTGCAGGTCTCGTGGTCCCTGCAGAAGAACATCTCCTGGCAGGCCTCAAAACAGAGGTTTGTCACCACGATCTTTTCCACGGTGCAGCCGGCATCCTTTGCCCCGTCCAGTGCCCGGTCCAGCAGTTGTGCCGTATTGCCCTCCGTGAGGGGACTCCCTAGGATCCCGATTACCCTGCCAGCCATACAACAACTGGAGGTAAAAGAGGTCATATAGTTTTGCAAACAGGCTTGGGCCTGGCCGTCGTTCACGATGAAAAACCGGATTGGTATCAACACAATTCATATATATCTTTGGGGTCGATGAGAGGTTTGGTGTTTCATTTGACCGAACAGAAGACCTACAATGCCGGCCAGAAAGTTGGGCCGGGCAAATACGTATGTATCGACTGCGGAAAGGAACTGACCCTCGACAAGAGCGAACAGGACCTCAGGAAATGTCCTGCCTGCTCCTGCGAAGAGTACCAGTGCTTCCCGATGACCCACATCCGGCCGGACATCAAGACGGCGGAAGATGTGAAGAACCCGCCAAAGCGCGGCAAGAGCAACATCTGATCTCTTATTTTTCTTTTCGCACCGTCATTCGAATGCTGGTGCAGGGGTCGGGAATTCCGGCCGTGATTTGTGCACCAGGATCAATCCAACATTGAAGAGAGAGAAAACATGGTGAATGTTTCAAAGGAGGGGCAGGTCTTCAGGTGCGAGATCTGCGGTAATGTTGTTGTGGTGAAGGAAGCCGGCGGCGGAGAACTGATCTGCTGCGGCGAGCCGATGCAACTGGAGGAGTAAATTATGGCAGTGAAAAAACCAATGAAGAAGGCGCCGGCAAAGAAGCCGGCTGTAAAGAAAGCAATGACAAGGGGAAAAGACCTGAAGGGACTTGAGAAGAAGATCGGCAAGGTGCCGAAGTTCTTCAAGGAACTGACCACGAACGACCCCGAGATGTTCGATCTCGTCATGAAATTCGAGAACCATATCTGGGATGACGGCAAGCTCACGAAGAAGACCAAGAAGCTGATCGCCATCGCGATCGCTGCGGCCCTCAGGGACCAGCACGCGGTACGGGCCCAGCTCGCGGGAGCCGCCAGCCTTGGCGTTACGAAAGCGGAAGTGGAAGAGGCGCTCCGCGTCACGTTCCTGCTCTCGGGCATGCCAGCCTATGTGTATGGCAAGGCCCAGCTCGACGAAGTGATGAAGAAGTAAGGAGGAGTCCGCGATGGATGCTGAAGAGTGTGTTTCATTCCCGATCCTTGGGGAACCGGCCCCGGACTTCACGGCAGAGACCACCCACGGCCCGATGACGCTCTCCGGCCTTAAGGGCAAATGGGTGGTGCTCTTCTCTCACCCGGCGGATTTCACACCGGTCTGCACTACCGAGTTCCTTGCATTTACCGCCATCCACGACGAGCTGAAGGCATTGAATGTCCAGCTCGTCGGGCTCTCTGTTGACAGCATCTCGTCCCACCTGGGCTGGGTGCATGACATCAAGGAGAAGATGGGAGTGCAGATCCCGTTCCCGATCATCGCCGACCTGAACATGAAGGTGGCAAAGAAATACGGGATGATCCACCCGGGCCAGAGCTCGACTGCCGCGGTCCGGTGCGTCTTCTTCATCGATGACAAGGGGATTATGCGGGCCATGATCTACTACCCGCTCCAGAACGGGAGGTTCATGCCCGAGATCATCCGGCTCGTGAAGGCGCTCCAGACCACAGACAAGTACAAGGTCTCGACACCGGCCAACTGGCAGCCGGGCGACAAGGTCGTTGTCCCGCCGCCAAAGACTGCGGCCGAGATGGAGAAGCGGCCAACGGAGGGGTACGAGTACAAGGACTGGTATCTCTGTTACAAGAAAATTTAATCCCCAAACCCCCCTTTTTCATTCCCTGACAGGCTGATCGCGGGGTTCATCTGCTCCCGGGACGATCTGGTATGGAAGACGATGGCGGACCATGGAGCAGATGAACAGAACGTAAACAATAAGCCGATCCTCACGGATCCCCCGTTCTACCTCCCGGAGTTCGAGCAGTCGTACCGCTACATCATTGACGAGTACGATGTCACACCAAAGGACATTACCATCTTCATGCCCTGTGCGGTCCGGAAACCCTACAGCGCGAGTCCGAGCCACCAGCTGATCCGGATGATCATCTCGCAGGTCTTTTCCGAGCCGCAGTACCACATCGTCATCTTCGGCACCTGTGGCATCGTCCCCGCAGAACTCGAGGAGATGTACCCGTACGCCCACTACAAGTACATGCTCGGGAAGTGCAAAGACAAAAAAGTCCTCGACGATTTCCTCCGTATCGAGACCGACCGTGTTGCGGGATATCTCGAAAAGACCCGCCATACCTACCAATTCCGGATCGCGTACTGCATCGGGCTCTTCCGCGAGGCATTGATCCGGGGATCGGAAAAGTCCGGCGTGAAGATCGATATGATCCTCCCTACCCGCGACATGATCAACAAGGTTGTGGAAGAGGGTGACTGTGTCTTTGAGGAGGGCAGCCTCTCCATGGACGAGTACCTGGGCGAGTTCACGAGCGAGCTGATCCGGTTCCGGAATGCACATTATAGCATGGACCGGGACCGCTGACTGTACGGAACTGTCCAGGACGGTACCTTTACAGGGGAAGACGCAACATACAATCTTTTTTCCGTTACTGATGACATAGAACAAAAGTGATGACGATCAAGGTCCTTGCCTTTGCCGGGAGCCCGCGGAGGAACGGGAACTCGGAGACGTTGCTCGACTGGGTGCTTGCATCGATGGCGGAGGACCCCGAAGTCGCAATCGAGAAGGTCCCGCTCACCGAGGCGAATATCAACATCTGCCGGGGGTGCAACGCCTGCGAGAAGCTGAACAAGTGCATCCAGCGCGACGGGATGGACATTTACCACGACAAGATTATTGACGCGGATATCATCCTCCTCTCCTCCCCCATATTCTGTATGGGCATAGCAGCCCTCCCCAAGGCGCTGATCGACCGTATGCAGGTCTTCCGGTCACGGAAGTTCGTGCTCAAACTCCCCATTGTGCCCCCGGAACGGAAAGGAAAACGGCTTGGCGCCTTCCTTGCCAGCGCCGGACAGGACTGGCCTCACGTATTCGATGCGGCCATCCCTTCGGTCAAATGCTTCTACCATGTGATTGATATCCGTGACGCCGACATCAGTTACCTAATGATCAACCATGTTGACGAAAAGGGCGCAATCGATAAACACCCGACCGCAAAGGTTGATGCAACAAAACTCGGGAAGACCATTATAGCCGAGCTGAAGAAGCGGCTCGCGGCCTGAGGAGATCATGACGGTAACCGTACTGGGGATATCAGGAAGCCCGCACCGGCACGGGAACACCGAGACCTTACTCGACAGTTTCCTGGACGGGGCCCGGTCTGCCGGGGCAACCGTTGAAAAGGTCGTCTTAAAAGACCTTGACTATTCTGCCTGCCGGGGGTGCAATGCCTGCCACAAGGATGGCAACTGCATCGTGAAGGACGATGCAATCCCGCTCTTTGAACGGATGATGGTTGCCGATTGCGTTGCCGTTGCCTCCCCGATCTACAGCATGGGGATCACCGCCCAGCTCAAGGGTTTCATTGACCGGGGACAGTTTCTCTGGGCACGGCGGTTCGTGACCAAAACGCTGGAGTTTTCCCCGGAACACCTTGCCCGCCACAAAGGGATCTTCATCTCGACCGCGGGCCAGAGCTGGAGCCATGTCTTCGACGGGGCATACCCATCCCTCACGGCACTCTTCCATGACGCGGGATTCGAATACTACGACAACATTGTTGCAAACAACATGGACGAATACAAGGGGATCAAAAACCACCCGACCGCCATGAACGATGCGTTCCTCAAAGGGCAGCAGGTAGTCGCTGTCCTGGAAACCCAAAAAAAACAATAACCCTCTTAAAAAAGATCAGAGGAAGAGATAATACGACGCAACGAGCGTTCCAAACGCTGCGGCGATAAGGACCACAAATATCACAACATTCCATGCGAGCACTTTTCTCCCGTCGAGGACGCTGATCGGGAGGAGGTTGAATGCTGCGATCATTGCATTGATCTGGACACCGGCCAGACCGATCATGGCGATAATACTGTGATTGATATATGCCGTTTTCCCGCCCACGACAAAGAACAGGGCAGCAAAGAGCAGGCACAGGACAAGGTTGATGACCGGCCCGGCCGCGGAGATGATCCCGTCCTGCTCCCGGGTCAGGCCACGGCCGTCCTGGGAGTAGAT
This sequence comes from Methanoregula sp., assembly GCA_028679075.1. Taxonomy (GTDB): domain Archaea; phylum Halobacteriota; class Methanomicrobia; order Methanomicrobiales; family Methanospirillaceae; genus Methanoregula. Next base: position 66,413 of record JAJRCF010000008.1, on the reverse strand, counting down.
GACCGTTGCCCCGGGGGCAGCAAACACGAACCCGACCAGCGCCGCCATGACCACGGCTATGAGGAGCATGGTGTTGTCCTTGACAAATTCCGCCCAGTACCCGAACCGGATCGCCACGAACTTATGGGCCATCTCGTGGAGGATGAACCCGATACCGACCGTCAGGAGGGCGATGCCGAAATAGATGAGGGCGGAAACCGGGTTGATTGCCGTCACGGGCCGGAGTATGCCATAGGGGGCAATGTTGATGATGGCAAACGACAGGGCGATTGCCATCCAGGCAATAAAAAGGTCCGCTTCTTCGCGGCGGGTGATACGTTCGAGCATGAGAGACACCAGATCAGATGGGGTTTTTCGTGTTAACTGATTTGGCATTCAGTACTCGTAAGCATTACGTTTATGCAAATGCGGGAAAGAGTATATGGTATGTCCCTCGAAAAAGTCCGGGCTGAGATCTCGATGGTGGATGCTGCTATCATCCGCCTCATTGCCAAACGGCAGGAACTGGCAAATCAGGTGGCGGCAGTCAAGATACGGGAGGGGATTGCCATCCATGACGGGAAGCGGACAGCCGATGTCCTTGAGTCGGTTTTCAACCAGGCCGTTGAGAGCAGGATCGATCCTGTCGCGGTCCAGAAGATCTTTGAGATCCTCATTGCCATGAGCGAGGAGCGCCAGAAGGAATGCTCCGGCGATGGCAACCTGCCGTAATCTCCCTCCCGTCAGGATCCTTTTTTAAAAATAATTTATGGGTTTTTTACCCGAACCACCCGAGGAAGATCACGATCCCGAGGGCGATCAGGACGAGCCCTATCACAAGACGGAGAAGCCGTTTGTGTTCGATCCTCCAGGTATCGGCTTTCTCCGGGGATATGCCGTATGCAGCGAGGAGTGTCACCAGCACGAGAGGCAGGACGAAGATGATGTTGTAGAGGAGGAGCCAGGGCAGACCGGCCGCCATCGTCATGCTCTCGCTCATCATGGCAAGGATGCCGATGTAGATCCCGCCGGTGCAGGTGAAGCCGAGGAGCCCGGCAAGAATACCGAGGATGAACGCCGCGGGTATGGAGGCGATGCGGATGTAATGCGACATGAGCCCTTTGCCGGATTCCGGGACAGAGAGGAAGAATGTCTCTCTGTCACTGATCACATCCGACAGTGTTATCACGCCGAGGACCACGGCAATGGTTGCTCCAAGGAGCGAGAAGACCTTTGAGAGCCCGGACAAACTCACAAAGGAGAAGATCCCTACACCCATGAGCAGATGGAAGAGGAAGACCGCAGCGATGTACGAGCCGCCGATAACCAGGATCCGCCTGCGGTTTGCTGCCGCGGCTATTGAGAGGAGGAGGAAGATCAGGACCGAGAGTGCGCAGGGATTGAGACTGTCAACAAGCGCCGGAACAATCACCATCTGGGGAGTCAGTTCCGGGCCGGCGGTGGTGCACTCGTTTGCGGGGGGTTGTGCCGGCGCTGTCGTGTTGCACGATGCAAGCCGCTTTTTCTCTGCAAGGATGGATTCCTCAAACCGGTCCCTGATCGCGGTCTCCCCGATGAGTGCCTGGTCACCAATGAAAATCACCGGGACGCCGGCATTGCTCGTGGCATACTGCCGGCTCATCTCCACGAACCTCCGCTGGTTGGTCTGATTATACCAGATCTCCAGGGACTCGAGCTGCATCCCGGGATATTTTTCCTGGAGGCCTGCGATGACAGGCTTCACTTTCTCGCAGTGTTCGCACCCGTCGCCATAGAAATAGACCGCACGGAGGGTGCCGGTGGAAAATAAGGTATTGTTGCCGGAGATGGCAGTCTCATCCAGTGGCGAGAGCCGGGTCAGGCTTTTTTTTTAAGATAATCCTGAATGAGCCCTTCGAATTTCGCCGGGATCTCAAGCTCGCCGGTAAGGACCGTTTTCCCGATAATCACTTCAGGAACGCCATACTGGGATCGACCGAGAGCGGCATTGGCCTGCTGGAAGAGCTTGGAGTTGGACTGGTTATGCCAGACCTCGAGGACCTGGATATCTGCCTCGGGATATTTTTCCGTCATATTGATGATGAACGGCATTATCTTGTGGCAGTGGGAACATTCCTCGCCATAAAAGAAGTATATAGTATCGGTGGCAGGAATCCCGCTGTCAGCATGAGACGGCGTGCCGGAGACCAGAACAGCAAGGCAGGCAACAACGACAACGGCGAGAATGGCCACAACAATTTTTATCGTCTTATCCATAGGGGTAAATCCTGTAAGCTTGTTAAAAACTCATATCATAATAAAATGTCTGTTTTACAAAATCAGGAGAGGGAGATCATCGACCCGACACCATCGTGGGTAAACAGTTCGAGGATGAGGTTGTGCTCGGTGTTCCCGTTGATGATATGGGAATAACTGACACCATTCTCCACTGCCTTTATAACCGACATGACCTTCGGGATCATCCCTTCACCAATTGCCCCGGACCTCTGGAGATCGTTTGCTTCGCGGACCGTCAGTTTCCGGAAGACTTTAGTCCTGTCCTTGTCCATGACCCCGTCGACATCGGTCATGTTCACGAGTTTGTACGCCCTCAGCGCGATCGCGATGTCACCGGCGGCCGTGTCGGCATTGATGTTCAGGCTTCCGCCATGCCGGTCGATGGCGATAGGGGCAACAACCGGGATATACTGGGTGTCGAGCAGGGTGTTGAGGAGCGCCGGGTCGATATATTCGATCTCACCAACATGCCCGAGGTCCACATCTTTCTGGACGCCGCCGACCTCGACTTTCTGGAGCTCCATCTTCTTTGCCAGGATAATGTTCCCGTCACTGCCCGAGAGCCCGACACCACGGGCCCCGCACTTGGCGATCAGGGAGACGATGTTGGCATTGATCTTGCCGACCAGCACCATCTGGGCAATCTCGAGAGTCTCTGTGTCCGTCACCCTGAGGCCCCCGACAAAGACCGACTCCTTGCCCATCTGTTTCATCTTTTCGCTGATCTCGGGGCCGCCACCGTGGACGAGGACAACGCGGATACCGACATAGTGGAGGAGGACCGCATCACGGATTGCGTTCTCCAGCACAACGGGGTCGACCATCGCATGTCCGCCGAGCTTGATCACGATCGTCTTGCCATGGAACTGCTGGATGTACGGCAGTGCCTCCATCAGGACGTCTTCACGCTTCATTATGTGGTGTACCTCCCGTTGATCTCCACGTATTTCTCGGTAAGGTCGCAGCCCCATGCGGTTGCTTCTGCCTTTCCTGCTGCAAGGTCGAGGATGAAGGTCACTTTCTTCCCGTGCATCGCCTTCTTGGCTGCAACGAGGTCGGCGATGATCTCGCCGGATTTCACGAGCGGGTATTTTTTGCTGCCATCGCTGATCCAGAGTGAGACTGCATTCGGGTCGAACTTCACGCCGGCCCTTCCCGCCGCGGCCACGACACGGCCCCAGTTCGGGTCTTCCCCGTACACGGCAGTCTTCACAAGCGGCGATTCGATAACCGTGCGGGCAACTTTCTCCGCATCGTCCTCTTTCTTTGCCCCTTTAACAATGATCTCAAGGAGCTTTGTTGCGCCCTCGCCGTCCTTTGCGATCTGCTCAGCAAGGGAGCGGCAGCACTCTTCCAGCCCTGCTTTGAACTCTGCAGCGTTGACCTTGCCGGCCTCTCCGGTGGCAGTGCAAAGCGCGATGTCGTTCGTGCTCGTGTCGCCGTCAACAACCACCCTGTTGAAGGAGCGGCGGGTTGCCAGTTTCAGGGCATTGGCAAGCGGCTTTGCGCCTATTTCTGCGTCGGTGTAGATGAACGCGAGCATGGTCCCCATGTTCGGTGCGATCATGCCGCTTCCCTTGCAGATCCCGCCGATACTGAACCCTTCCTTCTTTACAAGGGCGTGCTTCTGGACGGTATCCGTGGTCATGATTGCCTGCGCAGTAACGACCTCGGCCTCGGCATTACGGGCAAGCTTCGGCGCAACAGCCTTGCACTGCCGCTGGATCAGGGGCAGGTCAAGGTACCGCCCGATGACACCGGTACTGGCAACGCCCACCCGCGAGGGTTTTACGTCCAGCACTGAACCGGCGTACTCTGTCATGGTAACTGCGTCGGCGACCCCGCGCTTTCCCGTGTAGGCATTCGCACACCCGCTGTTGACAACGACCGCTTCCAGTTTTCCGGCCTTGATCTGCTTTCTCATCAGCTCGATAGGAGCGGCCCTCACAAGGTTCTCCGTGAACACACCGGCTGCCGTGCCATGCGCTTCGATGAGTGCCAGACCATATTTTCCTTCTTTCATTCCCCAGGCTTTGACACCGGGGACTGCGCAGATACTCACAAATGCCATTTATTCACCACCCTCTCTTCCGGAATAGGCTGATCCAATCGCGTTGATGATATCCGCCCGTGTGATGATCCCAACGACCTTCTTCCCCTCCATGACCGGCAGGCGGGCAATGCCCTCCTTCAGCATGAGAGCCGCCGCCTCTTCTACATCCATCTCCCCGGTTGCCGTGACCACCCGGTGGGTCATGATCTTTTTTGCCGGCATGTCGCCGATATTGGTCAGCGCGTGCTTGGTCTTCTCCCAGTTGATGTACTCCCGTATCGGGACCTCGATGACCTCGAACGGGGACGGGAGCCAGAGGTCATCGGAGATCCGTTCGGTCTCGAGGAGGGAGATGAGATCGGATTCCGTGATGATCCCGACAAGCTCCTTTCCCGCCATTACCGGGAGCCCCCCGATATGGTGCTTCCGGAAGAGTGCTACCACGTCCCTGAGGGGGGTGTCCGCAGTGCAGACAATCGGATCTTTTGTCATTGCTTCCTTAACGAGCATGAGACTCACCAGCCTTTACGGCAGCATGCCTGCACCGGTCAGGCCATCTTTTTCAGGGTAGCCGCACATCAGGTTCATATTCTGGATGGCCTGGCCGCTGGCACCTTTCACGAGATTGTCGATCGCGGAGACGGCAACGATGCGGGATCCTTCGCTCTCCACCATCACGTCACAGAAGTTGCTCCCGCGGACTGCCGCGAGCGAGGGCTTCTGGTACCGGACGAAATACTCGTCCTTATAGTAGTCGTGGTAGAGCTTCTCAACCTCTTTCTGCTCCATGGGTTCGCTCGTCAGGATATGTGCCGTTGTCAGGATGCCCCGGTTGACAGGGACGAGGTGGGGCGTGAAGTATACCTTTGCCTTCGACCCAAGGAAGGCCATCTCCTGTTTCATCTCGGCCACGTGCCGGTGGGTCGTCAGCTTGTACGGGCCGACATTGTCCCCCACGTTCGGGTAATGGGTGGTTGCCGAGGGGTTGTCCCCCGCCCCGCTGACGCCGGTCTTGGAATCGTATATGATCGTGTGGGCGTATTTTGCAAGGGGAGCAGCTGCGAGTGTGGCACCGGTCGGGAAGCAGCCGGGGTTGGAGACAAACTTTGCGTTGATGCAGTCCTTGCGGTGGAGTTCAGGGATACCGTACGGTGCCTTGAAGTAGTCGGTGTGGGGAACGCCGTACACCTTCTCAAAAACATCCTTTGCAAGGCGGTAGTCCGCGCTCAGGTCCACGACTTTGATACCGCGGGAGAGCAGTTTTCCCGCGTACTGCATTGCCGCAGTGTGGGGGACGGCAAGGAATGCCACGTCGGCGTCGATGGCATCGGTCTCGGGATTGGTGAATTTGAGATCGGTAAACCCTTTCAGGTGGGGATGGACCTGATCCAGGGGAGTACCTGCGAGTTTGCGTGATGTGACACATGTGACTTTTGCCGCAGAATGGTGGAGGAGGAGACGGACCAGTTCACCACCGGCATAGCCGGAAGCCCCGACAATCGCAACTTTCATACACTAATATCCGGGTGTAAAAATTTAATGCTTTTTGAACCGGCTTTTAAAAAAGGCGACGGAAAATTATTTGCTTTATTGAACCGGGCCCTGATTCACGGATTTTTGTGTGAATAGACACCGAAGAGCCGCTGCCCGAGGAGCTCGATACGGTCCCGGTCCTCAAGACCCTTGAGGAGATCTTCCGGAAGCGCATCCATGCCTTTTGACGCTCCAAGGTAGGCTCCGCAGATCAGGGCGATGGTATCGGTATTTCCCCCGGTATTGGCGGAAACCGTGAGTAGGTCGGGTGGGTGGGTGTACCGGCTGATGAGGAAGAATGCGATGGGGAGGGTCTGGTATACTGAGACATCGTTGCCGATCTTCAGGAGGGCCGTCTCTGTTTCCATCCCGTCTTTTTCCAGGTGGATCGCATTCCGTATCTTGCTGCCAAGGAGATCATCTTCTGAAAGCGCTTTCTGTACAGCCCTGTCAACCGGGTCCGGCGACTCATGAAGCGCATGGTAGATGAGGGTGACAACGGTTGATACTGCCGCATGGGCCGCCGGGTGAGAGTGGGTGATATTACAGGCCCTCACAGCCCGCTCACACGCTTCGTTCATGTCAGGGTATGTCAACGCAAAGGGGACCGCAATCGGCAGGCAGCCGGAAGTGGTGGACTTGACACCTTTCTGCGGGATGTTCTCTTTTGCCATATGTTCACATGCAGCAGAGACGGAGCCGTCGGGAAAACGGAGAGCTCCCCGCAGATAGAGTTCCCGGAGTGCCGTTGCGTACCGGTCTTCATTGTATTTACGATCTGCAAGAAGGGTCCCCACAAGGATCATCAGCTGAGTGTCATCGGTATATTGCCCGGCTTTCAGGTCCTCATTCGGGTGTCCCTTGTACGGGCGGCGGTACCCGTATTTCATCTTATTCAGATTGGGAGATGCACTCTCATTGGGCATACCGAGCGCATCGCCGATCGCCGCACCCAACAGGCACCCCTTGAATTTTTTCAGCATCGATCTTATATTGAAAAACCCGGATAGATAACCCTTCGTATATCCTCCTTCTTCCGGGCGTTTTACCCTTTTTCCTGTGTTTTACACTCTTGCCGGGTTAGTGAGGGGGTTGCCAAGGGCACATATATTATCGCCACTATCGTCATCCAACATAAAACCGAAAATATTTTTAAAGAGGTCGTTTAAAATGATTAATAATGTAGAATAGGAGTCCCCATGACTGAAGACTTCGATGTTAAGCTGGTTGATAGTACCGTCCGATATACCCCGGGACCGGAATACAAACAGAATTCCTGGCTGGGGGATTATGAGACTGCCTACCGTGAGTTCCTTGCGGATCCCGATGGGTTCTGGGAACGGATTGCAAAGGACCTGGACTGGATACGCCCGTGGGACACCGTCAAGGAGTGGAACTATCCCTATGCAAAATGGTTCGTCAATGCGAAGCTCAACATTACCGCGAACTGTCTCGACCGCCATGTGAAGAATCACCGGCGCAACAAAGTCGCGCTCATCTGGAGGGGGGAAGAGGGTGCTGAGAGGATCTACACATACCAGAAACTTCTTTCGGAAGTGATGCGTTTTGCCAACGGCCTTAAAAAGATCGGTGTGCAGAAAGGCGACCGGGTCTGCATCTATATGCCCATGGTGCCGGAACAGGTCATCGCCATGCTGGCGTGTGCACGGATCGGTGCCATCCACAGTGTCGTCTTTGCCGGGTTCGGCGTGACCGCACTGAATATGCGGATCAGGGAGGCGGAAGCAAAGGTAGTTATCTCTGCGGATATCTCCATCCGCAGGGGTAAGGCGATCCCGCTCATTACGACAGTCCAGGAGTCGATCCTCAACGCACCGAGCGTAGAACATCTTATTCTCTACAGGAGGAGAAAAGAGCCTCCGGTAGAGATCCGGCCGGACTTCGAGATCGATTTCTACAGCCTGATGGAAGACGTTCCTGCAACCTGCGAGCCGGAGGTCATGGATGCGGAAGATCCGCTGTTCATGCTCTACACGAGCGGGTCTACGGGAACTCCCAAGGGGATCGTGCACACCTGCGCCGGCTACATGGTCGGGACCTACTACACGACAAAATATGTCTTCGATCTCAAGGAGAACGACATCTACTGGTGCACGGCCGACCCGGGCTGGATCACCGGCCACAGCTACATCGTCTACGGGCCGCTCGCGGTCGGTGGCACGGTCTTCATCACGGAGATGACTCCCGATTACCCGGATGCGGGTATCTGGTGGAAGCTGGTGGAGGAGCAGAAGATCAATGTCCTCTACACGGCCCCGACAGCAATCAGGATGTTCATGAAGATGGGGGAGAGCTGGCCGAAAAAATACGACCTGAGTTCCCTGCGGGTGATCGGGTCTGTCGGAGAGCCTCTCAACCCCGAGGCCTTTGTCTGGTATCACCATGCGATCGGCGGGGACAGGTGCCCCATCATCGATACCTGGTGGCAGACCGAGACCGGGATGCAGATGATCACGACCATGGTGGGAGAGCCGATGCGGCCCGGTTTCGCCGGAAAGGCAATTCCCGGCGTGATCGCTGATGTGGTGGACAAGGACGGGAAACCCGTACCGCCCGGGACCGGGGGGTTCCTCGCGATAAAGGCACCCTGGCCATCCATGTTCCGCACGGTATACAAGAACGATGAGCGGTACCGGCAGTACTGGTATACCATCAAGGACTGCTATTCAGCGGGCGACCTTGCAGTCAAGGGTAAGGATGGCTACATCATGGTGCTGGGCCGGGCAGATGACATCATCATCGTCTCCGGGCACAATATCGGCACCGCTGAGGTGGAGAGTGCGCTCGTCTCCCACCACGCTGTGGCCGAGGCAGCGGTGATCGGCAAGCCTGACCCCATGAAAGGAAACTCCATCAAGGCGTTCGTCATCCTCCGGGTCGGGAACACGTCGGGCGAAAAGCTCCTGAAGGAACTGGTCTACCACGTGCGGATGACGCTCGGGCCCATCGCCGTACCGCACGAGATCGAGTTCGTGGACAAACTGCCCAAGACCCGGAGCGGCAAGATCATGCGCCGCGTCCTCAAGGCAAAAGAGATGGGCATCGATCCCGGGGATATCTCGACCCTGGAAGAGTGAGGCGCAGGAAGAACAAGGATCAGGGATCAATTTAGCGGATCCTGATAGTGAGAACTTTGTACAACCAAGGAGATGAGAGAGAATGGACACACATGAAATGGCAACAACCGTTAAAAACCTCGACCTGACAGGAAATCCCGCCCCCCTCGGGCTGATGGGATTTGGTATGACAACCGTGCTCCTGAACCTGCATAATGCCGGGTTCTTTGCACTGGGATCGATGATCCTCGCCATGGGGATCTTCTACGGCGGGCTGGCACAGATCATTGCCGGTATCCAGGAATGGAAGAAGAACAACACCTTCGGCGCAACGGCCTTCACCTCCTATGGCGTGTTCTGGCTGACGCTGGTCGCCCTGCTCATCCTGCCAAAGATGGGACTGGCAGACGCGACCTCGAAAGAGGCAATGGCAGCGTACCTCTTCATGTGGGGGCTGTTCACCGCAGTCATGTTCATCGGGACACTCAGGGCAAACAGGGCACTGCAGTTCGTCTTCGGCTCGCTCGCGATCCTGTTCTTCCTCCTCGCACTGGGTGATCTTACAGGGAACGGGACGATCACGATGATCGCCGGATATGAAGGAATCATCTGCGGACTCTCGGCGATCTATGCAGCCCTGGCACAGGTGCTCAACGAGATGTATAAACGAACGGTGGCACCGCTTGGATAACACCTTCCTTTTTCGTTCGGTGCACTATTTTTCGGCTTTACCCTTTTTTGAGCCGGATTCGGATAGTGCGGGCTGATGGATCTTCTTCCGCTGGGCAAGCCGGTACCCGCAGATGACCTGGATCGATTCCCCGAATTCCCGGTCAAGGGAAGGATCACCGGTATCTACCAGCAGTTCAGGAGTCTCCTGCAACTTGTGCGGTGTTGCGACCACGATGACATGCGCCACGCCCGCCCGGCGCACGACTGCTGCACTGATCTGCTGGTTGCCCCGGCCAAGGATGAAGCCCTGGGCACCGATGGGGCTGATAATGACCCGTGTATCTTTTTCACCCTCGGTTAACCGGAGAAGCGCCTTCTCATCCACGTCCCGGGCAACGAGCTTACTGTTCCTGACCACATCCACCCCAAGGAGGGTCTTCCTGATACCCAGGTAGCGTGCGATCGCTTCCGTAGTGGTCCCGGCTCCGAGGATGTAAAGCGTGCCCGGCAGCATCACTTCCTGCATGAACTGCGCAATCTCCAGTTTCGCCCGCTCCTCGTCCGGCTGCTCGTACACCTGTTTTGAGAGCTGGACCATTCCCCGGATAGCCGGTGTGCGGGCAATACCATAGAGCCGGGTCTCGAGGGTGCCGGCACGGTATGCCTCCTCGTCCACGTCCATGATCTCCGAATCCCGCAGTACTGCTTTTTCCAGCCCTGTGACGAGCTCGGCTGCAGCAGCGGGGCTGATGGCAAAGACGCCGGAGTACATCTTCACCCCGGCGGGGATCCCGAGCAGGGGCACATCCCTTCCAACAACCGAGAAGATGTCCCGGGCCGTCCCATCTCCCCCGCAGAAGAGGATCAGGTCAACCCCTTCCCTGAGCAATACCCGGGCAGCTTCTTTTGTGTCCGTGGCGGAACTTTTGCCCTGGGCGGTGTAGACGACCTGGTAATGAGGGATACCGGAACCTGCAAGAACTGATTCGCCCATATCCCCGGAACAGGTCAGAAAGCAGAGATCGCGGGCCTTCTTTATCGGAACAAGCGCCATCCGGGCCCGGTCACCGGCCCGGGGCACAGCACCCCGGGCCCGTGCCTCCTCAACCTTTCCGTCAGTGCCTTTCAGCCCCACCGACCCGCCCATCCCAGCAACCGGGTTGACGATAAGGCCGATCCGTTTCATAAAAAAGGATGGATGTGAAGGGTTATTGTATCTTGGGTATCCGTCCGATCGCTTCCCTGATCAGCTCGTCCGGGTATTCGTAATCCACCAGCTTACCGGCATAGTACGCATCGTACGCCGACATATCGAAATTGCCATGCCCGGTGCAGTTGAACAGGATCGTCTTCTCCTCACCGGTCTTTTTGCACTTCAGTGCCTCGTCAATGGCACCTTTTACCGCGTGCGATGCCTCCGGGGCGACGATGATCCCTTCCGTTCTCGAGAAGGTCTGCCCTGCCTCGAAGGCCTCGCTCTGGTGATACGAGACCGCCCGCATCACACCATCGTGGACAAGGCGGGATACAATGGGGGAATCCCCGTGGTACCGGAGGCCCCCCGCGTGGATGGACGGCGGGACGAAGTCGTGGCCGAGGGTGAACATCTTCAGGAGCGGCGTTAAACCCGCCACGTCGCCGAAGTCATACATATAAGCGCCTTTTGTCAGGGTCGGGCACGACGCCGGTTCGACACCGATGATGTCCGTATCCTTGTGCTTCCCGGTCATCTTGTCGCCCGCGAACGGGAACCCGATACCGGCGAAGTTCGATCCGCCGCCAACGCACCCGATAACGATATCAGGATAATCATCCACCATCGCCAGCTGCTCGCGGCATTCCTGCCCGATGATGGTCTGGTGGAGACAGACATGGTTCAGCACGGAGCCGAGCGCGTAGTTGGTGTTCGCATGGGTCGCTGCATCCTCGACGGCCTCGGAGATCGCAATGCCCAGTGCGCCGGGAGTCTCCGGGTCCTTCTCAAGAACGGCCGCACCCGACTTTGTCTTGGTGCTGGGGCTCGGGATACACTCGGCTCCCCAGACCTGCATCATCGACTTGCGGTAGGGTTTCTGGGTGTAACTCGACCTGACCATGTAGACGGTACATTCGAGGTCATAGAGCATGGTGGCAAACGCCAGTGCGGACCCCCATTGCCCGGCACCTGTCTCTGTCGCGATCCGCTCAATGCCGGCCTTCATATTGTAGTAGGCCTGCGGGACGGAGGTATTGGTCTTGTGGCTCCCTGCGGGGCTGACGCCCTCCCACTTGTAGTAGATCTTTGCCGGGGTCTTGAGGAACTTCTCCAGACGGAAGGCACGGTACAGGGGGCTTGGCCTCCAGAGCCGCAGGACGTCCTGCACTTCTCCCGGTATGTCGATATACAGGTCTCTGCTCATTTCCTGCCGGATCAGTTCCATCGGGAAGATCGCTTTCAGGTCGTCGGGCCCCACCGGCTTATGGGTGGCCGGGTGGAGCGGCGGGTCGAGCGGTGAGGGCAGGTCCGCCTGGACATTATACCATTTTTTTGGCATCTGCTCCTCATCGAGGAGGATTTTTGTCTGCATATACAACAATCACTTTGTATAAATATATACATTGTGGAACACGTTTGTTTAGTATTGTATTTATTAAAACATTTTATTATTAATCCATAACGTGGATCATCACGTGGATCGCACCAGAAAACCATTATTGGGGGAAAACGCACACTCCTATCACGGTTTGAACCAGGGTGGACATCCGTTTTCAGGTACGCTGTTGATGGCAGGTCTCACCTGTTACTGTAGAGTAATCAGAAATGGCTTAACAAAAAGTATATTTTTGTCAACATCTTAATGTTGACGGGAACTATTCCACAGGCAAATATTCGTTCCAGAATAGAACATGAAAAAGGTGAACTATGTTTCGTACTTTTATTGATATCCTGATCCGCCCCGGTGCGTTCTTTTCAGGCATGATGGGAGAGAAAGAAGAGAGTTTCAAGTGGCCGCTGGTCATCCTGCTGGCCGGCGGCATTGTGGCTGCGGGCTATGGATACCTGCTCGGAGGAGCAACGGGACAGATGATGTCCGGTGCCGTCCCCGGCATCGGGATGATTGTTACCCTCTTTTCAGTCATCGGGGCATTCATCGGGGTATTCATCTTCTGGCTTGTCTGGACCGCCGTGGTCTTTGTCCTTTCGATGGCCTTCAAAGGTGACGGCAGCTTCAAGCGGACCCTGCAGGTAATCGGGTACGGGTACCTCCCCCAGGTGATCGGATCGGTCATCGCCCTGATCGTGGCAATTGAATACGTGCCAAAAATTGTTGTGCCAACGATAACTTCCGCCATGATGCAAGATCCTGCAGCAATGCAGCAGGTAACGATGAGTCTCATGCGGGACCCGGCCATGATGGAACTGACCCAGATCACGACCCTCATCACGATCGTCTTCCTGCTCTGGAGCGCAAATATCTGGATCTTCGGTCTCCAGCATGCACGGAAGCTCTCGCCCCGGGACGCTGCCCTTTGTGTCGGCATCCCGGTTATTGCCTATATCCTCTATATGATCTATTCCCTTGGAGTCTCCTGAATGAAAATAAAACGTATTTTTACAGGCATCGCCCTTCTGCTGCTCATCAGCATGACTGTTGGTGTGGTAAGTGCTTACTCACTCCTTAATGAGGATCCCGTTTCTGGAACATATTATACGGGCAGAGTATTCGTATCCAACACTACATTCGATCCCGTGGTCTTTTTTCCCGGGGACAAGGGCACGGTTACCTATGTGGTAACGAACGGTAATGCCAACACCAGTATTAAACTAACCCATGGCATCTTTTATGATGACGATTTCCAAAGAATAAGCGATAATTATGATACGTCAACTACACTCGGTCCTCTCCAGACACGGCCGTTCTCCTTTACCATACTCGCAGACGGGCCCGAGGGTGATTATTACCCGACCTTCACCATGAGCCTGTATGATTCCAACCTCAATTATAAATCCCTGGTCCAGATCGACAATACGCCTCTCGAATTGACCGTTGTCGATCAGCCTGACGCATACATACAGGGAAAGAAGAAGACCATCAACATGCAGGTCGCAAACCCCCGGAAAAACAATGTGCGGAATGTGATCCTTGAGGTCTCCGGAGCCGGGATAACCGCCACACCGTCAAGGACATTTGTCGGTGACCTCGCCGCCGGGGCAAAGGTGCCGGTGAACGTTTCCGTGACACCGGACCAGGAGACGACCCTCAACCTTCACCTCACCTACGACAATGGGAACAACCCCCATGAAGTCTCCCTGAATATACCGATTAATTTTGGGGTTGACAAGAAGCAGGCGGAACCTGTCATGAGTAATATCCAGGTTACTGCCACGGGGACCACGTACCGCGTAACGGGTGACGTGACCAATGCCGGACTCGAGACGGCAAATGCCGTAATGGTGACTGCCCTTCCACCGGCTGTCCCTGAAGACCCGTACAAGACCTATGTGGTCCAGGCGCTCAAACCGGATGATTTCGGAAGCTTCGAGATCACGTTCACAACTGACGGAAAGGCAACAAGTGTGCCGGTCCAGGTCTCCTTTAAGGACAGTGACGGAAACCTCTACAATACCGTCCAGAACGTGACCGTTCCCGATGGCAGGATCTCCGCATCGAAAGATGACGGCCCGCCGCTTGTCCCGATCATTGCCGCTCTGGTCATTGTCGCGATATTTGTCGGCGGATGGTACTTCTACCTCAGGAAGAAGAAGCAGTGACGCCGCCAGAAGACGACGACCAGCCGGTCATGCTCTTCCGTGACGTGGCCAAGGTATACCCGCTCCCTGCGGGGGATGTCAGGGCACTGGACGGTATCTCGTTCCAGGTGGACCGCGGGGAGTTCATCTCCGTCATGGGTCCCTCGGGTTCCGGGAAGTCCACCCTTTTGAACCTCATGGGATGCCTCGATACACCGACTGAAGGCGATATCTACATCAGCGGCACCCGTATCGGGGACATGTCGGATGCGGATCTGACCACCCTCCGGCGGGACCGGATCGGGTTCATCTTCCAGTACTTTAACCTCTTTCCCCTCCTGAATATCATCGAGAACGTTACCTTCCCGTTAATGCTCAAGACAGGCAAGGGAGTGGATCCTGAGAGGGGAAGGGAAGTGCTCCGTGCCGTCCAGCTTGATGACTCGCTCTTCACCCATACGCCAACGGAACTCTCAGGAGGCCAGCAGCAGCGGGTCGCCGTTGCCCGGGCGCTCATCAATAACCCGGACATCCTCCTCTGCGATGAACCGACCGGTAACCTTGACTCCAAGACCGGGGCCGGGATCATGGACCTGATGACCGAACTCAACCGGAAGGGCACGACGATTATCATGGTCACGCACGACCCCCACATCGCAGAATACTCGCGGCGCACGATCCGTATCGCTGACGGGAGGATCGTCTCATGATCTTCTGGGAGATAGCAAAGCGCAATATCCGGCTGCACTTCCTCCGGTCAACCCTTGCGATGCTTGGCATCGTGATCGGTGTTGTTGCCATCGCATCGATGGGCATCCTCGGCAACAGCCTGGTGGCAACCGTTTCTGACAGTCTCTCATCGGTGGGAGACAGCGTCATCGTCTTCCCGTACGCGGGAGGCGGTGGAGGGTTCGGCGGAGGTGGCGGGAGTTCCGAGAACCTGAAAATTACCGATCAGCAGTTCCAGCAGATCAAACGTGCCGTTGCTCCCAGCGTTGCGATACCCGTGCTCTCGACATCGGAACGGATGAAAGTCGGGGTGGGGGGCGATGACATCGTTGCCTCGGTCTATGGTGTTGACCCGAAGTATCTTCCTGACCTCAACTTCGAACTGGACGCAGGCAGTTTAAACAATGCCAATTCCGGGTGTCTTGTCGGATCGGAATTCGCCAAGGACAATAATATCAAGGTCGGGTCCCGGATCTCCATGGGCACCGACGGTTCCAAGGGGACCCTCCGCGTCACCGGCATCATCAAGGAGCGGGGGATGAGCTTTGATATCAGCACGGACAACGCGGTTATCGCGACCCAGGACTGGTACGAGAACACGTACAAGACAGAGAACTACGATGAAGTCGTGGTCAAGGTAAAGAGCGGGCAGGATACCGCGGATGTCAAGGTTGTCATCGAGAAACAGCTGAACAAGCGCGACAAGGTCGTCTCGGTGATGGACAGCAAGGCGACACTTGCCTCTATCTACGAGACGTTTGGCGCGGTAACGACGTTCGTCACGGCAATCGGCGGGATCTCGATGGTCGTCGCCGGGGTCTCGATCTTCAATATCATGATGATGTCGGTTAATGAGCGGGTCAAGGAGATCGGCATCATGAGGAGTATCGGCACCCAGAAGAAGGAGGTGATGAGCATGTTCGTGTATGAAGCCGCAATCATCGGCGTGATCGGAAGCGCAGTCGGGGGCATCCTGAGCCTTGTTGCCGGGTATGCCATCAGTGCCCTGATGCTCCAGTCGACGAAGTACCTGTTCACCTTCGCAACGGCGTTCTCGGTTTTTGAGGGCGTCGGGTTCGGGATCGTGGTCTGTCTTGCCTGCGGGCTGTACCCGGCCTGGCAGGCGGCAAACCTGAACCCCATCGATGCGCTCCGGCACGAATGACCGGATTCCTTTCTTTTTTTGGCATCATGTGAACTTTATTACCGGCCGCGTGCATACTCTACATCTATGAGGTCTTCGGAGCCGGCAGGTATGGCCCCTGACTGGAATGAGGTCTGGAAATTCAGGCAGAAACAGCACGAGCTCTCGAAAGCATCCGACGATCCATCCCATGACTGGAACCGTAAGGAGAACGCGGAGCGGTACGATGCCAATTCCCGAAGAGAGTACGATGACCGTATCAGGCTGACTATTGACGGGCTCGATATCAGCAGGGATTCCAGGGTGCTGGACATCGGTGCGGGGCCGGGGACGCTTGCAGTACCGCTCGCCTCACGGGTCAGGGAGGTCACGGCAGTTGAGCCCGGTGCGGGCATGGTCTCCACCCTCATGGACCGGGCAGCACGGGAGGGCATTACAAACATCTCCTGCGTGCAGAAACGGTGGGAGGACGTGGATATTGCACGGGACCTCTCCGGCCCGTACGATGTCGTGATTGCATCGCTCTCCCTGACCATGGAGGATATCCGGGCAGCTCTTGCGAAAATGAATGCAGCTTCCCGGCAATACGTCTGCCTGTACTGGTTCGTGGACCTGCCGTTCTGGGAGCGGATGTATGCCGATCTCTGGGAACCCCTGCACGGGAGCCCGTATTATTCCGGCCCAAAGGCCGACTGCCTCTTCAATGTGCTGTACCAGATGGGGATCTACGCGAACGTGGAGATGCTGCCGCTCTCAAAGGAGTACCGGTTTGCTTCCCGGGGAGAGATGGAGACGTTCTTCCGGAAACGGTTCAGTGCAAAGACACCGGAGCAGGAACAGATCATTGACAGGTACATCGCCTCACGCATCCGGACAGAGGGAGAGGACGTAATTGTCTCCGGCGACTCCACCTTTGCAAAGATCTGGTGGAAAAAAGCAGATGCTGCCTGACTACACTTCCGGCGATAGTTCCATTGCATCTCTTTTATACGAAAGGTGGAGTTATGGTTTATCATGGCACTTTCCACGGTTATCACTCCGGTTGCCATGCTCCTTGAGCTGGTCATCTGTGTCTTGGGACTGTATGCAGGGTACTCCTTAAAAAAGACCTACGGGTACCTCTTCGCGGCGACATTTCTCCTGTTTGCACTCTTCGATTACCTGAACTCCGTGGATGTCCCGGCAGATACGCTCGCTGTCCTGAACCTGATAGCAATCCTTGCTGCTCTCATCGGCATGTATCTCGTTATCCGGGAAAAATGAGATGCGGAACTGCTGATTAAAAAGAAAAAATAGAAAAATTTCCTCTTTTCCCTTCAGAAAAAATGTGTGTTATCCAACCCTCTGGATCCGGCTCATTGCTTCCCTGAGCTTCTCCATGGACGCAGCGTACGATAACCGGATCCATCCCGGCGCATAGAACGCACTGCCCGGCGTTGCTGCTACATGTCCCTTGTCCAGCCACCGTGATGCAACTTCCATATCATCACCGGCAACCTTCACGAAAGCATAGAACGCACCCTCGGCCGGGGCGGTCTCGTAACCCATGCGGTTCAGTTCGGCAATAATGTATTTTCGCCGCTTATCGAATTCCTTCCGCATGTCCTCGACGCACTGCTGGTCGCCTTTCAGCGCCGCGACCCCGCCCCACATGGCAAAGGTCGTCACCTGGCTGATGGAGTGCTGCTGCACCTTGGACATCTCGGTGATGATCTGCTTTGGTCCAACCGCGTACCCGAGCCGCCAGCCGGTCATCGCGTAGGCTTTCGAGAAGCCGTTGATGGTGATGGTACGCTGGTGCATGTCGCCAATTGCTGCGAGCGAGAGGTGCTCCTTCCCGTAGATCATCTTCTCGTAGATCTCGTCAGACATCGCGTAGAGGTCGTTGTCCGTGCAGAGGTCAGCGATAAGGTGCATGGACGTTTTGTTGAAAACAGCCCCCGTGGGATTCGACGGGGAGTTGACGATGATCATCTTCGTCTTTTTGTTGACGCGCTCAAGAAGGGTGTCGTCGAGCTGGAAGGTTTTCGGGTTTATTTCGTGGAAGACCGGCTTCCCGCCTGCGATCTGGACGCACGGCTCGTAGGAGACCCAGGCCGGGGTGAGGATGATCGTCTCGTCGCCCGGGTTCAGGACGGCTTCGCATGCCTCGTAGATCGCATCCTTTGCCCCGCAGGCAACGATCACCTGCTGGGGAGTGCAGGGAAACTCGTTTTCCTTTGTGATCTTCTCGCTGATGGCACTCGTCAGCTCGGGGATGCCGTTGCTCGGGGCGTAGTGTGTCTCGCCGCGCTTCAGGGCATCGATGCAGGCATCGGTGATATGCTTCGGGGTATCGAAGTCCGGTTCGCCGATCGAGAGGCTGATGACATCGATCCCCTGCCGCTGCATACTCTTGGCCTTGTTGGAGATCGCGATCGTTGCCGACTCGGTGACGCCGGCAATCTTCTCCGACAGGGGCTTCATCTCAACCGTTTGACCATCTTGATGGCTGATTCAACGGCACGCTTTGCGTAGTCCATCCGCTCGGTCGCCTCAAGCCGGGTCATGCCGGGCCCGGAGATGCCGAGGGCTACCGGCTTGCCGAACTCGAGGGAGAGGTCGATGATCTTCCGGGCTGCATGCTGCACCACGATCTCGTCGTGCTGGGTGGCGCCCTCGATAACACAGCCGATCGTGACGACTGCGTCCACCTTGCCGGCGGTCAGCATCTTCTTGATTGCGAGCGGCATGTCATATGCCCCGGGGACATACATGCACTCGGTCACTTCTGCACCGAGGAATGCTGCATGTTCGCGGCCTTCAATCTCCATCATGTACGTGATGTCGCGGTTGAACTCCGCGACAACGAATCCAAGTTTTATCGGGTTGGTATCACACATAGCAGATCATCTCTTTTTTATTGAACTTCATAAATCCGTTGGCTTTTGCCCTAGCGGCGGGCAGGCCCGGCGTCGGCAAATCCCTGCCGCTGGCCGGTACCGGCCTCTTTCTCCAGCTCTTTTGGGTGGAGGACGAGTTTCACGGCATTGACCGCGTGCTCGCGGGTGCGCTGCTCCATGAGCCAGGCAAGCTCCCGGTCATCCTTTGCCTCGTCCTCGTGGACAAAGACCTCGATGATGTGGGTGTTCGTCATCAGCTGGCACATGATCAGGCCCTGCGACGCCTCGTGGGCGCACATCCTGTCCTTGTCCTTGCCCCCGGGCATGCCGAGTGCCATGACGATCTCGCACCGGCGTTCCTCGATCAGTTTCTTGCAGGCCACCGGCAGGTCCTTGATCCCGGGCACCGTGACCCGTTCGATGGCTACACTTGCATGTTTTTTGAGCTCATCGACAGCGATGGCTCCCATATTGACGCGCGAGAAGGTGGTATCGGCAACGCCCACCCTCATCCCAGCACCTCACCTGCGGCCTGGACACCGTCACCCTGGAGTTTATACCCGCATTTCTTCAGGGCGATCTGGGTTGCCGCAAGGGTAGCGAGGATCTCCGGTGCACTGACCGCGCCCATGCTCCCGATACGGAAGATCTTCCCCTTCAGGTGGTCCTGGCCACCGGCGATGACGATCCCCATCTTCTTGATGGCTGCCCGCATCTCGTCGTCCTTGACACCGGCGGGATACTCGATTGCCGTGACCGTGGACGAGTAGCTGTGGAGCTTGTCGATCTTCGGGAAGAGGCGAAGGCCCCATGCCTTTGCCGCTGCCTGCACGGCCCCTGACATCTTCTTGTGCCGGGCGATCCGTGCAGGGAGTCCTTCCTCTTCGATGATCAGGCAGGCCTCGCGGAGCGCAAGGAAGAGCGGGACGGCCGGGGTGTACGGCGTCTCCATCGGCGTTCCGCCTGCGCTCTTCCTGTATGCTGCAAGGTCGAGGTAGAACGGCGGGTTCTTCGTCATCCGTTCCCATGCACGGCTGCTCACCGAGACCATGGCAAGGCCTGCGGGTGCGGCAAAACACTTCTGGGAGCCGGTGATGGCGATATCAACGCCCCACTTGTCGACCTCAACGGTGTCGCCACCGATGGAGGTGATACCGTCCATGATGAAGAGGGCGTCGTGCTTCCGGCAGAGCTTCCCAATCTCTTCGGCCGGGTTCTTGATACCGGCCGAGGTCTCGTTGTGGATGAGGGTAACGACAGTTGCGCCAGCCTCGAGCTGCGCCTTAAGCGCTTCGAGGGCGACAGGAGTACCCCACTCAGACTTGATCTCGTGCGCTTTCCCGTAGCGCTGGCTGATCTTATAGAGCCGCTCGCCGAACTTCCCGTTGACTATACAGGCGATATCCTTGTCCCGTCCTACGTTTGCAATCGCGGCTTCCATGCCGGCCGTGCCGGAACCGCTGATAACAACAAGGTCGTTCTTCGTTGCAAACGTGTTCTTGAGGACACGCACACAGTCGGCATACGCGGCACCGAACTCGGGGCTGCGGTGGTTTATTGCCTGACGCGACATTGCGAACCTGACCCGTTCCGGCATCGGCACCGGGCCCGGCAGCATCAGGAGTAGTTCTTTTTCCATGTGAATCTGCTCATAGTATTTTAATATAGACGCAATATAAGTTTGGATGGCAGATATGGCAGACGTAGCTATTATTTCCGGATCCGCATCAGATGCGGCAATCACTGACAAGGTCAAGAAAGTCCTTGACGCGAACAACATCTCGTACGATGCCCAGATCCTCTCTGCCCACCGCGATCCCGACAAGCTCGATGCCTATCTCAAGACAAGCACGTGCAAGGTCTATATCGCGATTGCCGGGCTCTCCGCAGCGCTCCCGGGTGTGATCGCCTCAAAGACCGACAAGCCGGTCATTGGCGTGCCTGTCAGCGGGACGCTGAACGGCATGGACTCCCTGCTCTCGATTGCGCAGATGCCAAAAGGCGTGCCGGTTGCCTGCGTTGGTGTGGACAACGGGGACAATGCGGCGTGGCTGGCTATCCGGATCCTCAACCTGTCAAAGAAATGACCGGATAAAAAAATTTCACCGGAATTATTTTGCCTGTTTCCGGGCTTTTCGTCCCGCTTTTCTCCCGTGCGGGCATACCCATACGCACAGCCCGCAGACCGCGGCGACACTCCCGTTCTTCTCAAGCTCCTTATAGTACCGGTCGCATGCCGCAGCATCGAACCGGGCCTCGCGGGGCTCATCGGGTGAGAACACCCTGCCGGTAAATGCCTGCACCGGGCAGATATCGACACACTCCGTACACTTCCCGCACCGCGGCTCCATCGGTGAGCCGGTCGGTTCCAGCGGCGCATCGGTCAGGATCGTCACCCACCGGACCCGCGGGCCGTGGTCCGGGGTCACGAGCAGGCAGCTCTTTCCGATCCAGCCAAACCCGGCCATGTGCGCCGCAAGCTTCTGCGAGAAGATCCCGCAGATGTGCTCGTCACTCGTCCGCTTCGATGCAGGGACGGGAAATGCCCCATAGCCCTCCCGCTGGAGTGTGTTTGCAACCCGGAGCGCGATCTGGTCGAGGGCGGTGTTGACAACGTCATAGGTTGTGTGACGGTACAGGATTGCGCCCTCTTTGTCTTTCTCCGGCAGGAGGTCGACAACGCTGTCCTGCAGCCTGATCCCCATCACAACTCCCCGCGGGTACCTGCCGGCCCGCTCCCCTCCCTGCGCATGGATGAAGTCACGGGCAGGGATGAGGTCTGCCACACCGAAATAATCAGCACCGAGAGAGAGGGCGAGCGACCGGACCTGGTTCACAATATCCTGTGACATCGTTATGTACCAGAGGGCTGTACAGGCATTTTACGATAGTGGTCAGAAAAAAAAAGAAAAAAGTGGGGGGCTCATGCATTGTCCTGTGCAGTGGACGGCGGGGAGGATTACTTCCCCACGTGCTTGAGTCCGCTGATCCGCTTCTCGATCATATCGAGCTGGAGTTTCAGGTGCGCCCGGTGCACTTCCAGCGCCTTGATCTCGTCTTCTACCGACATCATTCCCCCGCACCCGCAGGTGCAGCTGCCTCCATGGCATGACTGTTCATGTCCAAACATCTCTTGTTTCACCTCCTTTCCGGTTATCCAACATTACACTCTTCTGGATAGTATTAATACTACAAAGTTTATAGTAATGTAGTCACTATGTCGCATGATAGTAAAGGGCTCTGCCCGTGCCCGCTCGAAGGCGTCATCGATACCATCTCCAAAAAGTGGGCGCTTTTTATCATCCACGTCCTCGGGAACACGCCCCGCCTCCGGTTCAATGAACTGATGAAGGAACTCGAAGGGATCAGCCCAAAGACGCTGACCGATACGCTGGTGTCGTTACAGAAAGAGGGATTTGTCGGCCGCGAGGCATTCTCCGAGATCCCGCCCCGGGTGGAGTATTACCTTACCGAAGATGGGAAAGATCTCTGGGATGCAATCCTCCCGCTCCTTGAGTGGACCATGAAACGCGAGGGGATTGAGCATACCGAGTGCTCAGCCCACTGCATGAAGAAGTCCCGCCACCACTGACGGAACATCCTCCTTTTTCAGACCTTCTGCATCACGAAGAACGTGTACCCGTAATACTGCTTGTATTTCCGGAACATATCCGCTTCGTGCTCCAGTGCATCGAGGATAGCGGCATCGCCGGGATCCGATCCATGCGTCTTCCGGAGCTCCGCGATCCGGGCCAGCATCGGGACATGGTAGTTATCCCACCACCCGGCATCCGGCAGCCGGTAGGTTGCGACAAGCCTGAGCCCGGTCCGCTTTACCCGTTCCTTCATCTCCTCTTCGGGCACGGGGATGTATCCCTCGCTCTCCCACCATTTCATGAGCTCTTCCGGCGGATTCGGCTCGAACCAGTCGGCATCGGACACCACCATGTACCCGCCCTTTTTCAGGAGCGGCTTCCAGAGGTTGAGGCCCTTCTCGAACCCGACAATGAAGATCGCCCCCTCGGACCAGATGAGGTCGAACTGACCCGGCTCAAAGGGGAGGGCATCCATCGAGGCATTCACGGTCCGGATCCTTCCCTGCAGGCCGGCTTCCCCGGCCCGGGCGTTGAGCATGTCCAGGAACGGCTGGTGGTTGTCCACCGCGGTGATCGTTCCGGTGGTGAGGGCGGCAAGGTCCCGGGTCTGGGTTCCGCTGCCGCACCCGACATCGAGGATCTTCGTGTCATCCGGAAGAGGGGGAAGAAGTGAGAACACTTTCTTTGTCGCACCTGCACAGCCCGGGCCCTGCCGGGGGAGGGATTCGAACACCTGGTAAAAAAACGGAGGTAGTTGCATGATACCCCTCAGGTTGGCAGGATTGTATTGAGTGCTTTGTGGTCGGAGGAGTCTTCCTTCCCCGGTATACTCCGCCCCTTACTTTCACGCCCCGTATCCCGCACCTTTATGCGGGTCTGGCAGGGACAGGTGTGTATGGCAAAGAAAAAGATTGAGACCGTATGCGGGTTCTCGTGCAGCGACTGCGACCACCATAAGAAGGACTGCCCCGGCTGTGAAAAGGTAACGGGGAAACCATTCTGGACAGCATTGGTGAATATCGACCAGTGCCCGATTTACGAGTGCTGCACGACGATAAAGAAACTCCCCCACTGCGGGAAATGTCCCGAGCTTATCTGCGAACGGTTCACCCGGTTCAAGAACCCTGAGATGACGGACGAGCAGGCTGCAGCGGCGCTTGCAACGGCGGAAAAAGAACTCCGGGCAAGAATATAAGCCGCAGGGAGAATAGCAGGAGGAATAACCACCGGACGGGAAGATTCCATGCCCCGATGCAGAAACGCCGGGAGCGGAAATGCTGTTCACTCTTTTTTTATGAGCCGGGGGAAAAAGCGTCCCGTTCTCTTCTGGTACTCGCGGTAGGTATCGCCGAACGTGGCGATCATCATCCTTTCCTCGTCCCGGACAAGGAAGTGCCATACCGGGTGCAGGAGCAGTGCCCATCCGAGGTAAATGTAACTGTTGAGCCAGATGGCAAGCCCGAAGTTGAAGACCGATAAGAATGCAGCATAGAGCGGGTGACGGACATACCGGAACGCACCGGACGTACAGAGCCTGTTGCCCCTGTCCGCTGCAGGCAGGGACCGCAGACTCCAGGCGATGAGGACCAGTGTCAGTACGATCGAGGCGATGAATATGGTGTCCAGCAGGGTCTGGTTATCCGAGATTGGAGGAACGCGAAACTGCCCGTTAACCAGGAAAGCGATGAACAGCAGGATGAGACTGGCCATCACCCCGACAGGCCCGCTGCCAAAGGTTTTCCGGAAGTCAGAAAATAATTTTTTCATATCCGTATACTCCTGAGAATTTTATATGCCGTTGGATATATATTTATTACGATTGGATAACCGATGGCCGTTCATTTTTCTGGCAGGGCCCGGTCGATCCGAATAGCTGGATCAGGAACGTTCACAAGGCAGGTGTCAGGCCGGATAAGCAGGATTTTCAACCGGTTCGTGAAACGTTCTTACGATGCCCCTCCTGCACGAACCGGAAGTCAGCCTTGAAGACGTGCGGCTCCGCTCCCTGTCGATCTCGTCCCTTGAACTCGACGTGGCGATCCGGGTGAGGAACAAAAACCCGCTTGGCGTAACGATACAGGAAGTTCCCTTCAAAGTGCTGTGCCGGGACTGCGCTACCGTCCGTCAGATCGCGACAGGAAATACCGGCCGGGTGACAATCCCGGCAAACGACAGTACGCTCATCACGGTCCCGGTCAGGTCGGACAACGCCGTCCTCCTTGCGGCGCTCGCGGCCCTGGCGGCACAGGGCACCGTGCAGGTCACCATCAAGGGGACGGCGGTTGTGGATGCTGTCCTGTTCCACTGGTCCGTGCCGTTCGAGAAGACCCTGCCGGTGACGATGGAACAGATCGTGAAGGCAGCGGGTGGGGAGAGGAAGAAGTAAACAAGGGGTCGCCTTGTGTGGGGGGTACCTACCCCTCCCATCCAGCCAGCCCGGATCCGGCGCCAGGGACCCCCCCTCAACTCAGGGGAGGGGTAGCTACCCCCCTTGGCACAGGAGGGGTGGGTACCCCTCCCTTTTTCTTGAGGATAATCTGCCAATAATCCGGCTCTCCGTCGGGGGTTCCAGAAGAAGCAGCGCACTAGCCCCTGCAAAATCGGGGGGGTGGGTACCCCTTCGGACCATGGAGGGGTGGGTAGGGGGACCCCCCCTCTCTTTTTTCAAGCGGGGTGATGGGGGGTGCCTCCTGCTGAGGGAGGGGGGACTACCCCCCCTGTCAGACATCGTGGTGGAAATGATATTTACAGACGTGAATTCCACGGGAAACAGAGGGGTCGTGCATGTAAAAGGAGTCGTGGGGGTGGGGGGTACCCCCTCCCTCTTTTTCCGGAGGGGTGGTACCCCCACCCCCCTCTTGCGCCACCAGTCCCCCATGGGAGGACGGGGCGCATTGCGATGCTGTGGGAATTACTTATTCAAGCATTATCATGAAGAGAAGTACACTCTAAGATTATTCCATTAATGTAAGTGATGCGATAAGTAAATCAAAAAATTAATCGTATCAAAATATTCCTATCCATTTATGAAATTTCATTTAATTTTCGTTTTTTCAGTGACCATAATCTTCATGCTTATGTTATCTGGGTGTAGCACCCCATCATCATCATCAAGTGTCACAACCACTACTACAGTTCCAACAGTAGTAGTGAGAACATCATTCAGTACACCTGTGCATACAACAACGTCCGTTGTCACAGTAATTCCAAGTCCGAAAATTACCTCAGTTGTCTCGAAGGTAACTAGTACATTTTCAAGTGGGATTTGCGATTGTTCCAGTGATAAGTATAATTGTAAAGATTTCTCAACACATGTCGAGGCCCAAGCGTGTTACGATTATTGCGTTGCACAAGGGAAAGGGGATATTCATCGTTTAGATGCAGATCAAAATGGGAGTGCTTGTGAGAGTTTGAAATAATCTGATAAGATTTCTGTTTCACTTTCTTTTAAGGGCCGCCTCAAGATGAGGCAGATCATCCCTGACCGTGTTCCACAGGCGTTCAAGATTCACGGAAAAATAACCATGGATGAGCCGGTCCCGCATCCCCGCAATATCACGCCACGGGATATCCGGGTACTCTTTTCTCACGGATGCAGGCACCTGCTTTGCCGCTTCCCCGATGACCTCAAGGGCATGGATAATGGCAAACTGTTTCTCCCGGTTGGTCAGGAACTCTTCGAATGTTACGCCCCGTGAGAATTCCCGGCCTGCACGGATTGCATCCCGCATATCGGAGAGGTATTCTTCCGCACTCCGTTTTTCTTTCGGGCTGGTCATACCGGCACAACTTCTGCAAGCACGTAGGATTTGATCGTGGGTTTGAGTCCGCTTTTCTCCACAAGATCCACCCGTATGCCAAGGAGATCCTCAAGGTCATGCTGGAGATGGATAAAATCCAGCAGAGTTCCCGAACGGTCGAATTCCACAAGGATATCCACATCGCTTGTCGTTTTCTGTTCGCCCCTCACATAGGAGCCGAAGATCCCAAGATAGGTAACCCCATAACGATCGCGGAGTTCAGGCAGGTTCATCTGGAGATCCTGCCGGATCTCCTCAATCGACCGCATTTTCCTGGGCTGGCTGATCCTGGGCAAGGTGATGCATCTCTCTTACTATGATGATAGGATCGGCCGATGTTATATTTTTTGAGGGAGATGGGAATCCGGGTTTTCCAGTAAAAATGTTATCGGAAAATTACGTTCTCTTCTTCCCTTTCCCCTTCTTCTTCCCGGTCCCAAACAGCTCGTTCACCATCTTGACCGCACACAAATCCCCGCACATCGAGCAGGTATCCGTCTCGCCGTCCCGCTCGTGGATCTTCCGGGCATGGTCGCCATAGAGCGAAAGCCGGAACTGCTCGTCCCAGTCGAGCTCGTGCCGGGCCTCCGCCATCTGCACCTCGCGCTCCATCCGCCAGCCCTCCGGCTTGCGGACAGTATCCCCAACGTGTGCTGCAATCTTCGCAACCCGGGTGCCTTCGATGATGTCTGCAACATCCGGCAGGGCCAGGTGCTCGCTGGGCGAGACCATGCAGAGGAAGTCCGCGCCGTTCAGGCACGCCGCAGCCCCACCGATCGCCGCGACCACGTGGTCATAGCCCGGCGCAATATCGGTGACGAGCGGGCCGAGCAGGTATAGGGGGGCGTGGTCGGTGATCTCTTTGATCATCTTCACGTTGTAGCCCACCTGGTCGAGGGGCATGTGACCGGGGCCCTCGATCATCCGCTGGACGCCGGCGGCCTGCGCCCGCTTTGCGAGGGCGCCGAGGGTATTGTATTCCACCGATTTCGCCAGTTTCTCCGCGTCCTGCAGGCAGCCGGGCCGCATTCCGTCGCCGAGGCTGACCGTGACATCGTATTCCTTCAGGATCTCCAGCAGGTAGTCGTATTCTGCATAGAGCGGGTTCTCTTCTTCCCGCTGCATCATCATGGCGCAGTGGAACGACCCGCCCCGGCTCACGACCCCCATGAGACGCGGGTCGGCTTTAAGCGCATCAAGCGCCTGCCGGTTTACTCCGCAGTGGAGGGTGAGGAAATCCACTCCCTGCTTGCAGTGCTCCCGGATCACTTTGAAGAGGAGGTCGGCCGTGACGTCCCCGGCATTACCGGCACGGCGCACCGCCTCGTATACCGGGACCGTACCAACCGTTGTGTCGAATCTGAGGATCTTCTTCCGGATCGCGACCAGGTCGCCTCCTGTGGAGAGGTCCATGAGGGCATCGGCGCCGTTTGCCAGTGCCGCCTTTGCTTTCTTCTCTTCGAGTGCCGGGTCGCAGCGGGAGCCCGACGTCCCGATGTTGATATTGATCTTGACCGTGCAGCCCTCGCCAATGGCGCAGGGGTGGTGCTTCCGGCCCGGGTTCTTCGGGACAACGATCCGTCCCTCCGCGATACCCCGGGCAAGCCGTGCCGGTTCCATTCCTTCCGCCCGTGCCACGGTCTCCAGTTCCTTAGGGAGTCCCTTTTTGCACCTGCGGATGAGCGTATCCATAAGAAACATCTGTTTTGAGTCCTTATTATTGTGCATGCAGGTCAGGTGGATACCCGGCGAATCGTTCTTGGCAAACGCGTATATTATCGGGAACATTCTCGTGGACGCAGGGGTCATGCCGATGGCCGTGGCGCCGTATAAGGAGACCATTGATACGATCGTCCTGACCCACTGCCATTACGACCATATTGCCCACGTGAAGGAGATCGCGCACATGTGCAGGGCAAAGGTCGCCATCCACACGATGGACGCCCCTGGCCTCCTGGAGGATACAAAGTCCCTTTCCATGAACTTTGGTGCCCGTTCCCCGGGCATCCTTCCCGACATCAAGCTCAAGGACGGGGACACCATCGGGGATTTTACCGTCATCCACACGCCGGGCCACACGCCGGGCTGCATCTGCCTCTTCTCAGAGAAGGACAAGGTGCTCATCTCCGGGGACACGGTCTTTGCCGACGGGTACTTCGGGCGGTACGACTTCCCCGGCGGGAGCAGGACTGAACTTGCCCGGTCGCTCGAACGGCTCTCCGTGCTCGATGTCGAAGGGCTGTATGCGGGCCATGGCGAGCCCACGGACGAGAATGGCAGCCGGTGCATTGCAGCGGCGCTGGGCCTGATGAAGAGCGGGTATGGATAAGGGATGTTACTGTCTCGTTTTTGAGAACCCGTCATGCACGGTCGGGATCGGGGCGCTCGGCCCGGTTGCGTTCCCTGCCGGCTGGCACGTGTACGTTGGTTCAGCGCTCGGGAGCGGGGGGCTTGCCCGGCTCCTCCGCCACATCGCCCTCTCCCGGGCAAAGGACCGGAAGCCGAAGTGGCATGTCGATTACCTCTCCACCGGCAGGCAGTTTGAGCTCCGGTATACCGTCCATGCGGTGACGGAAGAGCGGTCCGAATGCCGGCTTGCGGAAGCCCTCGGGGACCCGGGCATACCCACCTTCGGGTGCAGCGACTGCCGGTGCCCGTCCCACCTCCTCAGCCGGAAAACGGACCCGCACGATGAGATTGCCGCTGCGTTCCGCAGCCTCGGGCTCGTCCCGGTCACCACAACTATCATGAGCCGGGACGGCAGTAAGGGTATCTTATGAAGGTGGAGTAACGCATGAAGGTCCTGGGAATATCGGGAAGTATGCGCAAGAACGGGAACACGGCGATCCTTGTCAAGGAGATCCTCGGCCGGTGCGAGGAGTCGGGAGTAAAGACCGAGTTCATATCGCTTGCGGGAAGGAAGATCTCTCCCTGCCTCGGCTGCGAGAAGTGCAAGGAGAAGAAGTGGTCCGTGATCGAGAACGATGACTGGAACGACATGATGCAGAAGGTGATGAAGTGCGATGTCCTTGTGATCGGTTCACCGACGTACTACTTCGATGTCTGCGGGCACCTCAAGAATTTTATTGACCGCACCTACTCCCTGTACCACGACCGTAAGCTCTCGGGGAAGAAAGGGGTCGCGGTTGTCGTCCACGCCAACAAGGGGGCGGGCCGTGCCATCCAGACCATCGAAGGGTTCCTCTCCACGCACGAGTTCGCCTCCCTCGGGTGCGTGAAGGGCACGGGATACCATGCGGGCGATGTGCTCAGGGACGAGAAGGCAATGAAGAAGGCGCAGAAGATCGGGGACAAGATCGTCCGCCTCTTAAAGCCCAGCCACGACTGAACCGGATTGCTCCCTCTTTTCTTCTTCCCGTGCCGGACTCCCTGCCCGGAAAGGTTCAGCCACCGGTATTTTTCCGGGATCGCTGCGGTTTTAAAGCAATTCGTATAACGTGTTACGCCGGCGCAGGGGTCTCCCGATATCCTCTGCCACCCGCTGCATCTCCTTTGGGTCCAGGTAATCGGTGTTGGTCGCCCCTGCACCCTTGGAGATGCTCTCCTCGAATACCGTGCCCCCGAGGTCGTTTGCTCCTGCGATCAGCCCGAGCTGGGCCATCTTGATCCCTTCCTTCACCCACGAGACCTGGATGTTCTTGAAATTGTCAAGGAAGAGCCGGGCCACCGCAACCATCAGCTGGTCCTCCCTGCCCGTTGCCCCTGCCCGGGCATGCCCCTGCCGGAAGATCGGCGTGTTCATGTGGATGAACGAGAGGGGGACGAACTCGGTGAACCCCTGCGTCTCGTCCTGGATGTCCCGGAGGATCGCAAGGTGTGCCACCCGGTCCGCATCGCTCTCGCAGTGCCCGTACATGATGGTGGCAGTCGACGGGATGCCAAGCCCGTGCGCCTCGGTGATGATCCGGACCCATTCTTTTGTCGGGATCTTTTCCTTGCAGATCTTCTGCCGGATATCGTCCACGAGGATCTCCGCTGCCGTCCCGCACATCGAGTTGAGCCCCGCCTCCTTCATCGCCTCCATCACTTCGACCGTACTCATTTTGCTTCGCTTTGCGGCATAGGCCACTTCCATCGGGTTGCTCGCGTGGAGGTGGATGCCCGGTGCCGCCTCGTGGATCCAGCGGTACACATCGGTATAAGACTGTGCGGTGAAGTCCGGGTGGAGGCCGCTCACGGTGCAGATCTCGGTGCACTTGCGCTCCTTTGCCAGTGCCACTTTCTCCTGGATCGCCGCCTTGTCGTGGAAGTAGATCCCCTCATCCCCGGGTTTCTTCGAGTACCCGCAGAACCCGCAGGCGTTCACGCAGAGGTTGGTCACGTTGATGTTCTGGTTCCGGACATACGTCACCGCGTCTCCTGCCCGCTGCTCGCGTACCTCGTCTGCGGCCGCAGCAATCTCCCAGACCTGACGGTCACGGGTCCGGAAGAGCCGGAGTGCCTCGTCCCCGCTCAGCCGACATCCGCCTTTCACATCATCCAGTAACGTCTTCAGATCCGGTCCCATAACGCCTCGGGTGTAGTACGGAGAGTATCATCTCCCCAAAAGTAAAGGTATCGAATCTCATGCCGCAGGATTATCAACCTGTACGCCAACCATTCCTGCACGAGCGCTATGGAATTCATTGAAGTACGACTTTCAAGAAAAGTGGCAGACGGGTTCATTGTACCGCTGGGCCCGGCGAACCTTGTTGCGATCAAGACCGATGTGGGCCTGGTCGGGTGCGGCGCCTTCGATGTGGCAGCACTCGATTCCTTCAGTTATCCCGCTGTCAAGGTCCGACCTTCCCTTGGCCCGTCCATTGTGGACACCGATGACATCCTCAAGGGGATTGTCAAAGAGGTGAACCGCTCGGCACTGGGACGCGGGATCAAGACCGGCATGACCGGGCGCCAGGCGCTGGAACTTCTCTAAAAACTACGATTAAAACCTTTTTTTATTATTTTATTTTACCAGATCGTACAGCGTCGTCCTCTGTCTCAGGGTCCTGCCGAGATCCGAGACGATCCGCTCCATATCTTTCGGATCGAGATAATCCGATCCGGAAGCACCGGCATCCCCGCTCACGTCGTCCGTGAACATCGTGCCGGCAAGGTCGTTGGCACCCGAGAGGAGCGCGAGCTGGGTCATTTTCAGGCCCACCTTGCCCCATGCGACCTGGATGTTGTTGAAATTGTCAAGGAAGAGACGGGAGACCGCAAGCATCAGCAGGTCCTCCCTTCCCGTGGGCCCGGCCCGGGCAATCCCCTGCTGGTAGAGCGGGGTGTTGGTATGGACGAACGGGAGGGTGACGAGCTCGGTGAACCCGTGCGTCTCGTCCTGGACATCCCGCAGGAGCCCGAGGTGCTCGGCCTGGTCCCGTGCGGTCTCGTACGAGCCGTACATGATGGTCGCCGTTGACCGCATGCCAATACCGTGAGCCTCCCTGATGATCCGGATCCAGTCTGCCGTGGGGACTTTCCGCGGGCAGATCACCTCACGAACTGAGTCGACAAGGATCTCTGCTGCCGTGCCCTGGATGGTCCCGAGCCCCTCTGCCTTGAGCCGGGCCAGCACTTCCGGCGTGGAAATTTTTCCCCTCTTTGCCGCATGGGCGACCTCGTCGGGACTGAAGGCATGGATATGGACACCGGGAGCCGCTTCGTGGATCCAGTGCATCATGTCCACGAAAGTGTCGAGGGTGAACCCGGGATGGACACCCGAGAGGAGGCAGATCTCGGTCACTTTCCGCTCGTAGGCGAGCCGGGCCTGCATCTGGATGGCGTCCCTGTCATGGCAGTATGCCCCCTCGTCCGTCGCCTTTCTCCCGAACCCGCAGAACCCGCAGAGGTTCTTGCAGATATTGGTCACGTGGAGGTTCTGGTTCCTCACATAGGTGACAATGTCACCTGCCCTCCGCTCCCGCATCTCGTCGGCCGCCGCGGTGATCTTCCAGACATCCCTGCCGGTAGCTTTAAGGAGCCGTTCTGCTTCCTGTTCCGTGAGCCGGTGGCCACTCATTACATCGGACAACAGCGTGGGTAATGTGGTCATGGTCCCGTGTTCCTGCCCTTACTTCTTTCCGGCTTTCTTCTTCTGCCTGCCGCTATTGCCGCCCTTCTGCTCCTTGCCTTCCCGCGAGCGGAGCCAGAGCTCGTGCAGGGCCATGATGATGACGACCACGATCACCACTTCCCAGATATGGAGGGGGAGATACCCGACAAGGGGCACGGTGAAGAGTGCTTTGCCGACGATCCATTCTTCCCTGACGGGTTCCGGTGTGCCGATCCCCTTATAGGAAGCGAACTGGTCGGGATACGGGTTGTTGTCTCCCCACGTGATGTACCCGTCATGGGCGGGAGCATAGCTGGTCAGGAGCTGGTTGCCACGGATCTCCGTCAGCGGCGTGGTATTCGTGGCATACACCATGGTCCGGTGGATGATCGGGTGGACCGAATCGAGCCCGTTGGGTTTGTAGATGATCACGTCGCCGTAGCTGTTGAACTTCGAGACGTTCGCACGCTTTCCTTCCTCCCAGGTCATGAACTCCCCGTACCGGTCTTTCTGGACTACGACAACAAGGTCGCCGATGTTCATGTTGGGGATCATGCTCCCCGACTCGATGGTCACGACCGCCGGCCACGTGCCGCAGATGAGGAAGAGGGCGAGCGCGATGCCCCCGACAACGCAGGCAACCCAGAGCAGGTCCCGGGCAAGCGAGACCGCCCAGTGGTCGCTGGTACGGAATTGTGCGAAGAGCGTGCGGAGGTCACGGGGGGTGTCTTTGGCTGCCATTGGGAATACCTGGTACGGGTTTTTGTATAGTGTTGAACCCTGTGCACATTAACCATGTGGGATGTGTCGAGACCCGCAAGGGTCGAGACTAGAGAAGAACGCGTCAAGAATCATCAAAAACCTGAAGAAGCCCTAAAAGAATATACCAGACTAATGCGGCGTGAATACCGGGCTCGCACATTAGAAAAAAATACGTGTCGGGGATATTATGAGGCAAAATCTAACAAATGATTTACCTGAATCCATACTTGAAAAAATTATACCCTCCTTTACAGTACAGGTGGAAAGTTCAACAGATATTCAAGCGTGGGCTCCAATCTTGTTCGAAATGCGAAATGATACTCCCCCCGATGTCTTTTCTTCAATAAATTTTAACGAAGATGGAACAAAAATAATATTGGAAACTACGGATCTGTCAAAATGTGGTCTTAACATACTAATTACGGTTCAAAAATTCAAAGATCTTTTAGGTTTTTTTGTAGAAAGAACTAGACAGGGTGACATAATCTCTGTTTGGGAATCTGTTCCAGAATTGAATAACCTTATAGACCAGATCTCAGAAACGAAGAAAACCACTGATGATTCAGAAAGAGAAATTGAAAAATTAACGACCGAAGAAAAATTGTCTAACGAATTTAAATTTTCAACACCGGAAGAACTTGCAGTAGAAATATTATCATTTTCCAAAAAAAAATTTCCAGACCAAGATGACGAAAGGCCAATTCCTTTTCATGTAATCATAGGCTATTTTTGGAGAAGTAAAAGTGTTAATCTGTGGAATCTCCCTGCTGACTTAAAATTTAGGATTAAAAAAGCCGAACGATTAGTCCAGAAGCAACTAGAGCAACAGCGAGAGATAAAAAGAAATGAAAAAATGTTATCATTGGTGACCCCTTGTATTGAATGGGCTAAAGAACGTGGTTTAACGAAGGTTACTGAAGGCCAAGTTATTACTTTTCTTTCAGAGCGCGAAGTAGACCTTTCGCCTCGGACCAAGAAAAGGGCACTTCAAGCAGTAGTTAATAGTAAAATAAAAAATCCTTGAACCACCATTTTTGCTTTTATTCACAGTTGATTGTGTATTTCCATCAGCGTTCTTCGAGGGAGGGGGATCGCATCCGGTCAGCGGGGCAGAAGCGCTCCTGACAGGTAATACAGCCCAAAAAGGATCAGGAATGCCCCGCATACTGCCATGATCCCGTGATAGGTCCTGTCCGATAAGAGGGTCTTTCCCTTCGCAACACTGGTGGAGACGAACGTGTACCACCCGGTATCGGCAGCCCAGTGGCCGATCATGAAGACGGCGGCAAGCAGCAGCCCTCCTTCAAGCGACTGGATCAGGAGGGCACTCCCGACCGAGAGCCACCAGATCCAGAAGTAGGGGTTTGCGGCACTTGTCAGGAGCCCGGCCATGTAGGGGCTGGCTCCCTCCTGCACGGGACCGGCCGCAAGCGTGGCGCTCCGGCTCCCGGAAATCGTCATGATCCCGAATGCCACGAGTGCGGTGCCGCCGATGAGGGCAATGGCGGCCGTATAGGGGCTTGCCACGCTGGCCAGCCCGAGGATGATCAAAAAGAAGATCGCGGTCTCGATCACGATGTGGCCGAGCGAGACTTTCAGGCCCGCGGTCCAGTTCCCCGCAAGGGAGGCGTTGATGGTGGCAACCAGCGTCGGCCCGGGGGCAAGCGCCCCGGTGAGCCCGATGACAAAACCCAGTACCAGCGTTGAGATGATTTCGTACATTTCTGTTCCGGTAGTTCTGTACAAGGTATACCGGGCAAGGTTATCAACAATGTCAGGCACTTCCGCAGGTATTGCCTGCCTGTGCCGGGTAGGTGCAGGATAACAGGCTATATTTTCCCGGCAACCAATGATCTGGTATGCTTTCTGCGCAGGAGATCGCGCTCCGGTTCCTCGATACCCGGCTCCAGGTGCACCCCGACGTGGTGCGCTACATCCAGGAGCAGGACGAACCGGGCCTCATCGACCGGATCCTTGCGCAGGTGCCAGAAGATACCGTTGTCGTATCCACAAAGCACATCCCCGGTATGCACGCCACCCGGGACGGGACCCGCTTCCTCCTCGACCCCAGTGTCGAGGTCGTGAGCGGCAGTTCAGGCACATCGGGCCCGGTGAACGGGACCGGGGATTACCTCCACTACTTCCGGGACCGGTACAGCCGCCTTGGCGGGATGATCCGGAGCCGGATGGGTGCGATGCCCATCGAGGGGCTGACCAAGAACACCCGCTACCGGCAGGAGGAGTGCACCATCATCGGGATGGTCGTTGATGTGAGCACCACGAAGAACGGCCACCGCATCGCCGAGATCGAGGATACGTCAGCAAGCATGTCCGTGCTCTTCCGGAAAGACCGTCCCGTATTCCATGATGCCGAGCGGATCATCCATGACGAAGTCATTGGTGTCAAGGGGAAACTCTCAACCGACGGGCGCCTCTTCTTCGCAGAACACCTCTACCGGCCGGACATCCGCATCGACAACACGCCCTTTAAGAGCGAGCAGCCGGGAAAGGCGGTCCTGATCTCGGATGTCCACGTGGGCAGCAACACGTTCCTTGAAGGGGCCTGGAACCGGTTTGCGGACTGGCTCTCGGACTCCGACTACGGGTATCTCCTGATCGCCGGGGACCTCGTGGACGGGATCGGTATTTACCCCGGGCAGGAGCAGGAACTGACGATCAAGAACATCTACGAGCAGTACGATGCGTTCGGCGCCATGCTCTCCGACCTCCCGTCACGGATTAAGATCATCGTTTCTCCGGGCAACCACGATGTGGTGCGGGGTGCAGAGCCCCAGCCCGTGATCCCGGCAGCGTTCACGAAGAAATTCCCGTCCAACTGCACACTTGTCGAGAACCCGGCGGTTGTCAACCTCCAGGGGGTCCGGGTAATGATGTACCATGGCAGGTCGATCGATGACATGATCGGCCTGATCCCCGGGGCCTCCTATGACCAGAGCGGGCTGATGATGGAGGAGATGCTGGTCCGGCGCCACCTCGCCCCCTCGTATGGCCGCAGGACAC
Source organism: Methanoregula sp. (assembly GCA_028679075.1). Lineage (GTDB taxonomy): Archaea > Halobacteriota > Methanomicrobia > Methanomicrobiales > Methanospirillaceae > Methanoregula. The sequence goes on along the minus strand of JAJRCF010000008.1, from coordinate 30,101 downwards.
CGATTGCCGCAGGCAAGTCCGACCGGCTGATCATCGACCCGCTCCCCGAGATCCTCCACACCGGCCATGTCCACATCAAGGGGATCACGACCTACCGTGGCGTACTCGGTGTCAACGCAGGTACATGGCAGTCCCAGACCGCGTTCCAGAAGCAGATGAACGTGAACCCGACGCCGGCGCTCGCGGTTGTCGTGGACCTGCAGACGCTGGTTCCCGAGACGTTCAGTTTTGCAGAACCTGCAAGCTGAATACTACCGTTTTTCAAGAATTGTGAACAGCTGCCGGAGGTTCCGGTCCAGATATGCCTGGTCTTCATCCGACAGGTCGTTCTCAGGATTCCTGTGACCGGGCTGGATGCCCAGCAGCGTAACGCCGGCCCCGGTCTCCCGCTCGACATACTCCATGACCACCGTCAGCGGGAGGGCATGCGTTGAGAGAAGACTTGCCTGGACCTGCCCCGGCGCGATGACCGCTATTGTCCCGGGCGGTTCTCCCATCTCCGCTGCATCGAGAAAAAGGACATGTTCCGGCCGGTACCTGCGGATAGGACCGGTGATACTCTCAGGCACGGTCCCGGCAAAAAAGACCTGTATACCCGGGAGGTGTTGCTGTTCGATCATCCGGGCAGCGGAGATCCCCAGCAGATCGGCAGGGATGAGTTCATCGCCGATACCAACTACTGCCAGCCTGCGGGCATTTTTTATCCTGTGTTGCAGGGTGTCAGAGAACGGGGCTGCCTTCTCCATTACGTGATCACGACTTCCCCGTCGGTACCCGAGCTTGACAACTCATTCTTCAGGTAGATCGCCCCGGTCGGGCAGTGCCGCTCGCAGAGTGCACAGCGGATGCACTTGTACAGTTTCACCTGAGGCCGTTTCTTCCGGGCAAGGGTCTTCCCCTTGAATTCAACCTCGCGGGGGCCGTCGATCATGGTGATCACCTGTGCCGGGCAGACCAGCGAACATTTGGAGCACCCGATACACTTGTCATCGGTGATGGCAACCCGGCCCCGGAATGCATCCGGGATCGGGATCTTCTCTTTCGGGTACAGGATCGTGATGGGACGGGAAAGGAAATTCTCCAGCATCTCACGGAGGACGCTCATGGGACCACCCAGAGATAATTGATGACAAGCACGATCCCTACCTGCACGACGGCTGCACTTGCAATGTATTTCCAGCCGATATCATTGAGCTGGTCGATCCGGATACGGCCGGTCGCTACTTTGATCGATGACAGGATCAGGAGCACGGCAAGGGTCTTTACCAGGAAGAGGGCAAAGCCGGCGATACTGTTCAGCCAGAACGGGGCAAGGACCCACGGGAGCATGGGGCCGCCAAGGAACAGGGCTGCAATCAGGGCGCTGCCGACAACGAGGGAGACATCGGTTGCAAGGTCCATGAGGGCGAGCCTGCGCCCGGTCAGCTCCGTCCAGGGCCCGGCAACGATCTCGGTCTCCGCCTCGGGAATGTCGAAGGGCGTCCTCTCCAGCTTTGCCTGGAGCCCGATCAGGGCCACGATGAAACCGATAGGCTGGAAGAATATGATCCAGAGGTTGTGCTGCTGCCATACAACAATCTCCGAGATCGACCAGCTGCCTGCCATGATGGCGGGAGTGAGGAGGGCAAGGAAGAACGGCACCTCGTAGATGAAGAGCTGCGTGACTGCCCGGATCCCGCCGATGGCGGAGAAGATGTTACGGGAGAGCCATCCGAGCACGAAGAGCGCTATCGTCGGAAGGGCCATGAGGTAAAGGACGACAACAAGGTCCCCCTGGAACGCAAGCGGGCTGTACCCGAGAACCGGTACATAGAGGAACGCGGTCATGACAGCAGCAAGGGCAATGAGGGGGATCGCGTCAAATACCCGCCAGTCCACGCCATTCGGGTTGATCACTTCCTTGCCCAGCATCTTGATCAGGTCAGCGAGCGGCTGGCAGATCGGCGGCCCTACCCGCTGCTGCATCCGGGCTGCAATCTTCCGGTCCAGGTACGCGAGGAACAGGCCATAGGAAATAAGGAAGAAGAACCCCGGGAAGATGAAGATGTAGAGGAGGATAAACACGGGATCGGTCATCGTCCCACCTTATCCACCCGGTTTACCACGGTCAGCCTTGAAGTGCACGAGAGGCAGGGGTCGATCGCCGCAACGATCACCGGGATATCCGCAATGTTCTGGTTGACAAGACAGACTGCCACTGAGGTCCAGTTTGCCAGTGTCGGCGTGCGGATATCGACCCGTTCCACTTTGTCAGTACCGTTTGTCCGGATGAAGTGGGCAAGCTCCCCCCGCGGGGCTTCGTATCGCGACAGGATCTCGCCTTTGGGCGCAGTTTTCGGTGCATCGACCCGGATCGGTCCTGCCGGTAAATTCTCAAGGCAGTACCGGACAATCTGTGTGCTCTCCCATAACTCCCCGACACGCACACGCGTCCGGCCGTATACGTCCCCGTGCGTGTCCGTGATGACATTCCAGGGCACCTCTGCATAGGCAAGATACGGGTCGTCCCTGCGGACATCGTAATCCACCCCGCTTGCCCGTGCCGTAGGCCCGACCGCCCCGTACTTCAGCGCCTCCTCCCGGCTCATCTTCCCGACATCCCGGAAACGGATCAGCATGGTCTCCTCGCTGTTCACCATCTCCACGTACTTTTTGATCCGTTCCTCCAGAACCGGCAGCCTCGCGAGGGCCGCTTCGACCTGAGCCGGGGTCAGATCCCGCCGGACGCCCCCGATCTCGTTCATGCCATAGTGGACCCGGTTCCCGCTCATCTCCTCGAGTGTGTCCTGCACGGCCTCGCGGTCACGCCAGGTCCACATGAAGAGGGTATTGAACCCGATCACGTGCGCTGCAACACCCAGCCAGAGGAGGTGGCTGTGCATCCGCTCGAGCTCGGCAATGATGGTGCGGATGTACTGGGCACGCGGGGGGATCGAAAGGCCCATGATCTCCTCGATGCCCTTGGAAAAGACCGTGGCATGGGAGTGCGAACAGATGCCGCAGACCCGCTCTAAGAGCGGGAGGACACGGATGAAGTTCCGCTGCTCGGCCGCCTTCTCGATCCCCCGGTGGTTGTAGGAGAGGTCGAGCTCGAGGCGCACGATCTTTTCCCCGTCGGCGATGACCTTGAAGTTGACCGGTTCCTTGAGCGCCGGGTGCTGCGGGCCGATGGAGACAACGACTTCGGGCATCTAGCTCCCCTCCCTCTTCTCAACGCGTATCCCGCCGTAGAAGACATCGGGACCGGGTGTCCAGTCCTTGCGCAGGGGAAATTCATCCCCGGGCCAGTCCTCGTTCAGGATGATCTTTTTCATGTTGGGATTTCCTTCGAAGGTGATGCCGAAGAGGTCGTGGATCTGCCGCTCGTAGATACCTGCAGGGAGAAGCAGGTCAGAGACGGTTGGTGTCACCGGCTTGTCGCGGGGGAGTTCGATGGAGAGGGAGATGATGATGCGGTGCGATCCGATCAGGTGGTACAACAGTTCCAGTGTTTCGCCATTGTCCACGGTACTGATGGTGATCAGGCGGTCAAATCCCAGCATCGCCTGCGATGTCGTTATCGCGTCATGGATCCTGTCAGGTACGGTTTTCACCCTGATACGGTTTTTCCGGACCTGCTCAACCACTCCGAATTCCTTCATCCTTTCCGTTATCGTCTCAACCGTTACCGGACGGGTCATGGTATCACCGTGCAGCTTTTTCCCTCTGTATCCGCGCCCGTTGCGGGCTTCTTCCGCCGCCATTCCTTCCCGCCATGGGCTGCATCCTCTGCCATCAGGTTCAGGCAGGTGACCACCGCATTGATGATCTCGTCCGGGCGGGGCGGGCACCCGGCCACGTAGACATCGACCGGGACTACGCAGTCCACGCACGCCATCATATGGTACAGGCCGTGGAATACTCCCCCTGCCGCACCGCAGGCACCCATGGCAATCACATACTTTGGTTCCGGCATCTGCTCCCATACCCGGCGGAGGCGGGAGGCCTGTTTCAGGGTCACATGCCCGGTGACAATCAGGATATCCGCGTGACGGGGAGAGCCCTTGACCAGGATCCCGAAACGCTCGACATCGAAGCGGGGCATAAGGCAGGCGATGATCTCGATGTCACAGGCATTGCAGGCCCCGCTGTTGTACACAGTGATCCACGGGGATTTGGCCCGCGCCCAGTTCACAAGGCGCCGGCTCATGCCGGTGTCCGGGACTGCCATGGTTAATCACCACCTCCATTCTGGAGTAATAAATTACAGATCAGGGCACTGCCATTGACGGGTCCAGGCTTATCGTCTCTCATTGCTCCCACCTCAGGATCATAATCGCAATGGCCATGATGGCAAGATAACCAAGGGGCCCCCAGAGCGGGGCATCGAACGGGGCGGTTGCCAGCACCAGTGCAGCCACGTGGACCACCGTGAAGAAGAGGGCCACGTAGAAGAACTGGTACCCGGGCTGCCAGGTCTGCGCCTCTGCAACTTCGCCGCCAACATAGGGCATGGTCTTGTTGACGGAATGGGTAAAAGCCGGCGCAATGGTGCGGGACCAGGCATAGACCAGGTAGCCGATGCCGAGGGCATATGCCATGATGATGACCGGGGAGGTCAGGAGATCCCATGACAGCATTCACGGCACCCCCCCGGGGAATATCTGCCGGGCGGCACTGGAGATCCAGTCAAACGATTCCGGGAACAGGCCGAAATAGAACGTCACAACCGCGAGGAATACCACGGCGGAAACGACCGTGAGCGGCAATGGTTTCGGGTTTGCAGGGCACGTCTCCCTGTCCGTGCCACAGAAGAGGAGGGTCGATATGACCGGGATATAATACCCGAGCGAGAGGGCGCTGTTCAGGGCAAGGATCAGGGCAAGGACGACACCTCCCGTCATGGAGGTTACCATACCCGCCTGTTCAAGGAGCAGTTTGCCGAGGAAACCGGAAGTGAAGGGAACACCAATGAGTCCGAAGATGAAGACCACCATGGACAGGCCCAGGACGGGGTGGCGTGCACCCAGGCCCGCCATCGCTGAAACCCGGTAGGACCCTGCATCGCGTGCAAAAGCATCCGTTGCGAAGAACGCCCCGGATTTCATCATGGCATACGCGATGGCATAATAGAGACCGGCCACAAAGCCGAGGGGCAGGTCGTAGATCAGGCCGATCCCGAATCCCAGCAGGATATATCCCATCTGGGCGATGCTGGAGTAGGAGAGGATATACCGGAGGTCTTTCTGGTTCAGGGCAAGAAGGTTGCCGGCAGTCATCGTGACAACCGCAAAGAACGTGACAACAATGCCAAGGGTCCATGGCAGCGTTCCTTCGGCCGGCAGGGCGGAGAGCGACAGGATCATTGCGATCAGGACACCGATCTTCGTGGGCCCTACCATGATGGCGGTGACGCCGACCGGTGCCCGGGCATATACATCCGGCAGCCAGGTATGGAGGGGGACAACCCCGAGTTTTACGCTGTACCCGAGCAGGATCAGGAGGGCCGCGAACAGGACGATGCGGGGGTCTGCACCGGCAAGGGCGGCCGGGAGCAGGGATATGCTCAGGGTATGGCCTTCGACAAAGAGGAGCGCAACACCAAGGAGTGCGGTCAGGGTGCCCATGACCCCCTGGAGGATGTATTTCATGGCTGCCGACAGGGCCGCAGGATCGGTCTGGTAATGGTACGCACAGAGGGCATAGATGGGGATCGCGGACAGTTCAACAAGGACGAAGATGGTGAAGAGGTCTGTCGCAAACCCGACAGCCATGGCTCCGGCAAGGGCAAAGAGGAAGAGCGGGTAATAGAACTGGACCGGGCCCCGGGGATCAAGGGTCCCCGCCGATGCCCATGCTGCCACGGCCCCGATACCCGTCACCAGGAGACCGCCGGTCAGCCCGATATAGGATATTGTCGGGTAGGCCTCATGCTGGAACAGGACGGACAGGAGCAGGCAGAAAACGGCAAAGAGGACGAAGCCGGTCAGGGTCCCGCACCAGTGGCGGAGGTTTGGCGGGAATACTTTTGTTAAGAAATACATCCCGATACCACAGAGCGCGATGAAGAAGGGCATGAACCCGGCAATATCGACCGGGTTCATAATCCCACCCCCAAGATTACGACGGTGACCAGGGCAACAAGAACACCAACAAACATCGCACTGTTCCAGTTCGCGTCACGGTTTTCCATCCCCATGGCAAGCCTGCCGGCATCGAAGAGCAGCCGGGCTCCCGCGGTTGCATACGCGTAGATGATCCGGAACAGTTCCTGGAGCCCGCGTGCAGCAAGGCAGACACCGTGGCATGCCTTCTCGTACACGAGATCGAAGTCCCTCTGCGACACGTCATGGGGTTCAAGGACCTTCTTCCCAATCGTGAAGAAGAAGAGCGCTGCAGCCCCGAGGACCAGCAATGCGGTGATGACGTGTACCGGGTCATACACCGCATAGCTTGTGGTGTATGGCAGGAGTGAGTACAGGAGTGCCGGCCAGATCCCGATAATGATACAGAGTGCTGCAGCTCCCAGCATGCCCGCCTGCATCAGGAGCGGGGGATCCGACCCTTTTGTCTCTCCCGGGCGGAGGAAGGCAAAATACCCGAGCTTGAGGAACGAGACGAATGTGCCGAAGGACGCGATCTCCAGCAGCACCCACAGCCATATGCTCGTATGCTCCGCGGCAAGGAGCACCATGCCCTTTGACACAAAACCATTGAAAAGCGGGACGCCCGCGATCGAGAACGCGGCAACCCAGAACGCAAGTGCCGTGACCGGCATCTTCTTCTGGAGCCCGCCGACGCGGCTCAGCAGGTTCTCGCCGGTCTTCCAGATGATGACGCCGACTGCCATGAAAAGGAGGGCCTTGTAGAGGATGTGGTTGAAGAGATGGGCCATGCCGCCATCAAGACCGAGCTGCCCGATCGCATCCGCTGCACCCAGCCAGCCCAGGATCCCGATCCCGGCAACCATGTAGCCTACCTGCGAGACGATGTGGTAGGAGAGGAGACGGCGCATGTCGTTCTGGAAGACGGCAAAGATCACGCCGTACACTGCCATGAACGCCCCCATGAAAGCGATGAATTCCGTCCCGGGCTGGGCCCGTGCGAGAAGGTAGACCGCCGCCTTCGTGGTATAGACACTCAGGAATACGCTGGCAACAAAGTTCGCCCGGGGGTACGCATCGGGGAGCCAGGTATGGAGCGGGATGAACGCGACGTTCACGCCGATGCCGAGCACGATCAGCACCGATGCCCAAAACTGGTATGTTGCAGCGGGGATCCCGGCAAGCGGCCCGACAATGGGAGAGCCACCCCCTATGAAGAGCAGGACAATCCCAGCCCCAAGGAGCGTCCCCCCGAGGCCGTGGAAGAGGAGATACCGGTATCCTGCACGGATCGCTTCCCCACCTTCCTGCCAGATCAGGAATGTGGAAGTGACGGCCATGAGTTCCCAGAAGAACAGGAGCGTGATCCAGTCCCCGGCAAAGACTACGCCGAGCGATGCCCCGGCATAGAGGAGGGCGTAAAGGTGGAGGCGGGGTGCTGCAACTGCTGCTGCATATACAATGGCAAGGAACGTGATGAGGGCGAAAATGAGCCCGGTGAGGTACGAGAGACTGTCGACTCTCAGGAGAGTCAGGGTATATCCCATGAAGGGGACATTCCATTGCAGGACACCGCCGACAACCGGCCCGGTGAAATACCCTCCCGGGAGGAGGAGGACATCGGCAAGCGCAATGCCGCCGAGGACGATAAGACCGGCCTGGCGTGCCCGGCCTGAGAGTGCCAGCACGAGCGGGGCGCCGATGAGGAAGATCAGGAACGGCGGGATTGCCGTGCCCAAGGCAAGTGTCCCGAGAACGGGGGCTGCCGTATGAGTCACGCCGGCAGCGACCATGGCACAGAGCGCAAACGGGCTGTAGGGATAGACCGTCCAGAGACCCGCGAGAAGGGCAAGGGCCGCGGTCACGATAACAGGCCCCCGGAGGGTCATACGGACCTGAGGAACGTCACCGCTTGCAGGCCGGTAAAACGCCCGGATGATGACGGGGAGGAAATAGGCCAGGTTCAGGACACTGGCACCGATAAGGAGGAGCAGGACCCACCACTGGCTGGCATCCCCGGATCCGACTCCCACGGAAAGATACCATTTCGAGATAAAACCCGCCATCGGCGGTAGTCCTGCCATGCTCAGGGTGGCGAGCGTGAATGCAGCAAACTCCCAGGGCATCTTCCTGCCGAGCCCGTCCAGCTCTGAAATCTTCGTTCTCCCCGTCTCGACCGCAACAGTGCCGGCGACAAAGAACATGGTCAGTTTGCCAAGAGCATGGGCAGTGAAGGCATACGTTGCCCCGATCACGGCCGCAACCCTTCCGGCATCGGTGACACCGGATACCCCTGCCGGCAGGAGCACTGCGGCTCCCAGTACCATGTAGCTGAGCTGGCTCACGGTTGAATACGCGAGTCTGAGCTTGAAGTCGTCCTGGATAAGGGCGAACAGGGAGCCGACAACTATAGTGACAACTGCCGCACCGATGACAAAATACTGGAGGTCGAGGGCTGCCATCTGTTCGGGCCCGAAGAGGTACCACATCAGCCGGAGGATGCCAAAGACCCCGGTGTTCACGACCGCGACGGCGTGCAGCAGGCCGCTCACCGGTGTCGGGGCGATCATCGCGCTTGGCAGCCACCCGTGCAGGGGCACAAGCGCCGCTTTTACCCCGAGACCCGCAAAGAGGAGGATGAACGCAAGACGGGCAAATTCCGGGCCGATCAGGGCAACACCAGGGTTGCCGCCCGGGATAAAGTCCAGCGTGTTTCCCATGCCGATGAGGGCCATGATACCGGCCAGGATGGAAACTCCCCCGCACTGGGTATAGATCAGGTATTTTCTCCCTGCTGCAAGCGCCTCCGCTGTTTCCTTGTGCACCACAAGGGGATAGGCAGCAATGGCGAGGATCTCGTAAAAGACGAACAGGGAGAACATGTTGGACGAGAGTGCTACGCCCATCACCGCCCCGATCGTGATGGCAAACGCCGCATAATATCGCGTCTGGGAATGCTCTTTGAGGCCCCGCATGTACCCGATATTGTAGACCGTGGTTATGATCCAGAGGAGGGAGGCGAGGGTTGCAAACAGGAGACCGAGCGCATCTGCCGTAAACCGGATATCAAGCCCGGGGAGGATCTGGAGTGCTGTGGTGGACAGGGGTTGTGCGGTAAACGCAGAGGGCAGGGACAGGGCGCAGAGAAGAAAGGTCAGGAGTGCCGCGGCAAGTGAGACCGCCTCGCGGGCATCCGGGCGGTTATGGAAGAGCAGAACGAACCCGGTTCCGACAAACGGGATGAGGACGATGAGGACAAGCATCCACGGGAAGACGTCCATCACCGCTCACCGCCGGGAGAGAGCCGCGAGATCGCAGCGATATCAAAGGTTTTCCAGACCCTTCTGGCAAGGATGACGAGGGCGAGGGCAAGACCGGCAACAACGGCCTCGATCGCGATCAGGGTAAACACAACTGCCTGGGAAATCCCGGTATTACCGGACAGGTATCCCCCGAGGATAAAGAGAAGGCTGATCCCTTTGCCAAGAAGTTCGAGGCCCATCACCATCTTGATCAGGTTACAGCGTGCAATCAGGCTGCCAAGGCCAATCGCAAAGAGCGCCCCTGCCACGACCAGTATGACGACACCCTCGTCCGGCATCATGGGGGCATCCTCCCCGATTGTTTCAGGCCCAGCAGCAGGAGTATCGACAAGACACCCGCAAGGATGATCATTCCCTGCAGGAGCGCCTCGTAGGTGCGATCGTTCCAGAGCGATTCACCCACTCCGGAGGACAACGGAGTTACTACAGGCCAGGAAAGGGGAGTGGAAGCAAGGAGTGCAATAAAAATTCCCATGAAGACGGTTCCGAGGATTACTGCACACGCATTTTTTGCATTCATGCGCGCACCTTCTCCTCTTCCCCGCCGGCGAGGATGAGCGCAACAAGGAACAGGACAGCGACCAGGCCGCCCCCGACCACCAGCTCAAGAACCGCAGCATATGGTGAGGCCAGCAGAAAAAACAGGATTGCAAGACAGACACTGGAGACCGCAAACGCAATAACCGCCCGGATGAGGTTCTTCTGCACGACCGCGACCAGTGCCATGGCAACCGTTGCCATGCCAATCACGAGCACAATAAAAAAGTCCTCACCCGGCATAGGGTATCAGCCACCCCCGCCAGAATCCCGGCGCCGGCCTGCGGGAGGATCACTGGCCGTCCACGGGATTGAAAATAAAAATACCGGGATAGAGAAGAGAGTTTTTCCCTCTGACACGGGAGTTATGGAACAGGAAGGATCTGTCATGATGGTCTGTAGATGTACCTGTAATCTTCTGGCATCCTGCTCCAGAATGCCGGTCATTACTATCTTCCGGGTTATCCCACTACATCGCTGACGATTTCCATTCTTTAAATGATTTCATCTTATCGCAACAGAGAGCATAAAGGTTTGGTAATGAGAGCGGCTCGAAGACCTGCGGTCTTCTCCCCCTCGACCTTCTGATGAAGGTCTCGGATTCATCAAAACCACGAAAGTGTTCAAAAAGAGTAAAAAAATTATTCTTTTGGCTCTTCCTTCTTCTCCGGCTTGGGCGGCTTCACGTATGTGATCGTGAAGACTTCGACACCCTGTTTTGATGCCGGTGCCGTGTACTGGGTGTCCATGGAGAGGCACTTGGTGGGGCAGGTGTCGACACACGAATTGCAGACAACGCAGCGGAACCGGTCGATCTGCCAGGTCTTCGCTTCCTTGTTGAGCAGGATTGCCTGAGAGGGGCATTTCTTCACGCAGATGCTGCAGGAAATGCACTTGCTGCCGTCCTGGACAACGTGCCCCCGGGTAAGACCGGTCTTTTTCGCCGGCTGGTACGGGTACAGGATCGTTACCGGCCGGGAGAGCACCGTCTTCAGTGCTGTTTTTGTCATCTCAAAAAATCCCATGGCAGATCACCGCTCCGTGCAGCTGATACATGGGTCAATCGACAATACGATCACCGGGACATCCGCGAGTTCGCATCCCTGCAGCATTTTGACGAGCGGCGGGATGTTGGTCAGGGTCGGCGTCCGGATCCGGGACCTGACCAGGAACTTGGTCCCGTTGCCCTTGAGGTAATGGACCAGCTCGCCCCGGGGCTGCTCGGCCCGCATGAAATACTCGCCGTTTGGGGCACCCGTTACCTTCACATCGATCGGGCCGTCAGGGATCTCCGTTATTGCCTGCTGGATCAGGTCGATGGACGTGAAGAGCTCCTTGCACCGCACGTAGCAGCGGGAATAGCAGTCCCCGCAGCTGTCCGTGATGACCGGGACGTTCAGCCGGTCATAGGCGCCATACCCGGTCTTGCGCAGGTCGATTGCGACCCCGCTCCCCCGGGCTGTGGGTCCGACAGCCCCGAGATGATAGGCATCGTCCCGGGAGAGGACCCCGATGTTCCGGGTCCGGTGCCGGACGGTATCGTCGTTGAGGAAGACCGTTGTCAGTTCCCCGATCTCCTTCCGGATACTGTCAAGGTCGCGGCTCATCCCGGAAAGCTTATCGTTCGCGATATCCCGCCGGACGCCACCGATCTTGCAGGACCCCTGGATCACCCGGCCACCGGTCGTCTGCTCGAACACATCGAGGATCCGCTCGCGGATCCGCCATGCCGCCATGAACAGGTTCTCAAAACCGAAGGAATCGGCAAAACAACCGAGCCAGAGCAGGTGTGAGTGCAGACGCGAGTACTCGGACCAGATTGTCCTGAGGTAATCGGCACGTTCGGGCACCTCGATCTTCATGATCTGCTCAATCCCCTGGCAGTAGGTGGCACCGTGGATGAAACTGCAGATCCCGCAGGTGCGCTCGGCAATGTAGACGTACTCGGTGAACTCCCGCTTCTCCACGAGCTTCTCGAACCCCCGGTGGATATACCCGATCGAGGGTATCGCATCGACCACTCGCTCATCCTCAAGGACAAGGTCAAGATGGATCGGTTCGGGAAGCACCGGGTGCTGGGGCCCGAAGGGGACGATGATCTGCTTTGTCATGGTTTCTCTCCTTTCGAGATCGAGACCCCGAACGGGTATTTGATCGCGGTCTGGATGAAGGTGCCCTTGAAATCTATGTTGATCCCCTTCACCTGGATGCCGAAGAGGTCGTGCATCTCGTTCTCGTACACGAACGCCCCCCAGTACATCCCGGTGATACTCGGGACTTCCGTTTCCGCAGTCACGGTGATCCGCAGGTTCTTTAGGACATAGTCCTTGTCAAAGGAATAATTGACCTCGAAGTCGTTGTCGCCCACTTTCGTGCAGCCGATCTGGGCGAGACGGTACCCCTCGTTCCTGCACTGTTCCACGCTGCCGATCAGTTGCCCGACATCGATGGGGATGATTGACTGTTCCTGTTTCATCTGGCATCACCTGCCGGTTTTTTTGCAGCACCCGGATTTTCGTTCATTGCCTTCCTCTTTGCTTCAAGGATCCCGAGGGCCTGGACGACACCGTCGATAATGGACTCGGGCCGGGCAGCGCACCCGGGGACGTAGACATCCACGGGGATCACCTTGTCGATACCACCCATCACGTTGTAACACTCGCGGAAGATCCCACCCGTTGCGGCGCAGATGCCAATCGCCACCACGACTTTGGGCTCCGGCATCTGGTCGTACGTGTTCTTCACGATTTCACGGTTCTTCTCGTTCACGCTCCCCGTGACAAGGAAGATATCTGCATGCTTGGGGTTGCCGGTATTGACGATACCGAACCGTTCCACATCGTAGATGGGAGTGAGTGCCGCGAGCACCTCAATGTCGCAGCCATTGCAGGACGAACCATCGTAGTGCACGATCCAGGGGGACTTTGCAAGGTATGTCATGGGACCACCACCATCCTCAGGTAATACAATACTCCAAGATTGATGATACCGAGCGTCCCTGCAACCAGCCAGGCGCTCCGCAGGGTCATCTGCCATTTCACCCGCGAGGTCGTGTTATCGATGAGGATCTCGAGGAAGTAGGCGATGATGATCGCCGCTATTGCGAGAATGGGGTTCCATGCAAAGAACAGGTAGACAACCCCCAGCAGGAAGACGTACTCGTACCAGTGGGCGATCTCGAGCTTGCCGAGGTTCGGGCCGGCGAAATCGGTCGTGACCCCCTTGACGAGCTCCTGGTGCGCATGGTGGGACGTGGAGAGGTCGAACGGTGACTTCCGCAGCTTGATCGTCAGGACGATCAGGTAGCCGATGAAGACACCCGGAAGATACAGGACAATCGGTATGGGGGACTGCACGATGGTGCCGACATAGAAGCTCTTCGTGACCATGTACATTCCCACCGCGGTGATGATGATCATCGGCTCGTACGCGATGATCTGGATCAGCTCGCGTTCCGCCCCGACATGGCTGTAGGGGGAGTAGGAGGCATAGGCCCCGAGCACGAGGAATATGTGCGACAGCGTGAACGCGAAGATCACGAGCAGCATATCCCCTCCCGAGAAGAACAAGGCCCCCGAGACCGCCATGAAGACGAGGTAACTCAGCACGTAGAAGTTCTGGGTCGTCGTAACAACGAGGTTCTCTTTCTCGAAGAGCTTGCCTACATCGTAGAACGGCTGGAGGAGGGGCGGTCCGACTCTTCCCTGCATACGGGCCGTCACCTTGCGGTCAATCCCGGCAACAAGTCCGCCCACTACGGGTGCAAGGAGCAGGTAGATGATTGCGTTGACAAACGGGGTCCACGGTTCAGGGATCATAAGATCACCCCCGCGACCATGATGAATGCAATGAGGATGAGGCCCCAGCAGGCAAGGGTACCTGGCATGAACAGTCTCTCCTCACCGAAGTAATTCCGCAGGTAATAATTCGAGAGCACGAGGTTACGGGAGACCCCGGCAGACCCGATGTACTTCATATCCCCGACCGTGGTCATCCCGCCCATGTACGGGGGCGCTATTTTCGGTGTTTTGCTCTGGAACAACATGGAGAACGGCATGATGATCAGGAGGCCCATCATCAGGAGCATGATCGTGATATTCGCCTCAGAGAGACGGGTCGTATGCCCATAGATCTGCATGATGAACGGCTCGATTAGCGCCGAGGAGATGAGCGGGAAGATCAGGGCAACAATGACAACGAGCCCGGTGAGTATCCAGAGGACCACCCATTTTTCCTGCCTGATCGAATGCTCCACGTTCTCCTGGTGCCGCATCACGGAAATGATCTTGCCCATCCACTTGCTCCAGAAGAAGAGGGTTGCCGAACCCCCGAATGCAAGGATGATAATGAAGATGAGGCCGAAGGGTGCCTGGATGAACGCCTCGATCGCCGCCCACTTGGAGATGATCATACCAAACGGCGCAAGGAACATGCCGGCCATGCCGATGAACATCATGATGGCGAGCTTCGGCATACGCTCGATCAGCCCGCCCATGTCCTCGATGTCCCTGCTGCCGATCCGGTGCTCCACGGTCCCGACACAGAGGAAGAGGAGTGACTTTGCGATCGCGTGGAATATGATCAGGAGAATCGCCACCCACATCAGGTTATAGGTCCCCACACCTGCACAGGCAACGATCAGCCCGAGGTTTGCGATGGTGGAGTAGGCGAGCACTTTCTTGGCATTACTCTGGGATATTGCCATGCAGGAGGTGAGAAGGAACGTCACGCCACCGACCATGGCTATCATCATGCCCTCGGTGGTGCCGGACAGTACCGGGGCGAAACGCACGATGATGTACACCCCGGCCTTGACCATGGTGCTGGAGTGCAGCAGGGCCGAGACCGGCGTGGGGGCAACCATTGCGCCCACGAGCCATGACGAGAACGGCATCTGGGCAGCCTTCGTAAGGCCGGCAAAACAGATGAGCACGGCAGGGACGATGGCAATCGCGTATCCCGAGCTGAGCAGGGCTCCCAGTTCCAGCAGCCTGCCTGACGGGTCCAGTGTCGCGATATAGATGAGTGCTGCAACAAAAGCCACCCCGCCCAGCATGTTCATGGCGAGGGCAAGGAATGCATTATTGGTGGCTTCTTCTGTCTGGGAATACCCAATCAGGATAAACGAGCAGAACGTGGTGATCTCCCAGAAGAAGAGGATCCACATCAGGTTATTGGAGAAGACCAGCCCGAACATGGCAGAGAGGAAGACAAAGAGGACGAAGAAGAACATCCCGCGCCGGTCTGCGATATCCTTGTGGTGCTCGTGATAGGTCTCCATGTACCCCAGGGCATAGACGCAGATCAGGCTCCCGATGATCCCGATGATCAGTGCCATGATGATCGAGAACTGGTCGAAGAAGAGGTTGTTCGGCAGTTCGACGATGGTATGGCCGAACGATGCCTCAAACCAGATGAGCAGGGCCGCCTGGATCAGGACCAGAATGACAACTGAATATTTTTTGTGCCGGAGACCCAGCCAGAGCAGGTAGGCCGCAATCACCAGTTCGATGATGAGCATGGCGAGATCAAAGATCCTGCCCGAGACCGAATACGTAATCAGTCCCTTGTCAAAGCCGGCAACAAGAAGCCAGAGCGATACCGCACCGATGCCAAGTGCGGATAGTTTCACAATCCAGCCGCGTTCAAAGCCTTTTTTGGCAAAAAGCAGGAAGACTGCAGCTATTAACGGAAAAAGGATCAGATATATCAATAACTGAACGATTTGCACCAGATACCCTCCCTCTCTGAATATGGGAATTTTTCATTATTAATCATATTGAATTGTGCACCGGATCCCATGATCGGGTAAGGGAAACGAGAGATTGTTGTCCGGGACAAAAGACAGGATTACAGCCAGATCGTAATAATTCCCGTGTTATGGGCCCGGATTCCCATGTGGTGCAGGCGGGATTATAAGATAAAAGTTTAATGTTTCAAAAATGCACTAATGATCTCTTAGGATGGGTTGCATACGTGTGCGGGGCGATCCCGGAAGCACAGAGTGCCCTCCTTTGGGTCATTTGAGCAGGTCTCTGCTGATGCCAATTAATCATACCTGGTGTGTCTGTACGGGTATCCCGGGTGGCCTGAACAATACCGCTGCAATCAACAGCAACGGTCCGGTCCGCTTAAAGGATTCTTCTCTCCACAACAGGGAGGTCATGGAATGATTGACTCTGTATTACTAATCGTGATTGCGATTTGTGTTATCGCACTGGGTCTTGCGGCAATCCTGACGCGTAACCTTCTCTCACAGGACGAGGGTACGCCCAAGATGCGCGAGGTCGCCGATGCGATCCGGGTGGGTGCAGAAGCATTCATCAAGCGCCAGTATTCGACTATCGCCGTGCTTGCCATCGTGTCAGCTGTGGTGATCTTTGCGATTTATTATCTCACCGGACAAAAGGATATTGCCCTCGCTACGGCAGCCGCGTTCATCGTCGGTTCAGCCTGCAGTGCCGTCGCCGGTGTCGTCGCGATGTGGATTGCCGTCAGGACAAACATCCGCACGGCAGCAGCAGCGCAGACCAGCGACGGGAAAGCCCTTGACTTCTCGTTCCGCGGCGGGGCCATCTCCGGACTGATCATCACCTCGATGTCACTCCTCGGTGTCTCGCTGACCTATATCGCCCTCGGTGCAGACCCGACCCACACCCCGTTTGTCATTATCGGATTCGCCTTCGGTGCCTCGTTCGTGGCACTCTTTGCCCAGCTCGGTGGCGGTATCTATACGAAAGCCGCTGATGTCGGTGCAGATCTTGTTGGCAAGGTCGAGGCCGGTATCCCCGAGGACGATGTCCGGAACCCGGCCACCATTGCAGACCTTGTCGGCGACAATGTCGGCGACTGTGCAGGCCGTGGCGCTGACCTCTTCGAGTCCACTGCAGCCGAGAACATCGGTGCAATGATCCTCGGTGTCGCACTCTTCCCGATCTTCGGCGTCAACGGTATCCTCTTCCCGATCATCATGTGTTCGCTCGGTCTCCTCGCGAGCATGATCGGTATCCTTTCCGTCAAGGGTGTCGATGGTGCCGACCCGATGGACGCCATGAACCGCGGTTACTATATTACCGCCATTATCTCAGCATTCTTCCTCGCCGGCGGAGTCTATTACCTCCTCGGTGCAACACCTGGCTGGATGTACTTCGTCCTTGCAGGTTTTGTGGGTATTGCCCTTTCCGTAGCCTTCCTCAGAGTCACCCTCTACTATACCGACCACCACTACCGACCGGTCCAGGATATCGCCAATGCCTCTGAGACCGGCGCGGGAACCAACCTCATCATGGGATTCTCGGTCGGTCTCGAGACCACCGCGGTTCCAGCGGTCCTTATCGGGGTTTCCCTTCTCGTCTCGTACTGGTGCGGGACCATGACCGGTATCCCCCAGGGCGGCCTTTACGGCACTGCTGTTGCAACCATCGGTATGCTGATGGTCTGTGCCTACGTCCTTACTATGGACACTTTCGGCCCTATTGCCGACAATGCCGGCGGTATCGTTGAGATGAGCCAGGCACCTGATGAAGTCAGGCACCGCATGGACAAGCTCGATGCAGCCGGCAACACCACCAAGGCACTGACCAAGGGGTATGCTATTGGAAGTGCATCCCTCGCGGTGTTCCTGCTCTTCAATGCCTACATGGCCGACATTGCCAAGCTCACCGGCAAGGCATTCGATGTCGTCAACCTGGCAAACGTAAACGTCTTTGTCGGGGCACTCATCGGCGCAATGCTCGTCTTCCTCTTTGCGAGCCTCGCGATCCGGGCAGTCTCCAAGACCGCACAGTCGGTTATTGATGCAGTCCGCATCCAGTTCAAGGACCCCGCAATCATGGCAGGCACCAAGAAGCCTGACTATGCAGCGGTGATCGATATCACGACCCAGGGTGCGTTAAAGAACATGATCCTTCCCGGCGCCCTGGTGATCCTGTTCCCGATCGTCATCGGTATCACCATGAAGTACGAAGCCCTCGCCGGCTTCCTCATGGTAGCAACCATCACCGGTATCCTCCTTGCACTCATCCTCAACAACAGCGGTGGTGCCTGGGACAATGCCAAGAAATACATCGAGACCGGTGTCCATGGCGGCAAGAAGAGCGAAGCTCACAAGGCAGCCGTCATCGGTGACACGGTTGGCGACCCGTTCAAGGACACCGCCGGCCCGTCACTCCACGTGCTCATCAAGCTTCTCGCTACCCTGACGCTCGTACTTGCGCCGCTCTTCATTTAAACAACATTTTTTTTTATTCTTTCCTGTGATCATCATTACCGGTCAAATACAATCCGCCCGAATCGTAAGGTCTTTTGTTTCCGGGCCGGAAGGTATTACAGATGAGAGGTTCCCTTCTCCCGGGTGTCATTGCATTGATCATGCTCGGGCTGCTCCTTGTCGTTGCCGGATGTAGTTCAGGCGATTCTGACGCAACTGCCACATCTCCGGGAGATCCTGCAGCCCGGTTCCCGCAGAAGACTCTCGTGGTTGGTATCGATGGGGATTACACACCGTTCAGTTATCTTGACTCCGGGGGTAACCCGAAAGGGTTCGATGTCGATTCCATGAAATGGATTGCCGGGAAGAAGGGACTTACTATCAGGTTCCAGCCAACGGCATGGGACGGGATCATCCCTTCTCTGCAGGCCGGCAAGATCGACCTTGTCTATTCGGGTATGACCATCACTCCGGAGCGGGCTGAACAGGTCAACTTCAGCACCCCGTACTGGGAGGTCCGCCAGGATGTGGTGGTAAGAAACGACTCCTCGATCACCCTTGACGATGTCCGGGCAGGAAACACGATCATCGGCGCACAGGATGGTTGTACTGCTGCCATCTGGGTTGACACCAACCTGATCATGACGAATAAGATGCCGGAGGACGGGCTGAAACATTATGCCAACACCCCGCTTGCCCTCGAAGACCTCATGGCAGGAAGGGTGGATGCCGTCATATACGATGACCATGCACTCCAGACAATGATAACCGGCAGGCCAGTCCGGACGCTGGGCAGCATCGGGACACAGGAGCAGTTCGGCATTGCAGTCCGGAGATCCGATCCGGAACTTCTTGCCACCCTCAATGATGGTCTCGCCCAGCTGAAGGCCGATCCCTACTGGCAGGAACTCATTATCAAATATAATATGCAGTAAGGGTGTCCTTCAGGAGGTCCTTTCCTTTTTTCAGCTCAGGTTTTCACACCCATCCCCGGGATGGCGACCCGCTGCTCCAGCCGGCCCACGGCATACGTAGTGAGGGTGACCAGTGCGAGGTACACGATCCCCACGGCGAAGAAGGACTCGTTGAACATGAAATACCTGGTTGCAGCGATCTTGGCTGCCCCCGTGAGCTCGACAACCGTGATCATGTAGGCAAGTGAAGAATACTTGATCAGGTAGATGAACTCGTTCGAGAGCCCGGGGATTGCCCGCCGCATTGCCTGGGGGAGGATGATCGATTTTATTGCCTGTGCCCGTGTCATACCGAGTGCCTGCGCAGCGGTCATCTGCCCGTCCTTTATCGAGGCAACAGCGCCCTGGATATATTCGGAGTTGTAGGCCGCATTGCAGAGGATAAACCCGATAACGGCAGCGGTGAATGCGGGGAGGGTGAGGCCAAGTGAGGGGAGACCGAAGTAGAGAATAAAGAGAAGGAGAAGGAGCGGGCAGCCCTTGAAAAAAACGATATAGCCGGAGCAGGCCGTCGAGAGCGCTCTTCCCCCGTACTGTCTCCCGAGAGCGAGACCGGTCCCGAGCAGGAGCCCGAACGGCGCGGTAAGGACTACCAGTGCGACTGTGACGATGAGCCCCTTCCAGAGAGCCGGGGCCAGGATCTGGGTGAGAAAGGTGATAGGGTCCATGATGGGAAAAGCCGTCAGGTGTGTTCTATCCGGCCGAGAAATTCCCGGGTCCTCGGGTGTTTCGGGTTGTTCATGATCTCAAGGGGAGAGCCCTGCTCGACAATCCGGCCGCCTTCCATGAAAATGATCTCAGTTGCCACCGAACGGGCAAAACCCATCTCATGGGAGACGACGAGCATGGTCATCCCGCTCCGGGCAAGGTCCTTCATGACTTCCAGCACCTCGCGGGTCAGCTCGGGGTCCAGTGCCGACGTAGGTTCATCGAACAGGATCACCTCGGGGTCCATGGCAAGGCAGCGGGCAATCGAGACCCGCTGGGCCTGCCCGCCTGAGAGTTCGGCCGGGTAATGATGCGCCCAGTCCGCCATCCCCACCCGGTGGAGCTCTTCCATGGCCTTGGCATGGGCCTCCTCCTTCTTCATCTTCCGCACCTTGATCGGGGCGATCTCGACATTCTCGACTGCGGTCAGGTGGTCGAAGAGGTTGAAGTTCTGGAAGACCATGCCGATGCGCTGGCGGTACCCGCTGATCCGGGAACCGCACCCGGTGATCTCCTCATCGTCAAGGAAGACCTTCCCCCGGTCGGGCTCTGTCAGCTGGTTGATGCAGCGCAGGAGCGTGCTCTTCCCGGTCCCCGAGGGGCCGATGAAGACGATGGTCGCGCCTTTCTTCACGTTAAACGAGATCCCCCGGAGGATTTCGCGGTCATTGAATTTTTTATGGATATCCTCTACCCTGAGAATATATTCTCCGGTCATGGCTGCACCGCCTTCCCGCCAAAGCCCGGTATGGCAAACCGTTCTTCTGCCTTCCGGATAACCCGCATGCCCCCGTAATTGAGGGCAATGAAGATCAGGGCACAGGCAATGTAGATCGGCATTGTCATGTACGTCACGCTTACGATCTGGGAGGTCCGGGTCATGAGTTCCGCTACGCCGATGGCGTAACAGACCGCGGAGTCGGTGAGGAGCTCCGGGTACTCGTTGGACCATCCGGGGAGGGAGATCCGCAGGGCCTGCGGGATGATGATGCACTGGACGGCCTCCCACCGGGTCATGCCAAGCGAGAGGGCTGCTGTCATCTGCCCTTCAGCAACGGACTGGATCCCGGCCCGGAAGATCTGGGACTGGTATGCGGCACCCCGGAGACCGAGGACCGTTGCCCCGATGACAAACGCAGAGAAGTCAAGACCCAGGGCCGGGAAGACACCGAAGTAAAAGAGGAAGAGGAGGATGAGTGTCGGAAGGCCGCGGAAGAACCAGACATAGACAGCAATGAGGGACCGGACCGGCCGGGAGCCGTAGACCTGCCCGAGTGCGAGTGGGAGTCCCAGGCAGAAACCAAGGGCCAGTGCCGAGATGGTGAGCCCGAGCGTTATTGCAATACCGCCGAGCAGGTACGGGCCCCACTCAAGAAGGACGGACAGGATTTCCATTTTCACGCTTCCTCACTCATCCACGAACCGCCCGGTGGGCTTTCAGGGAGAGATGGTAATGAGAAGTATTGAGCGGAGATCAGGGAAAAGAATTGTTGTTTACCCTCGCCGGGCAAAAACGGCCTCCTTTCCGGGCAGGGTTTCTCCGGAACAGGGATACGTGGATACCGGACAGCCATTTATCGCCCGGCAACAGATACTACCCATGGATCGGCAGGAGCACATTCTCATCATCAGCGCCGGGGACAGTATCCATACTGCCTATCCAGCTCTTCTTGAGGTGCTCCGGACCGTCACGCACACTATCATCTTTGCAGAAAAAGAGGTCTACACCAATTCCACCCGGGACGATGCCCGGAAGAGAATGTGGAAATGCGCCATCCGCAATGCGGTTGATAAAGTAAATGCCATCTCCCTCTCCCGCACGATCTCCTGTGCGCTGGTCACGATCGATGCGGCAACGTTCGACGCGATCCGCGACCCGGTCCTCGGGATATTCAGCGACCACCCGGATGCACGGTACTCGTTCGATATCTCCGCCGGGCCAAAACGGCTCTCGCTGGGACTGCTCTCGATGTCGCTCTGGGTTGAGGGCGACTGTTATTATGCATTCGGGACTTCCCCGGCACGGCGGGTGCCGGTCCCGACCCTCCCCATAAAATACCTGCCGGCAAACCCGCACAACCTCGTGATCCTTACCATCCTCTTCCGGGGAAAGGAGTCAGGGAAAAAAACCCGTACCCTGGTACCGGAAACAACGCTGTTCAACGAGACAAAGGCCTGGCAGATCCCGGTCCGCACTGCAGATGAGGGCCCGGCCGTGCATGAACTTCTCCCGGAAGAATTCGCCCGCCTGGTATCAGCACTGGTTGGCTGGAACCTTATCCGGGAGGAGTCAGATCCGGCAGGCGGACAGGAAAAGCTCTACAGCATCACCCCGGATGGCGAGCTTGCACTCATCGTCTATTCAGTCCGCATGAAAAAGCGGGGTGTTGCAGGTGCACCTGGCCTAACATGATCCCCTTATTTGAATCCAGGCAGGGTCCGGTTGATATTATAAAACCAAACCCTGATTGATCGGGAATTTTTTCAAATCCGACAGGTCATCAGACCGGGAGGATGAGAAGAAACCGTACGGTTTCTGCGAATCGCGATCCTGATCGGGATAAAAAAAATTTGCTCTGTTGAAAACCTTTTTTGATATGACATTCCTCGCTCACACTTTTAGTACACCATCCGACCCCCGTTCCCCCATGGAGCCAGGACAACCCCTTCCTTCAGACGGGAAATTGCACGAATCCGGCTCGGAAATGGGAGGGCTTTGGCGGGGGTCGGGCGGTGTACTTTGATACTTTATTGCCCGTGACCAACAGATCCGGGGGAAAATTTCCGAGGGTACTTACCCGGATCACACCGGTTTGTTCGCATCGGAAGTACACCGCCCGACCCCCTCAGGATTCCTTCCAACAGGGATTCGTGTACCCTATCCTGATCGGCTCAACCCGTTCCAGTTTCTGGTAGCAGGCTGCCGCATCCTCAACTCTCCCAAGCCGGGTAAGGCAGATGCCCATCTCCCGGTACGCTCCGGCAAATCGCGGGGCGATGAGGACCGCCTGCCGGAAGCTTTTCACTGCTTCCTCCTCTTTCATCTGGTTCGACAGGATGATCCCCCTCCGGTAAAGTATCTGGGCTGTCAGCGGGATCTCATACACCCCGATTGTGCTCATGTTCCCTCTCCTCCCTTTGTTTTTTCTTCCTGCATCTCGTGGATCCTGTCCCCGGCACCCGCCGGACAACTTCCTGCCTGTGGCGCTCTGTTCTTCTCATAGGTGACGTGCAATCTTACTTTCCATTTTTTAGGTTTTCGAGCGCCTCGTATGCCACAAGGCGGATCATACACTGTTTCCAATTGTCTGCCTGCGACAGGGCAAATGCCGATCGCGGAGAGCGTATCATTGCCTGGGATTTTGCAGCAAGGATCCGTAGATCTCTGTCCAACCCGGCCCGTTCCTGAGGCAGCCGACTCTTTTTCCGGGAGGATATTCAATATTTGCCTACCGTTCCCGCCTGTCAGGTCTGCTGCTATGGTTTGCCATGCACTGGGGAAAACTGAAGAACTGATTACCCTGGATACTGCCGAACGGGCAGGGCATGGCAGAAAGAAGAGATCCATTTCCGGTACGGTCCCCGCTCTATCCGGCGCGTATTATTGAGGGGAGAGTATATCTACTACCCCATATGCACAATGTAGTTATATGGGAGTACTGGATTCTGACAAGGTTGACAGGATCAAAAGAATACTCAAGTGGCACCCGCGGGGTATGACCATCTCGGACCTTGCATCCGAGATGAAGATGAACCGGAACCTTGTTGCAAAATACCTTGATATGCTCCTCGTCTCAGGTCAGGTTGAGATGCAGGTCGTGGGAGCTGCAAAGGTCTATTTCATCTCACAGCGCGTGCCCATCTCTGCCCTGCTTGAGTTCTCCAAGGATCCGGTTATCGTGACCGGCAGTGACCGGAAGATCCTCCAGGTCAACGAGCCGGTAACCGCTCTCATGGGCATATCCCGGGAGAACGTCCTGCACCGTTTTCCCGACGAGATTGACAACCCGTTTATGCAGGTAATCTGTAACAGCGAACGTTCGCGTGACCCCCATATAACCGGGGAACAGGTCAGTGACCTGAGCTGTGTCATCCAGGGAGAGGAGTTCCACTTCCGGATCAAGCAGGTGCCTACGGCATTCGAGGACGGGAGCGACGGTTTCACGTTCATTGCCGAGGATGTTACATCCAGGAAACGATACGAGGAGATGCTCCGGATCAGCGAGGCACGGTACCGCGGGATCGTACAGTCTATCGGTGAGGCTATCATCGGGAGTACTCCCGAGGGTACTATTACCAGCTGGAACCCGGCCGCAGAGCGGCTCTACGGGTTTACTGGTGGCGAGGTGCTCTCGAAACCCATCACCGATCTCCTGACCGGGAGATCGCAGGAGGAACTTCTGACCATTCTTGAACAGGTGGCACGGGGCGAGACAATCCGCCGCCACGAGATGCGGATAACTACACGGGGGGGCCGGGTGCTTGACGTCCTTATCTCCATCTCACCCATTGTCGGGGAGAGTGGGGGAATCGTTGGCGCATCATCGATTGTGCAGGACATCACCGGGGAGAAGATGGAGCAGTACCTCCGCCAGCACGAAGACCAGTACCGGACGCTCGTGGAAGACTTAAATGTGGGAATATACCGGAGTACCGGTGACCCCCGCGGCAGGTTCGTCTGGGGAAACACCGCCCTCCTCAATATTCTCGGATACCATTCCATCTCCGATCTCCGGGATGTTCCGGTAATCGAGATCTTCAATGAGCCGGATGGGCGGCGGGAGCTCATCGAAGATCTCCGCAGAAACCAGTTTGTGAAAAACCGGGTGCTTCACCTGAAAAAAACCGATGGGACTCCGTTCTCTGTCAATGTCACGGCCCTCGCGGAGTTCTACGAGAACAAGAATGTGGTCTTTATTAATGGGATTGTCCAGGACATATCCCATATTGTCCAGCAACACAGTGGTCACTGATTATTTTGTATTTGTAAGGGGCCCCCGTACAAAAAAGGAGTCTGTATGGGACTGCCGGGTTACGTGCAGCTGCCCAGGTCGACGCTGACATCATTGGCAATCCGGGAGTACCGTTTCGGGTTCTCCTCAAACTGTTTCTTGCACCAGTTGCAGCAGAAATAGTATTTCTGGTTCTTATGCACTGCTGTGAATTTCGCATTTTCTTCATCAACGATTGCCAGACAGACGGGATCGGTTGCCATAAAAAACTCCCTGTACCAGATTCAGCGCCGGTTCCAGATATTCCCTTGCTCTTGTGATGGCACCAACCATTATCCCGTTCCATGATACAGGGGTATGTATACATGCCACCCGTTATTCGCGAAGACTGCCCCTGCCCGAATACTGCCTGCTCCCGCCACACGCTCTGTGATGAATGCGAGGCGTCCCGGGCTGAAACGGGGGGGCTGCCATTCTGCAGGAGGCCGAAACGGTCACTATGGGGTCGGATCCGGAAGATGATTGCCGGTCGCACGTAAAAATCCTGTATTTTCCAGCCGGGATATCCTGAATATGAAACAGACAGGTATCAGCGGTCCTGCACGTGACCGCTCTTCCGGTATATCCCCATCGGGATGTGGAGCTCGAACCGGGCACCTTTTCCGAATTCACCGGTCTCCCGGATCGAGATACCGGTGATACCGAGCACTTCCTGTACAAGGAAGAGGCCAAGACCGGTATGTTTCCCGATACCTTTCCGGAAGATCCGTTCCTTGTCTTCAGGAGCGATCCCATCCCCATCATCATCAACGGTAATTACCAGATCTTCCGGTGTTTCGGTGCCGTTCACCGCGATCCGGGTCACTTTTCCACCATGCATTTCCGCATTTTCAAACAGGTTCAGAAAAACTGTTCTCAACAGCGGATCCGCATATACTTCCCATGCTTCAAGATGGTGGTCAATGGACACATTGGTAAAGCCATCATCCATACAAACCGTCGTAACAGCCGAATGCAGGTTCTGCCACCGGGGTTTCTGTACGCCGATGTCCTGGTACTGCTGGGTGAACGAGATCTGGCCCCGGATCACGTCACTTGACTGTATCGCTTTGCTGATGAGCCGGCAGTGGTCCGGGTTCGCTATCTCCAGTTCGAGAAGCCCGAGAGACCCCTGGAGCACGGTCAGCTTGTTGAGGATGTCGTGTCGCGTGATATTCGAGAGCAGGTTGAGTTTCTTGTTCGATTCATCAAGGGACTGTTCCATGCGCTTGCGGTCGGTGATATCCCTGCCAACCGACTGGTACTCGATGATCTTCCCGGTATGGTCGAAGATCGCACGGTCGCTCCAGTGCTGCCACCGCACTTCTCCGGACGGCATGATGATCCGGTGGTCGATCGCGGCCACCGGGTTTGCCGGGGACAACTGCGAGAGCTGTTCTTCCATCAGGGGGATATCTTCCGGAGGGAGTGCCACGGTGTGCGGCTTTCCGATGCAATCCTCCCGGTCAAGGTTGAAATACCGGCAGTATGCATCGTTCACGAACGTGAGTTTTCCATCCGGGGAGAAACGGCAGATGAACTCGGTCTGGTCCTCCACCACATTCCGGTACCGCTCCTCGCTCCGGATCAGGTCCTGCTGGCTTTTCGAGAGCTCATCGTAGTTCTGGCGCAGCTCTTCCTCAGTCGCGGTCAGTTGCTCATAGGCAGAGTGGAGTTCGGTCTGGCTCTTTCCGAGTTCGTCGTAGTTCTGGCGGAGCTCCTCTTCAGTCGCGGTCAGCTGCTCATACGCCACATTCAGTTCTTCGTACGCGAGTTTCAGCTTCTCTTCCGCATTCTTCTGCCGGGTCGTATCCCTGCCAACCGATTGGTACTCGATGATCTTCCCGGTACTGTCGAAGATTGCACGGTCGCTCCAGTGCTGCCACCGTACTTCTCCGGACGGCATGATGATCCGGTGGTCGATCGCGGCCACGGGGTTTGACGGAGACAACTGCGACAGTTGCTCTTCCATTAGGGAGATATCCTCCGGAGGGAGCACTACCGTGTGCGGTTTTCCGATGCAGTCTTCCCGGTCCAGGTTGAAATACCGGCAGTATGCATCGTTCACGAACGAAAGTTTTCCATCCGGGGAGAAACGGCAGATGAACTCGGTCTGGTCCTCCACGACACTACGGTACCGCTCTTCGCTCAGGATCAGCTCATGCTGGTTCTTCGAGAGCTCATCGTAATTCTGGCGCAGTTCTTCCTCAGTCGCGGTCAACTGTTCGTACGCCACATTCAGCTCATCATGCGCCTGAGCCAGTTTCTCCTCGGTTTCCTTGCGCAGGGTGATGTCCCGGACCGACTCAATGGCACCGACAACTTTTCCGGTGGCATCGTAAATCGGGGAAGCCGTATGCCAGAAATACGCACCGTTACCATCACGGAGCGGAGGACGGTACATCTCGGCGATGAGCTTGTCACCGTTTCTCTTAAGGTTCGGGAATTCCTTTTCCGGTTCTTCATCCGCACGGACAATACAGTCCGCAAGGCCGGGGCGCCTGTCCTCATATAACGGGAGTGAGTGGGAGAAATCGCCGGTACCTATAACCGCATCCGGTGGGACGCCGGTCAATTCTTCCATCATCCTGTTCCAGACAATGATCCTGCCCTTCAGGTCAATGGCAAAGGTCGCATCCGGGAGGAAGTCGATCAGGTCCGAGAGCTGTTTTTTCGAGTCTTTCAGTTCTCCCTGGACACGCCGCCGTTCGATGGCGGTCCGGATCTTATAGTCCAGTTCTGCAAACTGCGATTTTGGCTCGCCGCCTTTCTGGAGGTAGAAATCAGCGCCGCTGTTTAAGGCTTCAATGACGATCTCTTCGCGTCCCCGCCCGGTGAAGAGGATAAACGGGAGGTCCTTGAAGTGCTGGCGGATATGCCGGAGAAACTGTATCCCGTCGATCTCCGACATCTGGTAATCGGATATGATGGCATCATAGGTCTGCTGCCGGATCTTTTCGATTGCTTCCCCTGCCGACGCCGCAGTATCCACAGAAAAGTGCCCGGTCTTACCAAGATAGATCCTGCCGATATCGAGAAGGGCCGGATCATCATCAACATATAACACGGAATACATATGGTTCCAGAAATTTGGCATAAGGTTCGTTGTGTATAAATAAATGTCAACCGATCTGAGTTTTACCTGCACCAGATCCGACGGCCCCGACCAGGACATACGGGAGGCACAGGGGTCCTGACCTCTTCCTCTCACGAGAGTTTTTATCCATTACCGGCATCACCATCATCGGCGATGGTGAACCGGGGAAAGGTGCGAGGTTTGTGATGATTGCCCCCCGGGGCGAATACCAGTTCGGGGGGCGGTCATAATCCCATCTCTCCTTCCAATTACTACTCCTTTCAGGAAAAATAAAAAAAGAGCCGGCTGCAGTGTTCGGGGGTTATCCCGAACCTGTCGCTATATTCACAGCATTTTCGATACAGGCCTTTCCATCCTTGGCCTTGCCGAGCTTTTCCAGGATTACTCCCTTGTTGAACCAGCATTCGGCATCGCCATCGTCGCACTCAAGTGCCGTGTTATAGCACTTGAGGGCGTCTTCGTACATTCCGAGGGCTTCAAGGGCGTTTGCCTTGGAGTGCCAGGCCTTCGCGGAATCCGATTGGGATCTGATGGCCTTGTCATAGTTCTGCACGGCCTGTTCAAACTGACCTTGGAACATATTCTCATCGCCATACCGGATAAAGGTCTCGACATCATGGGAGACCTGGACAACGGTCCTGTTGTTTTCTGGTGTCTGCATATTCCCTCACCCCAGCCACGGGGGTTTGCCCCTTCCGGGCACCCTCTGGCTGAACAACAGTAAAATTGTTGCTATTATAGTTATTTGCCAATAATAATCGCCTGCCGGATCTGGGAGGCAGTTATGCAAGAGGTGATTGCATGGCATTCCAGATACTTCTGGTTTGCTACCGTATCCACGTCACGTCCGCGGGGTGCTTGTCGTGGGCTTCAGGTTTTTCCTCAGGATATCCGAATACAATAGTCCCGACCGGGCTGTAGCCATCAGGGATCCGGAACCCTGCCATTATTTCTTTATTATCATATGCCACTTCCGTTGACCCGACCCAGCAACTGCCGATGCCAAGCGCATGGGCGGCAAGCATCATGTTCTCTGCAGCAAGCGAACAGTCGATCTCCCGGAACCGGCTCCCCGTTTTCCCGACAACCATGATGACGGTCGGGGCATGGTAATAGATCGAGTACCCGGGGCTCTCCAGCAGGGCCCGGAATACATCCGACATCCCGTTGTGAGAATCTTTCATGAGCGAGATCATGATAGGCTTGCAGTAGACCGAGACCCGGTTTAAGAACTCCTGATCCTGAACAACAATGAATGCCCAGGGCTGGAGCGCGAGTGCCGACGGGGCATAAGTCCCCGCCCGGATGATCTTCTCCAGTACCGCATCGGGTATCTGCCGCTTCCCGAATTTCCTGACACTGCGGCGTGTCATGATGGCTTCAATTGCTTCCATGTTTTTCCTCCTGTTTTCCCGTTCCTCACGGGACCGTTTACCGGCTGGCCTGCGCAAGCCTCACTCCCAGGTCGAATGCCTTCCTGCAGTCCTCCGGGAAGACCTCCCGACGCCGCTTCCGCCGCTCCTCCGGGTCGCAGTAGCTGAAAACTACCTTGTCGTAGTCCTCGAACTGGAGCGTCTCGAACGAGAAGAACGATTCCGCCTGTCCGAATATCCGGGCCAGCACACTCTCATTGAGGCCGATATGCACGGAATACGGGGGTTCCTTCATCTGTTCTTCGGACACGTTCATCGTGTAGACGAATGCCGTGGGCATCTTCCGCGTAAAGAGCGATGCCGGTGGCCAGGTATACATGAGGTACGGAAACATCAGCCGTTCCATGAAGGACCGCATCTCCCCGGTCACCGTGCCGAAATAGAACGGCGAGCCGAGGATGAGTGCATCCGCCCGGGCAATCCTGTCGAGAACGGGTGTGATATCGTCCTTCATGGCGCACTTCCCGTAACTCTTCCCGTCTTTCAGTTTGCAGGCAAAGCAGGAGGTGCAGCCCTTATAGTCCAGATCGTAGAGATGGACGAGTTCCGTCTCCGCCCCCCGCGATTTCGCGCCTTCAAGCGCGTGTTCAAGGAGCGTTGCTGTGTTCCACTTCTTCCGTGGGCTTCCGTTAATGGCTATTATCTTCATGATCGTATCCGTTTTCGATTCCCGGGTATTCCGGTTCACTGCCATGTCACGTGCAGGGGATTCCTGCGGGGGATGCCGTGGATCGTGTACTGCGGAT
>JAJRCF010000007.1 GCA_028679075.1 Methanoregula sp. | reverse complement strand
GATAGGCAGGCTGTTTGTGGAATTCGAGAAGATGCCAACGGTGCCAACTGCGGATGAGATCCTTGACCGGAGTTTCCGCCGTGCGGCAAAGAAGATGAAGGAGAAGACCAACAAGGAGCGGGCGAACCAGGAATTTGTCCGTGCCGTTGGCGCAGCGATCCATGACCGGCTCGTGTACATTATCCGGGGGTTCCCCGAGTTTGAGAAGATCCACCCGTTCTACCGGGACCTTGCAGAGATCCTCTACGGGATTGAAAATATCAAACAGTCGCTGGGTGCAGTAGGCTGGGCAGCAAAGCACACCAAGATGGTCGGGAACCAGCTGGCATTCCAGTCCCGGAAAGCAGAGGATACGCTGGTTGTCCGGAAGCGGGCGGTGGCCCGGCTTGCGTCCATGGTCCACCAGATCAACAAGGACCTGCTCTTCCTGAATGAGGTCAGGAATGTCCTTCGCACGCTTCCCAATATCGAGGAGGATTTTACCATTGTCATTGCGGGCTACCCGAATGTCGGGAAATCCTCCTTTATCCGGAGAGTCTCGTCCGCTGACCCGGAAGTGGCCTCGTACCCGTTCACCACGAAAGGGATCATCGTGGGTCACCGCGAGATGGGCCGGGAGAAGATCCAGTTCGTGGACACGCCCGGTATCCTCGACCGTCCCGTGGAAGAGCGGAACCAGATCGAGAAGCAGGCGCTCTCCGCGATCATGAACGTGGCAGATGTCATCCTCTTTATCATCGATCCTTCAGAGCACTGCGGGTACCCGATGGACGTGCAGCTGAGCCTGCTTGAAGAAGTGAAGGGCATGGTCAGCGTCCCGGTCATTGTTGTCGGGAATAAGTCGGACCTCGTTGCTGCCGAGGGGTATATCACGATGTCGACCGCGGACGGGTCGGGCGTCGATGCGGTCCTTGCGGAACTCCTCATGCACAAGCCGGCACCGGAAGTGAGGGCGCAGGCGGTGGATATCCGGTCTGCCATCCCGCAGGAATCAGAAGAGCAGGAACCGGGTGCCGAGGCAGGCATGCTCGGGGAAGACGCACCCCGGCGGAAACGGGTGCGCAAGCCACGGAAACCCCGGACGAAACCGGAAAGTTCCTGAACGGTCACGGCATCCTGCCGGAGGGTGGGCCGTAAGGAGCCTGCTTTTTTCCTGCAAAAATAGTACACCGCCCGACCCCCGCACCGACCACCAAGAATTTATTGGTCGTGAATAAAAGTTGTATTATATATTATGTCCAGTTTCAACCAGAGACCCGGAACAAAGAGCGCTGTCCACTACCTGAAAACCCCGTTTCCTGACCTTCCTGCCTTCGATTCTGTTGTACGCTCACTCATCAGGAACAACCCGCTCGGCTGCACATCATACTATTACCGGAGGAAGAACCATCCGCCGATTGAGAAAGTCCGTGAGATGTATACTGCGAAATTCCTGTACGAGGACACTGACGGGAAACGGGCCGGGGCCGGGCAGGAGACCTACAATTCCGTTGACGGATACCAGTACGGCATCGCGGCGGTCCTCTCCCACATGGCAAATTTCGCAGCCCATACCGGAAAGGCACGGCATATCCCCACTCAGGACCTCTTCTCGGTCATCCTGAACTGCCACGATTCCGGCGGTGAGATCTATTTCCTTGCACTCGCCCGCGACCGGGTAACTGTGGCCTCGTACGAGGATGATGCCATCAGGAAAATGGTGGAGGCGTGGACGGATAGCGTACCGGCGTTGGCATAAGGCGGGATACCTGAAGGGGTGCCTTAGGATAAACAGCCAGTCAGATGGCGATTGAAAACCGCCTACCCCATCATCCCCATTGCTGCCCAACCCACCAGGAACCCGAGGATCGTTCCCCCGCAGATCGGCGGCAGCCCGGCCTGTGGCTTACCCGACATGACGAAGTGCAGGAGCACGGCAAGCCCGGCAACCGACCCGACGATCGCCCCGAGCGCCGGGAGGTTGATCATGCCGGCCAGCCTCCAGCCTTTGAGGAACACGTTGGCCGAGACCACGAGGATTGCGGGCATGATCATGTCGCCCATGCCGATGATGAACGCGGCACGCTCGCCCCCGTCAGCAAGTTTCCCGATCCCCTCTTTGATAAAAGAGTAGTCCTTCCGCTTGGGGATGACAAAGAGGATCGGCGTCTTCTGGTCGATCACACCTTCTGCGAGCGTGATCATGTGCTTTGTCTTGTACACGGAGATCGCATCATAAGCCGCGAGGAGAATGAGGAGGATCAGGACCGGAAGGACCTCAAGCGAGGCACCGAAGATCGCCGCAACACCAGCGCCGATAAGGACTCCGAGGCCGTCGATGATGTACCATTCCGGGTACTTGTAGAGCAGGACCGTTGCAAGGATCGCGATGACGAGCGCAATGACGGTTGCCGGGTCTGTTGCTCCCATAAACGCGAAGGTGATGGCGGCGAAGATGTAGCAGAAGGTGAGGAAGAGCGAGAGCCCGATGACGACACCAATGATCCGCTTCAGGTCATATTTTATCAGCACCAGCAAAAATGCCGTAAAGATCAGCAGGATCGCAATGAAATACACCGGGTTTGCCATATCCCCCGGGTCTTCGAAGGCAACAATGCCCGAGGCCTGCACGGGAAGCGAGAGGAGGACGGCGCCGATCTCCACCGCGAGGAGCAGGAGCGGCATCGCGAGGAGGGGGATGAGGTTCTTGGTATCCATGGGTGATCTCCGTTGGGGTAGTCAGCTTGATGTTCGTTAGATTAATTAGTGTGCTCTCATCATCTAAAAGCATGGAGATACGCGATTACTTACCCGACATTATGCTGACGGTCATCATGGTGGTTTCCACCCTCGTCCTGATCCTCCGGTTCTGGCAGGACCTGACGATCGCTGTTGCCGCGGCCCTGATGATGCTCTCGATCGGGGGGCTCTTCCTCTCGCTCGAGGTCAAGATGCGCCGGCTCGAACAGAGCGTGATCACCCGCGAGCGGATGCTGCGGACAAACCTCGAGGAGATCTCCAACCGCATGGTGGAGAAATACGACATGGCGATCACCCATCTCGACGAGCACGTTGCCGAACTCTCGCACCGGGCATACAAGTAAGCAGGTATAACGGCAGGCTGAACAATGGGCGTTGCACTACGGGATATCATCGCAGATTATAAGACGCCGGTCACGTGGGAGGCGCTCCCGGGCATTGCGGCAATCGATGCGAACAATGCCCTGTACCAGTTCCTCACCATCATCCGGCAGCCGGACGGGACGCCGCTCATGGACCGGCAGGGCCGGGTCACCTCCCACCTCTCCGGTATCCTCTTCCGTATCGCGAATTTCATGGAGAAGGGGATAAAACCGGTCTTTGTCTTTGACGGGAAACCAACGCAGCTGAAGCAGGCAACGATCGATGAGCGCAGGAAGCTCCGCGACACTGCCGGGGTCAAATGGAAGGAGGCGGTGGAGCGGGGCGACGAGGCAGAAGCATACAAGCAGGCCCGCTCATCAACGCGGGTCGATGCAACGATCATCGCAACCTCCAAGGAACTGCTGGGCCTGATGGGGATCCCGGTCGTCCAGGCGCCGGGGGAGGGCGAGGCGCAGGCATCGTACATGGTGGCAAAGGGGGATGCCCGGTACGTTGTCTCGCAGGACTACGACACGCTCCTCTTTGGTGCCCCGATGCTTGTCCGTAACCTGACGGTTTCCGGCAAACGGAAGATCCGGGGCCGCCAGGTCACGGTCAGCCCCGAGCGGATCGTGCTCGCGGACACCCTTGCCGGCCTGAAACTGACCCGCGAACAGCTGATCGAGATCGGTATTCTTGTGGGGACCGACTTCAACCCGGGGGTCGAGGGCGTGGGCGCAAAGACCGGCCTGAAAATTGTACAGAAAGGTGAGTTTGCGGCAAAACTTGCGGAGAAGCAGCCGGACTTCGACCCGTCACCGGTGATGGAGATGTTCCTCCACCCACCGGTAACGGACGATTACTCCCTTGCTGCAGGGCATCCCGACGCCGAAGGAATCCGTAAGATGCTCTGCGATGGGTATGACTTTTCTCCGGAGAGGGTGGACAAGGCAATGGAAGGGTTCACCGTGAAAGCCGGGCAGAAAACGCTCGAGAGCTGGTTCTGAATACGAGTATGCGGGTATCGTCAGGGCTTCTCTTCCCCGTACGAGCCGGTATAGGATGACCTGATGAGGATCTTTGTTCACCCACGCAGGCACGGATCCCCGGGCATGCCGTGGGCGTCACCATGGTGAAGACGGCGGAGAAGGCGGGGATGCCGATCCGGTTCCCGGTGCAGGGACACCCGGAACTGATGGCACTCCTTCTTATTGATTGACGCGTATTGATCGAGTGAGGATAAGATGATGACCGAACACAGAGTAAAACCGGCCGACCGGGTGGAAGTGACCGTGCTTGTCGACAACTATATCGATTTCTTTGTCCCGCCATCGACCCCTGTGGACCGCCGGCTGCCGATCAATCCGTCCCGTTATATCCTGGCCGAGCACGGGCTCTCCTGTCTTGTCCGGGTCTTTTCCGGGAAGAAGGAGCACACGGTCCTGCTCGACACCGGCCTCTCCCCAAACTGCATGGCATGGAATGCAGGGCAGCTGGGTATCTCCCTTGGCGGGATCGAGGCAGTGGTCCTGAGCCATGGGCACTTCGATCATACCGGAGGGCTCCCCTGCGTCTTCTCCGGTGCGGGACGGCAGGTGCCGCTCGTTGTTCACCCGGACGCATTCCTCCGGCGCAGGCTGAATACACAAAAAGGCACGCTCGCGCTTCCGGCACCCGATGCCGTTGCGCTG
Source organism: Methanoregula sp. (assembly GCA_028679075.1). Lineage (GTDB taxonomy): Archaea > Halobacteriota > Methanomicrobia > Methanomicrobiales > Methanospirillaceae > Methanoregula. Next base: position 86,758 of record JAJRCF010000007.1, on the reverse strand, counting down.
AAGAAAGACGGGGCGGATCTCCTGATGCGGAGTGTGCCATCGACTCTCGCCGCCGGCCACCTGCTCGTAACGGGCGAAGTGGAGAGGAAGACTTCTTTCGAGAAGGGAATGCCGGGCATGGAAATGTTCACGGACGGCCGCTGGTCGCCCGATCCGATCCGCGACGACCAGGCGCTGGTAATGAACGTGAAGGACAAGGGGCTCGTCGTGCTCAGCGGCTGTGCCCACGCCGGGATCATCAACACGGTGGAGTATGCAAAGAAGATCACCGGCAATGGTCACGTCCACGCTGTTCTCGGGGGGTTCCACCTCACCGGGCCGGCCTTTGCACCCATCATCCAGCCGACAGTTGACGCCATGAAAAAGATCGATCCTGACTATGTGGTGCCCATGCACTGCACGGGGTGGGACGCGATCAACCGGTTCATGGTGGAGATGCCGGGGAAGTGCATCCTCAATACGGTCGGGACAACGTACGTGTTCTGACCATCGGGATGCGCTTAAAAAAAGTGTAAGAGGCCATGCAGGCCTTCCCTTTCAACACTTTGATTCGCATTCAAAGACCATGGCCGGGTCCACGGTTTCCGATTTTATTGCCTCGCATCGTTCCACGCAGGACTTGCACGAATCAAACTGCGGGGACGTGACCAGCGTGCAGCTCCCCCCGCTTGAGTCGCAGCGGGCATACTGCCGGCACTTATCCCCGACACGGTAAGACATATCGCAGACCTCGGGAGCATTCGTCCCGCACGCAAGGTCGAGACCATGGCAGGTGGTGAACCCGCACGAGGACTGGCCGGGTGTGACAGCCGGTGTAACCGGGGATGCGTCTTTCGTGCTGCCGGGCGAGGCAGAGGTGCAGCCGGCAGCAAAGAGGGCTGCAACGATGAGTACCATGCAGGCTGAAAGGAGGAGACCGGGGTGTTTCATGAGATCACATCTTTTCCAGTACGAAGTACATCCCGATAATATTTATGGATTTATTTGATTGCGAAAATATTCGCAGTTACCGGAGAGGACCGGGAATACTATGGACCAATCCCGGATGGAAGAATCTCTTATGGGCATGTATAAACCCCTTCAGCGAACACCCTAATATACAGAGCATCCCGGGACCCTGTCCGGCGTGCCATCAACACCTCCGGTGAACCCCATGCAGATCAGATCGTGCAAAAAGGCCTATAATAACGAGACACAGCGTGCAGTGCCCCTGCAGGAGACCCTGGCCCGGATCGAGCCCAAGGTACCTGCCGCGGGGATCACACGGGTCGCAGATATCACGAACCTCGACCGGATCGGGATCCCGGTCTTCTCCTGCATCCGGCCAACCGCGATGGACGGGGCCATCACCGTATATAACGGGAAGGGGGCGACGGTTGAGGAGTCGCGGATATCCGCCATCATGGAGGGCATCGAACGGTACTCGGCCGAGGTGCACGACCGTGACCTCCGGGTCGCACTGTACGATGAGATGCACGCAAACGGTCCCGTGCTCGACCCGGCAGACCTGATCCTGCCGGAAGGTGCGGAAACGAACCGGTTCACGTCATGGTGCGAGGGATACGATATTGCCGGTAACAGGACGCTGTGGGTCCCTGCGTACGCGGTATTCCACCCCCTTCCCCCGAAATACCGTGGCCCCTGCCGCACGAACACGAACGGCCTTGCCTCGGGAAATACCATTGAAGAGGCGATCTTCCATGCCCTTTCAGAAGTGATCGAACGGGATGCCTGGTCCATCGTCGAGACAACGCGGAACACCGGGCCCGCCGTTGTGGAGATCGATGACCCGGTGATCCGGGACATGCAGAAGAAATTTGCCGATGCACAGGTCGAGGTTACGGTACGGGATATCACGAGCGACATCGGCATCCCGACGATGGCAGCGGTGGCGGATGACGTGCTCTTGAAAGACCCCAGCCTCCTCACGATCGGCATCGGCACGCACACCAGCGCACGGATCGCCGTGATGCGGGCGCTCACCGAGGTTGCCCAGAGCCGGCTTACCCAGATCCACGGGGCCCGGGAGGACACGACCCTCGCCGACATGCGCAAGAAGATGGGCTATGAGCGGGCAAAGCGGATCAACGGCTACTGGTACCGGGACAACGGGACCGAGAAGTACGCGGACATTACGTCATCGGACACCGATGATTTCGCAAAGGATATCCGGAATATTATCGAGGCGCTGAAAACGAAAGGCCTGGACCGGGTCATTGTCGTGGACCTGACCCGTGAGGAGATTGGGATCCCGGTCGTGCGGGTGATCGTGCCGGGACTTGAGATGTTCGCCATGGACCCTGAACGGCGGGGCGAGCGGGTGAAGCATGCACAGGATCATCGTCTTTCTCGGGCCAAGCCTTGACCTGAACTCAGCGGAGAGGGTCCTTGCTGCGGAATACCGGCCTCCCGCAAAGAGGGGCGACCTCCTCCGGGCGGTGGAGGACGGGGCCACCATCATCGGCCTGATCGACGGGGTCTTCCACCAGGAATCCGCGGTGGCACACCGTGAGATCCTTGCTGCCGTGAAAAAAGGCGTCAAAGTCGTCGGGGCATCGAGCATGGGCGCACTCAGGGCCGCCGAGATGGACACGCTGGGAATGACCGGCATCGGGGAGGTATACCGGATGTACAAGAGCGGCGAACTCATCTCTGACGATGAAGTCGCGCTCGTCTTCGACCCCGAGACCGGGTTCTCCCTTTCCGAACCGCTCGTTAATATCCGGTTCACGCTCCGTGATGCGGAACACCAGGGTATTATTACCCCGGAGGACCATGCAGCCCTGCTCGCTGCAGCCCGTTCGGTTTTCTACCCGCAGCGGACATACAGCCGGATTGTGTCAGCGGCGGGCGCTGCAATCTTACCGGAGACACATGAGCGGTTCCTCTCGTGGGTGAAGCTGCATGCCTGCGACCGGAAGCGGGAGGATGCGGTTGCCGCACTGGAGTATATCCGGGGGATTACCGGGGAATGAGAAACATAATATTAGGACGTTGAAAATTTTTCGACATCGGATGGGGGCTGATGCCCCCATACCCCCATTACGATTAACTCCGCCGCAGTCGAAGGTTGATACCTTCTCCAAGCAATCCTCGCTAATGCGACGATTGCCTCCCCGCGGCGGATCGGGACAGTCTTTCACCTCATAAAAGGAAGGATTGCTATTTTCGATTCTCGGGTAAAAATACTGTGTCAATGGGGGGTCAAGGGGTTGCTCCCCTTGGGCTGCCTCACCCTCTGGGGAGACTGCTGTTCCTGAAGGGAAGAGCAGGCTGAAGAAGAACCCGGAGGGTTCTTCGATCAGAGAGAGGGGGCCACCCTCATTTCTGTTAAAAGTAGAAAAAGTAATTTTCTGATTCTAATGGGAAAACTTCCTTCTCACTCCACCTTTGCCCAGACATAGGCAAACCGCTGGAGCGCGGTGATATGCCCGAAGATGCCAAAGAGGACGAGCATCCAGCCAAGGAGCGAGAGGTTATAGAAGCTCAGGGGGACAAGCAGGTCAACAATCCCGACGACCAGGATCATCACAAGACGATCAGCACGGCCGAGCAGCCCGCCATAATACCGCCCGACACCGACTGCCTGTGCCTGGGTACCGAGATACGATGACATCAGGACACCGGTCAGTGCGAAGACACCGATCTGCCACGGGACCATGCCCCCGGCAAAGATACCGGTGATGATGAAAATATCTGCGTACCGGTCCACAGCATGGTCAAGGAAATCCCCGCGTTTGCTCTGGGCATTCGTTGCCCGGGCAACAGCCCCGTCCATCGCGTCGCAGAAGGCATTGAGCGCAACGGCAATGATCGCAAAGAACTCCATCCGGAAGAAGAACAGGACACCCGCCGCGGCCGATGCCAGGAGGGCGGCGATGGTGAAGAAATTCGGTGTCAGGCGGCACCGTATTGCAATGGAGACCAGCGGGTCGAAGTACACCTTCGCGTGGGAACGGTACTGGTCGAGGGTCATGGTCCCACCTCAAGGAATGATGACCAGTCGATATGGCCGAAGTCCGCCGGTATCTCACCTTTGACGAACTGTTCAATCCGGTCCGCACAGTACGGGGCATCGTGCCCGGTCGTGTCGAGCTCGAGGATATGGGAGGGGTCATGCTCTTCAACGGTCTCGATGAGGCAGGAGTCGAGCGCCTCCGCTTCCACGTTCTCCCGGATCTTTGCCTCACGGTACTTGCGCCGGGCAAGCCGGGTCTTCAGCTCGTCAGGGCGACAGCGGAGGACCACCACACGGTCACAGGGGAGCAGGTGGGCAAAGTGGCCTTCGACAAACCCGTCAACAGGGACAAACTCCGCGGCCCAGCGGTCGACATCGATCACCTGCACATCGCGCTTCTCGTCATCACCGTCAACATAGGGCCCGACGGTATCGGTAATGTGGACTACCGTGTGGCCACGGCGTGCCAGCTCGTCTGCTATCATTGACTTGCCGGTGCCGGGAGTGCCGGTGATGCCGCACATCATAAGGTGTTGATCACCTTCACGAACAGTTCGTTCTCCCAGTCTTCGCCAATGCTGACACGTACGTAATGATCTTCAAGCCCGGTGAAACTCCGGCAGGAGCGGACGACTACGCCCTTCCGCGCCAGTTCCTCTACTATCTCGTCGCTCTTGTGCGGGGAGACATCGATCATGACGAAGTTCGCGTCGGAAGGGAGGACGGGATACTTCACCTCATCCGCAAACCGTTTCCTCCAGCGTTTCACCTGTGACTGGTAGCGTTCCGCGTGGTCCTTATCCCCGAGTGCCGCGGCTGCGGCGGCCATCGAGACCGCGTTGACCGTAAACGGCGTGCCTGCCCGCTGATACCATGGCGGCAGCCAGCGGGGGGTAAAGGCATACCCGATCCGGAGCCCGGCAAGCGAGTGGACTTTCGACATGGTCCGGCCGAGCACCAGGTTCTCGTGCCGCTTCATCAGCGGGAGGTAATCGATCCCCGAGAACTCCACGTAGGCATTGTCGAGGAAGAGCAGGCCTTCGATCCCTTCGAGCACCTCTTCGACAATGGGGATGGGTGTTGCATTCCCGGTCGGGTTATTGGGCGAGCAGAGGACGGTGACTTTTGCGTCCTTTGCCGCCTTTACCAGTTTCTTTGAATCGACCGAGAAGTCCGCTTCACGCGGGACCGTAACGACCTCTGCCCCCTGCCCCATTGCGGCAAGGGCATAGAACGAGAAGGTGGGGGTCGGGATCGCGACCTTCTCCCCCGGTTCAACAAGGGTGCGGATGATGGTCTCGATGACCCCGTCCATCCCCACGCCGGTTACGAAATGTTCGTGCGCATAGTGCGTCCGGAGGGCGTGCATCAGCACGTTCACCTTCTCGTCAGGATACCGGTTCACGGTCTTTAAGGCTTCTTCCGCTGCCACCAATGCCATCGGAGAGAGCGGCTCGGGGTTCTCGTTGCTCGCGAGCCGGGCTATGCGGGTCATGCCATACTCGCGGGCAATATCCTCTGCCTTCTTCGCAAAGACGTAGCCGCTCTTCTTCTTGTAGCAGGACCTAACCAAGCGTTCCATTGATGACCTTCACTACCGTATCGATCTCGGCATTGCTGATGGTGAGCGGGGGGACGAGACGCAGGTTGCCGTCCGCTGCGCAGTTGACAAGCACGCCCTGCTCTGCGCATTTCTTCTGGACCTCCGGGCATTTGTCGCCGATTGTCATGCCGATCATGAGTCCCCGTACACGGGGTTTGTATTTCGCAAGCCCCTTCCGGAAGCGTTCTCCCTTGACCGCCACTTCGGGCAGAACCTGTTCGATCACGCCGATCGTAGCCATTGCTGCAGCACAGGCAAGGGGCCCACCTGCAAAGGTGCTCCCGTGCTCGCTCTTTTTGAACTCAAGCCCTTCGCGGGCAACGAGGGCTCCCATGGGAAAACCGCTCGCGATCCCCTTGGCCAGCGTGACGATATCCGGCTGTACTTTCGTGTGCTGCATGGCCAGCCACTTGCCGGTGCGTCCCATGCCGGTCTGCACCTCGTCCACGATCATGAGCGCCCCGGTCTTATCGCAGGCCTCGCGGATGCCCTCGAAGAAGCTGTCGGGCGGGATGATGACGCCGGCCTCACCCTGGATCGGTTCGACAATGACCCCTGCGGTATCGTTGTCGACAACTTTTTTCAGTCCTTCGAGATCGCCATAGTCAACAAAGGTCCGGGCCATCCCGAGCGGCTCGAACGGCTCGCGGATACCGGGTTTGTGGGTCACCGCAAGCGACCCGATGGTACGCCCGTGGAACCCGTGGGTAAAGGCAACAAATTTCTTCTTGCCGGTCCTGACACGGGCAAGCTTGAGCGCCCCGTCGGTTGCTTCCGCCCCCGAGTTGGAGAAGAACGCCTTGTACATCCCGGTGATCTCAACGATCTTCTTTGCAAGATCTCCCTGGTGCGGGATATAGTAGAGGTTCGAGCAGTGGATGAGCTGGCGGGCCTGTTCGCAGATCGCCTTCACGACCGCCGGGTGACAGTGGCCGGTACTGCAGACCGCAATGCCTGCCACGCAGTCAATATATTCCTTCCCTTCCGCGTCCCACACCTTCGAGCCTTCACCTTTGACAAGGGCGATCTCGCGGGAGAACGCGGGCATGTAAAAGCGCTCGTCGAGCGCTTTCATCTGGCTTGTTGTTTCCATTCCAATCACGTTAACATTACACGATTATTCATATTCGATCGTTGCCGGGGGTTTTGCCGTAATATCGTAGACAACCCGGGCAACACTCGGGATGTCTGCAGTAATCCTTGACCCGATTCTCGTGAGGTGGTCAAAGGGGATGTTGATCGGATCTGCGGTCATCCCGTCCCGGGAATTGACCGCTCTCACCGCCACGATCCACCCGTGGATCCGGTTGTCGCCTTTGACACCGGTCCCAAGACCGATGAGTGCCGCAAAGCACTGCCAGGGGTGGTACGTCTCCACCAGCTCGTCCTCGACGATCCAGTTCGCCTCCCGGATGACGGCGACCTTCTCTCTCGTCACCTCGCCCAGCACTCTCACCGCGAGCCCGGGGCCCGGGAACGGCATCCGGTGCTGGATCTCTTTAGGCAGGCCAAGCGCTCCTGCAACCTCACGCACTTCATCCTTGTACAGGTCGCGGATCGGCTCGATCACTTTCGTGAACTCCATGTGGAGCGGCATTCCTCCGACGTTGTGGTGGCTCTTGATCCCGCCCTCGCTCTCGATCCGGTCAGGATAGATGGTGCCCTGCAACAGGCACTTTGCACCCTGCTTCTTCGCCTCCCGCTCAAAGACACGGATAAACCGTTCCCCGATTGCCTTCCTCTTCGCTTCCGGGTCCATGATGCCCGTGAGCGCATTGAGGAACTCGTCCTCGGCATGCACAATGCTCAGGCTGATCGTGGAGAAGATGGTCCGGATCCTCTCGGTCTCACCCTTCCGCATCAGGCCGGTGTCGATGTAGATCGGTATGAGGTTGTCCCCGATGGCACGGGCGGCAAGGGCGGCACAGACAGAACTGTCGACCCCGCCGGAGAGGGCCATGACCACCTTCTCACTGCCGGCAGCAGTTTTTATCTCGTCGATTGCCTTTGCGATGAACTTCTCTGTATTGACCATGGTTGTCTTTGCTCCCTCACGTTGTCCGTTTGTTTGCCCTGCATGCCTCAACAAATCCCAGGTAGGGCGGCGATGGCCGGGTCGGCCGGGACTTGAACTCCGGGTGGAACTGGGTGGCAAAGAAGAACGGGTGCCCGGGCAGTTCCAGGCACTCCATCCGGTTCCGGTTCGTTGCCGAGAAGACCAGTCCTGCCCTCTCCAGCTTCGCGATGTACTCCGGGTTCACTTCGTACCGGTGACGGTGCCGCTCAACCACCTGTTTCTCTCCATACAGTTTATACGCAAGGGTGCCTTCGATGATGTCGGCGGTATAGTTCCCGAGCCGCATCGTCCCGCCCAGTTCGTGAAGCCCTTCCTGTTCTGGCAGGAGGGCGATCACGTGGGTTCCCGCATCAAACTCCTCGCTCGTAGCATCGGCAATGCCGGCCTTTTTCCGGGCGAATTCGACCGTTGCCAGCTGGAACCCGAGACAGAGGCCAAGGAAGGGGATGTTGTTCTCCCGGGCAAAGGTGATCGCCTCGATCTTCCCCTCGACCCCCCGCTTGCCAAAGCCACCCGGGATCAGGATACCATCGTAGTCCTTCAGCGTGCACCGTTCGTACCGCTCCGCGTCCAGCCATGCGATCTTCACTTCGGTGGAGAGTGCCCGGCCGGCATGCTTGAGCGATTCCTTGATACTGATATACACGTCCTCAATACCGTACTTGCTGACGATCGCAACGGTCACCCGGTTCGTGTACTCCTTGTTCACCACCCGGTACCACGAGGTGTCCGCTTCCTTCCGGTCAAGCCCGAGATGGGCGGAGAGCACATCGGCGATACCCTCCTTCTCCATCTCCATCGGCACTGCATAGGTGTCCGGGGCTGTCGCCGCAGAGATGACCGCACTCTGGGGGAGGTCACAGAACGCCGAGATCTTGCGCTTGGTGCCGGCCCCGATCGGGTTCTCGCTCCTGCCAACGATGATATCCGCGTGGAGGCCCAGTTCCCGCAGGGCTTTCACCGAGTGCTTGGTGGGCTTCGTCTTCATGTCGCCCATCGTGTCCGCGGGGATCAGGGTCACGTGGATCAGGATATAGTCCTGCGGCGGGAGTTCGCCCCGCATCTGCCGGATCGCCTCGAGGAACGGCATGCTCTCGATGTCGCCCACGGTGCCACCTACCTCGACAAGGCAGATCTCCGCCTTTGTCCCGTCCGGGAACTCTTCCTCGGCCGCCTGCCGGATGCAGGTCTTGATCTGGTCCGTGATATGGGGGATGATCTGCACGGTCTCGCCAAGGAAATCGCCGCGGCGTTCCTTGTCGATCACCGTGCGGTATACCTTGCCGGTCGTGATGTTATGGGAGGCAGTGAGTTCGATCTCAAGGAACCGTTCATAATTGCCGAGGTCGAGGTCAACCTCGCTCCCGTCCTTGAGCACGAACACCTCGCCATGCTGGGCGGGGTTCATTGTCCCTGCATCGATGTTCAGGTACGGGTCGATCTTGACAGCGGTCACCCGGTATCCCCGGTTCTTCAGGATCCGTCCTACGGATGCCGCTGTGATTCCCTTGCCCAGACCACTCATCACACCGCCGGTAACAATGATGTATTTCACTGGAGATCTCCCCGATTGCTGTATATTTTGCTCACAATCCGTATTAGTGTTATCTTACGGTAATTCCGGCAAAATTCCGGAGGGCGGGCGCATCCCGGAGAGTTGGTTTTAACATTTTCCGGCAGGCAGGGCCATGAGGTTGAAGTAAAATTAATTTATGCACAGGTGAACATGTGTAACCATGAAATACCGGGATATTGTCAGCATCCTTGCACTCTGTGCACTGTGCATCTGTATCATCCAGCCGGTCTCTGCCGGCACGGAGCAGATCCGCGATAATGCAACAGATTATTACAACCTCGCTGAGACCCTCCTCGTTAAGGGAAATTACCAGGAAGCAATTGACACGTTCGATCAGGCACTTGCCGAAAATACTACGTTGATCAAGGCCTCCGAAGGTCTTCTCTACACGTACCGCGACAGAGCGTACGCACAGATCCAGCTCGGGAAATACAGCGATGCCGTTGCATCCCTTGACCAGGGTATTGCACTGTACCCGAAAGACCAGATGCTCTGGAACAACAAAGGCTATGCCCTCTACAGACTTGACAAATACCAGGATGCCCTTTCCGCCTATGACAAGGCAATCTCCCTTGAACAGAACTACACGATCGCCCTGATCAACAAGGGAGATGTCCTCTCAAAGATGGGAAGATACGACGAAGCGATCACTGCCTACAACAAGGCCATTGAATCCGATCCCGGTAACAGCGATGCAACAGCAGGACTTGCCGCTGCACAGAAAGGCGCAGCATCCGCACTGCCCATGACAACCATTATCCTTGTCATCGTCGTTATCGCTGCGGTAGGCATTGTTATCTGGTATGTGAAGTTCCGCACACCGGAAGCAAAAGAGCAGTCTGATAAGAAATCAAAAGAGAACAAAAAATAATCTTTTATTTTTCCCGTGTCACCGCAAACGCGGCGGTGGTCCGGGAGAGCAGGGCCTTTTCACTGTCCTGTGTCCAGACCTCTCCTTCGCAAAATGCTACCCGCCGCCCTTTCCTGATCACGCGTCCCTCGGCATACACAACGCCATCCCGGATGCCCCTGATGAAACTGGTGGACTCGGAGATCGTGGCAATCCCTTCGCCGTCTGAGAGCTGGGTATAGATCGCAAGTGCCATCGCTTCATCGGCCAGTGCAACAAGCATCCCGCCCTGGAGCCAGCCCACGCCATTGTGCATGTCCGGCCTCACCTGCATCTTCAGTACTGCCCTGCCAGCCTCTGCACTTTCGACTTCGATCCCCATCAGGCAGAAGAAGGGATTGGCCATCCTACCGTCATTCTTTATCTTGTCTAGATAGTTCATTCTGCTCCCATGAGGTTTTACCGGGGAGGGATTAAAAGTGTCCGTCCCCATCCTTAATATCCCGGGAGGGTTGACCTTTTCATCATGCAGGATAAGGAAACCAGGGAGATGCTCGCAGACATGGTCTGGCTGAATGCGGTCATTGCCACCGAACTGATCCAGACCACCGAGAACACGTCGGCAATCCTCCGGAAGTCTGCCCCACCGGCCAGCTGCCTTGCAGAACACCACGCCCTCCGCGAGACCGCACTCGCGATGGCAGAGAAATACCGGCCCGACACCGTGCTTGGCCAGCACCTCGGGAAACACCAGTAACGTTATTGACAATCTCTACCTATAGGTATGGTAATAATTTCACCCGTACGCATGCCAGGTACGCGTACGGCAGGATGCCGCCACCTCCAACAAAACAGGTGTTACGGCGTTCAGATGCATGCAGGTTGTTCCGCACACCATGACGACAGAACCCGTAGTATCCTACAGCCTTGTGATCCCTGCCTACAACGAGGAGTTCCGGATCTCGCCACTCCTCCTTGGGATCGAACGGTTCGAAGGGGAACTGATCGTGGTCTGTGACGGCACGGACAGGACGGCAGATGTTGTCGATGCAATTGCCACAAAGAGGGCGGACCTCCGGATCCGGTGCCTCCGGTTCGACCACCGGCTTGGGAAAGGCGGGGGGGTGCTTGAAGGGCTCGCTGCTGCACGGGCACCGCTTGTCGGGTATTTCGATGCCGACGGTTCAACCACGATCGGGGAGATGCTCCGCCTCTTCTCCACTCTTGATTCTACGGACTGTGCGATCGGCTCGCGATGGGCCCCCGGGTCGAAACTCATGGTCAGGCAGGGGTGGATGCGCCGTATGCAAAGTCGGGGATTCAATTTCATCATACGGATCCTATTCGGGCTTACATTCCACGATACCCAGTGCGGGGCCAAGGTCTTCAGGAGATCTGCCATTCAAAGCATTTTGCCATCAATGATCTCGCGGGGATTCGAATTCGATGTCGAACTGCTCTGGCGTCTCCGGTCCGCCGGGTTTACAGTCACCGAAGTCCCCATCGAATGGCAGAACAAGGGTGACTCGCGGGTCAGGAAGCGCGACATGATCAACATGCTCGCCGGTCTTTTTACCATCCGGTTTCACACGGGCCGGCCATGATCCCCCTGCCACCGGAAGAACAGAAACGGGAGGCGTTCCGGCTCTTCGAAGACGGGAGGTACCAGGAATCGCTCCAGGTCTGCAACCACCTGCTGGAGTCCGGCCGGGACCCGGCTCTTGAGATCCTCGCGGCAACCAACCTCTACTATACCGGCCGTCACGAGGACGCGGAGGTCTTCTTCCGCGACCTGGCCGTGCGGATGCCGGACTCGTCCTATGTCCATAGCTACCTTGCAAAGGTGATGGAAGCACGGGGGGATGAGGGGGCGATCGCAGAATATGCCGCGGCCCTCCACCTTGACCCGACCAACCAGGACGCTGTACGCAGTTACGCCGAGTATCTCATGTCCCGCAAGGATTACCGCGGGGCCCTGCCGGTCCTCCGGCACCTCGTCGTGCTGGCAAAGAAGCCCGGCAACATCAGGAACCTGATGCGGGCGCTTATCGAGATCGGCGAGGCACAGGAGGCACTCACCATCCATGCCCGTTATGCAGGGGAGATGGAAAAATCACAGGAATATATCGATGCACTGGTAAAAACCCGGAATTTCCAGGCTGCTGCCGATGCCGCGCTGGCCATCTGGCGAGAGGCACAGGACCCCGCGGTCCTCCGTACCTATCTTGACGCGCTTTCCCGCTCTGATCCCAGGGGATCTCTTGAGGCTTATGCCACCCACGTGAAGGAGCACCCGGACTGTGCAATCCTGTTCGATTATGTCCTCCTCCTGAAATCCAGCGGCAGCCTGGTGCAGGCACAAAAAGCAGTGAGAGAACTCTTGTCCCTCTGTCCCGGGGACCCGGTCTACCGCCTCGTGGAATGCGATCTTCTTGCCGCAACGGGCGATGAGAAGAGGGCCCTTGCACGGTATGAAGCGCTGGTCCGGGATGAACTTGCCTCAAAGAACGACATGGACACACTGGGTCTTGTCATCGGGAAATACCGCCAGTACCTCAATATTCACCTCCCTGCTGACGAGGCAGCGAGCCGGTTCCTTGAACACGTCTCCCGGGACATGAACGTTGTCAGCCTGCTTGAGACCGCACGGTTTTACGAGGACTGCGGCAATACGGACGAGGCGCGGTCGTGGTACTACCGGGCGTACCGGGCAGACTTCCTTGCCGGTGGGCCGGACTATGCCCGGTTCCTTGCAGGGAACGGGGAAGAGCGCGAGTGCGAGAAGGTGATGCTCTATATCCTTTCCAATGTCAGGAAAGGGGCGGACCTGACCCGGGTCGCGTCCATCATCGTCAGCGAGAAGGGCAGGATGCGCTCCATGAAACGGCTGACGGGGCAACTCATACAAAAACTTGAGGCGAGGAGGACGACCCTGAGCACGGAGGGCCTGGAGCTGCTGGCCATTGCTTTTTTCATTGCCGCGTCCAATGCTCTGGAAGAGGCCGATTATGCAGGCTGCAAGTATCTCTGCCTCTGCGGGATGGACGTGATGCCGGCCCATTCGCAGGCGATCCGGCTCGAGGATTACCTTCTCCTCGTCCGGAACTGCAAAGAGAAGACCCTTGCCGATTGCCCGGTCATGCATGACCGGCCGGCACCGGGACACCCGGATGCCACACCACCCGCACACGTGATCACCGATCAGCTCGGCCTCACCGACCAGGAGGAGAAGATCATCACGTTCCTCCGGTCGCACCGGAAGGCAAGCGAGATAGAACTGCGCAAGGTCCTCGGGACTCGCAGGGTCGTCGGGATCGTGAACAGGCTGATACAGAAAGCGGCATCGCAGGGCGTTGCCTTGATCCAGAAGAAAGGCGTTGGGGAGGACGGGGAGACCTATGAATACACCGGATCCTGAACGGATGGCAAAGAGCCGGCTCGAGAGCATCAATATCATCAACGCGCTCCGGAGAGGGACGGTACCGGCCGGGGGACTTGAACGGATTGCGGTCGGGCTTGACGTGGAAGAGGGCGTGATCGCAAAACAGCTGGAGTATGTGGAACAGGGCGGGGGCGACCTCAAGTTTATCCGGGGAGAGTACGGGAGCGGCAAGACGTTCCTTGTTGCCCGTGCCCTCTAGATTGCACGGACCAGGGGGTTCGTCACGTCCCACGTGGTGATCTCGCCCTCAACCCCCCTTCACAAACTGAAGGGCATCTACCAGCAGGTCTGTGCCAACCTGCGGACAAGCGGTGAGGAGCACGCGATGAAGACGATCGTGGACAACTGGCTCTTTGGCATCGAGGAGCGGCTGTTATCCGTCAGCGGCAGCGGGACCGAGGACGCCGTGCTCGAGGCTGCCACGGAGCGGGAGATCGAGACGGAACTCTCCGGCATCTCCGAGATGAACTCCGCCCTCGCAGCCACCCTGCGGACCTATTACCGGGCAAACAATGCCGGGGACTTTACACTGGCACAGGCAGCACTCGGGTGGATCTCCGCCGAGCCCAACATCGGCAGGGAACTCAAGCAGAAAGCAGGGATCCGGGGTGACATTGACGACACGGTCGCCTTCATCTTCCTTCGCGGCCTTGTCTCGATCATCCACGCAGCAGGGTACCGTGGCCTTGCGATCGCGATCGACGAGATGGAGACTACTCAGGGACTCCAGCGGAACCAGCGGGAGAAAGCATACCAGACGCTCGTCCGGATCATCGATGCGCTGGACCGGGGCGATATGCCCCGCTGCTACTTCCTGTTCACGGGGACACCGGCACTCTTTGAGGGGTCCCGCGGGATCCGTTCCCTGCCCCCGCTCTACGACAGGATCAATGTCGTCCAGAACGATGCGTTCAAAAATCCCCGCCAGCCGCAGATCATCCTCTCGAAATTCGATACCGCCAAACTCGAACTCGTTGCTCTCAAGGTCGTGGACGTGTATGCCCAGGCGTATACTGAGCCGGACCGGGAGCGGATCTCGCACCGGTTTATCCGGGCAATGATCAGGAAGATCACCACGCGTTTTGGCGGCCGGGTGGATATCATCCCGCGGATCTTCTTAAAAGAGTTCGTTGACATCCTTGACAAGTGCGAACTCTACGAAGACTACAATCCCCACGACACCTATGATTTTGATACAGAGCACATCAAGGGCGAGCTGAAAAAAGAGGAGGAAGCCGTGATGGTCGTCACGTTCTGACCTGGCGGTTGACGGACTATGAAGTTATTATACGGTGGGAAGGCGCAGTGTTCTGGTATGAGACGTGTGCCCCTGCTGGTTTTTCTTGCCGTCGTCCTGGTCATGGCCGTGCCGGTATCGGGCGCTGTCATGCTCACCGTCAATGCATCAACGTCTGTCGCACACATCGGTGACACCATCACCCTCAACGGGACCGTCACCGGGACGCCGACCATCGCAGTATTCCTCTTTGTTACCGGCCCGGACCTTGACCCCCGGGGCGTTGCGCTCGATAACCTGAACATTCCCGCAGGGAGGGGTATGTTTACCACGGCACCGGTGAAACTATCGGAGGGTACCTGGACCTATGTATGGGATACCTCCGTCATCCTTGGCCCCATGAAGCCCGGCAAATATACCGTATACGTCCTCGATGATCCAGTCGACCGCCAGCGGTTCATGAAGGCGGATTACGCAACTGCTGATATCGATTTCCTGCCTTCCGATAAACCGGTCGCCGAGACCCCGGTTGGCCCGCTCCTGCCGGTCTTTGCACTGGGACTTGCAGGGTGCATGCTGGGAATTGTGGGACGGAAAAAAGAGTAAGTTATTCCATTCAGAGTGCTCTTCTGACCTTCACGGACTGTGCGTGGGCAAACAATCCTTCCGCTTCAGCAATCGTCTCCACGATATCGCCAATCGCCTCGAGCCCGTCACGGTCGATCATCTCCACCGATGCGGTCTTGCAGAAGTGCGCCACGTCGAGCCCCGAGTACATCCTGGAGTATCCTGCGGTGGGAAGGCAGTGGTTGGTGCCGACCGCGTAGTCCCCGCAGGCAACTGCGGAGTACCTGCCAACGAAGATCGCGCCGGCATTCTTCACCTTCGTCACAACGGTCAGCGGATCGGCGACCTGGATGGAGAGGTGCTCGGGAGCAACTACATCCGACGCGGCAATCGCTTCGTCGATGTCCTTCACGACCGCATACCCGGAGTTCTTCAGTGCCTGAACGATGATCTCTTTTCGGGGCGCTTCAGCCACCATCTTCTCGATCTCTTTTCCCACTTTTGCCGGGAGAGCGGGGTCGGTAGTGATCAGAATACAGGCTGCATTCGGGTCGTGCTCGGCCTGTGCCAGCACATCAGCGGCAATAACCTTCGGGTGGGCAGTGCTGTCCGCGATGATCCCGATCTCGCTTGGGCCTGCCGGGAAGTCGATCTCCGCGTGTTCGCGGAGCATCATCTTTGCGAGCGTCACGTAGACATTGCCGGGGCCGACGATCTTCTGGACCGGCTTTATGGACTCGGTCCCGAGTGCCATTGCCGCAATCGCCTGTGCGCCGCCGGCCTGGTAGATCTCATCGACACCTGCGATATCGAGGGCGACAAGCGTCAGGGGCTTGATGGGCGGGGGAGAACAGGCGCAGATCTCCTTTACGCCGGCAACCTTTGCAGGGACGGCACACATCAGGGCTGATGAGGGGTAGGCCGCCCTGCCACCGGGCACGTAGAGACCGACACGGTTCAGGGCAGTTGTCTTCATCCCGAGCACAACACCCGGCTCCATCTCCTCAAACCAGAGATCGCGGGGCCGCTGGCGTTCATGGAAGCGCTCGATCCGGGCGTGTGCTTCGATTAAGGCTTCCACGACCTGCGTATCAACATCATCGTACGCGGCCTCACGTTCCTCTTCAGAGACCGCAATATTCTCAAGGGTGACGTACTTCTTTGCAAGGTCCCTGAGCGCATCGTCTCCCTCGGTTCTCACCCGCCCGATAATCTCGGTGACGGTACCGCGTGCATCCTCAAGGCTCGTCTTCCGGGCCGCAAGCCATGCATCGATCCCCACTGCCTTCCACATAGTGCGAATATCTTCGATAGGAAAGGTTGTTAAGGTTTCGTTCTCCGAAAAATCGAGCGAAGCGAGATTCGAGGATGAGAAGAACTCGTCAGAGTTCTTCGAAGAATCCTGATGGATTCTTCTCGTTTCCCGGATTTGATAACCCTCGAAATTTTAAATTCTAAAGGTCATATAAGGCCCTGTTTTTTTATCCCCGGACGCGTACATGAATGGCAATGGATCCACAGGATTGTGAAAAAGTTAAAAGTTCTGAAGAGCAGTCGATCTTCGAACGGGTCTTCGAATCCGCGCTCTGGAGCTCGCGCCTCATTGTGATTCTCGCCGTCATATTCGGCATCTTCAGTGTTGTCCTCCTCTTCATTGCGGGATCCGCCGAGATCCTTGGCAGCTTCCGCGAGGCCGTAGTGCTCTCGTCAATGGAGGTCGACTATACGACCCTGCTCACCGGGATCATTGGGGGAGTTGACCTGTACCTGATCGGCATGGTGCTCCTCATCTTCAGTTTCGGCATCTATGAGCTCGCGATCTCAAAGATCGATATTGCCCGGTGCTCCGAGTCCTACCATTCCCTGCTTGAGATTGAAAACCTCGACGATTTGAAGAACAAGATCATCAAGGTCATCATCATGGTGCTCATTGTCAGTTTCTTCCAGCGCGTCCTTTCCATGAAATTTACGTCGTCTATGGACATGCTCTTCATGGCCGTGTCCATCGGGGTTATCTGCATCGGGGTCCACTTCCTCCAGCAGAACAAGATGTAATTCCCTTTTTATTCACGACAGGAGACATTGGTCGAAGAATGCTGATGTGTTCAGTCGAAGACCTGATGGTCTTCGAAGACATTTGTCTTCTCATCTCACAAGTCTGATGACTTGTTCGATTCTCCTGCCTCGGGTCTTTGACCCTCAACATTCTCCTCCTCCAGGCCTGATGGCCTGTCGGATCCTGCTGAATCCCGAGCATAAGGGCTATTGCCAAACAGAGCGCACATGAGAACTAGGAACGTGGGATCATGGGAAGTCCATACCTCAATAACAATGAAACGATCATCCTGTCAACGCACAATATCGTCATCAATACGATACCGGCCGAGGCGATCCTGACCAACCAGCGCCTCATTCTCGTTGACAGCAGGCACACCCAGTTGCGGCCGCAGGATGTGCCCTTTGCCGCACTGGAGACCGTGACGATCGGCGACACGTCTGCGATGGACCCGATCCTCTCCCTCTCCATCGTTATGAAAGACGAGACCCGGCATACCCTGGGGATTGTCTTTCCCCAGGAGCCAAAGACCAGACGCACGGGGGAACGGGACGAGTGGGCGACAAAACTCAAGGAGGCCAGTATCGGAGCACAGCAGGAGCATGGCGTGCAACCGGCCGAACTTGCGCCACCCTGGGTCGCCGGGGAGATCCCGGAAGAGGCAGCGGACGGGGGAAAAGGGCAGGGCCAAGAGGATGAAAAATACTTCAACCCCCCGCTTTCGCCGCGGAAACCCCGCGTGTCACCCCCGTCGGGTAAACGCACGGTCATTGCAGCGGGTGTGGTCGTTATTCTCATCCTTGCCATCGCAACCGGCGTGTATTTCTTTGCCCCGTCATTGATCGGTATCGGCAGTCCCGCCGTGACACCGGCAGCAACACCCGTTGCAACACCGGGGGTTTCACCTGTGGTAACGGCAACAACCACGCCGACGCCTCTACCAACCGTGCAGCCAACCGCGACAATAACAGAACAGCCGGTAGTCACTCCCACCGCAACCGCGGTGGAAACATCGGTATCGCAGGGTGCAATCCCCCAGACGGGCGTGTGGGTCCGTATTGAATACGCGGGAAATTTCGCTGCTTCTTTCGGGACCTCGGGGCGCCTGAGGGAGATCGCCGGATCCGGTGACCAGCTCTACCAGATACCGGCCAAGGACGAGATCGTTGAGGCTACGGTCGAGAAACTCGATGATTCCGGCAGTCTCCTGACGGTCTCGATCTATAACAACGGCAACCTTGCAGAGAGCGGTACAACGCAAAAGCCGCACGGGATCGTTGAAATCCATACGGATTTACGAACCCCGTGACAATAGCCGTACCGGCCTGGCGGCCGCCGGGCCTCTTACTCTTTTATAATATTACTGGCACCGGCAGACGGTGCAGTTTTGGGGCATATCATGAGGTCTGCCTTCCCACTCCCGCTTTCCGAGACTGATGACCATTGTCCAGTCCGCGATCTCCTGGCTGTCGGCCACCCGGTGCGTGACGACAATGCAGGGGATCTTCATCTCCTTCACAATGTCCCGCGTCAGTGATTTGACTGCGATTGTGCTCTCGACATCGAGAGATGAAAAGGGTTCATCCATCATCAGGAGCGCCGGGCGGATCGCGATTGCCCGCGCAAGGGCCGTCCGCTGCTTCTGGCCACCGGACAGGTTGCCTGCCTTAACAGCCTCAAGGTCACCAAGATGCATCAGTTCCATCATCTGCTCAACACGTCCGGTAATCTCCGGGCGGGACATGTTCCGGGCCCGGAGACCGTACGCGATATTATCCCGGACGGACAGGTGGGGAAACACTGCAGCGTTCTGGAAGACGTAGCCGATCCGCCGGTCTTCGATTGCGATATGTGTTCCCTCTGCCGGCTCACAGAGTGTTGTGCTGTTGAGCCGGATACAGCCTGAATCCGGGGTGAGGAGACCGGCAATGATGTTGAGCGTGGTGGATTTACCCGAACCGTTGTTGCCCATGAGAGCGAGGATCTCGCCGTCCCTGACCTGGAATGAGAGATCCAGGGTGAAGTCACGCAGCGTTCTGGTGAATTCCGCCTTAAGCATGCTGCACTTCCTTCCGGGTGACGAGCCTCACCGTGATCATGATGATGAAGGAGATGATGACGAGCAGGATGGAGATCGTCAGCCCGAGGTTGAAATTGCTCTCCATCCCCACGTAAACCGCGAGGGGCATCGTCTGGGTCACCCCGGGAAGGTTGCCGGCGAACATGATGGTTGCGCCAAACTCGCCAAGTGCCCGGCCGAATGTCATGACCGCGCCGGAGATCAGCCCGCTGGCAGTGAGGGGGAGGGTGATGGTCATGAATGTCCGGATGGGCGAGGCGCCGAGCGTCCGTGCCGTATGCTCGTAGCTCTGGTCGAACTGCTCGAACAGGGATTTTGCCTGCCGCAGGTAGAAGGGAGATGCAACAAAGATCTGCGCCATGATGACGGCAAGCGTTGTGAAGGCGATGGAGATCCCCAGCATGTTGAAGTACTGCCCGAGCAGTCCCATCCTGCCGTACAGCACGAGCAGGGCAAAACCGGCTACTGCCGGGGGCAAGACCAACGGGAGATCGATCAGGGTATCGACAATCACTTTGCCCGGGTAGGATGAGCGGGCATGCACGTAGGCAAACGGGGTGCCAACAAGGATCACCACCATGAGCGAGATTACCGAGGTGGTCAGGCTCAGCCAGAGCGCGCTGAGCACGAGCGGGTCTGAGAGCGAGGAGAAGAATAGATCAGGTGTTGTCCTGAAGAAGAGTGCGGCGACCGGCAGCGCAAGGTACAGGGTTACGGCAAGGATCAGCAGGCCCGCGATACTATACGTGAGGAGATGGCGGGTCTTTTGAGGAATTCTGACTGCAGGACTCATAAGAAATTGCTGTATCTGGCCGGTTGTTCAATGATATCTGAATGACTGCCGGATATAAAAATGAAAAGGATTAGAGTGGCCTGAAGCCGTAGTCCTCGAGGATCTGCTGGCCTTTTGTGGAGAGCATGAAGGTCTCGAAGTCGGATGCGGCACCCTTGCTGGTGGACTGCTTCATGACACCGATCGTGTAGGTCTGGAGATAGTTGACCGCCCTGGGAACGGAAATGGCCAGGTATTTGTCGTTGCCGGCGATGTACGTGGATTCGTACACAAACCCTGCATCCACTTCACCGAGCTGGACTTTGGTTGCCACAGCGGGTTCGGATGTCTCGTACGTGACAACGTTGGAGTACACGGAGGTGTTCCACGCCTTGCCGTATTCCGTGGATTTTGCCAGTTTTCCGATCACTGAGGTAGTCGCCGTCCCGACCGGGACGCTCTTGTCGGCAACAGCAATCTTCACACCGGGCTTGGCAAGATCGGCAAGCGATTTGATGTTTGCAGGATTGTCCTTGGGCAGGATCACAATCACGTAGTTGGACGTGAGCGGCTTGACCGTGCCGGTAACAAAGTACCCGCCATTGGTAAGTTCAGTGGTGTAAGCGTTGCTGGCCGATATAAAGACATCGGCGTAGGCGCCGTTGACGACCTGGGTCTTGAGGGCCTGGGTACCTGCAAGGTTGAAGACTACCTTGTGCCCGGGATACATCTCTTCAAAACCTTCTGCCAGTTTCGGGGACACACCGGAGAGCGAGGCCGCCGTGTATGCCACGACATTCCCTTCGGAATACGTATACACCGGTGCGGGCGTGCTTGTGGTGGCTGCTGCGGCAGATGGTGCCGCGGGAGCAGCGGTTGTTACTGCGGCAACAGGTGCCTGAGCCGCGGTGGCGACCGGTGCTGCGGTTGCGGCCGCAGTGACAGCCGGGGCGGTGGACTCGGGGGTGCTGGATGTGCAGCCGGCAATGAATGCCGTGGCAAGCAGCAGCCCGCAGACGATACTGACAAGGATTAACGTGTGAGTGTTTGATCTCTGTTGCATGGTAATCGTTCCTTTGCAGAGAGATATGGGCAGGCAACAGGTAAAACTATTTTCTTTTATTTTTTCAAAAAGTAAATGATTATTATTAAATTATTTGCATTTATTTATGGAGATTCCGGCCTTTTTTTAAGGATCAAACCGGTAACGGATGCCCGGAATGAAAAAGCACCCTGTTGCTGAAACTCGATGTCAGGAGGACGATTTCGGCCCGGTTTTGTATAACATTTTTAATTAACTTTTTTGATAAGTTAAATAAAAAAACTTATAAACCCGCAATTCCTATGACTATTGTGTCCCTTTGGAAACACGCACCAACCGGACGCATGCACACACAACAGGAACGCAACACAATACACACCTCTGGATCATGAGCCTGGATGTCGTGGTTAAACACGACATATCCGTGGTCTGCCACACACAGACCGATCGTTACGGATCTCCATGACTCATCATATCCGCTTTTCATGATCAGGACTGGTCCCCGGTTGAGAAGGCAACCGGGGAATAACACTTTTCCCGGCAGGTTATTCATTCCATAACATTCCTGAAAATTTTTATGTAAATGTACATCCTGCATAGCGACCAAGTCTCCCGCCATCATCAGGGGAATTCCGGATGAACGTTCCACGAAAGCGGGAGCGCACCTAAAAAGCATATCTGCCCGGACAGCAAAAATGAGAGATACTGAGGTATCATGAGCGCCCCGTACCTGAACCGTGGTGAATCCATCATCCTGACAACGCACCGGGTGAGCGTCGGCTCTGTCATGTACGATGCCCTGCTGACCAACGAGCGCCTCATCCTCATGGACAGCCGGTATACCAGTTTCGAACCCCGGATGATCCTCTTTCCGTCAATCATTACCGTGAAAGGGGGAAAGGTCCCCACGGGAGAACCGGCAATCATCCTCACGCTCGAAAGTCCCAGTGACCTGACCGGGTCCGAACAGGTCAACCTCATCTTCATCCAGCAGCCGGGAGAGACGAGAAAGCACGAACGTGAGCTCTGGGTGAAAGAACTCATCGGGAAGGTCATTACCGCCCGCGAGCAGGCAGCGCAGAAAACAATCGTTCCGGCAAAGAAGAAGACCGGGATGCAGCCATCGATCCGGCGCTGGGTTGCTCCTGAACCTGTCCACCCCCATACATCCATTGAGACACCACCACCCCCGCCACAGGAAGCCGAGGTTATATCCGAGGGGCCGGATCCGCTTGAGTTCTTCCTTGAAGAACGCTCCCGGAAAGGGCCGGAACCCGTAGCAGAAGAGAGTCCCACGGTACCCGATGTTCCGGAAGTCCAGCCGGCACCGGTTGAACCAGACAGTCTCCGGGAGGAGGAGCCGGAATCCCCCGAACCGGTTATCGTTATGGAAGAAGAACCGGAAGAACTCACGGATATCCGGGAAATACCGGAGGAGGATCAGACAATCCCGGATTATGTACCGGATGCGGTATCCTCTCCGTATCAGGAGAACACAACCGGTGAATTGCCGGAGGAACCTGTTCACGAAACACCGGTAGAGCCGGAACCAGCACCGGAAACCGAAGCCCCGTCATCGTTTGCCAGCATGGTACTTGCAGCGACAAAATCCCTGCATACTCCTGCGGATATGCCGGAAATTCCGGCTGATAGAACAACACGGGAAGATCCTCGTGAACCTGAAGAAGTCCAGCCGGCTGAGCCACAGGATCCCGATACAGGTTCTGTAAAAGCCGGGAGTGACACTGAAGATGAGGATATACCAGAGTCCGTGGAGATACCTGAACACCCTGTTTACATCCGGCCTGCGGTAATGACACGCCCCCCGAGCCCCGGGCAGGTGCGGGAATTGCCCGGCACCTATACTCCTGACATTCCCGTGACCGGCATCACCATCGGGCCACATAATGACAATACTCCAGACAGTTCATCAGGTTCACGTAAAACGGACCACGGGCAGAGCCACCAGATTCTCATCGCCGGGGCCCTGGTCATTATAGCACTGCTCGTGGTGTTCGGGGGAATTTACCTTATATCCCAATACCCGCTGGGCCCTGCCGGAGGCAGTCAGGTCACGGTCATTACCCCGACAGTCACGCAGACCCAGCCACCCGCTCCGCTGGCGGAACAACCAAAAGGTGTCCGGGTGAAGGTGGTCTACCCCGGCACCTTTACCGGCATCGTCGGGAACCCGGGCTCCCTCCAGAAGGTATCCGGTACCGGCAACCACACGTTCCCGGTCCTGATGACCGATACTGTCGTACAGGCAACAATCCAGAAGCAGGATAATTCCGGTGAAGCGCTGACAGTCGGGATCTATGACAACAGCACGCTGCTTTTACAGAAAGTCGTCACGGCACCCATGGGTGAAGTCAACCTGCTCATCGATGTGAAGACCGCAAGCGCTCCCGGCATGGTGGCCACCATCACTCCCACAAGCGACAAGCCCCTGCTTGGAAACGGCACCCTGATCTATTACTGACGCAAAATGGAAAAACAGGTACAGAATGTACCCTGACATCCCCTTTTTTCAAGAGACGGGTTCAATAAAAATGAATAGTGGAGACTCCGAAGCGTGTCCTGGTCGAAGACCTGGTGATCTTCTCCTGCTTCGGGTCTGATGACCATCCAGCATTTTCAATCCTGCTCTTCCCCTGCGGGAACGGAAGTATTACCATAAAATTACTTCGACCTCGCTTCCCTTTTCAAGTCCTTCGAACCCGGCGGGAATGCGAACAAGCCCGTCGCTCTGCACGAGCGTGTTCAGGAGTCCTGACTTGCCAAAGAGAGGCGTTACAACACCGTTCTCCACTCTCACGCGAATGTACTCCTCCCGCCCCCTCTGCGAGGGGATATTTATCGAGAGAGTTGCCTTGACGGTCCGGAGGGACGGCTTTGCCTGCCCGAGCATCCTGTCGAGCAATGGGCGGACGATCGCGATCAGGACAACAAAGGCCGAGGCCGGGTGACCCGGGAGGCCGAAGACCGGTTTGTCCTTGATCTTCCCGATGATCGTGGGCTTGCCCGGTGCGAGTGCGAGCCCGTGGACCAGCACTTCTCCCTGCGTGGCAATGACTCTTGCAGTCATGTCCCGGTCATCCTTGGAGCTGCCTCCCGAGAGGAGCACGACATCGCATTCGGGAACCGCCCGATCAAGCACGGCTTCGAACGCCTCGCGTTCATCTTTCACAACCCCATACAGCTTCGGCTCGCACCCGTACTCCGCAATCCACGCCGCAAGCATCGTGGCATTCGCGTCCCGTACCTGCCCCGGGCCAGGCACCGTGGTTGAAGGTACGAGTTCGTTACCGGTCGAGATGATCCCGACAATGGGTTTCTTCGCTACCGGAACGGTCGCACACCCGCAGGCCGACAGGACACCTGCGTCCCGGGGAGTGAGCTGCCTCCCCTTGTGAAAAACTGTTTCCCCGGCTTTGAAATCCTCGTCACGTAAAATGATGTTCTCGCCATGCGATGCGGTCTTTTTGATGAGTACCGTATCCCCGGCCTTCTCGGTATATTCCACCATCACGGCCGCATCGGCTCCCTGCGGGAGCACGCCCCCGGTCGGAATATATGCACATTCCCCGACACCCAGGGAGAGCGCCGTATCATGCGTCCCCATCGCCACGCGGCCAATACACCGGAGGAGAGCGGGTACTGAATCCCCCGCCCCGGTTGTATCCGCTGACCGGACTGCATACCCGTCCACCACAGAACGATCGAAGCCGGGGATATCGATATCAGCCGAAATATCAGCGGCCAGTACGCGACCGGCCGACTGCACAACCGGCACCGTCTCCATCGCCGGCATCGGGGCGATCTTCTCCGCTACTGCAACGGCATCTGCTACGGAAATGACGTTCAGGAACCTGCTCATTTGAAGCAGCCCAGCTGACAGGCCCGGATCTTAATCTTGTTTCTGGTGCAGTATTCGCCGACTGCCATCCGGGTGACCTTCGCCTTCTCTGCAATGACAAATGCCTGCTCACAGGTGATCTTCTCTCCAATACCTGCTTCCTGCAATGCTTTCTTGATCTTCGCGTCACTCATGGTTGATCATGTCTGGTGTACTTCTTTATCGGGTTTACATCTTGTGATTATACACGGGAAAACATATGAGAATATAACCCGGGACGGGTGAACGTAAAATGAAACGAAGACGGGTGATTGTTGCCATGAAACAGAAGAAACTCGGTTTCTGCGGGAAGACCAGCCCGTACTGCCTCTCCGTGGTGGCAAGAGAAGCAAAGGCTTTAAGGCCCTCCGGTGAATTATTCATTACCTGCGATAATTTCCCCGCCGTTACGACCTCC
This sequence comes from Methanoregula sp., assembly GCA_028679075.1. Lineage (GTDB taxonomy): Archaea > Halobacteriota > Methanomicrobia > Methanomicrobiales > Methanospirillaceae > Methanoregula. The sequence continues at coordinate 61,182 of JAJRCF010000007.1, read as the reverse complement.
ATTCCCCGGATCGCGCGAGAGGAAGACCTCTCGATGGAAACGATCCAGTCACCGGACGGCCACTGGGAGATCAGGCTTGCAAGAAAATAGGCTGGGGTATCCCATGGCAGTCCCATCATGACAACGCATTTTTTCCTCCTTTCCGGTAAGGTCTCTGTTGAACGGCTCTCGTGGATCGAGGAATGCCTCAAGTTTTTCTTTGTCCAGCTCTACCCGGAATCACTGATGCACCGGGCACCTGCGGAGAGCCCGGCCGTTACGTTCCTCATGACCGGCAATGCGTTGTACAGCCTTGAGGAGGAGGAATCCCAGCAGGCCTGGTCTGTAATCCTCTCCCTCACAGCAGTCCGGATCATTTGTGACCGGCAGGAACTGGAACTCCGCGGGATCTCGGTCGAACGCCTCCGGATGAAATATCCCGACCAGGTGATCGATCAGAACGGCCTTGCCGCAGATAACCAGCCCTCGTTCTGGAAGGATGTTATCGGGCTCGTCCGGCAGAACCGGCCGCCACTCCCCGACGCGATCGGCTGGCTCCAGAACGAATCGCCCTACATGCATATCCCGGCATGGTATGGCGTCCGGTGTATCTCGGCCGGGCTCGAGGCCCGGCTTTCACCGGAACTCTACGCGTATCTTGACGGTATCCACATGAGCCACATAGGACAGAGCCCTACGGAGTCAGATAATGTCGGGCGGGGCCTTGAAGAGCTCCATGACCGTGCGTCCAAGCAGGGACTGACGGGCCTCTTCCTTGCCTGCAACCGCTGTGCCACGGCACGGGGCTACAGCACCTGGGACGATGGCCAGGGCGTGGTCGTCTCCACCTGCACGATCAAGCCGTTCCGGATACGGGACCTGAACGCGATGATCGACCGGTTCGAACATTCCCACATCATCCTTGCAGACAATGCCGGGTCCATCCAGTTCCCGAAGAAAGGGCCGGCCGTCTCCTTCGACCGTGCGGAGAAGAGCAGTACGGCACCCCCGGTCACGATCCTCGTAACCAGGAGCCCGTACAGCACCGAGCATGCGTTTGGTGCTGTCTCGCTTGCCGTTGCCTGCGCCCACCAGGGAATCCTGACCCGGGTGATCTTCATGGAGGACGGGGTCTATTCGGTTGCCGGCAGTCACCGGACCCCAAAGGAGTCCGTGCCGTTCAATATCCAGGACGTGATCAATGCGGTTGCCGGCAGCGAGAACCTCCACTTCTTTGTCCTCGTGCCATCGCTCCAGAAGCGGGGCCTTTCGAAGAACAAGGACCTGAATGCGGTCCTCGACATCGGGTTCCCGGGCCTTGGCAAGATCCTGTTCTATCCCCCGGGCAATGTCCAGGCGGAGCACCAGCGGGTGCTGGTGTTTTAGGATACGCCACCACCCTTTTACACACCGCGATCGAACATTATTCCCATGGAGCTGCACGATAAGACGGATGAGTATGCGTTCCTTGTCACGGCCGCAAAAGATCTCGGTGCCGCTGATGCAAAGGTGATCCAGGCAAGAGATGTGGCAGTCGAGAACCGGGTACCGCTGAAGTGCCGGGCCGGGTGCATCGGTTACGGAAAGAAGCTGACCTGCCCGCCGTACGTCCCGACCCCGGATGAGTTCCGGAAGATCCTTTCGGAATACCGGTATGCCCTCCTGGTCAAGTTCATCTCACCCGCAGTGGCCGATCCCGATGTGATCTGTTCGGTGTACAAGTACTGGCTCGACCCGGAAGCCCCGGCCGACAAGAAAGAACAGGCAACGAAGTTCTGGAAGGATCATTTCAACGGCACCGGTACATTTGCCCCGGTGATGCTCGAGCTGGAACGGATCGCGTTCAATGCCGGCAACCCGTTGGCACTTGCATTCATCAACGGCTCGTGCCGGCTCTGCGAGACCTGCAACGTGAAGGCAGGGATCTGTGTCCACCCGACCCAGGCCCGGATTCCCGAGCACGCGGTCGGTGTCAACATGGTGAAGACCGCGGAGAGGGCAGGCATGCCGATCCGGTTCCCGGTCAAGGGACACCCGGAGCTTATGGCGCTCCTGCTGATCGACTGAAATGAGGGGGACCCTCTGACCGATCACCAACCGGTCACGTAATCGTTGTAAAGTTGTGTGAACCCATCGGATTCCAAAAACAAAATAAAAAATAGGATATGTATTTGTTGGTGGATGCAAAAACTGCTCTCACATCCCCAAATTATGGGGAAACTGGTCTCACCATTTTCTCGTGACAATTTTTTCCCTGCGATACAGATCGCCTGGAAAAAATTATCATTTTTTAAAAATAAAATCAAAATCAATAAATAATTTTATAAAACACCTAAGAGGAAGGTGATCTCTTCTGCTGACCAAAAGTGACAGTGTCCTGATAGTCCTCGGCTGTATCCTTGGCATACTTGCAACAATTATCATCCTCCCCATGGTCCAGGCCCCGGCTGCCAGCCCGGCCTTGGGTGTCCCTGCACCTGCACCCGCAATACCCGAAAAGATCCCGGTTGTCTCCGGGATCGTGACGAGTATCGATCAGCTCGCAACCCGGGATGACGTGATCGCGTACATCCGGTCGCACACGGGTACTCCGGTGGCAGGATCAACGCCCACCACCACACCCGTGCTGGTCCCGGCCGGGGCACGCACGTTCAGCTTTGAAGTAGACACCTCAACGTTCAAGCCGGACGAATACCTCGTGATTGTCGAAGCAATAAAGGAGGAGGCAACGGGAACAGCGCTCTTCAACGTCGTTGCAGCCCCGTCCGTTGGATTTGCACCAACAACAGTACCTCTGCCGATCGCAACACCGGCTACCCTTGTAACGCAGGTTCCGAGTGGCGGGAACTATTACATCACCATCAGCCCGATCGGCAACCGGGTTGTCGGGGATATATTCAGCATCACGGGAGTAACCAACCTCCCTGCTGACGAAGAACTGCTGGTCCAGGTCTATGCGTCTTCGTTCAAACCGACCCAGAAGAGCCAGTCCGGAGAGTTCTCCGGCATGACCGGGACAATCAGGACTTCCTCCTCCCCGCCACCACAGACATTGGTCCCGACAATCGCACCAGTCCATACCTCTGCACCGGTGGCAGCACCGACTACCGCCGCTTCGGTCACCCGTGATTTTTCAAAAACCAATGTCCAGGTAACGCAGGTCGATGAAGCGGACATTATCAAGACCGACGGGGAAAACATCTACGTTGTCTCGGGCAACTGCATGCATATCCTCAAGGCATACCCGGCAAAGGACGCAGAGATCCTCTCCACGCTCCGGTTCTCCGGCCAACCCCGGGACCTGTATATCAACGGCGACAACGTTGTCCTGATCGCAACGGACTACTGGACACGGCCCATGGTCACCTGTGCCCCCGGTGCATGCAGCCGGCACCCCGGCTCCGTGCAGAGGACGCTCGTCTATGTCTTCTCGGCAAAAGATCCCGCATCCCCGGTGCTGGTCCGGGAACTGGACATCGATGGTTCGTACACAAGTTCACGGATGATCGGGACGCAGCTCTATTTCATCAGCAGCCTGCCGGTGCCCTACCAGCCCGATGACCTCGAACTTCCTGCGATCCATGACGACCACGGCGGTATCACCACACCGCCAGTGTACGCGTTCAACACCACAGACCAGGACTTTTCCTTCTCCACCATCGGCTCGCTGGACATTGCTGCACGGGAACCGGTCTCTGCAAAATCGTTCATTGTCGGGACAACCGGCACCGTATACATGTCCCCGGAGACGCTTTACATCGCGATCCCTGACATGAGCAGGTACGGTACGATCGCTTCGACAACGATCTACTCCTTTGCGATCGATAACGGGAAGATCACGTACAGGGCCGGAGGAGACGTGGATGGGATGCTTCTCAACCAGTACTCCCTTGACGAATATGGTGGCAATCTCCGCGTGGCAACCACCATTGAAACCGCCACGGGACGATGGAGTACCGCATCGTCAAGTAAGATCACGGTGCTTGACGGAAAACTCAACGTGCTTGGGACGCTGTCAGATATCGCTCCCGGAGAGCGGATCTATGCGGCCCGGTTCATGGGCGACCGGCTCTATCTCGTCACGTTCCGTGAGACGGATCCCTTCTACGTGATCGGGCTCTCCGACCCGTACCACCCGGCCATTCTCGGCGAGCTGAAGATCCCCGGGTTCTCAAACTACCTGCACCCCTATGACGCGACCCATATCATCGGCGTCGGCAAGGACTCGCGGTCCGGGCCGGTCAAGATCGCGCTCTTCAATGTCGCAGACGTGGGCAACCCGGTACTTGTTGACAGTGAATCGCTGGGAGCCTCCGGCAGTGACTCCCCGGTACTGTACGACCCGAAAGCATTCCTCTTTGACCCGGAGAAGGACCTCCTCGTACTGCCTCTCCACCTGACGGCAGAATATTCCTGCAATGCCCCCGGGTACGGGTGTTCCCAACCGCCGGCATGGGGAGGTGCGTACGTGTACATTCTCCGGCCGAAAACAGGTTTTATCCTGAAGGGCAAGGTGACGCACTACGACGGGTACTCCGGGGACATGGCCCCGGTCCAGCGTGCGCTCTATATCGAAGACACGCTGTATACGATGTCTGACTCAAAGATCGTGATGAGCGATCTTGCAAAATCACTGGACCGGATCAACGAGGTGAAGATCCGGTAAATCCTTTTTTTATTCCCTGTCATTGACCGGCATCACGTGGATGGCCGTGGCCTTGAACGTTGCATATACCTCACTCCCCTGCTTCAGGTCAAGGTCACGGCAGCTCTCGCGGGTGAGGAGTGCCGTGAGCGGGAACCCCGCATCCAGGACCACCCGTACTGTGCTCCCTGAAGGAACGATCTCGGTAACGGTCCCCGGCAGGCAGTTGCGGGCGCTGGACTCGAACGGGGCCTTTGAGAGGATCACGTCCTCTGCATGCAGGGTAGCGACCACGTCTCCCGTGACCGATGAGGCCGCAGTAAAGGCCGGGCCGCGGGCGGGCGCGATACGGGCGATATTCCCCTCGCGTACCGATCTCCCCCGTATGATATTGCTGATGCCCAGGAACTCGGCAACGAAGGTGTCCACGGGGTGAAGAAATACTTCAGAAGTCTCCCCCACCTGCACAATCCGCCCCTCGCGCATGATGGCGATCCGGTCGGCAAGGGCAAAGACATCGTCGAAATGGTGGGTAATCTGGACAATTGTGGTCCCGGTAACTTTCCGGATCCGGGCGAGTTCCCGGCGCATCTTATCCCGTGTGCGGCCGTCAAGTGCGCTCATCGGCTCATCGAGAAGCAGGATCTCGGGCCGGAGTACGAGCGCCCTTGCAAGGGCAACTCTCTGCTGTTCCCCGCCGGAGAGCGTGCCCGGGTAGCGCTTTGCAAGATGCCCGATCTCCATCAGGTCGTGCATCTCCTGCACGCGATCGCGCTGTTCATCCGCGGGAACCTTTTTCTGGCGCAGCCCGAACGCGATGTTCTCTTCGACCGTGAGATGGGGGAAGAGCATGTAGTCCTGGTACACCATGCCGATGTTCCGTTCGCGGGGCTCGCGTGCCGTGATCTCCATGTTATCGAGGAAGATTTTTCCGGCGTATGGAGTATAGATCCCGGCAATGGTCTCCAACAGAACGGTCTTTCCCGCACCGGTCGGGCCGAGGATGATGAAGTATTCATCGGAACGGATCTCAAGCGATACGTCACGAACGGAGAATTCTCCCAGCGTGATGGAGAGGGATTCGATGCGCAGCATGGATCGGTCCTCCTAAAAGACGTTCACGTCCCGGTCAAGGTATTCGACCGTGCAGAGCGCGACAAGCGAGATCAGGATCAGGATGGTCGCGGCTGCAATGGCAAGGTCCACGTCACCGGTCGAGATGTTGAGGTAGAGGGCGATGGGCAGTGTCTCGGTCCGCATGGTCGTTGCGCCGGCAAGCATCAGCACGGCGCCAAACTCCCCCATTGCCTTGGACCACGTGATCACGGTTCCGGCAATAAGCCCGTGCCGTGCCATGGGAAGGGAAACCCGGAAGAATGCCCCTGTCTCGTTGCACCCGAGTGTCTTTGCCACGTGCTCGAACCGTGGATTGATGGCAGCAAACGTGGAACGCATGATGCGGACCATGTAGGGGAGGTTGACGAAGACTTCCGCAACGATGATCCCGAGCGGTGTGAAGATTACGGCAAAGCCGGCGCTGTCGAGCGCCTTTCCCCACGGGGTTGTACCAAAGAAGAGGAGGAGTGCGATGCCGGCAACCAGCGGCGGGAGAGTCAGGGGAAGAGTCAAAACGATGGTCGCGATCCGTTTCCCGAAAAACTGGTACCGGGCGAGTGCCCAGGCAACCGGTACGGCAATCGCGATGCAGATGAGTGTCGATACCACGCTCGTTATGAGACTGAGCAGGATCGCAAACCGGATCTCGGGGCTTGCAAGGCTCGCAAGAAGAGTGGAGAGAGGGGAGTAGAAGAGGAGGCCAAGGAGCATCCCGCTGATAACAAGAAAAAGGATGAGGGTTAAGGCCAGCGATATTTTCCGCATCCGCGTCTCCTGCCCATCCGGTTACTGCTGCCGGACACCTGCACCCGCTTCCCGGAGCCTCCCGATATGTACGTCGGTGACCCACCCGGAGGCGGCACCGGGGATGATGTCAAATGCCGGGATATAGGGCTTGATATCGAGGACCGGTGTCCCGTCAAGAAGGTCGATGCCTTTTACCGAGAGCATCCCGTCCGTGATCCCCGTCAGGGCAACGTACGAGATCCCGATCGGGTTGGGGCGGTTGAAGTGGCGGGTGGCGAAGATCCCATGGTTTGCCTCCCCGTCCAGGAGCGGTTTTTCCGCAAGCGCCCGCTTCTCTGCCTGGTTGAAATGGGAGAGGATGATGAGGTGGGAGAACCCTTCGATGTCGCGGAGTCCTTCCCGGTATTCGAAAAAGACCTCGATCGTCCCCTCGGCCTGCGAGAAGGAACTCTGGAATGGGGGTGCACCCCGTGTCCTGAGTGGCGAATGGGCTACCCCGATCGGCCGGAAGCCCGTCATCCCGTCCCGGTCTCCTTTACGGCTGGACATTGGCATAGGCCGGGTCCGGGTAGAGCGGGAACCCGTGCTTTCCAAAGATTGCCTTGCCCTCGTCCGATGCAACAAACGCAACGAACTTTGTTGCCCCTTCACTGTTCTGCGTGAAAGTGGTCACTCCGATGGGGGTGATCAGGACTTCGTTGTCAGCGAGCGGGATGGTAATCATGTCCATCTTCTCTGCATTGACGTTGTCGAGCGTCAGGATGGCGGCGTCTGCCTGCCCGGCGTTCATGATCGTGACCAGTTCGTTGATGGTCGGGGTGCGGGTCACTACGTTCTTCTCAACGGCCGCAGTGATGTTCATCTTCTTGAACATCTTTGCCCCCGCCTTGCCGATGGCCGTGGCATTGACATCCCCGAGAGCGACTTTCAGGCCGGGTTGTGCGAGATCCTTGAGCGAGGCGATGTTCTTCGGGTTACCTTTCTGCACGACAATTACCGGCACGTGGTAGGCAACGAGCTGGTAGGAATCGACAAGGCCTTGTGTCTTTGCGGTCTTCCACTCGTTTGTCGAGCCGGGGATGAAGACATCCCCCTTGTGGGTCAGGTTCATCTGGGTGATGAGGACTCCACTCCCGCCATAGCTGTACTGGACGCCGATGCCATACTTCTGCGTGAAGGTGGCAGCAATGTCTTCCATCGGGGCTTTCAGTCCCGCACCGGCAAAGACAAGGATGCTCTCCGTGGGGGCGGCAGTTGTTGCCGCAGCGGTACTCTTCGCACCCTGCGATGACGATGTGCAGCCGGCACATGCCGCAGCGATGAACAGGATGACGAGTGCGATGCCGATGAAAACGGTTGTGGATTTGTCCAGGTTTTTTGTCATAATGATCGTTTCCGAGGATTATGGATCGGTGCAGAGGTAATAAAAAAGTATTGATTTACTTTTTGGTTTTGTTAATTGAAAATAATTATACTGACCGGGGAATACTCTATAAATGGGGAAATTGTATAATCCCCCCGGTGAAAACCATGAAGATCAGTGCACGAAACCAGATTGCAGGAACCGTGAAGTCCCTCAAGAAGGGCCCGGTCAGCACCGAAGTCGTTATCGCAATTGCCGGAGGCCAGGAGATGGTCTCCTCCATCACCACTCATTCCGCAGAATCGCTGAAACTGTATGAGGGATCGAAGGTCTACGCGGTTGTCAAGGCCTCCGAAGTGATGGTTGCAGTCGATTAATCCCTTACTTTTTTGCTCTGGAAAATCATTTCGGGATGCTAACGCTCCCGGGCTTACGTTGCACTCGTTGGGGGGGTCGGGCGGTGTACAAACTGGGGGAGTGAGAGATGTCATCTCAAAAATGGTTTTCTCCAGAGCACTTTTTTTTGAAAAATCGGATAGGCAGTACTGTTACTCCTCTGCTGTACTCACGATACTCTCCCAATAAAATATCCGGAAAAAAAGGGTGAGGGTGATGACAAGAAAAAATTAATTAATCATCTGAACCAGTCCAAAATCGCCGGGGAGCGTCCTTATGATGATGAGACCCGCTCCAACCGGGGGCTGGAGGTTGTATTTGAACTTGGTATTCGGCGTTGCAGTTGCCGGTGTCTGGATGCTCAGGATCCAGACCTCGTGGGTTTCGAGCAGGGTGTTGGGATCGGTTGGTTTCTGATCATTGATGAACTGGGAGACACACCATAAGGGAGGAGTACCTGCGCCAGCATTGTCTACACCGGCACCGACCGTGTCAAGTACACCGGTACAGTCTTCAATGCCCCCGCTCGCAGCCCTGTACTCTTTTTGCCAGCCGTTATTGCTGTCGGAGTAGGAGATCACCGTCTGTGACAGATCCATCGGTGTTCCTCCTGATGAAAGGGTAACACTGACATTAATATAATCCAGCTGTTCCGTGCCCGTCTCCCATTTTATTCCCATTACCTCTCCGACAATCTCCATGCTCGAACTTGCCTGACCTACACCATTGTACACAGCAGCCTGTGCAGTCTGGGTCGTGAAGAACCCCCCGCCCAGCACAACGTACGAGAACACGGCCGCGACAACAACAAATGCGATCAGCACAAGCGATGCTTCAAGGCCGGTAAATCCGTTTTCATCAGATTGATCCATTTCAATGCTCCAAATACAATTTTACCGGCGGAAAACCGACGTGTAAATTTATTTATTTTTTTAATTTGTTATATATCTGTCGATTTTTATCTTGCCCAAAATCTTAAAAAAACATTTTTTCAAAGCTGAATTTTAAAATTAACCTTATAATAAAGCGGGATTTTACCTTTATCGCCGGTAAACACCCAATCCCAGATCACCGGTTTGACAATTCCGATACGATATCCGGCAGAAAAAACCGGGGTACTACAGGAAAGTGAAAACAAACGTACCATCACGGTCCGTGTCAAACAGTTTACATGCCGCTCGTACAGACCACTCTATTATGCCGGTGAACCATTCTATCCCGACAGCCGGATCGGATCACCCGTCACTATCGTCCGGTTAAAACCGGGTTGCAAGAAGGGCATCCAGGTATTCCGAGGGATAGGCCCCGCTCTCCGGGTTGAACCAGACCTCGATCACCGGCTCGCCGACAATGCAATGGAGTTCGACAAGACCGTATTTGTGGATAATGTTCACCGGGCCCGTTGCCGTCTCCCGCACGTAGAGTTCCTCGTTCCCTAAAAAAGCCGCGATATCCCCTTCTGTTACCGGACGGGAGAGCCGGTATTCCCGGCGCGTCCAACCAGGATAGGGGGGAATGGGGGGCGGGAAGGATGATGACATGCTGGTATTCGTATCTGGGAGTTTCAGGTTATTATTCCCATCTGCCAGTGCATCTGATCAGGAGGCATGAAATCCACCACACAAATTCCGGACCCCCCTTAATAAGTAAACCTTTTTCATTATACAATGCATGAGTGTTAAACACATTTGTGCTCTATATAAATAGTATTTTTACCATACATAATCACACTCGTATGCAAAACCGATTTATCCCCGTGACCGGTCTTCTCATAACCCTCACGATACTTCTGATAACAACGGTATCTGCCACGAATGTATCATGTTCACTTTCTGTTGCATCGATACCTCAGGGGAGTGAGGTAATAATTGATGGCAACTATTCCGGCATTACTCCTGTGGCGAATGTTCCTGTCATCTGTGGGTCCCATACTGTCCTCGTGAACAGGAATGGGTATGAAGATTACACATCCAACGTCAGTATCGAAGAAGGAACGCACCGGGATATTATTGCCAACCTTAACCGGTTACCCGACCGGGGCAAAGTAACGATCCGGTCAGAACCCCCAGGCGGGGATCTGTTTGTTGATGGTAAAATCCGGGGAGTGACACCGCTTATTGTTGACAACCTGATGCCCGGACGCCACGAAGTCCTGATAAGGAAAACAGGATATGAAGATTATCGTGACGTTATTTCCGCAGCCACGGATATAACAACGGAATATACGGAATATCTCGTCCCGTTGCCCGGGGCCGGTTTCCTGAGCGTGAGTTCCTTCCCGGAAGGAGCAGACGTGCGTATTGATGGCAATGACGCCGGGACGACACCCACAAATCTTCAACGGATCACGTCCGGAAACCACACTGTCGATATTACCAAGACCGGCTACTGGAATTTTACCGGTATCGTGAATATCAAAGGTGGGGAATCCACGCTGGCCAAGGCCGACCTTGCCATGATCCCCACGACATGTACCCTGTATATTGATTCATCACCCCAGGGGCAGGGAGTATACCTGAATGATTCGTTCAAAGGATCTACTCCCTTAAACCTTGAAACGATCCCTTCAGGGTATTATGTACTGCGGATGTTCCGGTCGCAGAATAGTGCACTGGTGAACCGGTCATTCGGGTTCAGTCCGGGTTCCACGCACGAGATCTTTGTCGATCTCACCGATACTACCGGGGGATCCGTCACCGATCAGGAATGGCAGTACCAGAACGAGAGCAGCATGATGAGCCAGCCGGGCTGGTTACGAATAAACACAACCCCGGTTATTGAGAAGAAATACACGTGGATCGCTAATAATCATGAAGCAACAATTACCCTCGATATCCCCAAGGATCTGTACACCTATTATAAGAACCAACCGCATCCGACAAATATTACTCCCGATACCTTCTCGGCATATGTCATCAATGAAAACGATCGCCAGTACCTCCACACGCTGATCAACAAGCTCAAGGATGCCAACGATTTCAAGAGTTATGCTGCCCGCAATGATTACCGGAATGTAGTCGCGTTCGTCCAGAGTATTACCTACCAGGGCGACAGCGATCAGGCAAACAACCAGGCAGACGATTACTGGAAATATCCCATAGAGACACTTGCCGACGGGAATGGCGACTGTGAGGACACCGCCATCCTTGCGGCGGCATTGCTTAAGGAAATGAGGTATGATGTTGCGGTTGTCATTTTACCGGAACATGCGGCTGTGGCTGTAACCTGCGAAACCTGCAACGGGTATTATTATCCCCTTAATGGAAGGCGGTACTATTACCTTGAAACCACCGGGTCCGGGTTCTCCCCGGGCACCATGGATGCACAATTCCAGTCCGCAAAGGCAACGATCATCCCCATTTAAGGAGAGGAATATTCCATGCCGCGAGATCCCAGCCACACTATAATAAATGTCCCCGCCAGATTCCCAGGCCCCTCTCACAGGGGTACGACAGTGATCATGGAGACGGCCATCGTGATACTGCTCATTGTGGCGATCGTGTCAGGAGGATGTATCAATAAGTTCACACAGAAACCGGCCGAACCTGAGCAAACCCCGGGGATCACCCTTGAGGGTACTTACATGGCTGAAGATGCTCCCACCCTGCCCACCCGTACATCACCGGTGTCACAGAGCCTGGTTGTGGAAATGATACCTGTGAAATCCGAAGTTGTAAAAGTGGTTACGCCCATCCTGACACCGGATCCCTACCCAGTACTCCATGCAAACCAAATCAACAGCACCCCCTCATACAATCGTCTCGACCGTAGTATTGAATTTGAGAAAAAATACCATTTGACCGGGGGAGCAGAAGGACTTCTGGTTAATGTCGCCGAGGGACCGTTGTATATTGTCTATGTAGTAACTCCTCAAAACGATTGCCTGAATGACGTATGCAGAGGAGATAAGACGAAACCGGTCCAAAGGCCCTACCTGAAAATAACCGTAAGGGACAACCTGACACACGAAATTGTGGCAGAGGATGGATATGGTTATGAATATAGTTCGGATACCGGAAAGCAAAAAATAACCGAAGAGATCACCCATGCTGACGGATCAACAGAGACCTATACAGGACCAACGATTCCACGATACATCCCGGTCTATAAAGAAGGGACATTCCACATTACGATAGAGGGTGCATACCTGGATGCAGAGGTAAAGATCCTGACCGGTGCCATGCCCTCCCGGCTTGATACGGAAACCAGTACGGACTCAACCACTTCATACACGAGTGTGTATTCCGATGAAACGTTTGGTTGAATTTGTAAAACCGGGAAAATCACATAAATAATTATTTTTTAGGTTTTGAGACAGGCTTTACAAGCGGGATTCTTCAGGAAATTATTTTTACCGGCAGGTTCCGGCTCATCGCCTGCCGGAATACCGGCCGTCACATCACGAATATAAACAGCGCGATCGTTGCGATGAGAAGAACAATGCTGTGCTTGAAGCCGGCGAGAATACTGTTCGAACTGAACTGCCCGGCCATGATGCCGGAGAACGTGGCGAGGATGATCCCGATGCGGAACATTTCGGTCAGGTTACCGGCCATATCAATGTTGACATTCATGCCCTTGAATGCCGTGAGGAACGGCACGTTCAGCTGGTAGGCGGTGTACAGGTAAATACCGAACGAGAGGTAGATGATCATCACGTAGATGATCGTGGTGTTCGACCGCTCCCGTTTTAGCTTGAGATAGTATTCGAAATCCGTGATGGCGATGATGAAGATCTGTTTTAAGTTGGACGTGATCTCGCTCGCCCGGACCAGCAGGGAGATCGCCCGCTTCACGGATACAAGACCGATCCGCTCTTCCATCTTGACCAGTGCGGAGTTCACGTAAGCGCCGGACTGGATATCCCGGGATGCAACCATGAGTTCCGAACTCAGCACGCCGAGTTTTGCCCCGGCGATCCGGTGGATGGCCTCCTGCAGGGTGATCCCGATATCCTTCATATCTGAAAGTTCCCGGAGGAAATCAGGCAGGTGCTCCTCGATGTTCCGCACATACCAGCGCCGCCCCTCAAACGAGACGGCAATCGGCGCCATGAACACGATGATCATGAGGCAGAGGACGGTCTCCATCCGGTCGTGCGGGATCAGGGCATCGAATCCCCCGGTAAACCAGAACAAGGCAACGATCGCCGCGAAGACGACTCCCAGTCCCATCCCGTAATAGTAACTCCGGATATAGGTCCGGAACGGGTGCCGCACCTGGTTCATGAAGTAATTTTTCCGTTTGCTGTCCGCGATCCGTTTATAAAATTCCCGGTTTTTCGGATCGTCTTCAGGCCGTCCCTCCTCTTCTGTCCCCAGTACGCTGGACCCAAAACTTTCCTCAAGGGTCTCCTTCCGGGAGATTTCCAGGTTTTCGGGGGGGAGCATCAGGGAGAGGATCCAGATCAGGATCAGTGCCCCGGCCGGGATACAGACATACATCAGGGGCAGGATCCATGTCATCTCCTGGTTGTTGGTCATACCCTGCGCCACGATCATGATGATGAGCGCGATAGGGCCGGCAACGAACGCGGTTACGTACACCTCCGCCATGATCTCGATGGTCTTTAAGACCAGTTCGACTTCCTGCTTGGCCTGGTCCCGGTAATATTCGGTCTTGGCCGCAAGATAGGAGGAGATATTCCCCCCGCTGTCGAAGACGATCGCCAGGTCGTTTAAGAAATCGCGGAGATTGGTGGAAGGGGTGGTGCGCTGGAGATCCTTCATGGCGGCATCCAGGTCGTCGCCGAAGAGTTCGACGTTCCGGACAAGCATGCCGAACTCCTTTGAGATCTCGCCGAACATGTCCTGCTCCTCGTACACCTTGCGGATGATATCGTAGGGCGGCATGGTGGTGGAGAGCGCCTGCATGTAGGAGATGGCATAGGGCAAGTCGAGATCGATCCGGCTCTTCCGGCCGCGGGCAACGATCTGCGGGTAATAGACCAGCATCGCGTACATCCCGGGCACGATCAGGATGAAGAGGAGGGCCCAGACCAGCATGTCCGTGGTGCTCATCCCGAATACCTGCCACGAAAACCCGCTGACCAGGAAAAATGCATAGATCGCACAGAACATGACGAACGTGCCAAGGACATTGAGATGGATCGTGTGGAGATAGTCTTCGGCCGTCATGGCCATGTGGGCCGACCGGAGATCCTTTTTCAGGCTACTACCGTGGACCGTGAGCTCGAGATCGGTCACCTTCTTCTCGGCTTTTTGCAGGGCCAGCGGCAGCATCACGGTTGTCAGTCTCCCAGGTCGTGGATAGCGTTCGCCAGGTCCCGGAGCGAGGGCGGCTCCACTTCGAGGGCCCAGGTGAAAAACTCCTCGCGTTTCTTCAGCTGGTGTTCCAGCTCCAGCTCGTCCCAGCCGCAATGGAATGCGATCTCGGCGAGGACCTTGGACTTTTCATATCTTTTCGGGAACGTATCCTTCTGGATATCCCAGTCGTACAGGAGAATGGGGTTGATCTCCCCGTGCCTGTCGACCTCGATCTCGTGGATAGAGAGGCAGCGGCGGATCCGTGTCTTCCCGAGCGTGTAGATGGACTGGACCACGACAAGGTCGAGGGCCTGGAACATGACCGGGGGCACGTTGATCGGGTCGTGGGTCAGCCGGTTGATCGCTTCGTACACGCTGCCGGCATGGATGGTCGAGAGGGTGGAGTGGCCCGAGTTCATGGCCTGGAAGAGTGTCTGGGCTTCTTTACCCCGGACTTCCCCGACAATAATATACTCCGGCCGCTGCCGCATACAGGCTTTCAAAAGCGAGAAGAGATCAATATCGCCTTTGAGGCCTTCTGCCGCGATCTCCCGGGTCTGGGTGGGAAGCCAGTTCTTGTGCGGCAGCTGGATCTCCCGGGTATCTTCAAGGGATACGATTTTGGCATTCTGCGGGATGAAGAGAGAGACTGCGTTCATCATCGAGGTCTTGCCGCTTGCCGTGCCGCCGACAACGAGGAGGCTTTTGCGGTGCTCGATGGCAAGCCAGAGGAATGCAAGGATCCCGGCGTCATACGTACCGTACCGGATGAGATCGAGCGGGGTCATGGGCTCGGCCCGGAACTTCCGGATCGTGAACGAGCTGCCCTTGGTCGAGACCACCTCGCTGTACGTGATCTGGACACGGGCGCCGTTGGGGAGGGTGGCATCGACCATCGGGTTCGAGAGCGAGATCTGCTTGTTGGCTTTCTGGGCGAGTTTTAAGACGAACTGGTTGAGCTCGGCCTCGCTGAAATGGATACTGGTGGGCAGGCTGCCGTACGCCCGGTGGAAGATAAAGACCGGCAGGTCGTGGCCGTTGCAGCTGAGGTCTTCGAGGGCCGGGTCCCGCATGAGGACATCGAGCGGGCCATAGCCAGTCAGGTCCCGTTTGATGTAATACGTGAGGATGGCAACCCGGTCTTCGGTAATGTCCGGGTCGAATTCACGGATGATCTTTGCCACGGCAACGGGATCGATCCGTTCGTCTTTCTTCTTCTCAACATCGTCATAGATGATGATATCCCTCAGGTGGGCATAGGTCTCCATCAGGATTGTTTTTTCTTTCTGTGAGATGGGCGGTTCGACGACAATGTACGTGAAGCCCTCGTTACTGACCCGCTCGATCCTGATGTAGGCGTAGGGTTCGAATACCCAGTACCGTTCGAGCGTGGCAAGGGAGGCCGTACCCGGGAGTTCCCCCGGGAGGGAATCAACAGGTGGGGTCGGGAGTTCCGGTTTTTTGTCCGGGACCGGGGCGGCCGCCACTTCCTTTTTCCCAAAAAGACCCGGGGGGAGCCACGAGCCCGCAATGTATCTCCTGCGCAAGGTCTCCGCCGACAGCCCGGTTGCGGCAAGGGAGACGAGGCCGAGCGCGATCAGGACCGGATCGGGAAGGTCGATGAAGAGGGCGATGATACCGGTAACCAGGGCTGTGGCAATGGCTGCTGCAAAGGCGGCCACACCCTGCCATGACGGCTCGGCAAGCGTGGTAAGGACCTGCTCCCCGGCTGCCTTCATTGCCTGAGTGTTAAAACCCGGGAACTCTTTTTTATGCAGGTCTGCAGGAAGAGGCGGGGTTGCATCCGGGGGGAGCGGGTCTTTTGGGGAAGAGATCCGGTTTTTCAGATCTGTGAAGATCCCGTTCAGCCCTATGAGCGTGAACATGCACGATACGATAACAAGAATATCCTGGATCATGGTACCCCGTATCACATTTTCAGAGATAGAACGAACCCGATGAGATGGACTTGCTGGTTTCCTTGTCCACGATCAGCCACGTGATCCGGGTGTTGTTCGTCAGGATCATGCTCCCGAATTTCATCCAGGTCTGGTTATCCCCGTTCGCAGCCTGGACAAAAAAGGTATCCCCGGCCTGGATGGTGGTATCGGAAGTGCTGCCGGTGTTGCCCACTTCCCTGAACGCACTGACGAGAGTACTTCCCGCATCGTTGACCGAAAAGGAGGTGGTATTATCGTTGGCCCGCAATACCACCCTGACAGAGCTGAGCATGAACGGGTCGCCGCCATTATGCTCGAAATAAATCCGGTCCTGTAAAAGGGTGGGAGTTGCCCGGATCGAACTCTGGGGGCTTTTCTCTGATCCTCCGGAAAACCCACCGGCATACGTGCTTACGAGCGCAGCAACCATGACGGTCACCGCAAGCATCAGCATCACACCGACAACCGGGGAGACTGCATGATCAGAGGAGCCAGTCTGTTTCAAATAACCACCACGTCTTTGTCAAAGATCACCTGCCCGGTGGGGATGTGTACAATCTTCACATTGACAACCGCGCCGGCCCGATATGCAGGATCGGCATCGGGATCAATCGTGAGAATCTGATGGAGAGCAGTATTATTTGATGATCCAAAGTACTGGGCAGGGGTCACGAGCATATCACCCGGCATCAGCACTGCCGACGAGTTCCCGAACCAGTTCTGGTACCCGGTGATCCCGGAATCCTGCCGCGGTTCCCCGAACCGGTCCGGATTATTGATGTATAGGACGCCGCAATTCTGCGATCCCACGGGTACAGACTTCTCGCCCATGAGGGATCCCTTGATCAGGCCGGATGCGTTCCTGAAGTACGTGGCGATACTGAGATCCTTTGTCTGGAGGGGATTCCCGCTCATGTGCTCGATGGTCATGGTATCGGAAGAGAATACACCTCCGCCATATGACCGGTTATCGTAGAAGTGCACTTCGAGGATCGCCGAAGGGGCTTTCTTCTCGGTACCGGACAATCCCCCCGCGGCTGCGCTGACAATGGCGGCGATGATCACCGTCACTGCAAGCATAAGCATGACGCCAACAACCGGGGAAACACCATCATCAGATTTGATTCTCATGGTACACTCGTAATTTTTCAGGGACGGCCGGACACACTAATTATAAATTGAATTTTTTCTATTGTTTCTATTGATTATGGAGGTATCCGGAACAATGTTTAGTAAATCATATTTACAATTACCATTAATTAAAGGTTAAGATTTAACATTAGTACTGCAACTAAAGAATTTTTTAATACCTGGTGCTGAATATGGAAAAATTCCCCTTCATAAACAATCACTGCAACGATGCTCCGATTACCCATTACCCGGCAGGTACATAACCGGAACATAAAAATGAGGTGGCCAATGCTGCATAACTATCAGGGGGATTCCGGGGTTTCCGAAGTTGTCGGGGAGATGCTTATGGTCGCCCTTGTTATCGTGCTGCTCGCGGTTTTTTCTACAGTTCTGTATAATTATCTCCCGACCGACCGCGACCCGGGCATTACGATCAAGATGAGCAATGACACGCGGAATATCACGCTCTGGCATAAAGGCGGGGACTGGGTGAAGGCAGAGGATCTTTCAGTTATTGTCGGTATTGTCGGTAATGATACCTGGCGGGAATCCTACCGCTATAATGAGACCTATACAAATCCAAATACTCAGTTCCTGCTGGTGCCGGACAAAGATGTATTCGATCTTGGGAGTAACATCACCGTGAAAATGAAACAGGATCTCCTGGGTAATGAGAGCGTCAAACTCGTTACACCCAGGACCGTGATCTATACAGGGAGGATCGGCCCATGAGAGACGATGCCGTTGCCCCGGTCATTGCGGTGATGCTCATCCTTGCTGTCGCAGTGACGTTTTTTGCCGCATGGAACGCGTATTACGTTCCCTCCATGAAAGCACAGTCCGAGATCTCCCACATCAAGGAGGTCGAGACCGGCTTCTTAAAATTTTCCTCGGATATCGATACTGCCGTGTCCATGAAAAAGGAGATAAGATTATCCGAACCCATCCCGCTGGGGGGTGGGGAGTTTGCCTTTGACCCGGTAAAATCCGGCGGGGAACTGAAGATCTGGAATGCCTCTCCCCTTGATACCTCCTCCACCGGGTACTTCCGGCTCAATTGGACCAACAACACACCTGACGGCCTCGGGACTCCCTACCCTGGGATAGTACATAATTTCAGTCTCGTGAAATTTTCCTATAAACCGGTGAATAATTTCTGGCAGGACCAGGGCTATGGATGGATGTATGGTAATACCTATGTCCTGAATACCGAACGCAACCTGTCCACCCCGCTGGAGTTCTATCGCTGGAGCGATGTTACGTACGGGCTCGCGGCATCCCTTGTGGAGGTGGAACATGTCCGTTCAGTATCGGAAATTACCGGTAATCAAAACTGCTCTTCGATAAAGATCCGCGTAGTAAATATCACGCCGGACAGCCGGCATTCCCATATCAGCGGTAACGGGAACGGGATGCTGCGTCTGAACAGTTCTGTGCATACTGAAGAACCGATTACCTACGCTACCAGTATGTACCTGAGCATCGATACCCCCCCGGATCGTTTCAGGAATGCAACAGTATGGAATGCAACATTATGGCAATCGGTGAATGTGACCAGCGTTGAAAAACTGAGTCAATGCGACAATGTTATGATAACGCCTCTTTCGGAGCATGAAACCCTGCTGACGTTTAAAAGAGATACTGGCTATCCCAACATGACGCTGATCATTGAGACAACCGATATCAAAATCGGGGCCTACTGACAAAATCACAGCAGCAGCCGGGGCAGGATAACGAAGAGGTTGTTGACCAGGACGATGATGTACAGCGGGATCAGGATGCCGTAAAGGTAAATGCTGGACCCCCGTACATACCGTTCTACCAGTGTTGCCACGAGTACTGCCGCCAGCAGGACCACAGACTTGATTGCAAGGTGCAGTGCCGGGTTTGTCACGATCCTGGTCATCAGGGGATTGAGTTCCACGCCCCCCATCCGGAGAATGATCTGGGTTGTCCCGATATCCAGCAGGAAGAGGCTGCCGAGGATTAGGGTGAACAGAACAATGTGCCAGGTCCGTACGGTATCAACCCGATACAGCCCGGGAAGCGCCAGCCCAGATTCCTGTATCATCTTTGCTGCGGGCATACATGGAGATCGGGAAGGGGTTATAAAAATTTTGTTTTAATTATAATTGTTGATCTTTTGTATTTGTTCAGGAGAAATTATTGACTTACCTGATCGGGTATCCGGAACCGGGATGACCGGTGCTACCGGGTATGTAAATTAAAAAAATGTGTGTGAACATCATGTCGGCGCAGTACCGCACCCGGTGTCAGCGGCGGCCTGCCGGATCCCACCAGATATGGGCACTGCAGGACACCCCGTCCAGTTCAAACCCTTTGCCGCAGGGACGGAGTTGTTGTCTGAAATATTCCCCCAGGATCTTTTCCTGTTCTTTTGTTGAACGGTTCAGGCGCCGGGAATATTCCCCCACTGCGTCCTCAACACTCCGGTAAACAGTCTCGGTCTTGCGCTCTGTTGTCAGGCTGGCATAGATCCCCATCTCGTACAGGATCTGCCAGAGGCAGTCCGCGAGGGGTTCACCCGGATATTCCCTGCCATACAGCCGGGGCCAGAGGTCCCGGCTGACCCGTGCCCATGACGGCGGGGTGAGGAACCAGAAGAGGTGGACGGTCCCCCGGCAGCAGGCCTGCATCTTTTCGAGGGCCTCACCGATATCCATCATGGAGAGGGAATAAGATGCCATCACAATGTCGAACGGATCGCCAAGCTCTTCCCGGGAGACGTCCTCCCACCGGGCGGGTATCACTGCGAGCGGTCCGGCTCCCGAAGCAGTTAGGTTCTTCTGCAGTTCTTCACGCATGGCATCAGAGGGTTCGACCATGGTGACATCGCAGCCCATTATCGCAAGGGGGACCGCGTGGGTCCCGGTCCCTCCCCCGATATCGAGGACGCGGGCACCGGCAGGGATGTTCATAGCCCTGAACTGTGCGTCCACGTTTCCCTGCCAGGACTGGCGGGTACGGCCCTTTACATGTTCGGTCACGTTCTTCCGGTTGCTCCAGTACGCACCCGCACCCTCAAATCCCGGCGTTGCCATCCGGGCGAGTTTCATCTGCCGCCAGATGTCGCGCCAGTACCGGGGATCCGGTTGCGGGGGGATGATGGGACCCGTTGCCGACCGGCAGAATTCTTTCAAGATTCAAAGCACCGTATAATACGATTTCGTTCCGCAGTTCTTACACATAACCTTGCCGTCCACAACGATGTGCCGGTTGTCCATGACCTGCTCCCCGCAGACACTGCAGACCGCTTTTCCATGGGGGAATCCCGGGATATCGTCATCGGGAATATCGATCGATACCCTCTCGATCTTCAGGATCTCCTCTTCCGGGCATTCCCCGAGGATCCTGATCACGTCCTTTGGATCGAGCTTGTCGTGCTCGGCCCGTTTCTTCTCGTGGACTGCCACCCTGACGGCTTTTCTTGTTGCGAGGTCGACAAATGTGGCGGCAAATTTCCCAAAGTCCCTGTGCTTTAAGGAGCGGTGGCCGAGTGAACATCCCGTGATCGCCTGGACGGCATCCGCCCCGCACCGGTCGATCTCCATGTAGATGATAAGGTTGCGCTGGGATTCATGGGGGTTCATACCCAGTTCCCGCATCCCTGCAATGGTCAGCCGCGTCCCAAGGACTATCCCCGGACAAACATGACCGTGGAATGCCTTTGCCTTGTTGAATAAAACTTCGTAATCGCTCATGGTTTCACCATATTTTAAATCGTGTTCGTGCGGACCTGTCATGTCACGTCCTGCTGGTCCATGGTGTTCCACCAGATATGGGCACTGCGTGTTCCGTTCCCGAGAATGAGACTGTCCCCATCCTGTCGCAGGACCGTATGGAAATAATTCCTGACGATCTCTTCATGGGCCGGTGTCGTGCAGTTCAGGCGCTGCCGGAACTCAACGACTGCTTCGTCTACATCAGCATACCGTGAAACCGAGACCTGGGATTCCGGCTGGATGCTTGCACAGATCCCCATCTCGTACAGGATCTGCCAGAGCCAGTCCGCGGTAGGCTCGCCGGGAAAAATCCCCCCGTGGAGGTGCGGCCAGAGGTCTTTGTTGACCTGTGCCCATGCCGGCGATGTCAGGAACCAGAAGAGGTGCACAGTTCCGTTGCAGCTTGCATGCATCTTGAGAAGCGCCTCCCCTATATCCATCATCGTTAGCGAGAACGATGCGATGACGGCATCGAACGGGGCGCCGAGTTCAGCAGGGTTCACATCCTCCCAGCGTTTGGGGATGACGGTAATATTTTTGATCTTCTCTTTTTTTATCCGGGCCTCAAGCATCTCCCGCATGACGGGTGAGGGTTCGATAACCGTTACCTTGCAATGCTTCTTTGCAAGCGGGATGGCATACGTTCCCGGGCCGGCACCGATGTCAAGAACCCGCGAACCATCGGGAATATTCATGGCCGCAAGACGGGCATTGGTCTTTTCATCATGTCTGCCATCGCCTTTTAAGTATACCGTGTGGATCTTCTTCTTATTGCCCCAGAACTGGCGGGAGCTGCCGTAGTTGGGGACAGCGCAATGGGCGAGTTTCAACTGGCGCCACCGCTCGCGAAACGAGATCGTGCCGCAGGCATTTTCCACTGCGGGCAATAATGTGAAAGTATCCGGTGTTGTGGCTGGACCCGCGTTCATAGTATTACACTAACTTTTACCCTAATCAACGATCTGTTTTTACCACGGGATTTTATGGATCTGTTGATGGGCGAAGCTTTATTGCTATCCATGTATACTATGGCATGGTGAAAACCATGAAGATCAGTGCACGAAACCAGATTGCGGGCACCGTGAAGTCCCTCAAGAAGGGCCCGGTCAGTACCGAAGTCGTGATCACCATCGCCGGGGGCAACGAGATGGTCTCCTCCATCACAACCCACTCGGCAGAATCCCTGAAACTGAAGGAAGGGTCGAAGGTGTACGCAGTGGTCAAGGCCTCCGAAGTGATGGTAGCGGTCGATTAACTCTCCCTTTTTTGTAAAAATTTATTCTCCTGTTAATAATACTGCAGCCCCGTGTCCTGCAGACAGTCCGGCAACCGAGACAGAAGTATGTATTTTTTGCAGGAAATAATCTCTTACCCCGGGAATTTATTAATTAATTTATGTTAACAATTTGAATAAGTAAAAGATAATCATTATAATCCGGAAAAGCGCAACATAGTGAGTGTCCACCTGAAATATTAGGATATGCCGTGGACTCATACACTCACACAAATGCCAAGGAGACTGGGAGTCACACAATCCTGGTCGTGAACCGGAGCAACCGCCATGATCACCCGGCACCATATCGCACTGACAATTCTCTGTACACTTATCCTATGCAGTGCGCTGGTGCCGGCGTCTCCGGTATTGATATTCGTTATCTGCACTGGTGCCTGTATTGGTGCCATCCTGCCGGACGTCCAGATGAAAAGACCAAAGGGGATTCAGGTCCGGGTATTTGCATGGATAGTGACCCTGTTTGGCAGTTTCATATGCACACCTCTGCTCTGCTCTTTCTACCGGCACCTGACCGGGCGTACTTTTGATACCAGGGACAAATGGCTGACACACTCTGTCCCGGGAATTGTGCTGCTCTGGGCAGTCCTTGCAGGCTTCCTGCTGGTCCCGGCGTCTATCTTTTTGCAGGGAACAGCACTGGGGATCTCAATCATGTTTCTGTCGGGCGTGATGCTTGGCATGGTCCTGCATCTGGTCGAAGACCTCTGTACCAGGAAGGGGATTACGCCATTTTTCCCGTTCAGTACCATGAAGGTCTCCGGATCGATCCGGCCCTGTGATGCCAACGACCGGAGGATCGCGCAGTTCCATTACTATTATGGCTCGGTGGCCGGTATCGTCCTCGCTTTCCAGTACCTGGCGACCGGATATACACACTCCACAACGTTCATCTGTCTCTTCGGGCTCGCCTCATGCATGGGGATGATGATCTGGTCATCGGAAGTGGAGATCATTCCGGAAGATCCCAAAGATGCGAGACCGACAGTTCCGCCGGTCGTCCTGCTGGACCCGGTGAGTTTCCCGGGAGCGCCCCGGTATCCGACTTCGGGGCTCATGATGGGCGTGTATTATTTTGGTTAACCGGATGCCGGGATAACCGGGACCGGAAGCCGGTGTTGTTGTGCTTTTCAGGATCTCTTTATCCTGTTCTCAAGAAAGGGTACGCGGATGGATTGGTTTTTTGGACTTATCAGCTCTCCTTCTCCCACCATATCTTGGCCTGGTAGGACTTGCTTTTCAGGAGGTATTGCCCGTTTTCTTTGAGCAGGAATTTTTCAAGGTATTCTGCGAGGACCGAGACCTGCCGGTCATCGGTGAGATTCAGGGCCTCCCGCTGGTCGGCGACCGCGTCCGAAATACCTGGAAACCGGGTGATGTTTTCTGTGCGGGATATCTCGACATTGGCGTAGATCCCCATCTGGTTGAGCAGGTTGAAAATAATATTGGGGGTGTGCCGGGGGGACGGGGGTACGCCGAAGAGTTCTTCCCAGATTGCATGATAATGCTGGAAGCGGGGTGACATCAGGTGGGCAAACCAGAAGATGTAAGCGTATTTCGCAGAGACCGCATCCATCTTTTCAAGAGCCGCCCGGAGGTCCTGTACTCCCAGCGAGTAGGACGCCACAACCACGTCGTACGGCCCATCGAGATCCGTTGCGGGGTCGACATCCTCCCATTTTTTCTGGATAGTCGAGATATTGATGATCTCCCGCTCCTTCATGTTCTCGTGCAGGCATTCGAGCATCCCGGGGGAAGGCTCGACCGCGGTAACATGACGGACAATCCCGGATAGGGGAATGGCAAGCGTCCCGGGGCCGGCACCAATATCGAGCACCCGGGACGAGGGGGTGCACTTCATGGTGTGGATCCGTTCCCAAGCCTGCTTCCAGTTATCCTCCTGTATTTTCAGGTTGAATTTCCTGCACCGCTCGCGGTCCTTCCACCGCTCCGTACAACTGGCGAACTCGTTCTTCTCTTTCTTCTCCTGTTCGATCTCTTTCCAGGCCTGGTTCCAGTCTATCGTGCTGATATCAATCATAAAAAATCCTGAATGGTTCCCTGTCATGGAACCGGGTGCAGGGTTGTACGATCCCGTGGTGCATACGGTCACCTGTTAGTAACTTTTTATAATTAACAATTTTGAAATGTTAATAATAATTATCCGGATGTATGTCCGGTACTGGGAGGTGGCGTCTGGGGAAGTATACTGTGGACGCGGGTGAGACCAGCCCGTATTGCCGGTCACAGGAGCATACTAAAAAGCGTATATATGTTTGAATATAACATTTGCAGAATCGTCCGATGACCCCACGCTCCTCCACAGTGCAGGATCCAGGGTCGGAACAACAAACAAGGAGAACCTCACATCGCACACTCATCACTCCATACGATCATAAGACCCGGGCCGGCCGCCGGGATTTTTCCGGCCCGGGTAGACCGGAACGATCCGGCGCTAATCAGAATTTACTTTTGGTATCCCGTTCCCTGCGGAGCCCTGACATGACCCGGGGCCGCCACCCGATCCGGGCGCTTGAGAAAGCGGATACGATCGCAAAGCCCCGCGGGATTGTCCAGTACTATGAGCGTGGGCCGGGGATGCTTGCCGATTTTTCCATCACGATTCCTCCGTGTCATGCCCCGGTAAAAATCAAGCGTATGCGGTACATCAAGTGTACCCTGCAATGGCTGGAGCGGGAGGCCCATGCGGAGATCGCCGGTCTGAAGATGTTCCCGTCATCCCGGGAAATTTCCCGCGAGCTCTGGATCTGTTCGCCCGAATACGCGTGGCGGTTCTTCCGGGTCTGCGACACCGGTCTTGTCGAGCTCGGGCGGGATGGGATGCCGCTGCTGCAGAAATCACCGGCCCCGCGGCCGGGAACAGCGACACCTGCCGCCAAGCCGGTTGCCGTCTCCCCACCAGCGCAGGATGATTCACCTTCTCCCTGAAACCCGGACCTGAATCATCCCGTTTTTCTGCAGGATAACGGGATGTTCCAGGATCCTGGTAGAGACCATACTAATTTGCAATTAGTAAAAAAATAATGAATGTTTTCACTGGCAGCTTGTAACAGGGTGTTCGCATACTCCCTCCCTTCCAGCGTGCCGGGCATCATGGATGTGGCTGTAAAAAAAGGGTTCATTCCTGTTGTTCCAGAATCCGGTTTATTTCCTGTTTTAACAGAGGAAGATCCCGTTCTGTGGTATTCCAGACCTCGTCCAGATCGATACCAAAATACTGGTGGACGAGAAGGTGCCGCATGGCAATGATATCTTTCCACGGGATTTTTTTATGGTTATTCTGAAATTCCGGGGAGATACCATTAGCAGCTTCACCGATTACCTGAATATGGTAGAGGACCCAGACCTAAAAGAAGATCTGATCCGGCAAACTCCTCTTTTGATTGGGGGAGCTTTTCTGAGATACGATCAATTGCTTCTTTGATATCGAAAAGACGGTCACGATCCTTTCTCATAGTGGCACTGCTTCCTGTATGACCGTGTGACGGATCTGTTCTTTGAGGCCGTTGACCGATGCGACATCCACATTACATCCGAGGAGTTCTGAGAGTTCCCGCTGGAATGCAGCATGTATGAAAAGCGATGTTCCTGATGGGAACTCAACAAGAAAATCGATGTCGCTTCCTTCGCGGGCTTCATGACGGGCAACGGAGCCGAAGATTCGGATGTTCCTGATCCCGAACCTGTCTGCAAGTGCAAGGATTGCTTCCCGTTTTTCTGCGATTGTCTTGTAGAGATCCATTACAGTTCCCTGTTACCAGATAGGTACACCGTGATGATTATTAATACATTGACCGCAGGGTCTTCGACGAACGCTGATGCATTCTTCTCTTCCTCAAGGTCTTACGACCTTTCGGACGTCTGAGAACTAACCCATAGCGAGCAATGATTCCGGTTGGGAACCCCTTTTGATAAACCAGCCCCATTTTGGCAATCGGGGCCCGTTAAGGGCGATTTCTGGGAGACATCGTTTTTTAGGGATACCGAAAAACTGCGGAATTCCCCCAAAACACCTGCGGAAATCATTCTAAATCGTTAGTATCGGGCTCGGATTCTAATTTTTTACGCCGGAGAGGCAAAACTGCGCTAACAGGGCTCTATCAATTTGCATATCGGGCGGGATAATGGGCTGCCGGTGATCCGTGACCTCATTCCGGTAAATATGGCTTTTGTCAGCAACGGTATTGTTTTCCGGGTCCGTAAGGAAAATGGCGTAAATGATATCAGGATTGTTGCCATCAAGGTCATGAAGAAAAAACTAATCGCGGATTATTCATATAATCAGGAAAAATTTTGATCAAATCCGGAGAATACTTGTCTCTACTATCCGGATTTGGGAACCATTGTCAAATCCGGTTGCAATGTGAGAATTAATCTTGTTGCCCTCGGGTATAAATCCGGAAATATTCACCGGCTTTCGGTTTTTTATTCTCTGAAAAATTCCAAAATAATTCGCGGATATCATCCCGACAACAAAGCCAATTATATCATGTTTGAAAAACGATTGAGATAGCGGGGTGGATTACCCGGGCCCCCGGTACAGTCAGGGTTGGAAGAAAAACTATAACAGATTTTCCGAGTAATAGTATGTGTTCTTCGGACGAGCCCGTACCCGACAGCAGGCCGGGGTACCCCTTCATGTGTCTGAAGGAGGCCCGTCCTGGGACTTCCTGTTATTCACAGGATCCGGTTCCGGGATGCACAATCTCTGGGCATCTTTCCGGATCCGGGTTATTCCATGACTCGTGTATTCCTGCCGGTCATGGGTTGTAAGTCACGTCAAGCTGTACGATGTACGTTGCATTCTCAACGGTTGGGAAGAGCCAATCGGAACGGTTGCTGTAAAAACTGCGGGCGGCTGTATCGTTGCCGTACCAGAGATAATACGTACCGCTCTGATTAACATATCCGGCAAGGCCTTTCTTGTACAGGGTGGCGTTTTTGTCAAGAGCATCGACGATGTTCCACTGGTAATTGGTGGGGATTATGCCATTCCCTTCCGGATAGACTGTGCCCTCGATAGTCAGGTTATACAGGGGCTTCCGGTCGGGGTATGATCCGGTAGTCCAGTTATAGCCATATTCTACAAGACCGCAAATACCGAAGAAACTGCTTTGATTGTAAGCGACATCATCGAAAGTACCATAGTAAGTACTATTAGATACCGTCACGGGTTGCTCATCGATGAATGGAGGATCTGGATATAATGCAACAGCGGGAGCTATTGCAACAAGGCAGAGACAGATCATCGCTGCCAGAGCGAGCTGCAGCCGCAGGCCGGTTGCAGAGCATTTCCTGTTCCTTTCGTTTGTTTTCATGGTTTTCTCCTTGCATCTTCTTACGACGGGGAGATATCCCGCCGGGTTCAATTCATTGTTCTTGTTCATGGTATCCTCCTTGCATGTTCCCATGGCGGGGGGCACCATTCCGGATTTACTTTTTTACATTTTCGGTCATGATCACCCCCTCACGGTGTCCCGGTATTCTGGAAAAGTACTGATGGCATGTGCCGTATCGGGAGAGGAGATTCCCCGGCGCCGGTGAAAAGTCTTCTGCCACTGGCCAAGGGGATTGCTGCTGCTGCCGTTGCAGGAGGCAGTAGTGTCGGGTATGCCAGTAAAGCCTGCAGTAATCCCGGGGATACAGGTTAGGCAGGCCAGAATTATCGCAGTAATTTTCATCATTCTCCCGATCAATAATTATTAATTAACAATTACATTTTGTTAATTAATTCTGATTTACCTATTAGTATTAATATTTTTTGGATGATAATTTTTTAATTAATTAAAATTTTTAATGCCGCTATTCACTGGAGACCGTAAAATGAAGAGGGGCAGGGAATGAGCATGGGGCGGTAAACACCTTACATGAGCCCCGGTACGATCCAGTCTTCAGCCAGTTGGTTCCCGCGGGGAGATATCCCAAAAGACTCTATCCTCATATTCACGATGGAAAAAATCCGGCAGACCGGCCTGCAATAACATAGATCCTGCCCGGACTAAAAAGACCGGGACCCGACATGATCATATCCTGCCAGAAAAGCAGCTAGTATCCCCCGCAGCGGCTACCGGTGGATTGTTCTTTTTCCTGTGCCGTTCGCGGCGTGATTAAAAAAAATTCCGGGAGTTAACCGCCCCGACGCTAACAAATTGTTTTCCCTCAGTCAGTCTGCCCCGGGCATTTCATGGGGATTTTTCACGTACGGCATCGGCATCGCGTCGATCACCGGTGAGGAGTATGGGGTGGTCCCCTCGGCTCATCCCTCCGTCACCAGTACGTTTTTGTTGAAGAGGATCTTGTTGGTCGGGGTATGGATCACCTTGACATTTACGGTATCTCCGGCTCGCAGTTGTTGCCAACCCTCCCCAAGAACCGCTGTGGCAGCATCGATAAAGGTGGGATCTGGATAGGCGTACTGCTGTCTGGTCCCGTACGCACCGGAATCAATACAGTTATTGGAAGCAGTCGGACATGTGCTATCATAAAAACATAGACATAGACAATGCTGGGTGGGGGCCGACATGGTGGATCCCGGTAC
Organism: Methanoregula sp.; assembly: GCA_028679075.1. GTDB lineage: Archaea > Halobacteriota > Methanomicrobia > Methanomicrobiales > Methanospirillaceae > Methanoregula. The sequence goes on along the minus strand of JAJRCF010000007.1, from coordinate 32,006 downwards.
CAGCGTATATGACCCGAATTGGTACTGGGACTCTACTCGCCCAGAGTTAAATCCGGTCGAGAAAGGTGCAGCTATTGAAGGATCAGTAGGCGTCCATTGATTCGCATTACAGACATCGTGATTGATGTTATCGACATCCGGCATTACCGTGCTTCCGCCGGTCTCCAGTTCGCCCGTGGTTCTGTTGACGATAGTCCACGACGTTACGATCTTGATATCCCTTGTCGGGATCGGTCTGCTCGTCTCGACAACGATGGCAGAGAACCCGCTCGTTGTCCAAAACCCGCTGTTGACAATCTTCACGTCCAGAATGAGGTTCGGGGTCTTCTGGACAGTCCCGATCATCCCACCGGAGAACCCGGCCACCACTGCCGCGATGATGATCGTGACGGCCAGCATCAGCATCACGCCGACAACCGCTGAGACCGCTTGCGTGTCGGATGGTCTCACCGTATCAGGCCTCCGTCACCGGTACGTCCTGGTTGAAGATCGTCTTCCCGGTCGGGATGTGGATCACCCTGACGTTCACGGTATCCCCCGGTATCAGGTTATTCCAGTTGGTGCCGAGAAGCGCTTTGGCGGGATCGATACAGCTGCTGCCGCAGTTGACATACCTATATTTTGTGGCGCTTGTTGCAGCCACGGGGTTATAATGACCGGGTGTTGTTACCTCTTGAGTATATACCTGATATCTACCAGATTCTATGTACTTATACATTGATCCACCTGGCAGATAGTATGCATAATTTTTATACGCTGAACAGGTTGTATCCCCAACTGCACAACAACCCCATGAATTAATCGTGCCAGTTTTCACAGTAAACCTATAATAACAAGTCGTGGTAACATCCTCAACCCAGACCTCGTATGATGCATTGTCTGCGCCATACCCCCCGTAATGGTTGTTCTCCCCCGAGCTGCCGAAACGGCCCCCGTCTTTTGCCCCGCATGGCTGAGCCGTCAGGGTTGTCCCCGGTACCAGCGTGTAATTCCCGAACTGCTGCCAGGCGCCTGAAAATGCAGTCGTATTCGTATCTTCGCCCCAAAGCGTTCCCGTCTCGTTGACTCCCGGTCCGATGCCGAACGGGGCGACATAGAGTCCGCTGCCGAGCGTAGTATTCGGAGCAAAGAGTGTATTGATATTCTGCGTGTCCGCTACTGTCGTAGCTCCTCCGATCTCCGTGCCGTGCTTCCACGAGGTCAGGATCCTGAGGTCTTTTGTCGGGATCGGTTCGCTTACCGCGGTAACAGTTGCGAAGAACCCGCTCCCGTGCCAGTACCCATCGTTCGTGATCTTCACGTCCATCGCGAGGTTCGGAGCCTTCTGGTTTGTCTTGATCATCCCTCCGGCATACCCCGAGACCAGGGCCGCGATGATGACGACGACAACGAGCATCAGCATGATGCCAACCACCACAGAGACGCCCTTGTCGTTATCGTTTCCTGTCACTCCATTCCAAAGATGCATACGGTCTTCCTCTCCTCATCTACCCTGATGACCGTTTATGGCTCGACAACCACCGTATTTCTGGCCACCACCGCTCCCGAGCTCTTGTCGCTCACGAGGAGGGTGAAGGTCTTTCCGACATTGTCGGGGTTGACAAAGCACATCTTCCAGTACGATGGTTTCTCCATCGTATACGTCCAGATCCGTCCGCCAAACGAGATGGTACCCTCGTTAGGTACAACCTGTGGCTGGAGATATTTGGGCGCTAAATTTGCTTGGCTGATGTACAGCGTCTGTCCCGGCCCTAACGAGGTCACATTCGTTGTCCCGTCCGTGTTGATCAGCTGGTTTCCCTTGGAATCCGTGATAATTTTCTTATCGAGCACCTGCGTGGTCATCGTCCCGAGGGCCTGCCCGAAGGAGGCGTCGTTACTCACGGTGAAGACGAGATTTGCCGTTGGAAGGACATCGCCGCCGGTATGGATGATCTGCATCCCTCCCGACTGGCTGAAGATTCCCTTGATCGTTGCCGAAGGGGGCTTGGCGGTATTCCCCATCGTCCCGCTGGCAAATGCCGATACTACGGCCGCGATGATGATCACGACAACGAGCATCAGCATCACACCGATCACCGGCGATACTGCGTCATGACTGACTGGTTCCATCTTCTTATCCCTCCGTTACCGGTATATCCTTCTGGAAGATGACCGACCCGGTGGGTGTGTAGATCACCTTCACGTTCACTCTGTCCCCCGCCTTCAGGCTCTCCCAGTGAGGCCCGAGGACTGCTGAAGCGGGATCGAGATAGGTCGCTCCCTCTGGTGCGTACTGATACATGGTTCGGACTCCGTATCCCTGGTCGGCGCTCGAGCCGCCGATAGTCTCTAAGTCTGCCGCCCCGCACGGCTGTGCCGTCAGGGTAGTCCCCGACATCAGTGAATAATTCCCAAACTGCTGCCAAAGGCTCGAAAACGTTGCCGCGTCCGTATCGAGAGATCCGATCGTTGCACTCCCGTTGATTCCCGGTCCGGTGCCGAACGGCGCGACCAAGCTGACGGGGATTGTCGGATCCCCGAGTGCATTTACATTGGTCATCCCCGGCCGGGTCGTATTCCCGCCGGATATACTCTGAAATGCGTTGGCGGACGACCGTGAGGCCGTCCACGACGTCACGATCTTGATATCCCTGGTCGAGATTGGCCCACTTACCGAAGTAACGGTTGCAAAGAACCCGCTCCCGGTCCAGCTCCCCATGTTGATGATCTTCACGTCCACGGTGAGGGTCGGGGCCTTCTCGTCGACCTTCCCGATCAGCCCTCCGGAGAACCCGGTAACAACTGCTGCGATGATGATCGTGACAACCAGCATCAGCATCACTCCCACCACCGGTGAGACCGCGTGGTCCTCTCTGGATGTATGGTACCTGCGTGTCATACTGTCATCTCACCGGCTGATCGTCACGGTGCTCTGCCCGATGGTCTTCCCGCTGGAATCCTGGAACTGGAGCTCGAAGGAGAGTCCTAAGTTGTTTGAGTTGGTAAACCCGAATGACGGATCCTGTTCGTCCGTTGTCATATCCGGCCGCTGCTGGACGTAGCTCAGGTTGGCCGAACTGATGGTGACCGTGTCGCCGGGAATGAATGCCCGTGCGGTCGCCCAGGTCAGGCCTGCGCTGTTAAGGACATAACTCTTGTTCACCACCCATGAGTACCGGGTGGCATCTTCCCCGAACGATCGCAAAGGTTTCACGATGACCTTTGTCGTGGCAAGCGGTATCGGATCCCCGCCGCCGTGGGAGATGGTCATCCCGGTTGTCTGACTGTAGGTTGCCTGGATCGTTGCCTGGGGGGCTTTCTGGGTCCCGCTCACCGCTCCCCCGCTGAATGCGGAGACCAGTGCCGCAATGATGATGGTAACAACCAGCATCAGCATCACGCCGACAATCGGTGAGACAGCCTGCTCATTCTTCGGTATCATGGACCCTCCACAAGGACATTCTGGTCCACGAGTATTTTTCCGGAGTTTGCAGCCATGATGCGTACGGTCACGGTATCACCTGCTCTCAGGTGATTCCATTTTGTGCCAAGGATAGCTTCCATGGGATCAGTGCTGTGGGAATCTGAATTGTACCAATAAGATCCCGTTGATATTCCAGTTCCATAATCCACGGGTCTATCAAATGTCGAGGTTCCGGAAGTCAGGGTGAAATTCCCCCACATTGTCTCCTCCGGGTGATACGTGTCGTTTGCCCAATTCTGAACTCCATTGCCATAGCCGGTAGGGACGGTTATGGAACTGGTACCGGCTATTTCATCCGGAATGGAGACTCCTCCAATTCCTGCGTAAGTCGTATTTCCGCCATTGATCGCTTTTCCAAAGTCATCACCGGGCGTCTTGTTGGTAGTCGTCCACGACGTAATTACTCTCAGGTTATTTGTCGGGATCGGCTCGCTGACCCCCAGTACTTTCATAGAGAAGTACGAAGTGGCAGCAGTCCCCCCGTTCTTAATATGGAACTCAGCAGTGAGCGATGGGGCTTTCTGTGTTCCGCTTACAGTACCCCCGGCAAACGCGGAAACTACTGCCGCGATGATGATGACGATAACGAGCATCAGCATCACCCCAATCACCGGTGAGACGCCCGTGTCGCCATTTTTTCTTGTCAGTCTCTTCTGAAAATGCATAGGTTCTTCCTCTTGCTCAAATCTCCATGAGAACAATATCATGACGGAGCACGAGCGGCAACCGCACGGCTGTATACTTGTCCTGCCATGTCCATCACCATTATTAATTAAAAATATTTAACAATGATCTTTTGTTAATTTTTCGAAGTTATATTTAATTTTTTTACATTGATCAAAATCAGTTAAATTGAATTAAATCGATTTGGCAAATTGTATATCGTTACGGATTGGCTCGCACTGAGATCATGAGGGGGATCAGATGGTCTCCCGGAGGGCTCCCGGGTAACGGGGCTCAATCGAAGAACTCTGATGAGTTGGAGAGGTGCATCAGGACCTCGACAACGAGAAGGCCCGCAGGGTCTTCGAAATTTCAAGGGTTATCAAACCCGAGAAATGAGAAGGGAGGCATCAGCCGACCTTCGAAGAACGCTGATGCGTTCTTCTCTTCCTCACGGTCTTACGACCTTTCGGACGTCGGAGAATTGTCCCGTGGAGAGTACTGGTTGGGCCAAGGCCCCCATACCCCAAATCAGCCCTCTTTTGGCAAACAGAGGTTATTTTGAACGATTTCCCCGCAAGGTCATTTTTCGGGAACCCGAAAAACTGCGGAATTCCATGAAAACACCTGCGGAAATCATTTTAAATCGCTCTGTATTGCCCCGGAATTTTATTTTTCACACCGGAGAGGCAAAACTGCGCTAATAGGGCCCTTTTAATTCGAGGATCGACCCCTTCCACAAGGTTCGGGACGTGGTCGGAACCGGCTGTGAGTGCCGGATCCGGGGTGATCGGGGAAGAGTGGCAGGAGTTGTTGCAGGGATAGCAGCCGGATCCTGACAGGGTACTAAACGCCGGTTTCCGAAACTTTTTATCCGGGCAGGATCTTTTTTTGCGCAGGCCGCTCTGCCGGTTTTTCCATCCCGTACACTGGTGCACGATCATTGTGTAAAAAAGAATCCATCGTGAAATTGCGGCAGGTTTTCCGGACCGGTTTCTTTACCCAACGCAGGACCATGCCGGTTTTTTTGTTCTTCATTTTTCCGGATAATTATCCAGAATCCTGAATCATCAATGCGGATCCGGTAATCGCTGATCCCGGCCACTTCGAGCGAGACCTCAATTTCACTGACACTGAACTTAGGGAACCGGGGCCTTGGAGGATACATGGGATCGCCAACGAACTCACGCTCCCTGCGGTCTGCAAGTACTTCGTCACGGATCCGGGCACTGCCATAACCTCCTCCGATATAGGCCATGCCACCTGGCCGTAGGACCCGGGAGATTTCCAAAAACGCTGCAGGAAGATCTTCCCAGGAATGGAACGACCCCCGGCTGACCACGAGACTGAACGCGGCATCCGCTGCCGGGATCGCGTGGACATCCCCGATAAGGGGAACCACCAGTGCCTCCATGCACCGGTCCCGGATATTCCTGCGTGCCAGTTCATACATTTCCGGTGAACTGTCGAGTGCCGTAACGCGGAGATCCGACAGGAGGGCAAGGGCAATCGCAAGCAGTGCCGGCCCGGATCCAACGTCAAGACAGGCACCCCGGGTGATCCCGGTGCGTTCGAGGATCTGGTCGGCAATCACCGGGTAGATCCGGGCATATGTGGCTCTTGTAAACTCATTGTACTGGCAGGCATCTTCGTCATATTTCCAGAAAGGGTCAAAGGTTTCTGTCATGGCGGATCATGAGGAGGTAGAAATCAGGTGTTGGGATATCTCAGGGTATTCCTGCTCCGATCTTGTGCACACCTGCTGCTATTCGCATCCCACCAGATGTGCGCCCCGAGCGCTTCACCTGCAACGCGGTATCCCCGTTCTGTCTTTGTAAGGGTGGTCTCGCAGTACTCGCGGACGGCACGGTCCTGTTCCGGTGTTGTGCAGTCAAGACGTTTGCAGAAATCCTTTGCTGCGTCATCAATCGTAGGGAAATACGCCGGCTCGCAGCTCGCTTCAACAGTAAGATTTGCATAGATCCCCATCTCATACAGCACCTGCCAGAGGCAGTCTGCCGTAGGTTCGCCGGGAAATTCCGCGCCGTGGACTTGTGGCCAGAGCGCCGTATTGAGCATGGCGGTGTACGGCTGGGTCAAAAACCAGAAGAGGTGCACCTGGCCGGTGCAGACTGACTGCATCTTCCGGATCGCGTCGCCGATATCGGTGATCATGAGGCTGTAGGATGCGATCACGACATCGAAGGGCGCTCCCAGTTCTTCTGGTGTCACCTCCTCCCAGCGCTTCGGGACGATCGTGATGGGCCGTACCTGCTGCTGTTTTTCGTACAGGCCGAGCGCATCGCGCATTTCTTCGCCGGGTTCCACGGCCACGACATCGCAGCCATGCACGGCGAGTGGGATGGCGAGCGTGCCGGTGCCGGCCCCGATGTCGAGCACCCGCGACCCGTCACGGATCCCCATGCCGGAAATCCGCTCCTCCGCTTCCTTCCTCCCGCTGTCAAGGTTCTGGATGAAGTGATCGGAAAGTCTTTTTTTATTGTTCCAGAACGAATCCGGGGAGCCGGTGCGTGGCACGGCGAGCCGGGCAAGACGCTGCTTCTTCCACCGCTCCTGCCAGTATGTTCCCGGTAAGCTATCTGTCCCGGGTACCGGTCCGTTTATGGAATTTCTATTGTTCATGGTTACAATATTTGATTAATTTTTTAGATTTATTAATTACAATGGTTTTACATACCGGGCGGTCCGGATGAGAGAGGCCGGGACAGTCTGTGGTCTGCCCAGCGCCGGGACGTAAAGGAGTGTCCCTTCAGGTACATATTGAAAAGCGCAATGATTCATCAATCCTGTTCACGCGGGTTCCGGTAAATCGCACAGGACAACCCGGGCGTGAATTGCCGTGTATGAATGTCCACCGGTCCTGCTGCGGGGAACACCCGGGAAGACCGTAACCTTTCAAAGAAAAAAAATGTGCAGGTAAACGGGAGGAAGTCTGCCATTCGCCCTGCACGTTTTTCCTGCAGTGGAGGGTATTCCTGCCCGATTGCGAAGGTATGTATTTCCGGCGCTCCCGTTACGGTGTGATTTTCACTTCGTTCCGGGAGATCAGGTTCCCCGCCTTGTCACTTGTCTGGAGAATGAAAACCTTGCCGACATTTTTAGGGTTTCGGAAACAGAGTTGCCAGAATGCGCCGCAACCTCCATTATATGTTGTTGGGTTGGTTACGGGGTTCCACCATGGACTACACTTCGTATTCCCACGAGATGGACCGATCAATGCCTCAGATATCACGGGTTGCAGCGGATAGCATGTGCTGTTCTCTGCACTGATAAAGAGTGTGTCCCCGGGTTTGAAGGCTGTCTTACCGGTGATCTGGCCGGTCGAAAACACCGGGTTCCCATCCTGATCGGTGATCAGGTTCGTATTGATGTTCTGCGTAGAAACCGATTCTGTATTCGGTCCGAATCCGGGTCCGGTCTTGATAATAAAGACGAGATTATTGTACGGAATCGCATCCCCCCCGGCATGACGGATGGTCATGCCGTCCGCGACGCTGAAGGTGGCCTTGATCGTTGCCTGGGGGGTCTTGGGCTGGCTACTGACAAGCCCACCCCCAAATGCAGAGACAATGGCCGCGATGATGATCACCACGACCAACATCAGCATTACTCCGATAACAGGTGAGACTGCATCGGCATTATGAGTGTTATGAAGATTCATCATGATGATCACCTCACGTAGGACTCACGACAATGTTCTTGTCGAAGATCGTTTTCCCAGAGGGGAGGTGGACAACCTTCATGTTCACAATATCACCGGCCCGCAGGTTCTCCCAGCCGCATCCCAACAGGGCCTGCATACCATCGATCTCACCATTGTCCGTGAGAATCTCCTGAGGGGTGGTTTTACTCCCGGAATATACCCTATAGAAATTTCCAGTTACGTACGTATACGGATGGACGGTCTGACCTGCCTTAGAGCCATACCCTCCCATATCGTAGGTATCTGGTATTCCCCCGGTCATAGGCCAGTTAAGACACCGCCCGCCCGCTTCGGCCATCATCACGGTTCCCTGTTGCAGGCTGTAATTGCCGAAATGAGTTACGGTGAAAGCTTGCCAGTTGAATTCAGGAACCACCGCACCCCCAGTAGTTCCTTCTGCCAAATCAGAGGTGGAACTATTTTCGACGCCAGGCCCAAACCCGTACGGTGCGACGCTACAAGGGGTTCTCCCCGTACACGAATTCGTGATACCCGGTATGACTTCAGCACCGCCATGATAGACCGTCCCGTTTGGACGATTGACTATACAGCCGGTACCTGCAACTGAATTTTTATTAATGGCATCACTGTCAATATAATAATTCTGTTTTACTGTCGTCGTCCATGAAGTGATAATCTTAAGATCCTTTGTCGGGATCGGTTCGCTCAAGCCATTGACCGTTGCCGATAATTCGGTGCTACGGTAACTTCCCGAGTTGGCGATCTTTACATCCATGTTGAGGGTCGGGGCTTTCTGGTTGTTGCCTCCGACCAACCCTCCGGAAAATCCGCTGACGATCGCCGCGATGATGACAACGACAACCAGCATCAGCATCACACCGACAACCGGTGAAACCGCGTTGTCGCATTCTTTCTTCAGTGCCCCCCGCTCATTCAGGGGCCTGGATTGTTCTTTGTTCTTCATTTTGACCATGACTTCCAAAAATGATGATTATGCGGTGATCACCACATCACTCTTTGAGATCGAATGGCCTGCAGTGTCACTCACCTCAAGGATGAAGCTCTTTCCGATACTGTTCTGGTTCCGGATGCAGAGTGCCCATGCCGCAGTTTCCACGCCGTCGGTATTGATGGCGGGATCGGTCTCGTACGTGTAACCATCGGACCTGACATTGTTCTTGAAATCCGTTGGTGCGATACCGGGCTGGAGAAAATTACAGGTGCAATCAGCCGGCTTGATCGTCACCGTGTCGCCGGGATTAAACGAGACCATGTAGAATGCCCCGTCTAAGGTTCTCATAGGGCCGGCTTCGCCAGTTCTGCTCAATACTGCACTGACCTGAATTGTCGACATGTTCACCGTCTGGGCGGTTGATGATTCAAGGTCTGTCCCGAACGTCGGGCCGTCACGGATCGTGAAGACCAGGTCCTTTGTTGCGAGGGAATCCCCGCCGGCGTTGGTAATAGTCATCCCGTCCGTTATGCTGAACATTCCTTTGACCTGCGCCTGCGGGGCTTTGGACTGGCCGCTTGTAATCCCTCCGCCGTATGCGGAGACAATGGCCGCGATGATGATGACAACGACCAGCATCAGCATCACACCAATGACCGGGGAGACTGCGCTGTCGTTATGGTTCTTTGTCATGATCTCTCATCCCTCCGTTACTGCAACGTCCTTGGTATAGAGCGTCTTTCCGCTCGGGACGTGGACAACCTTCACGGTCACGATATCACCGGCACGGAGCTCCTCCCACCCGTGCCCCAGTACAGCCTGCATGGGATCGATATATCCCTCACTATCCGTAGTATAAGCATAGGGGTAACTGAGTCCATATCCATTGGTGTAGGGATCCCCGGTTCCATCCTGTTTGCTACCGAACGGTTTCGCACTAATACTGACACCCGGTGTCAGGGTATAATTCCCGAACTGCTGGTCCACATTTTTATAGGGTGTTTCCCGGCTCTGGGGAATAGCAGCCTGCCCGGGGGCTAAGGGAAATCCAAATCCATACGGTGCAATGCTTTTGACCGCATCCGAACCGGCATCCGGTTCCACCACATTGACATTCTCAACACCGCTGACAACAGTTTTTCCACCAGTAATGATGGTCCCGTTCGAAATCAGGCTCAAATCTGCATTCGCGGTCCCTGCATTGTTTTTCATCCGTGTTTTCCAGGACGTGATAAGCTTGAGATCGCTCGTGAGGATGGGGTCACTCACGCCGGTAACGGTTGCGGAGAACCCGCTTGCTGTCCACGTCCCCGAGTTCGCGATCTTCACATCCATCGTGAGTGACGGGGTCTTCTGGTTGCTCCCGCCGACAAGCCCACCGGAAAATCCGCTCACGACCGCTGCGATGATGATCACCACGACCAGCATCAGCATCACGCCGATTACCGGGGACACGGCCATATCTCTCTGGTTTTTCATTCCGTATTCACCTGTTTCCCTCATCAATCAGTCTTCGTGCACCTCCCCGATCATGAGGTGATCGTTACCTCGCTGCGGGAGATGAGGTTCCCCTTCTTGTCGCTGATATCGAGGTAGAAGGTCTTGCCGAGGTTGTCGTTGTTCTTGAAACAGAGCCCCCAGCGCTGTGTCTCCGTTCCTGTATAGGTGAACTGGTCTTTTGACGACGAGACTGCGTCTTTGTAACCACTGGGTGCAATGACCGGCTGGAGATAATCGCACCGGATATAGGTGCTGTTGATGAACAGGGTATCCCCGGATTTAAATGACGTGACGTTCGTACTGCCGTCGCCATTATCGAGCCACTGGCCCTTCCCGTCCTGGATCGTCGACTTGTTGAGGATCTGTGCCGTGGTCTGCTCAAGGTTCGGCCCGAAGACCGGGCTGTTTCGTACCGTGAAGACAAGCTCGTTTGTTGCAAGCGCATCCCCTCCGGCATGGGTAATCTCCATACCGCTGGATACACTGAACTTTCCCTGGATGGTTGCCTGGGGAGCTTTCTTCTGGCTGTTCACCGAACTGCCGGCAAATGCAGATACCACTGCAGCGATGATGATCACCACGACCAGCATCAGCATCACACCCACGACCGGGGACACTGCGCTGTCTGAATATTTCCTTGTCACGATCTTCTCACCCCTCCGATACCACAACATCTTTCTCTAAAATTACCTTGCCGGTCGGGATGTGGATTACCCTCACGTTCACGGAATCCCCGGATCTCAGGTTCTCCCACCCGCCACCCAGTACTGCCTGGGTTGCGTCAAGGGATCCCGTGACAAAATAACCTGCCGCTGTCGTATATTTATACGGACCTTTCGATGAGGGGTTGACCGAGACCGGGATGCCATACCCGCCAAGATCGCTCTGGCCCGTGGCAGAACCAACGGCCGTAGCGAGATAACTTCCGTACGGGAATGCGATCAGGCCGGTTCCCTGTACCAGCGAAAAGTTGCCGAACTGCTGGTCCGGTTTTGAGTAGGGATCGGTCAGGCTCTGTGCACCGGTTGAGGTATTCACACCTGCACCTGATCCATAGGGTGCATTGCTGGAAATGAGTTCGCCACTTCCTATCTTTGGACTTGCCACATTATTCACATGCGGCATTGACGTATTTCCCCCGGAGAGACTTGCCCCGGTATCCCGGTTGGTGGTCTTCCACGATGTCACGAGTTTGAGATTCTTCGAGGCAATCGGCTCGCTCACGCTGGTGACCGTTGCGGTAAACCCGCTCCCGATCCAGCTTCCCGTGTTCGAGATCTTCACATCCATCGTAAGTGTCGGGGACTTCTGGTTATTCCCCCCGACCAGCCCGCCGGCAAAGCCGCTCACGACCGCCGCGATGATGATTACCACTACGAGCATCAGCATCACGCCAATCACCGGTGAAACGCCCTCGTCGCCATTTTTTCTTGTCAGTCTCTTCAGATAATGCATAGGTTCATCCTCTTGCTCAAATCTCCATGAGAACATATCACGGCGGAGCACGAGCGACAGCCGCACGGCTGCTAACTTGTCCTGCCATGTCAACACCGATTTTTAATTAAAAGTATTAAACAACGATCATTTGTTAATTATATATTATTAATACGTAACCGGAATAAAAACAGGATTCGACAGTGTCGGAAAAAGCGCGAAATGGAGATATCATCCGGCGCCATCACCGGGACCAGGATTGCCACGCTGCTTCCCGAACCACACCTCGCTCCTCCGGGCTGCCTCTACAAGCTGGATCGTATACGGGTGTGCCGGGCAATGCAGGATATCCGCAGTCCTGCCGTACTCCACAATTCTTCCTTTGTGCAGCACGGCCACGGAACCGCTCATCTGTTCCACTACCTGGAGGTCATGGGAGATAAACAGGAGCGTTAAGTTCATCCGCTTCCGGAGTACCTGGACAAGGCTTAAGATCTGGGCCTGGACGGAAAGGTCGAGCGCTGCGGTGGGCTCATCAAGGACGATGAACTCCGGTTCGAGTGCAATGGCCCGGGCAATCGCAGCCCGCTGCTTCTGCCCGCCGGAGAGCTCGAAGGGCCGGCGATCCGCAAGCTCCGGCTGGAGTCCGACCATCGCGAAGAGTTCCAGGACCCGGTCGTCTCTCTCGTGGCGGCTCCCCTGCTGCCAGACCATGAGTGGTTCGGCAACGGACTCCCAGATAGTCATCCGGGGGTCCAGCGCGGTATCGGGGTCCTGGAACACGATCTGCATCCGGGGCCGGAGCTGCCGCATGGCCGGTGTTTTGAGCGCACGCAGGTCGATCCCTTCGAACACGATCCTTCCGGCACTGGGCTCCACGAGCCGGAGCATCATCCTTCCAAGCGTGGACTTCCCGCTCCCGCTCTCCCCGACAAGGCCGAGTGTCTCTCCCCGCCTGATGGAGAGCGATACGTCCTCTACAGCGTAGGTCCGAATCCTTGAGAAGAATCCTGAAGTGTAATACTTAGAAACAGCATCGACCTCAATCATACCGGAGACACCTGACCTGCCGGTTCGTTCCGGTCTTCTTTAATGAGGGATGGCCAGTACTGCACCGGTCCGTTGCACAGGTGCATCGCGGGCAGAACCAGCAACCGGGAGGTACCTGACCCGGTGCCGGGCTCACACCGGGGATCGGGTGGAATCCTGCCGAGGGGGATGCCGCGATTAGCCCCTGCGTGTACGGGTGTAGGGGGTACGTAAAGAGTTCCTGGGTTGGGCCGTACTCCACGATCTCCCCTGCGTACATCACTGCCGTATGCGATGCAAGAGCCGATGCAGTCCCGAGATCGTGCGTGATCAGGAGAAGGGTTCGGTCCTGCATGACGGTCCTCAGGAGCTCCAGGATCTGCGCTTTCACCAGTGCATCGAGCCCGGAGGTCGGTTCATCGGCAATGATGAGGTCCGGGTTACAGGCAAGTGCCATGGCGATCAGGATACGCTCCCGCATGCCCCCGGAGAACTGGTGGGGGTACTTCTGCATATTCTCTTCCGGGCGTTCGATCCCGAGGCTGGTGAGCAATGCGATCACTTCCCGGTGCAGATCCTTTCCCCGGCAGGATGTGTGAATGGTAAGGGATTCTGCGATCTGGTCGCCAATCGTAAGGACCGGGTTGAGGACAGACGCGGAGTTCTGGGAGATCATGGCGATCTTCTTCCCGCGGACCTGTTGCATCTCCCGTTCGTCAGCCAGTAAAAGATCCCTTCCGGCATACCGGGCAGACCCGGTGACCCGGGCATTTGACGGGAGAAGCCGCATCACCGACATCCCGAAGACGGTTTTACCACACCCGGACTCCCCGATGAGGGCCACTCGGTCACCCGAGTTGATCTCAAGATCGATGTTGTCAAGTACCGGCACCGTACCGTCCCTCCCCTCGAACTGCACGGACAGGCCAGCGATCTCAAGCAGGCTCATATGCGGTTTACCTCCAGCCGGGGGTTGAAGGACTCTTCGAGGCTGTAGCCGGCAAGGGCAAGGGCAAGGGAGATTCCGACAACCGCAATGCCGGGCGGGAGGATCCACCACCAGAGTCCAAGGGAGAGAGCCCCGCTCGAATAGGCGTTCTGGATCATCGAGCCCCAGTCAACGGTCATGGTATCCCAGAGCCCGATAAAGCTCAGTCCCACCCCCATCACGAGATAATGTTGCGACGATGAGACAAATTTCGCGGTCACGACTGGCATCAGGTTGGGGAGGATATGCCGGGACATGATGCGGAGATCCGTTGCCCCGATCGATCTGGCGCCTTCGATAAACGGGGTCTCTGCAAGCGAGAGTGCCGGGGCCCGGATAAGACGAATGCCGTGGATGCTCCCGAGGACCCCCATCAGGATGCTGACCTGTACAATCCCGGGATTGAAGAACGTGGTCAGCACGATGAGCAGGGGGAAGATGGGGATGGGCATCAGGATGTCGAGAATCCTGCAGACAACCTCATCGAGATTTCCCCCGTAATACCCGAGGACAATACCGGCGCAGGTACTGATCGATACCGATAACAATGCGGAGCAGAACCCAAAGATCAGGGTAACCCGGGACCCATACACCAGCTGGGAAAAGATATCCTGGCCCACATCATTTGTCCCGAACAGGTGCCCGCTGTCCGGGGGCTGGAAAGGAGATCCGGTGATCTCCGTTGCGCCATAAGGGGCGATGAAGGGAGCCAGCAGTGCAACCGTAAAATAAACAGCGAGGATCGCGACGCTGATCCAGAGGAACGCATTCCGGGTCATTGATCTCCCATCCGGATCCGCGGGTCCAGGTGCGAGGCAAGAATATCGGCAGCCAGCATGGCGCCGATGGTCATGAGTGCGTCTAAGAGGAAGATTCCTTCGAGAATGGGCAGGTCCCGCATCCTGAGCGCGTCGGTGGTCAGGAGGCCGATCCCCGGCCAGGAGAAAACCGTCTCGATGAATACACTACCCATGATGATGCCGGCGACCTGAAAGGTCGTCATCGTCACCATGGGCAGGAGGGCATTCTTCAGCGCATGTCGCCAGAGGACGGCACGCTCGTCCAGCCCCTTTGCCCGGGCCGTTGTGATGTAGTCTTCCCCAATGACCGCGATCATCGAGTTGCGCATCACGTAGTAGTTCCCGGCCACAATAAAGGATGTCAGCAGGCAGATCGGGAGAATGGCATGGTACAGGACATCCCACGGGTTGAGGCCTGATGACAGGACGCTGATGCTCGTAAACCCTCCGAGCGGAAACCACTGCAGGGAAAAGGCAAAGACCCACACCGCCATAATCGCCCACCAGAATTCCGGGATTGCACGGAACACGATCATGAAATTAAAGAGCGCAAGGTCCTTCTTCCCCCCGGACTTCCACCCGGACCATGCGCCGAGCACGATCCCGATGGCAATCCCCAAGAGGACTGCGGGGAGCAGGATGACGAGCGACCAGGTGAGTTTCTGCATAATCATAGGAAACACCGGGAGGCCGTACTGGTACGAGTACCCCCAGTGGCCCTGCAGGATATTGCAAACGTAGATGACGTACTGTTCCCAGAGGGGACGGTCAAGCCCGTACTGCTGGTAAAACTGGTCCACGGCCTCCTGGGGAAGGTAATTTGATATCGAGAGGAGGTAATTGGTGATGTAATCCCCGGGCATCAGGTGCAGGATAAAAAAAGTGAGCGTTACGCAGATGACGAACGCTGCACCGCTGTAACCAATCCTCCGAAGGAGGTAATGTCCATCGATCATGCAGCGGTTCCCGGATGGGTGACCCCGGTCACTTCACCGGGATCAGGTTGGTCAGCACCCGAGGGTCCGTCACACTATAGTACCCCTGCCCGAGGTCCCACCCGGTGAACCGGTCGGAACGGTACGCGACAATCGTATCAGATGTGCAGACCGGCACGGTCGGGATGTCCTTTGCAAGGATATCCTGCATCTGGTACGCCATGCTCATGATCTTAGTCTGGTCTGCCGTATTCCGGATCCCGGCGACAAGGGCATTGTATTCGGGATTGTTATAATTGTAGTAATTAGTATCCTGGAGCGGCGTAACGGCAAAATTTGTTAACGCGTCGGCATCGTCATGTAATGTAACCGGGAACGAATCGAGGAAGACTGCGTTTGCATTGATTGCCTTCTTGTACTGCTTCTGGTCGTCGTACGAGACCGTGCTTAAGGTTATCCCCAGTTTTTCCCAGTCGTTTTTCAGGACGGAAACGATCTTCTGGTTACCTCCGCTGGCCTGGCCCTTGGTGCCGAGCGGGATGGTGAGCGTAACCACGTTTCCATCCGGACCGAGAAGCAACCCCTTCCCGTCCCAGGTAAACCCGGAGTTCTTCAGGATCTCACGTGCCTCGGTCAGGTTATAGGTGTACATGCCCACGTCTTCCGGGTTGACATACTTGCCGGCAAGGCTCGGGATCAGGAATGTGGTCTCCGTAGGCCGGCCGGTCCCGAACAGGGAACTGATTGTATCGCGGTCCACGGCATGGCTTATCGCTCTTCTGAACGCGGTGATGTTGGCCGGGTATTGCGCGAGGTTGAAGGCGACTTCATATGCACCGGTATCTTTTACCGTGTACACGGCAATGTTCTTCTCGCCATCAAGGCTCTTGGCAACTGCGGGAGAGATGTCGGAGACAACATCGACCTCTCCGTTCTTCAGTGCCAGCACCTGGCTGTCCGGGTTGGTGATCACCTTGAGGACTACGCCGCTGATCTGTGCTTTCTTGCCATAATAGGCATCATTCTTAAGAAGGCGGGCATACCCGGCGGTATTCTGGTCAAAGACAAACGGACCGGTACCGATGAACTTTTCATCCTCGTAGTGTTGCGGGTCGGTAATGTTCTGCCAGATATGCTGTGGGGAGATGGTGATGCCCGGCTGCCGCGAGATCTGGTCGAGGAAACCGGAATAGGAGGTCTTCAGTGTGATGACTGCCGTGCTGTCATCCGGGCATTCAATGGACTGGACATCGTTGAGCACGAACGCCAGCGTGAGGTTATTGGATTTTAAATAATCGTTGGTAAATTTCACATCGGCACAGGTGAACGGGACGCCGTCGCTCCACAATGCGTCTTTTGCAAGGTGGAATGTCCAGGTTTTTGCATCGGCGGAAACATCCCAGCTCTCTGCAAGAGCGGGATCAAACGTGCCGTTGAGATCCTTGATGACCAGTCCCTGGTAAATCCCAGGTGGCACGCCGCCTTTCTGCATGTTGCTGGTGTAGGTGATTGATGACGAGGAACTGGCAGGGATAATGACCTCATCTGCGGAGATCTCCTTATTTTTCGAATCCCCCTCCGCAGCATTACCGATTCCGGACCCCCATGCAGCAATACACAATGCAATGATCACGATGAGGCATAGGCCCCCATATACGATGATGCGTTTTCTTTTCTGGCCTGAACTTTCTTCCATGGATCTTCACCCGAAAAACGGTACTCCGTGTAGCTAATACCAATCAACCATGGATTTATTTAACCATTTTTGTTTAATTTTAATTAAAAGTTAAACAAAATTACCAAAACTTATATTTCCGGACAAACAACAAAGTGGTGATACGCTATGGGCTCACAAAAAGATGTGATGGAACTCTTCGCGGAGAGGGACCTCCGCCACATGTTACCCCAGTATGACGGATGGACAATTGAAAAGGTACAGGGATGTAAGACCCCGGGACTCTTTTACCGGGTCTCCCGGAGCAAGTGGGTTGGGACTGAGGTTGCATTTATTGCTGTATCCTTAGACGAGGTACCCACCGATGAAATGATCAATGCCCTAGATTCACTTCCTGATGGCCGGCGCTCCCTTACAAAAAAGTACCTGCTCACGCCGCAGGCAACCGATACGTCCGGTGTCCCGCCCCATGTCCGGGTCCTGCTGATGACCGCATTTGCATTTGTAAACAGAGAACTCCTCTGGCTGACCAAGAAGAAGAATGCCAAACGGTTTATTGTTCCGGAACCCGCTGTCGCAAGCTGAAATCCCGGATAATCCCTGCTGGCCATATCCATGATCACACGCCATCACCTCGTACTTGTACTGTTATGCAGTATAATTATCAGCAGCGCGATTGTGGATTTTGATCCATTTCTGGCAGTACTGGTGTCCATCGGAATGGGTATCGGTGCCATCATTCCGGATATCCAGATGAAACGGCCTAAAAATAACCCTCTTCGTATGATCGCGTGGGGGATGGTACAGGCTGGCAGGCGAACCTGTATACCGGTCATCTGCTTTGTGTACCAACGATTTTTCAAAACACCGGCGAAACCGGATGACAAACGGGTGACCCATTCAATCATCGGGATCCTCCTGTACTTCATTATGCTTGCAGCAATCGCGTATATCCTGATTATGCTTTTTAAAAATACGATTCCCGTCATTCTGGTCATGGGATTGCTTGCAGGGCTGCTGTCTGGCATGCTCCTCCACCTTGCAGAAGACCTGTGCTGCCGTAAGGGGATCTGCCTGTTCTACCCGTTCAATGATACCAGGATTTACGGATCAATACGGCCCTGCGATGTCCTTGACAAACGGATCCTCGGTTTTCATGTCTACCATGCCACGGTCCTCTTTTTTTTCCTGGTAATTCAGTCTGCGATCCATGTATCGCTTTACGAAATGATTGCCATCAGTATGTTCTCCATCGGTCTCTGTGTTGTTTCCATGATCTGGCAGTCTGAGGTGAGGATAGGACTCCCGGAGAGCAGGGTCACTGACAACCAGGAGGAAATACCTGCAAAAGGATACTAAAAACGGATTATTTGTAAGAAAAAATACAAAAGGTAATACTGGGGTGCTGCGAGATCATCCGGGATGCGATCACGCAAGGAAAGGACGTTTCCAAAACTTACCTGCTCCCACGGGCAGAGTTTTCCCAATGCGACCCCGTTCTCATATCTGCCGTTTGTCCTGCTCCTTGTCGTCCTGTGTATTATCAGCGCCGGCTGCGTCACTTCCGGCCCGGCCGTCCCCACGGGATCCGGTATCGGTTCAACCGGCCCGGAATCCGCCGGCCCCTACCTTTACCAGAACATTGTCAACACATCCGGAGGCCCTGCTGACATCCTGAATAATTCCGGCATTGGGCCGGAGGCGCGGAGGTCTGCTGCGATCCATGACGCAATGGACTCATCGGACCCCGTCACCCGGGACTATGCAGTCTCGCTCATCCCCAGGGTCCATGGAGGTACGTTCAACCTTGCCCAGATCTGCGATCTCTGGGAGAATGTGTACAGCCGCTGGACGTATGTGGATGACCCGCATGGCGAGGAGTATTTCTCTCCCGCCAGCCGGACCATCACTCTCGGGCTCAAGGGTGACTGCGATGACTTTGCGATCGTTGTTGTCTCGATGATCGAATCGGTTGGCGGGAGTGCCCGCATTGTCACGGCAAAGAACAGCACGTCCGGCCATGCCTACCCGGAAGTGTATATCGGGAACACCAGTGAGCAGTTCGAGGAGGCTGCCGCATATATCCGGCAACGCTACCATGTCACGGACGTAGGTTGCCACATCACCCAAGGTGACGATGGCCCCCGCTACTGGCTCAACCTCGACTGGTGGAGTACCCATCCCGGGGGGAGGTTCTTTGCGGACGATGGGGTACGCATTGCCTATTACCCGGACGGACGATGGGAGCAGGTTGAGACGTGAGTGGATTTTTGACCCGGGACTGATAAACGCACTATATCAGACGATATCTCAGAGTTGGCGCGTTTCGCGATTTGGTGCAATCCGGCCCGGGACCTGATCACACTCCCGGTAAAAACCGGCCTGCAAAATATTCGTAACCATATTCAAAAGGGAAGAATATTGATTTTCTCTTCCGCCGGTTGTCAATCTCTTAAAAAATGCCAGGACGTATGTTAACTACTCGTAAAAATCAGATCCTGTGATTAATTCATTCCATTTTACCGCCTGTAACTTTCACAATCTTTAATTATTGCTCGGATGCCACGTTTGAACTAAGCAAATTTGATCAAAATTTGTTTGAAAAATTTGTGTGTGATGTGCATGGCTTTTGCAGTACATGTAAACATGGAACGGTGCTCCGGGTGCAACAACTGTGTTGTTGCGTGCCCGGTCAATGCACTCGAGCTTTATACGCTCGACCCTGTCACCAAGGAAAAGATCTACCAGGTACAGGATGGTGTGGCGAAGAGCCTTGATTTCAAGGCCGAACTCTGTGCAGGATGCGGGGTATGCGTTGAAGCGTGCCCGATGGATGTTATCAGCCTCTCCGGGAAAGGCTCAGCCGAACTCCCGGCCAAGGTCTGAGGAGTGAGGAGACCCATGGCAGAGAAAAAGATTACCCTCAACATGATCACGTGCCGGACCATCCAGCAGGGTGTCGGCATGGAAGCAGGCAAGACGTCCCAGAAATATTTTGATGCCTGCACGGTCATGCACATGCACCCCGAAGACATGAAGAAACTCGGGATCTGGAAGAACACCAATGTCAAGGTCACAAGCTCGGTCGGCAGCGTTATTGTAAAAGCTGTCGAGACCCGCGAGGACCTTGTCCCGGGCCTTGCCCACATCCCGATGGGACCCTGGGCGAACCGGATCGTCCCGGCCTATACATTCTCAACCGGCGAACCGTGTTTCAAGGGATTCCCGGTCGATGTCGAGATCGCAGCAAACGCACGCATTATGGGAGCAGTCGAGGTATTGCAGGACGCCTGCGGCCTCATTAGGAAGTGATGAGCGATGCCAAAAGAAGTAACTGATGTTATCTGCCCGTTCTGCGGTACCCTGTGCGATGACCTCATCGTCAGCGTGTCCGATGACAACAAGACCATCCTTGGTGTCAAGAACGCCTGCGCCATCGGCGCCGAGAAGTTCAACCACCAGAGGCAGCCCGGCCGGGTCAAGCGCCCCCGGATGAGACAGGCTGACGGCTCCTACAAGGAGATCACCTACGATGAGGCGATCGACTGGACTGCAAAGATGCTCGTCAAGTCACGCAAGACCCTGATGTACGGCTGGGCATCAACGAGCTGCCAGGCCATGAGCATCGGCCACGAGATCGCCGAGAAATGCGGTGCGATCGTTGACAACTGTGCAACCGTCTGCCACGGCTCGTCCCTGATTGCCATCGAAGATGTCGGTGTCCCGAGCTGTACGCTCGGTGAAGTCAAGAACCGTGCCGACCGCGTCGTCTTCTGGGGCTGCAACCCGGCTCACGCCCACCCCCGGCACATGTCCCGGTACTCCATCTTCCCCCGCGGTTTCTTCACCGTCAAGGGCCACAAGGGCCGGAAGATCTACTGCGTTGACTGCCGGTACACGGACACGGCAAAGTGCGCTGATGAGTTCATCCAGGTCCAGCAGGGCTTTGACTACGAACTCCTGAATGCATTCAGGACCGCAGCCCGCGGCGAAGCACTTCCCGACACCGTTGGCGGCGTCCCGAAAGAGAAGATCTACGAGATCGTCGAGGACTTGAAACAGGCCCGCTTCGGTATCATCTTCTTCGGCATGGGTCTTACCCACACCATGGGCAGGAACCACAACATCGATATCGCCATCAACCTGACCCGCGACATGAACGACTTCACGAAATTCGCGATCATGGCCATGCGGGGTCACTGGAACGTTACCGGCTCCGGTCAGGTGCTCGGCTGGCAGTACGGGTTCCCGTACGCCGTCGATGTCTCCCGGAGAGACCAGGCACGCCACCAGACCGGTGAGACGACCTCTGTCGACCTCCTCAACCGCAACGAAGTCGAGGCCTGCTTCTACATTGCAACCGACCCGGGTGCACACTTCCCGGTCGATGCGATGATCAGCAGCTCAAGGAAGCCCACCGTCACCATCGACCCGCACATCAACTGCACGACCGAGATCTCGGATATCCATATCCCGGTTGCCCTGGTCGGTGTTGAAGTCGGGGGCTGTGCCTATCGTATGGACAACGTCCCGATCGAGACCCGTAAGGTCGTCGACCCGCCGGAGGGCGTGCTCACGGACGAGGAACTCCTGACCAGGATCAACAAGCGTGTTGACGAACTTATGGCCAAGGGAGGCGCGTAAATGTCTGAATATATCATCAAGAACGGTCACGTCTTTGATCCGACACAGGGTATCAAGGGTGACAAGAAGGATATCGCCGTTAAGGACGGCAAGATCGTTGATAAGGTCGGCTCCTCTGCAAAGGTCATCGATGCAGCAGGCAAGACCGTCATGGCAGGTGCCCTCGAGGTCCACGCCCACGTTGCAGGTCCCAAGGTCAACGCCGGCCGCTGGTACCGCCCAGAGGACAAGCATTTCGACTCCCACAAGAAGCCCGGCATCACCAGGATCGAAGGCGGCAAGTCAATCCCGACCGTCTTCAAGACCGGCTACGAGTACGCCCGTCTCGGGTTTACGTTCGCGATGGAAGCCGCGATGCCCCCGCTCTATGCCCGGCATGTCCACGAGGAGATCCACGACACACCAATCATTGACGAAGCCGCACTCCCGGTCTTCGGCAACAACTGGTTCATCCTCGAGTACCTCAAGAACCACGAGGTCGAGAACACCGCTGCCTACATTGCGTGGATCCTCCGCCAGACCAAGGGTTACGGTGTCAAGTGCGTCAACCCCGGTGGCACCGAAGCATGGGCATGGGGACTGAACTGTCTCACCATCCATGACCCGGTCCCGTACTTCGAGATCACCCCGGCAGAGATCATCAAGGGCCTAATCGAGGCAAACGAGTACCTCGGCCTCCCGCACTCGATGCACCTCCACCAGAACGACCTCGGCAACCCCGGCAACTACAAGACCACGATCGACTCCCTGAAGCTTGCAGAAGGCATCAAGGCAACGAACAATTTCGGACGCGAACAGGTCCTGCACTCCACGCACCTCCAGTTCCACGCCTACAAGGGCACGAACTGGGGCGACTTCGAGTCTGGTGCCAAGGAAGTCATGGACTACGTCAACAAGCAGAAGAACCTCACCATCGATACCGGTAACGTCACCCTTGACGAGACCACCACGATGACTGCCGACGGTCCGTTCGAGCACCACCTCCACGGCCTCAACCACTTAAAGTGGTTCAACGTGGACGTTGAACTCGAGACCGCAGCCGGTATTGTTCCCTTCATCTATGACCCGAACAACGCCGTCTTCGCCAGCCAGTGGGCAGTAGGTCTTGAGATTGCCCTCTATGCAAAGGACCCGATGCGCTGCTTCATCACCACCGACCACCCGAACGCCGGCCCGTTCACCCGCTACCCGCGTGTCTACTCCTGGCTGATGTCCAAGAAGGTCCGTGACGAGCGCCTCAACTCCTTCAAGAAAGCCGACAAGGTCATCAGTGCAACCAACCTCGCGAACATGGACCGCGAGATCTCGCTCTACGAGCTCGCTGCCATGACCCGTGCAGGCCCGGCCAAGTGCCTTGGCCTTTCCAAGGATTACGGCGGCCTGAAGCCCGGCATGAACGCCGACATCGCCATCTACAACATCAACCCGGACAAGTTCCCGTCAAGCGGGCCGGAGATCGAGAAGGCATTCGCCAACGTCGCCTACCTCTTCAAGAGCGGCAAGATCTGTGTCGAGGGCGGAAAGGTCGTCGATATGGGCCACAAAGAGACATTCTGGGTGGACGCGAAAGTCAAGGAGAACAAGCAGGTCATGCACGATGTCCGCGAGAAGTTCCTCCGCTACTACAGCGTGAACGAGGCAAACTACCCGGTCCCCGAGAGCTATGCACCGCACCAGCACATCATCAGCGTGGATGCAACCAAGGCGTGAGGTGAAAAGAGATGAACACGGTTACACTCACAGTAAAAAAGCAGCCGGAACTCTATCTGGAATGCGAGAACGTCAATACGGACGCATTTGCCGGTAAGAAAGCTGCAGATATTGCAAAACTCGGCGCATACCAGGGCAAGGAGATCCTCACCCTCGGCGACTTCTTCACCATCACCGGGGAAGCAGGAGCAACAGCAGCAGACACGAAGATCATTGTCAACGGCGACTGCACCAAGATGAAGTACCTCGGTGCCAAGATGACCGGCGGCGAGATGATCGTCAACTATGCCTGCGATATGTATACGGGCAGCTGGATGAAGGGCGGAAAACTCACCGTCAACGGTGACGTCCACTCCTTCTGCGGCCTTGCCCTGGCGGGCGGAGAGTTCACCATCAACGGCAATGCCGGCAACTACCTCGGCGCTGCATACCGTGGCGACTGGAGAGGCATGAGCGGCGGTGTCCTCCGCGTGAAGGGCAATGCCGGTTCGGATGTCGCAAGCTTCATGATCGGTGGCGAGATGATCATCGAAGGCGATGTCGATATCCACCTCGGCACCCACATGGAGGGCGGCAAGATCATCCTCAAGGGCAACGCAAACCGCCGTGTCGGCGGCCAGCTGGTCAAGGGCGAGATCTATGTCTTTGGCAAGATTAACGTCATGATGCCCGGCTACAAGCCGGTCGGCGAGAAGGAGATGGAAGTCGACGGCACCAAGGCAACATTCGTCGATTACCTCGGCGACCTTGGCGAGCGCCACCCCAAGCGGAAAGGCGAGACCGTCTACGGCCACCTCTACATGAAAAAATAATTTTTCAACGCCAGCCACACACGCGGTGGGGGATCACATCCCTTCACCCTTTTTCTGGAAATGCTCCTTTTTACGGTGACGATGCAGCAGATACTGTAACGGCCCGGCTCATCGCGGTACGCCTTCTTCAGGAAGCCTGACTTTCATCCTCTCCCAGATGGACTCTTCGATCCCCTGCATCTTCCGGATGCCGTTTTCCCCCTCACGGAAGTAGAAGAGCAGCAGGTGAAAATAATCCGAGGTCAGGTCAGAAAACTCTTTCCGGTACCGGACTTCAACGCTGGGATCGCCGACAAATCCCTTGATTGAGATGAAGTGCTCCTGCTCAAAGGAGAAGTACGGGCGTTTCATGTGGGGGTATTCCTTTACGGTCCCAAACGACCGGAGGAAGGTGAGAAAGCCGGGGGTGAGTGGCTCTTCGAGAATGAACTCCTTCATCAGCGAGCCATCTGTGCAGACCTTACTCTGGACCGACTTAACGATCCGCACCCTCTGCCACCTCCCTCACAGCCATGGCTGCCGACCGGCACTCTTCAGGCGTATTGAGGCAGGAGAAGCTGACCCGGATGCATCCCTTCCCACTATCGATCCGGTCATGGACGAGGGGGGCGCAGTGGAGACCGGTCCGGGTGATGATGTTGTAGGCCTTTGCGAGGATGTAGCCGGCCTCATCGTTGTCAAGGCCCTGAATATTGAAGGAGACGACCGGGAGATCGGGAGCAGGTGTATAGAGAATAATATTTTTGTCTCTGGTGATCTCGCTGATGAAAAGGGCGGCAAGGTCCCTGCCCTTCCGGGTGACCCTGTCCTGGCCCTCATGTTCAATGAACCGGATCCCGGCAAGGAGCGAGGCGATCCCGGGATAGTTCGGGGTGCCAGCCTCAAACTTCTGCGGCATCTCCTGCGGGTGGGCAAGCGATCGCGAGTCTGTGCCAGTACCACCCTGCTGCACCGGGACGATCGCGTCCGGGTCATCGAGATAAAACCCGCCAATGCCGGGAATCCCGAAGAGTGCCTTATGCCCGGTGAAGACAAACGCCCCAAGAGGTACTGCCTCTAAGTTGATGGGGACCTGGCCGGCCGTCTGGGCCCCGTCAACGATGAGGAAGATGTTGTTTTCTGCACAGTATTCCGCAACCGGCCGTATGTTCTGCAGCGAGCCGAGCACATTGCTCCCGTGTGTCATCACGACGAGCCGGGTCTCCGGCTGAAGGGCCTTTTTGATATCCTGGAGTGTGACGTAGCTTTCCTGGAATGGAACCATGGAGAGCGAGAGTCTCCCTTCACCAGTAAGGGTATGCAGGGGACGGAGCACCGAGTTGTGCTCCAGCTCCGTAGTGATCGCGTGGAAGGGTGCACCCTGTTTTTTCACAAACCCGTGGATGAGCAGGTTTAAGGATTCTGTGGCGCTCCTTGTGAAGATGAAATGGTCCGGCTGCTCTGCATGGAAAAGACCGGCAAGTGCTGCCCGGGTTTCGGAGGGGTAATCCATTGCGCTTCCGGCGGTTGACCGCCCGTGTTCGAAAAACGGGGTTTGCAGGGACCGGGTCACCGCGTCAAGTACGCCCTGGGGTTTCGGCCACGTGGTTGCCGCATTGTTGAGGTAGATGAGCGGGGGATCGCCCGGGTGTGCATCCATTATTGTAGTGTTAACAATGGAGCCTCTTTGCTTTTTCTCCTCATTCGACGGGAATTATTATAACCGTGTTGTTGAGGGCCGGGGCCGGATATATAAACCGGCCATTAAATTCAATACGCTAATAAGGGGTGAATGATAATAGAGTATATACCTGAAATCAGGACATACAGAGGTTATCACGATGGACAAGTATGTGTGCATGATGTGCGGTCATATCTATGACCCGGCAGTCGGAGAGACCAAGGCATTCAACAACACGATCCTGGTCAACACGGACCGGATGGAACTGTACGAGGGTAAGGTCATGGCAGCCCAGCCAATCAAGGCCGGCACCCCCTTCTCGGCCCTCCCTGCTGACTGGAAGTGCCCCTCCTGCGGCCACCCCAAGTCCTATTACCGTAAGATGGAAGTCGACACCCTTACGGCAATGCGGACGATCAGCTACTGAAGAACTGACAGGTTCATAATCTTTTTTTTAATCACGGATTTTTATTATTGCAGGGTAATGCCGGTCATCCGGATGATACTATAAGCAATCCGAAACGATAACCGTTGTAATAAAAAGAAGCCGGATCGTTGGTGGGGCCCGGGGTTCACCCGGCCCCCTGGTATCCCGTTTGTTCAGGTATGGTTAATTAACGAGAGGAATTTTACCCTCAATCACATGATGATAGAACCGCTCCGGAAAGGTTGCGTGGGCGAAGCCGGTATAGAGCGAATAGGATACCGGGCGGTAGTATCTGGCGGTTTTGTCGGTAAAGATGATCACCATCGTGCCTGTGCTGATGTCGTACCCTATCTTCTGGATCAGATGGGATACGCGGTTGTTCCAGACCATGTTCAAGGTATTTCTCCAGGCACTGCGGGAGTGCCTTACCGTAAATTTGGCCCGAACAGGGGATAAGGATTTGCCGGATCCCGCTCGGCGGGTATGGATGCGTTCATGTTTTTCGTAAAGTCCCTGAACTTATATCTGAATGAGAGAATCGGCACGAAACGTAACAAGAAGAGTCTATCGTTGTCCCGGCACCTGCATGCACGTATTTCAGGTTCCCGTTACTGTGGGGATCTGCCCCTCAACGACCTCTTTGTAGAGCCGCTCGGGGAACGTTGCGTGGAAGATCGAGGCATAGAGCGGGTAGGGTACCGGAGCATGGTACTTCCTGATTCCCCCGGGGAATACAACTGCCATTGTTTGCGTTTTGACATCGTATCCCAGTTCGCGGATCCCGTTGGATACCTTCCTGTCCCAGACCATGTTCATGTTTGTTCTCCCGGGCACCCTGGGGTGCCTTACGCGGCAATGGGACTGATGAAGGCATAAGGGTTGTGCCGAAATGCAGCCCGTGAAATAAACCCTGCAGGAATCCGAACGGTATTTTGTGCTCTGGAGAAAACCATTTTTGAGATAACAATCCTCACTTCCCTGTTTGTACACCGCCCGACCCCCGTCACCCATGGAGCCAGGACAATCCCGTCATTTATCCCGTAAAACTGCACTAATCCGGCGCGGAAATGAGAGGGGGCTTGTGGGGGTCGGGCGGTGTACTTCCTGCATTCGGTCCGTTCCGGCCGCATGAGCCGGCCGTCCTTTGTCACCATACAGTACGTCAAATCACGTCAGAGAACCCTGGATGGAGAGAGGCAAGTGTTGTGTGAGGGCCGCGGCTGTTCCAAAAAGTAGTACACCGCCCGACCCCCGCATGTGATCAAAGCGGCCGATGATCCCGGAAAGCGGTGTCAGAATAACCGGAACAGATCCGGTGCTGTCTTTGAAAAGAAAAAGAACGGGTAGTCAGCCGCTCATCCCTCGATCATCTTGACGATGGATTTCTTGAACTCGTCGAAATCGAGTTCATCCAGCTGCTCCGGGAGGAGCAGGCCGGATGAGGCCTGCCGGTAGATCCAGTAGATGACCTTGTCAATAACCCTGATGACATCTTCCTGCGACTTCACATCGATAAAGTGCCGTCCGATCTTGGGGTGCCTGCCCCGGTGGCCTCCTATGGTGATACGGTATTCGGGATCGGTACCCCGGATGATATGGAACGGGCAGGGTTTGATGCAGAACCCGCACTCCATACATTTGTTCGCCTCGACAACGACAAGCCCGTCCTGTACCTCGATCGCCTTCTCCCGGCAATAGTGGGTGCAGGTGCCGCAGCCGGTGCAGAGCCCGGGGTCGCGGATCGGCCGCTGGATGCCGGTGATCCCGATCTCGTTGAGCCGCTCGCTCTCGCAGCCGTTCGGGCAGGAGGAGATGGCGATCCGGACCTTCACCGGCAGTTCCTTGCCAAAGAACTTCTTGTCGATCTTCTCTGCAAGGCCCACCGAGTCGATGATCCCGAACTTGCAGTGCCGGGTCCCGAGGCAGGCAGTCACGTTCACGACTTCCTCGCGTTCGGCGCCGAGCGGGGTACCGTTCGCTGCAAGATCATCGAGAAGCCCGTCAAGCTTCGAGGGATCCACATGCGGGAGCTCTACGGTCTGGCGGGTTGTGAGGTGGAGTGTCTCAACCCCGTGACGTTCGGCAATCTCCCCGATCCCTTTCATCTGGGCAGGAGTCATCATACCGGCCGGCATGCGGAGCCGGACGATACAGAAGTCCGGGTCGATCTCGGTGATGATCCCGCCACGGGTGAAGAGGTCCTGGTTGATCTGTCTTGGCGGACGTGACATAGCATCGATCTATGGGGGTCGTTAACGGATAGATGTTGTCAATGTACTAACGATTATACAATCAGTTTACCAATACTGTACATATGACTCAGAAGTCCGAATACATGGAGGCCTTCTTCGGGGTGGAGCTCAACACGAAGTTCGAGGACATCATCACCGAGCTGAAAAATACCGAAGCTGACCTGAAGGAACTCTCCCAGGCGATCGGGAAACTGGAAAAAAGCCAGTTATCGCCCGAGGAAAAGACGACCCTCATCAAGGAGTGCCGGGCCGTTGCCTACGAGAACGCCCAGACAATCAAGGATTCCCGCGCATTCCTTGAATTCTACTTGAAATCGGACAAGACCTCTACCCATATCATTCTCGAACGGGATGCCTACATGAAGATCTACCAGGTCTTCAAGTGGGATGGTGCCGATGTCCGGGACCTGAAGCGCTGGATAAAGGAACTCAAAGAGATCTGCGACAAGATCGGCCTGAACATCCGCGACCTGCTCAACTTCAAGAAGCTCACTGCCCAGCCGGTCCCGGAAGAACTGATGAAGTTCCCGGTCTATGCCCTTGATAAGCAGGGCTATTGCCTCACCGGCCCGGCCTTCGATGCAGTCATGCACATCGATGAAGTCCGCGAGAAGATGGAAGAGAACAATACGTCATAATTCCCCAATACAACCTGTTTTTCCTGTTATTCGCCATCGTCTGCGGGATTTCTGTTTTTCCCTGATACCCAGTCTCCGCGATAATGTGGTCCTGCGCCGGAGTTAGATGTAGTCAAATCAATCATACCTGATATTAATTTTTTATCGTTAACCTCCCGGATAATTTCACTAGGTTTATTTATCATCGTTCAGAATTAGTTACTATGGCCGAAACCAAGGCAAAATCAGAAGAGAAAATTTCGTGCCTGGATACCTTGGCACGGAACCCGCTCTATGTCGGGCTCGCCATCGGTATCCTTGCTGCGCTCGTGCAGGTACTGCTGATCAGTGCCGGTGGACCGGAAGCCTACGGCTTCTGTGTCGCCTGCCACACCCGCGATGTTGTGAACGTTGCGGTAAACGATATTGCCGGGACAAAACTCGCCGTTGCGGCGATCTCCCAGAACGCGATCCCGCCGGTCATGACCGTGATCGGGGTCCTTATCGGGGCATTCGTGTCAGCACGGTATTACCAGGAGTTCCGGACAAAAGCAGGCAGTGCTGTCTCATACATCTGGTACCTGCTGGGCGGTATCTTCTTCATGATCTTTGCCCTCTTCATGGGCGGCTGCCCGTACCGCATGGGCCTCCGGATCGGGTACGGTGACGTGGTGGCACTCATCGGCGTCATCGCGATCATCGTCGGCGTCCTTGTCGGGATAAAAATTGCCACATCGATGGCGGAGCGTGAGGGGTAATCATGGCAGCAGCAGGCTGGCTCTCAAAGGACGTTGCTGTTATCGCCGTCCCTGTCGTTACCCTCTTCCTCGGCCTCCTCATCGGCTGGCTCGGGCAGCGGTCCGGGTTCTGCTCCATCGGCGGGTTCCGGGACTTCTTCATGTTCAAACACACCCGGCTCCTGTACGGGTATATCGCCCTCATTATCGGGGCATTCATCGGCTTCCTTGTCCTCTCGCTTGTCACCCCGGCAGCGTTTGAAAACTTCTTCTGGCTCCTCCACAAGGGACTCATGCCCGTGCCCGGTGCGCCGGCAAGTTTGACCGTTACTGCCTACATTGTCCTTGCGATTATTGGCGGGATTGCTGTCGGGCTTATTGGCGTCCTGCTCGGTGGCTGCCCGCTCCGGCAGGTTGTCATGACCTCGGAAGGGAACATCAAGTCACTTGTCTTTGTCATCGGCATGTGCATCGGAGCAGTCGCCTATACGGCATGGATAGCCGGATTCGGTGTAACACTCCTGAAAGCCGTGGGGCTTGCGTAACGGAATGGTGAACAACATGGTAACGAAAAAACTTGACATAACCGGAAAAGTCTGCCCGTACTGTCTCCTTGCAGTGCAGAAGGCATCGTCAGCACTGGGTTCCGGGGATATGCTGGTCGTCTCCTGCGATCACCCCCCGGCAGCAACCACGACCATCCCGAAGTTCGCAGAGGACAACGGCATGGCCTGTGATGCAAAAAAGACCGCCCCGGGCCTGTGGGAGATCCGGCTCACGAAGAAATAACCGTTAAGGAAAGAACAAAACCCTAATGAATCATGTCGGTGTACCCTTAAGGGAGAAACACGACATGAATCCCCATTTTTTTCTCCTCGGCGGGCCCGTATCGCAGGAGCGCCTTTCATGGGTTGAAGAGTGTTTAAAATTTTACTTTGTCAAACTCAATCCCGAGAACCTCCTCCATCACACCAAGCCCCACGGGGGTGTCTTTACCTTCCTCCTGACCGGGGACGCACTCTACAGCCTCCATGAGCCCGGGACCGCCAGGATCTGGGAGATCATGCTTGCGCTGCCATCCGTTCAGATCATCTGCGACCGTCAGGAACTGGCCCTCCGGGGGATCTCCATCGAAGGCCTGAAGATGAAGTACCCGGACCAGGTGATCGACCATAACCGTCTCGGCATCAGCGGCCAGCAGTCGTTCTGGAACGATGTGGCAAAGATCGCACGGCAGCACGAGCAGCCGGTCCCGAGCACCATCGGGTACCTCCAGCTCGAATCGCCGTATATGCACCGGTCGGCGCTCGCTTTGGTGAAATGCCTCACGGCCGCCCTTGAGACACATGCATCTGTGGAACTGTATGCCTACCTTGACGGTGTTCATTGCGGTCACATCAGCCAGAACCCAACGGAGTTTGAAAACATCGGGGAGGGGCTCGAAGAGATCTGCGAAAAGGCCACAAAACGCGGGCTTTCCTGCCAGATGCTTGTCTGCTCACGGTGTGCTACTGCACGGGGATACAGTACCTGGGACGACGGGCAGGGACAGGTAGTATCGGCCTGTACCATCAGGCCGTTCCGGATCCGGAACCTGAACGAGATGATCGACCGGTTCGGGAAGAACCACATCATTCTTGGAGAAAATGTGGCATCCATCCAGATGAAGAAGGAGGGGCAGTCGTCATCGTTCCCATTGCAGGATACCGGTCGCTCCCCCCCGGTTACCATTCTCGTGACCGGTACTCCCTATGGGACTGAACGGGCATTCGGGGCAGTCTCGTTTGCCATTGCCTGTGCTGCCCAGGGGATCCTGACACGGGTGATCTTCATCGAGGACGGTGTGTATGCCCTGACCGGAAACCATGCACAGGAAGCAGAAACCCCCCTCTTCAACCTGCAGGAAGTGATCGATGCCGTTGCCGGGAGTGCAAACCTCGAGCTCTATGCCTTCCAGCCGTCCCTGCACCAGCGGGGGCTTACGAAGAACGTGAAGATGAACGCAGTACTGGATATCGGG
>JAJRCF010000006.1 GCA_028679075.1 Methanoregula sp. | reverse complement strand
TACATCCTCAAGCCGTTCCGTGAACTGGAACTCAAGACCACCATCGAGATGGCACTGTACAAATTTGCCATGGAACACGCCCTCCGCATCAGCGAGGAGACGACCCGTGTGCTGCTCAATGCCACGGAGGATTTCCTGTTTTTGATCGACACAAAGGGCCGGTTCCTTGCCGTGAACCAGGCCCTGGCCCTGAGGGCGGGTAAAGACATCGCGGGGTTCGTTGGATCGGATATATCGGACCTCGTTACGCACGGGTTTATATCACCCCGCATGGCGGCCTGGAACCTGAACCCTACCCAGAAAAAACCGATCCATTTCCAGGAAGAGTTCCGGAACAACTGGTACGATACCTCGATATACCCGGTCCTCAGCCCTGAGGGGGATATCGTATTGTTTGCCGTTTCGGTCAGGAATATCACGAACAGCAAGAAAGTCGAAGAGCAGTCACGGCAGAACGAGGAGTTCTTCCGTTCGCTGATCGAGGAGACGTCCGATATCATCGCCGTACTGAACAGGGACGGGACGATCCGGCACGAGAGCCCGTCCATTACCCGGTCCCTCGGTTTTGAACCGGCCATTCTTATGGGAAAATCGTTTGCCGATATTGTTCACGAAGATAATGTGCCGGAATTCAACCGGCTCATCACCGAGGTCCTTGAAACACCGGGCATGGTACGGCCTATACGGCTGAAAATGAAAAGCACTTCGGGGTCACCGACGATCATGGAAGGGATCATCAGCAACCTGTACGGGAACCCCGTCATCGACGGGATCATCATCAACGGCTGGATCAGGGCGGAATGTTAGGTCCGGGCGACCACGACCCGGTTGGGGAATACCTGACCTCCGCGCCTCCCCTGCACGTGGCAAACTAAATCAAAAAAATGGTCCGTGCACCCTTGAGGATCACGCTGTTTTCGGGATCGCCCGTATCGATTTTGCATAGAAGAACCCGACGATACCAAAGGTGATGATCGGGGATACCCAGAACGGGATATCAAAGCCGAAACTGTCCATGATCATGATGACTCCCAGGAAGAAGATGGAGTACATGGCCCCGTTCTTGAGATAGAGATATTTCTTGATAGTGTCGACATTCCTGATCGTCAGTTCCCTCACGACAAATGCCCCCAGGCCGTTACCAACCAGGATCAGGGGTACAGCCATCGTGAACGCGAACGCCCCGACAACACCATCAATCGAGAAGGTTGCATCGATCACTTCGAGATAGAAGATCTTACTGAGATCGGTCATGTTGCCGTGAAGCATCTTCTTCTCGGCCTGCTCGGCGTTCTCCCGGAACCCGTGTACGATGAAGAAGGCCGTGGAACCGACAACCGCCCCGAACGCGACCATCGTGTTGTAACCGAGGGCAACCCAGACCAGGGCAGCAAGGATTATCGAGACCACCGCGAAGAACCAGACACCTTTGACGGCAAAGAACCGCTCGCCCTTCAGGCCAAAGTTCTTGCCTTCGAGAAACAGCCAGTGGAAGAAGAGGAAGATGAGGAATGTCCCCCCGCCCATCAGGAGGATGGGTGCGGACTGTTCTATGGCCGCAATCACCAGCGGGTCGCTGGAGAATGTTGCCATGAATGCCCCGATGGGCCCAAGGGAAGGCGCGGATAACCAGACGATCAGCCACGGGAGGAGGCCGCGGACCGCAAAGACCGCAATAATCAGGCCCCAGAGCAGGAACCAGCGCTTCGCCCGCTCGCTCATCGTCGAAAGTACTTCGGCATTGATGATCGCGTTGTCGATGCTCGTGATCGTCTCGAAGAGACAGAGACCCGCGATGATCAGTACGATGGAAAGGATGTCCATGGATCAGGATCATATGGCTTTGCCCGGGTAATAACAGTATTTCAGCCCAGGTCACCAGCGCACCAGGTGCCTGCCGTAAGGACCGGCGGATGTAAACCCACTACCTATTTCTGGTGCCGGATAAGACATCTATCATCAGGCTGTACGGGATGACAGGCACAGGAAAAACCGCTGGACACGGGGAGACGGACGCTGCGGAGAGGGAGATCCGGCAGGTCGCGGAGCGGATGCAGTCCGCCCGGACCAAGGGCGACCTGGGCATCATCGTTACGCACGAGGTACAGAAATATTCCCTGTTCGACCTCCAGATCATCGGGGGAAAACTCAATACCGAGATCGAGAAACTGCCCCCGCCATACCGGGACGCGATCCGCCCCTGCTTCCGCGAACAGCTCTTCGGAAAGCACCACCTCCTGTTGGCAATGTACCGCGGCAGGGCGTTTGAGCGGCTCACGACACCCATCCGCGACCGGGAGCGCTTCGACAAATTCTGCGGGATGGTACCCGAAGGGACGTTTGCATGGGATGACTCCAGCGAGCGGAACCCCTATTTCAGGAACCCGAAGAACCGTCTCTTCTATTACCTGATCGCCGCGTTCACCATGTTCGTCCTCGAGGAGCCGGGCCACCCGGTAGGAATGCCGTTCCCCGGGGGGTTCAAAGTAGAGCAGCGGGGACGGGACTATTACTGCCTGATCCGGGACAAGGAGAAAGAGATCTTTTATTCCATCTGCAACTTCTGCCCCGCACTCCAGAGCGAGGAGCCCGGCACGGGAAAACAGCCATCATAGGATGGCGGATAGGATGGCGGCCGGATGAGAGAAAGCATATCCCGTAGTGCCAGACAGATGTACCTATGTCGGAAAATCACGGGGTGCTGTACCCCCTTGCCCTCTTCAAACAGCGGTACGTCCGGGGGTCTTCCTGGACCCAGATTGTGCTCAACTTCGGTATCATTACCGCGAATGCAAAACTCTTTGAGGACTTCTTCTACATCCATCTCGGGCTGACCCTGCCCATGGTTATTGCTCTCTCGGTACCCTGTTACATCATCATCTGTTATATCATCGGGTACTATGATGAGAAGAGCGGGTTCTGGCAGATCGAGAACAACCTGAGCTACCGTGTCACGCCCTACTCGGAAGAGATGCTGACAAATATCCGGGAGATCAGGGAACATATCAGGAAGAACAGCTGAGGGAACTATCCGCCCGCGTACGTGTTACAAAACCAGAACAGATGCGAATGCCGGTATGCGGCAAAAAAATGAAAAAAATCTTCTTTTTAATCCAGCGGGATTGTCTCCAGTTGCGACACGAGTTCCCAGATCCGTGTCCGCGCATGGATGGGCATATTGGGATCATTGGAGATTTCATCGATTTTCGAGATGGCTTCCGCGGCGCGCAGCCCCATCGCCTTGGAATTATTCGTGAGCAGCGTCCGGGTCTCATCAGCAACGCGCCGGATATTTCTCGGTATTGAACCGTCCTCCTGGATGTGCTGCAGCATCAGGATACAGTTTTCCATGGTCTTTTCTGCTGTTGGCATAGTATCGCCTACCTGTGTACCTGTAGTTAATATGCGGAACCGACATATATAGTTTAAATATCGATCAGACGGTGACCCCATGCCACGAAAAGAAGACGAGATAATGGCTGAATGCCTCCTCAAAGGGGGGAAAATGCTTGAAAAGACCTGCAAGACCTGCGGCTGCCCGCTCTTTGACGTCAAGGGCAAGACGCTCTGCGTTGTCTGTGCAGAGAACGAGACCGCTGCAAAGGGGGCAAAGGCCCCGGCGGCTGCGGCAGCAGCAGAGCCCCACGCCCATCACCACGAGCACGTCGCCGGTTGCGGGTGCGGCATGGACCATGACGAGGAGTCCTGCACGTGCGGCGATGACGAGGAGGGCGGGATGCTCGCCGAGGAGATCGCAATGACGATCCATTCCCTCTGCGAGCGGGTCCACAACGAGAGGGACCCGGAGAATGTCCTTGCCCTCATGCAGGCAGTGAAGGCCGGGACCGAGGCGCTCGAGATTTTGTGCCGGTTATAATCAACAGAACCCTTTTTTATCCAGTGATTTTTAAACAAACAACAATATAATCGATCGCGCCCGACCCTGATCCATGGACCGGAAGGAACACATCCACATCATCAGCGCCGGGGAAAAGATCCACGTAGCATACCCGGCGCTCTTCCGCACGCTGCCGACGATCACCCGCACGTACGTCCTTGCCGACAGCGAAGTCTATGCGCTTGCGTCCGATCCCGGGATTGAAAAGGAGCGGCTTGCCATACGGCACGCGGTCGATGCCGTGAAGGAGATCTCCGCGTCTCTCTCGATCCCGTTTGTCCGCGAGACGGTCTTTGAGCCGGTCTACCCGTCCGTCCGGACGATCCTGACGAAAATCCACCGGGATAATCCCGGGGCACGGTATACCTTCGATCTCTCGGGCGGGTCGAAAGATCTCTGCATGGCGCTCTTCGCTTTCGCGCCGTGGTTTGGTGCGGAAGTGTATGCAACATTCGATGAGAAGATACCGCGGAACGTGCCGTTGTCGGATCATCCGGTACGCAGCCTGCTCGCCAACCCTAATTACCAGAAGATTCTCGCAATGCTGCTCCGTCCGGGCATACAGAAACCGGAAAGAGGGATCCACCAATGGGTATCCAGAGAATATCTCTATAAACAACTCTGGTCCGTTTATACCCCGTCCCGGACGAAGAAGGCAAAGCCAGGCGATCTGCCGGCAATTCCCGCGAAAAACAAGCGCGGAACGAAACCGGCAGCGGAACTGTCGCATGGGACGCTCTCGACATTACTGCACAGCCTTGAGGAAGCCGGGCTTGTTCTTGAAGAGACCGCGTCAGACACGAAGCGGGAAAAGATCTACCAGATAACAGAACGCGGGGAGATCGCATTCCGGTTCTATGCAAGTGCCGCAACCAGCACACTGGTCCAGACAATTCTTGACAAAAACTGAATTGATGGAAGCTCCAGGGCCTGCCAAAAAATTTTTTGTCAGGGTACGAGGGTGTCAGATAAGCTGCCAACTGTTGGATAATTATCCAACTGTTGGATATTTATCTGACAGTAAACCAATTTCTCCGGCGTGAGATGAGTTGCCGATCAACCAGACCCTGCCTGAAAATTTCCGGGCAGGGGTCGAGGGGGTGATCTGATCGTGAGAAATTTTTTGTGAGGGGTGGGGGGGTCAGCCCCCCATCAAAAGAAAGTATTCTTACCCGTACTCCCTCCGGCACAGCTCGAATATCTTCCCCGCCGTCTTCTCCCCAATCCCCGGAACCGCAACCAGCTCCTCTATCGAAGCATTAACCACAGCCTGCACCGACCCGAAGTGCGCCAGCAGCAGCCGTGCGTTCTTCATCCCGATCTCCGGGAACGCCGAAACGACATACTCCTGCTCCTCCGCGAGCGAGCGGTGAGACTTGTGCGGGTGTACCTTGCGCTCGCCCCGTTCGCCCTCCTCGCGTTTCGCGATGACATAGAGCATCTGGGCGGTGTCCTGCTCGTCCTTCGTGAAGATGAGCGTGATGCCCATGTCAATGGTGATGGCAGCGAGCACACCCCGGATCGCATTCGGGTGGATATCCCGCTGGGTGTAGAGATCCGCTCCCTCAACGATCAATACCGGCCGTGGCACGGCATCGGCCATCTCCTTGAGCTGTCCGAGCAGGTCGCGGTTAATGAGGGTGTCGGCAAAGTCCCGGGATGTCTTGCGCTCGATGAGGATACGGTCGCCAACGGCATAGTCCCCGTGTGCCAGCCGTTCGAGCCGGATCGCTGCCCCCATGGTGGAGAGGACCTCGACCACCTTTGACGATGTCTCGCGGTCATCGATGACTATTTTCACACCCTGCGGGGTGAACTCCTCGATGCTTGCCTGATCTGCGATGAGCGGGGTCTCCCGCGGGGATGAGAGCACCGTGTTCAGCGTCCGCATACTCTTGTGCATCATCTTCTCCTTTGCGGTACTGACGTGGCGGAAGACTTCATCTGATGTGCCTTTCGTGATAAGGACAACAACCCTCCCGGCGCCAGACCGTCCGGTCCTGCCCTTGCGCTGGATGGACCGGATCTCCGATGGCACGGCCTCGTAGAAGATTACCAGGTCGGTTGACGGGACATCGAGCCCTTCCTCCCCGACCGATGTTGCGACCAGCACCCTGAACTCCCCTTCGCGGAACCGGGTAAGGGCCGCGATCTGCTTCTTCTGCGAGAGCCCTTTCTCGGCATCTTTCGTTGCCTGCCCGACGAAACGTTCGCTTACGATCCCGTGTTTCGCGAGGTAGTCTACGAGGAGCTGCACGGTGTCGCGGTAGGTCGCGAAGATGATGATCCGGCTGTCAGGCGAATCCGCGAGCTGCTGTTTCACGAGGCCGAGGGCAACTTCGGGTTTGGGGTGGAGCTCGTGCGTCCACTCAACGGAGCGTTCGAAGAGTTCGCGGAACGAATGGTCCTGTACAAGCCGCTGGCTCGCCTTGCTGCCCCCCGCTCCCGTCCCCTCTGCATACAGCTTGGCAAGATATCCTTTCAGCACCTCGCTCCCCTGTGACTCTGCGAGGGTGACCGCGTGCTTAAGTTTCATCAACTCCGCGTACACCGATGCAGCCGAAAACGCTGCGGAATCACGATTTGCGATCCGCTGCTGGATTTGGGCGTTGATGGCAGAAAGTTCCCGCATGGAGAGTTTCTCCCGCTTCGGCACCGTGAAGTGGAGTGATGCAAGGATGGCGAGCCGGTCCTCAGTGAGAGCGTTGATCGTCTGGATCGCTGCCTTGAGATCGGGGGGAAGATCGATATTGATGTATTCGAGGTCCCGCTCAAAGACGTACGGCCGCACGTCCGCATCGTTCTCCGTGCGGGTCTCCACGTGCTCGATCCCGAGATTCGCGCACACTTCCTGCACCTTTTCCTGCACACCACCCGGCGATGCGGTCATCGCGAGGAGGAGGGGCTTGTCCGCGGTAACGAGATACCGCTGGGCGAGGAAGACGTACGCATAGTTGCCGACCGCCCGGTGGCATTCGTCAACGATGAGGAGGGAGACGTCCGCGAGGGTGTAGCGCCCGGCAATGATATCGTTCTTGATGACCTGCGGGGTCGCAAGGATGACGGACGCCCGGTTCCAGTCAGCAGTCCGCTCCTCGGGAGGGGCTTCCCCGGTAAACATGACGAATGGGGATGCATCCGACTCTTCAGAACCCGCGGGACTCTTTGCGAGGAGATACTTCTCGAAGTAGCGGAGGTGCTGCTCCACGAGGGGTTTTGTCGGGGCGAGCATCAGCACCCTGCCGCCCTCGTTATAGAGCCGGGACGCGGCAACGAGGAGTGCCACGGCAGTCTTGCCGAGGCCCGTGGGCAGGATTACCATAGTGTTCCCATCCAGTGCCCGCATCGCAACCGAGAGTTGGTACTCCCGCTTCTCAATGGAGTCCGGTTTCACCAAGGGGTGGCTGATGAAGTTCATTGGTTGGTGAGAGGGTTGGCGGGCTTGGGTAATATAGGGAATTGTCCCCCGGAGAATAGCGGACCGGAAAGCTCCCCACTCATTGAAACGGGAGTCTGTACAGGTGTAAAACAAGAAGGGGGAGGGCTCTTGCTGGCCCTCCACTTCCCTGACAGGGGATATCCGCAAACCCTCCCTCAAAAGAGGGGCAGGACCGGGATTTGTGGAGGCGCTTCTCTCAGGATATGCCCTTGCCTACTCGTACTCCCTGAACAGCGCCGGGTTCTGTCTCCGGATCCACCAGCGCCTGACGATGAAGACACCGCCGATGAGCACTATTCCTGCCGCACCGGTGAGCACGAGCGTGCCGAACGTAAAGCCCGGCGACGGCTGAGGGGCCGGTGGTGCAACGGTGGTCTGTGTGGCGACCGGCGTGTCCTCCAGGGCTTTTTCAGCAACTGCCCGTGTCGGCCGCGTGGTCACCGGTTCCTGCGGCATGCCCCCGAACGTGGGCACGGCGGTTGGCGTTGCGTTCTGTGCGCTGAGCGTGCTGTTGGCCCTGCATGAGATCGCAAACCGCGAGAACCCGGGG
Organism: Methanoregula sp.; assembly: GCA_028679075.1. GTDB lineage: Archaea > Halobacteriota > Methanomicrobia > Methanomicrobiales > Methanospirillaceae > Methanoregula. The sequence goes on along the minus strand of JAJRCF010000006.1, from coordinate 101,039 downwards.
CTTTTCGCGGTGTAATAGGCATTGCCATTCTTCACCATGACGAGCGTTGTCGGCAGCGCCGTCCATGTCTTTCCTGTGTTGTGATACATCACGACATCCTGCGGGGCAAGGTGGTTCTCTTTCAGCCACGACTCCGATACCACAAAATCGATCTTTGCTTCGGATATCGTGGTGTACTGTGCCGGTGTGATATCGGCATACTCGTACACGACCCCGGGCGCCGGGGCTGCTTCTTTGCCCGGCCCTTTCGCTTCGATGGCGGTCACCACCACATCCCTGACCCCGGCCCCGGTCACGGTCGCACTCGTGATGGACGTGTGGCCAATCTGGCCTACGTTCACGGAACTGGTCGATGTTCTCTCATTCCGGGGTGCGTTCTGTACGGGTTGTGCGGGAACCGGCGGGCCGTCATCATCGGATGCAGATTGTACGATCGGTGTTGGAGTCGTGGTTGGTGTGGGGGTTGGGGTTGTGGGAGGGTTGATGGTAAACCCGCTCGCGAGCATCGCCTCCTGGCCGTCCGTATTAGTGACATTGACATTCCATGATCCGGCCGTCTTACCGGTCAGGTCAAAGTAGCAGGTAATTTTGGTTGAGGTGATCACGACTTTGGTTGCCGTGATGTTGTTCTCCCCGGCTTTTGTCAGGTTGACTGTTGCGCCGGCAAGGAACCCGGTACCGGCAAGGTCTGTGATGCTGACGGACCCGGTATTAACACCGGAGGACGGTGAGATACTGGTCACGGTTGGCGGTCCTGGATTTACTGTAATGTACCCTGGTTTCCGTTTGCTGTAGTATCCCGGGACTCCTTCTGCATCATAGTATACCTGCAACGAGACCTGGTAAGTTCCTGGTACGGTATACGTGTGCGACGGGTTTTTCAATGTCGATCCGGCCGGTGCCAGACGCCACACGTCATTCTTGTACCCGCTACTGTCATACCCACCCATGATAACAATACTGCCATCTGGCAGAGCAACGCTGCTATGACCGTTCCTTCCCGAGTCCCAGGCATTCGTGTTCACCTGCGTCCACGATGCGCCATTATCCGTCGAGCGCCACACATCATTCTTGTACCTACCATCAGAAGTACGTCCACCCGTCAGGATGATACTGCCGTCAGGCATCACTACACTGCTGGGATAACCACGTCCCGTGTCCCAGGCACCCTTGTTCATCTGTGTCCAGGATTCGCCCTTATCCGTGGAACGCCACACGTCAGCTCTCATACCGCCGCTATTTCCCCCCATCATGACGATACTGCCATCAGCAAGTACCACGCTGGTATGCTGGGTTCTTATCTCCCACATGCTCCCGGTGGTTGTTATCTGAGTCCATGTTGCGCCGTCATTGGTCGATCGCCATATGTCATTCAGATAAGCGGAATTAGTCAATCCACCCATCAGGATGATACTGCCATCAGGCAGAGCAACACTGCTGGATCCCTGCCGTTTCGACCACGCGGCAGCTGGGGTCTGTTGGTCCCACGATTCACCTTTGTCTGACGAAATCCATACGTCGTTCATTTTGCCGAAGCCCAACCCGGTGCCGCCCATCAGGACGATCTTCCCGTCTGGGAGAACGACACAGTTGTGTTCGTGCCTCGCCGGCCAATTGGGTGTGCCGGTGTACTGTGTCCAGGACGTGCCCTTGTCTGTCGAATACCAGACGTCCTTGGTGTCGCCAGCGGAAATGGCGCCTCCCATCAGTACGATTCTCCCGTCTGGGAGAACGACACTGCAGGAACCTGATCTTCCCGACCAGCCGGGATTTGAGTTGACCAATGACCAGGACTGACCGTAACTCTCATCGCCAAAGAACCATGCCCATCCGGCTGGGTACCTGGTTGATTGATCGGAAAATGTCACTTCAAGAGGTACAGGTCCGGATGTAGGACTGCCGGAAAATATTACTTCGGGAAGCCCAGCGGCAGCAAAGCCGGAAATCGTCCCGGTACAAAGGATGAGCAAGAGCAGATATCGCAACCACGACATGGTTTCACCTTTTTACAGATGGACTTGTGAATCGGTTCCCGTATCCGGTCCCCCGGGTGCGAATCCCACGGGGGACCTTGCACGATCTTTGGTTGGGGAAGGCCACATCTGTCATCATGTAAGTGCATTTTGTATGATCAGAGAAGGGAGATAAACCCGGATGCGGACTTTCAGATTCTGAAAGTGCACCACTATCTGTACCGCACCAGCGACAACCGGCATACGCTGGGGAAAGATCCTGGGGGATACAAAAGTATCCGGTTTATCTCCCGAGAGATAGGATCATAATATAATATTAGTAATTTATTCCGGTAAAAATCCGGAAACTGTTCATCGGGTGGGGAGAAAATGGGCAGGGCATCCGTTCTGGTTGTGGAAGATGACCCCGTGGTTGTGCCGGGCATCACGGGGATGCTGGCAGACATGGGGTACTCCGTCTGCGGGATCGCAGCTACCGGAGAGAAGGCCGTTGAGGAGACCGGAAGGCTACATCCCGACATCATCCTGATGGACATCGAACTTGCCGGCCCGATGACCGGGATCGATGCCGCAGAGCAGATCCGTAAGCTCTGGCGCATCCCGGTCATTTACCTGACGGCCCACGCGGAAGAAGAATACCTTGAGAAGGCAAAGATCACCGAACCGTTCGGGTATATCTTAAAACCGGTGAAGATGCCGGAGGAGATCCGGACCACGATCGAGCTTGCGCTTTACAAGCACGCGATGGAGAAGAAACTGGACGAGATCTCCCCGGACCCAGCGGGTCCCCGGACCATCTTTGTGAGAAAAGCCCTGGGCGGCATCACCCTCCTCCTCCACAAGCGGGATGCGAACCGGTTCCCCCTCTTCAAGCATCTCCTCGAAACGGGCATCGCCGACCATGTGGGATGCATGTACGCATACTTCCAGACCAACCTTGTCGCGTATTTCGCCCGCGCTGTCGCGGAAGGGGAGCTTCAGTTTTTTGAACTGCGTGAGGGGATGTATCTCTTCGACCAGTGGTTCGACCGGGCCTGCGGTGAGGCAGCCCAGCCGGGTTCCGGGAAGAAACTGTTCTGCATCGCCGATGTCTCGAACCTGAAGGATCCGGATGTCGTCCTCCACATCCGCAAGAAATTCCGGGAAGCCGAACAGGTGCACCCGGGCATCTTTTCCGGAATCCTTGCCATCCCGCTGGATGATGTGAGAAGCCCGCGGAATGAAGAACTCTATGAAGGCATCAATCATGTCATCCTGTTCTCCGGGGAGGGGAATATCGTCTCGTTCACTCCGCCAATCCAGAAACCCCTGTCTGTGAAGGTGGTCCCGCAGGAGATCATGGACAGTGTGGTAAAAAAGTCACTCGATGTGCTGATCTTATCCTGCCTCCAGAGGCCGGTAACCGGCTATGGCATCATCCGGGAGATCAACGAACGGTTCCATGTCGTCATCCCGCTGGCAAGCGTGTATACGCACCTCTATCAACTGGAGAAGGACGGGATCCTGAAGGTAACGCAGCGCGGGAACGCCCGGTTCTATTCCCCGACAAAAGAGGGGGAAACGTATATTCGGAACCGGCTTTCTGAGATCAACACTGCCTACGAGCAAGTGCTCGGTAGCCGTGAGTAATTGTTCTTTCCTTCCGTTGCTCCAGGAGGGCCCGGGTTTCCCTGAACTCCCGGTCGCTATCGTGAAGATGATCCAATCCTGCGGTAATTACCGGCGGGAACGAGGATCTCGAACCGGGCACCGTGCCCGGGACCGCCAGTTTCCCGGATGGAGATACCGGTGATCGCAAGGATCTCGCGCGAGAGGAAAAGCCCCTGCCCGGAGTTCTCCCTGACACTGAACTCGAACAGGCTGCTCCTCGACTCTTCCGGTATGCCGGCGCCATCGTCCTCGCATGAAAGGAGGAGACCGGCGGGGGTCTCCCCGATGGAGAACGTAATCGTTTTCACATCCCTGCCATGGCGGACAGCATTGTCTACCAGGTTGTTGATGACCTTCCTGAACAAGGGATCGCAGAAGACCTCCCAGCCGGGGTCCGGTATCCGGATCGCGACACCCGTATGATCGCACGATTCCGTGACCTGCCGGATAGTGACTGCCGGGTCCTGCCAGGCTGGGGACTGGATACCGATCTCGTGGTAATCGCGCATGAACCTGACATGCTTGTTTACGATAGAAACGATATCGATGCAGTGTTCGATCTTCACGGAGACTTCCGGATCGCCTGCCCCCTTTCTGGCGGTATTGAGATATGAATAGAGAGCAGTCATCTTGTTCAGAAGATCATGACGGGTAATCCCGTTGAGCAGGCTGAGCCGTTTTATTGCCTGCTGCATCGCGTATTCTATCCGTTTTCTCTGGGTTATATCGATGAGGATCCCGCGGATACCGGTACAGCGGTCGTTCCTCATAACAGGAGTTGTATAGACAAGAAACGGGAAGCGGCTGCCATCACATTTCACCGCGTTATATTCGCCACCCTGCGACTTTTTTCCGCTGGCAATAGTGCCGATGTCCTGCATAATCCGTTGCCGGTCTTCGGGAATGATATGATTGAAAAGGTTGAGGCCCTTTTTCATATCCTCGCCGGTGTACCCAAAGAGCTGAAGAGCGTTATCATTGACAAAAGTGAATTTGCCGGTAAGATCGAACTCGAAAACGATCTCCGGAAGGAGGTCCACAAGCTCGTGGAACCGCTGTTCGCTCTCCTGGAGTGCGTCATCGCGCTTTTTGCTGTCGCTGATATCGCGGAGCAGGAGGAGGCGGGCGAACGGGGGACAGATTGCTGAAGAGAGAGATATGCTGATCCCATCGAAATTCCGCACGGCATCGCCTGTGATCACAGCAATCTGTTTACGGATCTCTTGCTCTCCGGATTCCGCCTCTTCCAGGAGCGGCGCAAGGCCGGGCAATGCCTCTCGTGCGGGTCTGTTGACGAGTGCGCCACGTGCCCCGAAGAAACGTTCGGCTGCCGGATTAAGATCTGCTACGTCCCCTTTGGTATCAATGAGGATGGCACTGTCGCTCATCCGGGAAAAGAGGATTGGGAGTAGCTCATCAGTCATATCCGGATCGTCCTGCTGATGGTCTGTTGTACCGGGTATTAGGAGTGTTGATCTGGATCCGGGAGTATGCTCATAGAAAAGAGGACGTGAGATATCTGCTCATTAGGGTGAATTGTGTTGAAAATGAGGGCTCCCCGCCTCTCAGGGCCGCTCTGCGGCACGGCAATCACTTGCATGCGATTTCTTATAAGTAAATGAGGCCGCCGCGGGGTGTCCTTCGGGGAATCAGTCATCGCATCAGTGAGGAATGTTTTTGAGAAAAACCATCAGGTTCTTCGAAGCGGCGGTAGTTCTCCCAAACAGGGGCACGGGTACATAAGCCCCCATCAGTATTACAAGAATTCTATTAAGAAAATTGGAGAGTTAGATTACCCCAGTTCCCCAAACGTCTTCGTCCCCTCGACCAGCGCCGCGAGCGTCTCCGGCAGCTTATCAATCGCAATCCGCACCTGCTTCATGCTGTCCCGGTCCCGGAGGGTGACAGTATTGTTCTCTTTGGTATCGTAATCCACAGTAACAGCGAACGGCGTCCCGATCTCGTCCTGCCTCCGGTAGCGCCGGCCGATTGCCCCGCTGTCGTCGTACTCCGCCAGGATGCCGGCCTTATGTAATTTCCGGGTGATCTCATCTGCAATCGTGTCGAGCCCGTCGCGGGTCATGAGCGGGAAGACCGCGACCTGCACCGGAGCCACCTTCGGGGAGAAACGCATGACCGTACGCTTCTCGCCATCGGCCTCATCCTCATCGTAGGCCTGTTCGAGCACCGCGTAGCACATCCTGTCGATACCGTACGAGGGTTCGATCACGTGCGGGACGATGTCCTCGCCCCGGATATCCACGACCTCGTCGCGGACCTCGAAGAGGTCGGCAGGGATATGGATCTTCTCGCCATCGATAACAACATCAGCACCGTCCGCGGTGGGAGTTGAATTCCCGAGTGCCTCGAAAATTGCCTTCGCCTTGTTGCGGTACTGTTTCCCGAGCACACCCATGTTGGGGATGATCCGACGGCGCGGGACCTTTTTTGGCTCAGCGTACTGGATGAAGACGGTCATCGGGGTCCCGCTCTCCTTTGCATGGGCATTGAGGTCGTAATTGGTGCGGTCGGCAAGGCCCACGGTTTCGACCCAGCCGAACCGGTCGGACAGGATCTCGGCGTCCCAGCAGTCGGTCGCATAATGCGCCCGTTCATCGGGGAGGTGCTGCCGGAACCGGAGCCGCTCGGGCTTTATCCCGATGGAGACGAGCATCTCGTGGGTCAGGGCCACGTAGTACGCGAGGTATTCGTTTGCGATGACGCCCTTGTCCACGGCCTCCCGCATTGAAAGCGAGACGGCCTCTTCGCATTTCTGCTGCTGGCCGAAGGTAAGAAGCGGCATCCGGTAATCAGCGTAGCGGTGGAACCGGGGGTGTTTGTTCTTCTCGTCCGGGTGGACGAAGATCTCGGCCTCGGCCTGCGTGAACTCGCGGAGCCGGATCATACCCTGCCGGGGGGAGATCTCGTTCCGGTAGGACTTGCCGATCTGGACGGCGCCGAACGGGAGCTTGTCGCGGTAGAACCGGAGGAGCCGGGAGAAATCAACGAACATCCCCTGTGCGGTCTCGGGACGGAGGTAGCCGACCCGTTGTGAATCGGGGCCGATGGAGGTCTTGAACATCAGGTTGAACCCGAAGACCTCGACTTTCCCGAGCACCTCTTCGCAGGCAAGGCACTTGCAGCCTGCGAGGGCGAGAGCAAGCTCCTCGTTCTTCATGGTGGACGCGTTCTTTACTCCGCCGCCTTCCGCTACATGGTCTGCCCTCAGGAACTCCCTGCAGTGCGGGCACTGGCACATCTTGTCGGCGAACCCGGCAACGTGGCCGGAGGCGATAAAGACGGCCTCCTGTGCGATCGTGGGGCATTCAATCTCGTAGTACCCTTCACGGATGACGTAAAAATCCCGCCAGATATTCTCGATCCGCCGCTTCATCATTGCGCCGAGCGGGCCGTAATCGATAAACCCCGCCACGGCACCGTAACACTCGGACGTTGGCCAGATGAAACCCCGGCGTTTGGCAAGTTCCATCACGTTCTCAAAGACATCGCTCATGGTGATCACGAATTCGTTCTTATACTGTTGATCGACTGGCGACAAAAAGACTCTGATGAAAATATGCACCGGGACAGAACGCGGGGAGGCGATCCCGGGGCGTCCCGTTCTCTTTTCCGCGGGACTTCCGGAATTTCCGGGAAACTTCCGGGCTCATGGATGTAGCTGTTCCGGTTTACACAAACAGGTCCTTTTTTGATCAAAACTGGTACAAAAAACACCATGGAGTTAAAAAAAATTAGAACCGATTTATACGTCTTTTGGTCAAACAACGCGTAAAGATAGCATTAAATAGCTGACGAAGTATTGTATATCCTAATCCCAATACGGGGTATGCAATGACCGAAGACAAACGTAAAGCACATCTTCTGAAACTCTTCAGTTCCATGTCGGGCAAGACCAAGATCGTCGAACCCATGAAAAATATCCATGGCACTTTAAGAGACAGTGACGCGATCGAACGCGAGGTCGCTCTCGTCATGAGAGAGATCACGGAACAGGGAATATTCAAGACCTCCTTAAAACCGATCCAGCTGGCAAAACTCGTCACTTCATTCTATGCAGAGAAGAATGACACCGAGATTGCACGCGAACTCGGGGACGAGAAACTGTCAAAGACGGTAGCACGGGCACGGGTACGGCTCAAGCTCTTCCGGGAACTTGACTTCAAGATGCCCTTTGACAAGGAGCAGATGGAGGCACTGATCGAGTCCGGGAAGACCATGAAAGAGGTATCCGAAGAACTTGGGGTAAGCCCATCGACCCTTCGGGAATACCGGCACGTGATCGAGGAGCAGGAAGACCCGACCATCGATCCGTATATCGACCGCATCCGCGATGTGATGGAAGACCGGGATCTCACGGAGCAGATGACCCGGAGCGCCACTGCCGACAGCCTTGGCGATTCCATCGATATCACGGAAGCCGAACTGATCGATGTGACATAAGGGACCGTTTCCCCGGCCATTGGCCAATACTTTTTTACGAACGGATCACTCGCTCCATGCCCGCCTCTTCGGGTCCCTTGAGAGTAATGTTCATTCGTACGTAATCCGATCTGCATATATGCAACTCACCTGGCTCGGCCATTCCTGCGTGCTCCTCTCCGGCACAAAAAAAGTCCTCATCGATCCCTTCATCGAAGGGGGAAGCGTTGCCGCCACCAATCCTGATATTGTTGCCGTCACCCACGGGCACAACGACCACATGGGAGAGACCGTGTCTCTGGGGAGAAAGACCGTTGCCATCACGGAGATCGCAAAATATCTTAAAACGAAGGGAGTTCCTGTCGAGAGCATGAACATCGGCGGGACCCAGGTGGTCGACGGGGTCTCGTTCACCATGACGCAGGCGGTCCATTCAACGGCAATAGAAGAGGCGGGGCCGGGTTTTTCAGCGGGTGCACCGGCGGGTTTTGTGATCGGGATGGATGCCGTGAAGGTATACCACGCGGGGGATACCGCCCTCTTCTCCGATATGAAACTGATCGGGGAGCTCTATCACCCGGACGTGGCGCTCCTCCCCATCGGGGGAAGGTATACGATGGGTGTCACCGAGGCGATGATGGCGGCAAATTTCATCGGCGCCAGGACGGTCATCCCCATCCATTACAATACGTGGGACCGGATCGCTGCCGATCCGCTGGCCCTGAAAACGGCAGTTGAACGGACAACGGACCTGAAGGTGCAGGTGCTGATGCCGGGCGAAACCCTTGAGCTCCTCCCGTAATCCGCGTTCCCTGTCCCGGCTGTGGCCATATGCAGGAGCAACCGCTTTCATCCGCAGTCATCTACAAATTCCGACGGACAGATCGGAATTCTTTTAGAGTACCGTTTCCCAGTTCAGTACGAGAATAGATCATGGCGCTGGAATGGGACCCGATCCTGTTTGTCAACCTGCTGTTGTGCATAGCGATCGTTGTCCTCGGTTTTCTCTGTTTCCGGAAGAGCGGCGAGATGCTGCCGGCATTCATCGGGGCAGCATTCGGGTTGTTCGGCATATCCCATGCAGCCACGCTGGCCGGCCTCAAGGTGCCCCTGACGGTCCCCCTGATTATCATCAGGACCCTTGCCTACCTGCTGGTGCTCATCGCGCTCTGGCAGCACCTGGGAAACAGCATGCTCCAGAAGGAGACGCGGCAGGCCTGGGTGGACTATTTCAAGGGAGAGACCGGGCAGGCAAAAGAGGAAGAGAAAACCTGACCGGTCACGGTATTTTCTGCAGTGCCTCTTCCCGGGAGGTGCAGATGGTAAAGATACTCGTGAACCCGGCAATGTCGAAGACCTTGTACACGGTCGGGCGGAGCTCGACAAGGATGACCTTCCCACCGGCTTTCATCAGGTCACGTGAGAGCTGGAGCACCGCCCTCATGCCGGCACTGGCAAGATAATTTGTCAGGGAGAAATCAAAGATCACGTTTTTCTGGTGTTCACCCGCGAGGATCTTCCGGAGCTCCGTCTCCATATCCGGTGCCGTGCTGCCATCGAGGCGCTCCGGGACCGAGACGATACAGGTGTTTTTGATGGTGGTGGTTTCTAACGTCATACGTATCCGTACGGTGACTTTGGTTCAGGAAGCATATAAATAACGCCCGTTTATCACGGGTCGCCCGGCATATGAAATACAGGTTGTGAACGGAATTCGGGAGGGCGGGGGGTAGCCCGGGCCAGATACGGGTACGCCATCACGGGCTGTTGGTTATGGGGGCGGGAATGGGGGTGTGCCGCACCAGGGAGAAGAAGACCCCGGCAATGCAGAGCACGGCAAAGATACCAAAACAGATCCGCATGCTCCCGATAAATGCCGGATAGAGCGATTCGGTGATCTGCACGTCACCTATGTAGATCGCCAGGATCATCATGGCAATACCCATCGAGAACATCTGGCCGACAAGCCGCATCGTGCCCAGCGTCCCGGAAGCAACGCCGTATTTCTTCCGGTCAACCGAGCCCATGATCGCATTGGTATTCGGCGAGGAGAAGAGCCCGAGCCCGGCACCGAGGATGACGAGGATGAGGATAAACATGACGAGCGAGGTCGTGGCATCTACGGTGATGAGAAGGATGAGTCCCAGTGCGGTCAGTGCCATACCCGCCGATGCGATCCTGCCCGGCTCCATCCGGTCGGACAGGATGCCCGCCGCCGGTGAGAAGAGTGCCTGGACCACCGGCTGTACCACGAGAAGCATTCCTGCATGCTGCGGGGTGAAATCCCTGACATACTGGAGGTACAGGCTCAAAAAGAACGTGACCGCAAAGGTTGCGCTGTAATTGATCAGGGCGGCCAGATTCGAGAAGGCAAAAACCCGGTTCCCGGTGAAGAGTGCCATGTCCAGCAGGGGATAGTCGATGCGGAGTTCTTTTTGGATAAACCATACCAGAATGGCACTTCCGGCAATGAGCAGGACAAAACCCGTGATCCCGGGGAGCAGGGAAAACCCGTACATCACGCAGACAAGGCCGAGTCCGTACCGGATCGCCCCGCCGGTATCGAACGTCTCCCCGCAGCAGTCCGCCCACTCGTCCTTTAAGAACAGGAGGATCATCGCGATGGTGAACACCCCGATGGGGATATTGACGAGGAAGATACTCCTCCAGCCAAGATATTCTGTCAGGATCCCGCCAAAAAACGGCCCGGTGGAGAGCCCGAAATAGACCGCGGTGGTGTAAATTCCCAGTGCCCTGCCCCGTTCGTGCGCCGGGGTCACGGACGTGAGGATAGCGACCGCCGTCCCGAAGATCATCGCCCCGCCAAACCCCTGGAGCAGGCGCACGAGAATGATCATCAGCGACGACGTGGAGAAGATCATCAGGACGGATGCCAGCGTGAAGATGAAGAGCCCACCAGTAAATATTTTTTTCCGCCCGTAGATGTCGGCAATCCTGCCAAACGGCAGGAGGAACACGGCGGATGCGAGGAGATAGGCCGATGCGACCCAGCCCATCTCGATGGCGTCCATCGAAAACTCCCCGCTGATGGAAGGGAGGGCGATGTTGACCGCGGAGAGGTCAAACGGTGTCAGGAAGCCGGCAAGGAGGGCAATGAAGAGGGCGATCTTCCGGGTCTCGGGCATGATGGGTATACACCGTTTAGGAAGGGCAGGCACAAAGAAGTTGTGAAACGTGCTGGTCCCGGTACTGCCGGGAGTTCCCCCGGGCCGTGGCGTGCGGAGGGGCGTGCCGGCGAGGATGCAGGACAAGGGAGGGAGATGCGTATCTGAAAGACTTAATGGGATCAGGTATGATAATAGATCTGATATATATGTCCTGCTTCCACAAACCCGTTATGATGGTCCTGTTCCTGCTCGCCTGCCTGCTCCTTGCCGGCAGCGCCTCAGCGGGAATGGGCATCCAGGCATACTCGGGAGATACGATCCCGCTCTCCGGGTACTCCCCGACCAGCAATTCCGTGTACCTCTTCCTGACCGGCCCCAACCTCCCGTCAAACGGGGTTGCCCTCAATGACATGACAAAACTTGCGGAGGATGGAGGGTTTACCGTCGTGCAGGTGAACGGGGAGGATGACAGCTGGAGTTACAACTGGCATACGAACAACATCAACGGGCGCCTCGATGACGGGACATACACGATCTGGGTCGTCAATGGCCCAAACGACCGTGCACACCTGCAGAACGCGGAATACGGCACCATATCAGTGACTCTTGGCAGGCCGTCCATCTCCATCAGTACACCGGCAACACAGGCCGTGCCCGGATCCCTCCTCGTCATATCCGAGCCGGCCGATGCATCGGTGGTCGTGAACGGAGTATACAAGGGAAAGTCACCCCTGACGCTGAACAGCATCGATCCGGGGACCTACACCGTTAATGTCTCGAAGTTCGGGTTTACCCCGGTTACTGCGACTGCCGTGATCCGCTCCGGTGAACAGGGGGAGGTCACTGCGGTCCTTGCCCCCGAGAGAGGGACGCTGGTCATCAATACCACCCCTGCCGGCGCAAACGTATCCCTGGACGGGACCCTTGCCGGGATATCCCCGGTCACCATAACGAACATCCTCCCGGGCAACCTCACCGTTGAGATCGCAAAAGACGGGTATGTTCCCGTCCGGCAACAGGTCATGATTACTGCGGGCACAACCTCTCCCCTGGAAGTCACCCTCTCGTCATCATCCCCCCTGCCGGCCTTCCCGCTGAAGACACCGGGGCTCACTGCGGGGGCCCTGCTGTCACTCTGTGCAGCAGCCGCATCGATCGGGTATTTCCGGTCGCGGTCCCGGTAATTTTTTTTTCGCACCACACCCGGGCCGGCTTTTGCATTACCCGTACACGGGTTTATATCGGAAAACAGGCAACCGGATAAAAAGAGATCATGAACACCTTCGATATCCTCATGGTCATCGCGCTCGGCACCCTTGCAGGGACGGTGATCGGCCTTTTCATCGGGTATGCCGCGAAGCGCCAGCAGCCCCGGTGGACGGTGATGACAGACCGGGACAAACTGATCAATATCGCCCTTGTACTTTTCTTCTCGGCCGTGTGCATTGCCGGACTCTCCCTGTACGAGATGATGTAGACACAGATCTTCTTAAAAAGATGCGACTCAAAGACCGCCTTAAGGGCGCTGTGCCTGATGATGCGCTGAACCGGTTCTCCGGCCATTTCGATGTGATCGGGGATATCGCCATTGTCTCGATTCCTCCTGAACTGGATGAATACAAAAAGACCATCGCAGAAACGATCCTCGCCAGCAGGAAAAACATATACACCGTCCTCAACAAGGTGCACAAGGTCCGGACGGATGCGAGGACCGCGTCGTACGAGATCCTTGCCGGCGATACCACAATCACCCGGTACCGCGAGTTTGGTTTCCAGTACCGGTTCGATGTCACGAAGGTCTTTTTCAATAACCACCTTGCCTCCGAGCGCATGCGGGTCACGGACCAGGTCGAACCCGGGGAAGCAGTCCTCGTCCCCTTCTGCGGAGTCGGGCCCTTTGCCATCCCGGCCGCAGCCCGGGGAGGCCGGGTCGTTGCGGTCGAACAGAACCGTGACGCGTATGCATGGCTCCAGGAGAATATTGCACTGAACCATGTCCGGAACGCGATGACGACCATCATGGGCGATGCACGCGACACCACACTCCTGCCAAAAAGGCAGTTTGACCGGATTATCATCCCGACACCGTACGGCATGGAATCCATCCTCGACGTGCTCTCACCCTTCGCGGCAGGGGACGGCATGATCCATTTTTACACGTTCAGGGCAGGAAACGAGATCCCTGCACTGGTGGAGGAACTTGCCGGGAAAGGTTTCGATCTCACGTACCAGAACTCCTGCGGGAACGTGGCCCCGGGCATCAGCCGCTGGGTATTCGATCTCGTAAAAAAGGATTGACAGGTTGCACGCCTAGTGCGCCCCAGCCGCCAACCTTAATCTGCCTTCCTGCCAGAAAATACCGGAGATCTGTTACTATCCATGCACATCGTCACACCCTCCTCCATACTCCGCGACTGGACGCCGGATGATGCACCATCCATTGTACGGCACGCAGACAATCCCCGCATTGCCGATAATCTGCGGGACGGTTTCCCCTCCCCGTACACCCTCGCGGATGCGAATCGTTTTGTTACCATGGCAACGGAACCCGGCGGGAAGAACCTCTTCCTCGCGATCGTGGTCGATGGTGAGGCATGCGGGGGGATCGGCATCCACCCGCTGGAGGATGTGTACCGGCGGACCGCGGAGATCGGGTACTGGCTTGCCGAACCTTTCTGGGGACAGGGTATTGTGACCGGGGCGGTAAGGACGATCATACCGGTCGCATTTGACCGTTACGATATCGTCCGGCTCCAGGCCGGGATATTTGCAAACAATCCCGCATCGATGCGGGTTTTAGAAAAATGCGATTTTGTCCGCGAGGCTGTCCACAGGAATGCCATAACAAAGAACGGCACAACGATGGACGAAGTCATGTACGCGATCGTGCGATAAAAAAGGGGGATTAGACCGGGAGGATCTTCCTGCCGAAGATCTAGTTGATGACCTGGCCCATGCCCATGTAGAGCGCAAGGCCACCGGCAACGAGACCGGTAACCCCGCCAATCGTCAGGATCAGGGCGCTGCCAGTCAGGTTTGCCGCAACAAGGAAGACGACAAGGAGCACCACAGCGGCGAGCGTGATCTGGAGGAGACGGTGCATCGCAAGCGTGCAGATGAAGAGGCCGAACGCAAATACCCCCCAGATGGCAAGGAATGCAGCAAGCTCAACCGGCGTGGGGGCCTTTGCAAGACTGAGGGCCGGCAGGATCAGGATTGCCGCAAAGGTAATCCAGAAGAACCCGAAACTGCCAAAGGTCAGCATCCCGAAGCTGTTCTTCTTCTTCCATTCCATGAACCCGACGCAGACCTGTGCGATGCCCCCGTAGAGGATCGCCATCGCGATGATGGGACTGCTGAGCCCCGTGAAACCTGCGTTATGCAGGCTGAGCAGGAGGGTTGTCATACCGAATGCGCACAACCCAAGAGGTGCCGGGTTGGCGGTGTTGTCATTGAGAAAAATATTGTTCCTGTTGATCTCATCGATGTGTTCCATAATTACCTCATATGAATACTGATACTGAGTACTGTGCACCGAATAAGTGCACCAGCATAAGGGTGAATTACATTAATAATACACCACTTTCTAAAAGTTGCGGTGCACAATATTAAACAATTTTGATTTGTTTGTTCTGGTTTACTAGCATATGCACCACAGTTAGGAGATTACACCCACATTATGCACCACCACTTATACAGAATGATGTGATGAACACTACAGATCCGTCAGGGAATTGCAGGAAAGGGTATTAAAAAGGAAGAGATGGCCGGGCCGGTGCACCGGCCCGGCCATGCACGGTGATATGCGGGTGTGCCTAATCGCTCCGCAACGCTTCGATGGGATCGAGGTTTGCCGCCCGCCACGCCGGGTAGACTCCCGAGAAGATACAGATGGCAATGCCGATAGCCATCGATACTGGGACATAGATCAGGCTCGCGAACGTGAAGAAATACTTCGTTGTCCCTACCATGGCGAGCACCACGAGCCAGCCTAAGATAACGCTCATGATCGCCCCGATGATGGCACCGACCAGGCCGAGGATCACCGCTTCATAGATGAACATCCGGAGCACCTCGCTCTTCCGCGTGCCGATGCTGCGCAGGATACCGATCTCCCGGATCCGTTCGGTTACCGACATCATCATCACATTGAAGATCGAAGTTGCGGCAACCAGGAGCGAGATACCGGCAATCGCCATGACAAATGTGGTGAGAGTACTGACGGTCGAAGTGATGCTCTCCATCATGCGGCTGCTGTCCTGCACGGCTACCTCGTCCTCCTTGCGGTTCAGCTTGTCCTCGATGGCCTCAGTTGCCGTGTCTGCGTCGTTGATGTCGTAGAGAATGACGTTGACCTGGTCATACTCGCCTTCCCCGCCATAGAGGCCGTTATAGGCCTTCTCCGTCATGATGATCGCATTGTCGCTGTTGAGGTCCATGGACATGCCCTTCTCCTCAAGGATACCGACGACCCGCACCTTCTGGATGATCGCCTCTTCATCGTCCTCGTCACCGATGGTGATGCGACTGCCGATCGTGAGGTCATTGTTCTCTGCAAAGGTCGGGCCGACAACAACCGAACTTGATGTCTGGGGGAGTGTCCCGTTTGCCACCGTCAGGATCGTTGCCATGTCCTCATCCCGCATTCCGTAGATAGTTGCCCTGCGCTCATCGTCCCCGATCGTGATCGTATCGGACTCCTGGTAGAGCGGGTAGACATTCCCGTACTTCCCGGCAGCCCGTTCAATATCATCAAACTGATCCTTGTCGATATAATCGTCATCGCCGGAGCTGCCTCCGCCTCCCATCATACCGCCACCGCCGCCACCGCTGTCCGGTTTCACGACCAGCACGTTGGCCATGGCCGAGAGCTCTTCGGTGACGGACATGGTCATGTTCGCACCCATCATGCCCATCGAGGATATGGCCACGACACCAATGACGATGCCGATGGCTGCGAGCAGCGAACGGAGGAAATTCAGCCGGATACTCCTCACCGAGAGCTGGAGGATGATATCGTTCTTCATGCGTCTGCCACCTTCCCGTCCCGGATCCTGATGATCCGTTCCGCCTGTTCACCCACAGATGGGTCATGGGTGACGATGATAACGGTCCTGCCCTGGTCGTGCAGGCCGTTGAGCATCTCCATGATCTGGCCACCCGTCTTCGTGTCCAGGTTGCCTGTCGGTTCGTCGCAAAGGAGGATATCGGGGTCGTTGACGAGTGCCCGTGCAATGGCAACCCGCTGCTGCTGACCCCCGGAGAGTTCGGCCGGTTTGTGCTTGGCCAGGCGCTTGTTGATCCCCACATCGGCAAGGAGCCTGCTGACCCGGCCGGTGGTATCGTTGCACCGGTGCTTGAGGATGTAGGGGTACTCCACGTTCTCGTACGCGGAGAGGAGGGGGATTAAGTTGAACTTCTGGAAGATGTAGCCGATGGCGTTGAGCCGGAGGTCGGTGAGTTTGTCATCGGACATCTTCCTGATGTTTTTGCCGGTGATGCGCAGCGTCCCGGAAGTCGGGACGTCCAATCCCCCGATCTGGTTGAGGAGGGTGGACTTCCCGGAGCCTGACGGTCCCATGATGGCGACAAACTCGCCCCGCTCGATTTTGATCGAGAGGTGATCGAGCGCCAGCACGTCGCCGGAGGGAAGCGGGTAGATCTTGCTCACATCGGCCAGTTCAATGACCGGTACGGTTGTCATGGTTCTGCCATCGATAAGACCGGTTCCTTACTCCTGCTCTTCGCTGTCATCCGTTTCAGGTAAGGGGTCCTTGCGGAACTTGTTCGTCAGGCGTCGTAAGAGTCCCTTTCTCCATGCGTAGATGAGGATGACAATGGCAATGAGAATGACAACGATCTCGGTCACCGGGATCTGGCTGAAACCGGACCCGAACGATCCGAACATTCCGCGACGCTGGCTGGATGCACCCGCAGGTGCGTTGTTCATTGCCGGTGAGCCGGGCATTGCCGAACTGTTGGAAGCGGCAATGCTGAAGGTTTTACTGAATGAATTCCCGTCTGCATCCTTATAATCGACAATAAGCGGGACTGCGCCGTTGCCGGTCATGGTATAGGTCACTTCGAAACTGGAGAAGTCATCCGGTTCAAGGTTACCGATTGCGTACACGGGGTTCGGGTTGACCGGTGTTGCCGGGCCCCCCACCGTGACAAGGACCGACTTCGCATCGGTCAGTCCGTTGTTGGTCACATCCCCTTTCAGGGTCTGTGTCATGCCGGAACCGGAGCTCTCGATGTTGTTGACTACGATCTCCGCCCCGGTCTTGTCATCGCCGATATTGAGGGGGAGGACCACGCTGGTCTTACGGTGGTTGTCCCCGTTGTCGAATGTGACATTGAACACTACATCTTCCGGGGTGTCTGGTGTGATCCTGAAGGTGGTTTCAGCCTTGCTGTTGGCAGCAATAGTCCCGATATACTGTTCCCTGGGGGAGATCTCTGCGCCCGGGCCCGATGCCATGACAAGGACATTGATGATCTCATTGTCCCTCGGGTTGATGACACTGACATTCACGGTATCTGTTTTCGAGATGGCGAAATTTTCCGGCTTGTCGGAGATGGTGGCCCGGACATCAGCTGAATCCACCTTCAGGGTCAGGATGGCATGGATCGCATTTGCATCGGGAACATTGGAGGACACGGTAAACAGGGGGAAATACGTCCCGTCAGTACAATCCGCCGTGACAAGGAAGGTATAATCGACCGTTGCGCCCGGGCCGACATTCGTTGAAGTAGAAAACGTATCCTTGTTGGATACATGGAGATTGGGACTGATGAGATCAGGTTGGGATATCATCACCGATGCATTGGCTGCATTTGACACATGTACGGTAATCGTCCCGGATTCATACGGGTAAAAAACACCGGGGTCCATTTCATAACCGGACACGTACACAAGCGCAGCGGCTTCCCGCTGCGAAGTTGCAGTAATGGTATTTCCTGCCGCGCTCACGGATATAATACTCATGAGGATGAGTAAAATCCCAAAAAATACTGGTAATTTCTTCATGTATTCTCCTTTGATGGAATTCAGGTTGTGCACCATACGAGGGCCCACTACGGGACCGGCATGTGCAGGTTCACAAATTGTAAGTTATTTTTAACATTTTGTATATTATAACTTTTCATCCCCCACGTATCCGGTTGGTGAGCATTCAGTCATGACAATGGTAAAGGAGCAATCCGGACAGGACCTCCCGCGCATCATCATTCGCAAAAAAACAGGCACAAAAAAGAAAAAATCAATGTTTCCCATCAGCACGGATACCGAGGTTACTTCTCGTCGACGGTACGGGATTCCTCATCGTAGGTGAACACCTCTTCAATATTGACCTTGAAATACCGTGCAATCCGGAAGGCAAGTTCGAGGGAGGGGACATACTTTCCCTTCTCGATGGCAAGGATGGTCTGCCGCGTTACGCCGATTGCCTGTGCAAGGTCTTCCTGGGTGAGATCATACATTGCCCGGAATACCTTGATCTTATTCTTCATCGGTCTCCCATTCCCCATATTTCCGGGCATAATACATCCTGAACCCGACATACAGGAAGATTGTCAGGCAAAGGAGCCCCAGCTGGAAATACCCCATCATCCGGGGGGAGATTATTTCCGGCTGGCGAGTGAAGAAAAATTCCCGGGGGAATTGCGGGACATACAGGATCTGCATGACCGCCCCGATCGAGAACGCACAGAACCCGACCCAGAAGATCTGGAAGGTCCGGAGCACGGCCTGTTCGGTGATCTTTGTACTCCGTTCATCTTCGATGAGATCGGTGACCTTCTTCCGGGCCAGGTATGCAATGAGAATTCCAATAACAAAGGCAATCTCGATAAACAGGGGATTGTGGACCTCGACTGAATACCAGAAAACCGCGAGCAGGACAAGTGCGATGCACCCGGACAGGATATAGAATGTATTCTTCTTCATGCAGTCCCTTTGTTATTGGAATTTACCATTGACGCTGATAAATGTGACTGTAATTCGTTGGTTTTAAAAGCGATCCAAAAAGACACCTGGCCCGGGAACTTCCCGGAGTATTTTATCGTTATATATCCGGGAGATCCGGAGGATCAGGATATACCCGGGAACGTACGGGCCCTGCAGGATGCCATCCCCGGTTCCACAACAGTACATCATGTGACGATATGGATACCCTGATATCCGATCAGGAAAAATCCATACAGCACGAGGTGTGTTGAACTGGGGGAAGTGACCGTCGGGCTCATCCAGATGGCGATGAGTCCCGATACGGATGAAAATATCGAAAAGGCACGCCGCAAGGTAGTGGAAGCGGCACAAAACGGTGCGAAGATCATCTGCCTCCCCGAGCTCTACGCGACCCGGTATTTCCCACAACATCCCGGCACGGACGCATGGTCGTCTGCCGAGACAATCCCGGGAAAGTCAACCTGCCTGTTTGCCGCAGTCGCCCGTAAATACCAGGTTGTCATCATCGTCCCGGTTTTTGAGAGGACAGTTGGCGGAAAGTTCTGCAATGCTGCCGTTGTCATCGATGCGGACGGAAACCTCTCCGAACCGTACCGGAAAGTCCACATCCCCCAGGACCCGGGCTTCTACGAGAAGGGATATTTCTATCCCGGTGATACCTACCGGGTATTCCCAACGCGCTACGGACGCATCGCAGTACTCATATGTTTTGACCAGTGGTTCCCGGAAGCGGCCCGGTCTGTGGCACTGGAAGGGGCGGAGATCATCTTTTACCCGACTGCCATCGGCCACCCGGGGCCGGACGAGCCTGATGAAGGCAACTGGCATGACGCATGGGAACTCATCCAGCGCAGCCACGCGATTGCGAACAGTGTCCATATCGTTGCAGTGAACCGGGTCGGGATTGAGGGAGGAACCCGGTTCTTCGGTGGATCGTTTGTGGCAGACGCATTCGGGAAGGTCCTGGCACGGGCGGGGGATGGCGAGGAGAACCTGGTTGTCCCGGTTGACCTGTCCATGAATGCCGGTGTACAGGATTCCTGGGGTTTCCTCCGTAACCGGCGCCCTGATACCTATGGCCGTATCACCGTGCCATTCGCGGGCACCGATGGCGCGTTCCCCTCCCTGCGTCCCGGGGATACACCGCGGAACCGGGGGTTCCATATGCCGGCCGAGTGGGAACCCCACGATGCGGTCTGGATCGCATGGCCCCATAACCCACGGACATTCCTGGACATCCCCGCCGTGGAGCGGGCATACTTTGAGTTCATTGCCCATGTCCACACCTCGGAACGCGTGGAGGTCTTTGTCCCGACAGCGGTTATCCACCGGAAAGTGAGGGCAAAACTGCGGGAGATGGGTGTCGACCTCGAACGGGTAATCCTCCACACCAGTGATTACTCCGATGTCTGGATCCGCGACTATGGCCCGACATTTGTCGTCAGCCGTGCACTGGGGAAGATCGCAATGGTGCGCTGGGAGTTCAATGCCTGGGGCGGCAAGTATGATGACCAGATCAGTGACGGGAAGATCCCCCGTGTGATGAACCGACGGCTCATCCTGCCGATCTTTGAACCCGGTATCGTCATGGAGGGGGGATCGATCGATACGAACGGCAGGGGGACCGTACTGACAACCCGTGCCTGCCTCCTCAATCCCAACCGCAACCCCTCCCTGACCCGGGAGCAGATCGAAGACCGGCTCTGCGAGTATCTCGGCATCGAGAACGTCATCTGGCTCAACAAGGGAATTGTCGGAGACGATACGGACGGGCATATCGATGACATTGCACGTTTCGTCGGCCCGTCAACCGTAGTATGCGCCTTCGAGACCGATACCACAGACGCCAATTATTCCGCTCTCAATGAAAATTACGAGATCCTTCTCCAGTCGCGCGATCAGGACGGCCGGCCACTCACAGTCGTGAAGCTGCCGATGCCGGGAAAAGTCGAGGATGAAGAGCAGCGCT
This sequence comes from Methanoregula sp., assembly GCA_028679075.1. Taxonomy (GTDB): domain Archaea; phylum Halobacteriota; class Methanomicrobia; order Methanomicrobiales; family Methanospirillaceae; genus Methanoregula. Next base: position 79,910 of record JAJRCF010000006.1, on the reverse strand, counting down.
ACCCGGCAAGCTATACAAATTTCTATATCGGGAATACCGTCGTGATCGTCCCGGTCTTCAATGACCCTAACGATGCCGTGGCATTGAAGATCCTGGAGGGACTCTTCCCCGGCCGGACGGTCATCGGGATCAATGCCCGGGCAATGGTCGAGGGGTCCGGCACATTCCATTGCGCCACCCAGCAGCAGCCTGAAGTATAGACGGGGATCACGGCCGGGGAAAAAGGACCCCGGTCAGGTTTTTGGACCGGGAGCCGGCGATTGGCCACCAGGTGTCCCGCCCGGCACAAACCCGTCTGTAGGCACGATACTGACCGAGCTTTTGGGGATATTCTTCTCAAGAGATGCCCGGATCCTGTTGATACTCCCCTGCACTTCGGACATTTTCCTGTTGCCATCGAATTCTAAGAAGATCTCGATATAGACATTGGTGCCGGAACGGCGCGAGCGGACTCCGTGGAGTGCAGTATAGTCGTCGAAGAATTCCGCAAGGTGGCGGACGATCACCATCTGGAGTTCCTCGTCAAGCGTCTTGTCGAGGAGGTCCGGGAGGGATGAGGTAATGACCCGGTACCCGGAAGTGAGCAGGAAGCCGGCGATGATGAAGGATGCCAGCGGATCGATGTACAGGGACCAGGCATAGTGCGAGAGTGCCAGTGTTGCGATCAGGGACACGAGGACCGAGAAATCCGAGAAAGCCTTGGTCCGGAAGAGGCGCCACTGCGAGTCGATAATCGGTGACGGCTCGTTTAAGAACAAGCGGTAGTTCTTCCTCCACAGCCAGCTGTTCATGCAGACACCGATGACCATGAGCACGATACCAAGGTACGCCCCTTCGTGAACGAGCTCTGCCGGCACGGCGATCCGGTAAACCGCGACAGAGAAGACAAGGGCAAGGGAGACGAACATCACGCCTCCGGTGATTATGGACGTGATCGTCTCGAATTTTCCGAGGCCGTAATCATATGCCCCTCCGCCGCCTTTTGCCATCTTGCGGAGGGTAAGGTAGGCAAAGAACGTGGCAAGAATTTCATTGGCACATTTCAGCGCATCCGCGAACAGGACGATCGATCCGGAGAGTATGGCTGCGACGATATCGGGAATCCAGAGGACAAAATCAACGATCAGGCTTACGAGGACCGTCCGCTGCTTGGTGGCGAAGGATCCTCTGTCCGTATCACCTGGTGCACATGCATGAGACATGATTGGTATAGATCAATACACTCTTTTTCCAGATAAATACCGGCATGCATGGACCTGCCGGGCCGTATCACGTACAATGAAACTGGAAGAGATTTAAGGGAAAAAACACCCACATATTTTACTGCAATCTCTTTCACTCTCATCACCCTGTTCCCATCACTCCTTGACCCAAGGATTGCCTATGACACCCGCTGCTACCGACTATATACGGCACCACCTGCAGAAATTCGAGCAATCAATCGACGATATAACGGGGCATTTCAGCGAGCCGGGGAATCCCGGCCCGGGATATGCCAGCGCCCCCTATTATGAGAAGTGTTCGATCCGGATACTGCTCAACTCGTTTGATGGCAGTGAACCCGATTATGCGGCACTCGTTAAGGAATACCACCGGATCACGCAGAGACTGGACACATTCAATAAAGAGAAAGGAAAGGAGTACCGCGACCGGTTATTTTACGATCTCCAGACGTTCGCCCACAGGTACCATGCAGCAGTCTGCTACGTGCATCTTGGCCAGATCAACCCGGACGAGGGCTGCGATATATCACGGCGGGATCTTATCGGGGAATTATGCAGGGAACTGAAAGGGGATTACGACATCTCGGGGATTGAGGCGCTCATCACGATGCTTGACGACAATTTATCCGGGGATTCCGGACATGTGCCGGAGGGCATCAGGAAATTCAATGAGGCACGCTTCCCTGACCGCAACCCGTCCCCTTCCGACAGGGAATATCCGGTTATAGAAAAGAAGACCGGATCCGCTCATTCGGAATAACCACCCGGACTCCCGTGCGGGAGGATGTACAAAGCTGGTGCAAACGGTATGCCACGAGTCATTCAGGGCACACGGACCAGGATAAGGGTGATGTCATCCGATTGTGGGGCCGTGCCGCAAAATTCCCTGATATCTTCAAGGAGTGCGGCCATAATCTCCTGTACGGGGCGGGACGTGTTCCTGCAGAGGGATGCAACCAGCCGCTCCTCGCCGAAATATTCATTCTGCGCATTGAACGCCTCGGTGACACCATCCGTATAGAGGACGATGAGGTCCCCGGGTTCAAGAGGGATGGATGATAACGGGATACTGACATCGTCCACTACCCCGAGGGCAATCCCATGGCCTTCCAGTATCTCCGCCCCCGGGGGGTCGCCCCGGACCAGCAGCGGGGGGTTGTGGCCGGCATTCACGTACGACAGGGTCATCTTCTTCGGGTCGAGAACCCCGTAAAACACCGTGATGAACATGCTCGACCGGCCGTCCTCGTAAATGAGCCGGTTCGCTTTCCGGATTACGTCATGGGGATTGTCCTGTTCGGTGCCGCATACGCGGATCAGGGTCCGGCAGAGCGCCATGTACAGTGCAGCACTCACGCCTTTCCCGGATACATCGGCGATCACAAATCCCCACCGGTCCCCGGTTACGGGAATAAAATCATACAGGTCACCACCGATCTCCATTGCCGGGATGGTGGTCGCTCCAACCTCAAACCCGGGGATCACCGGCATGGATTCCGGGAGGATCGTCACCTGGATCTCCTTTGCGATCTCCATCTCTTTTTTGTACCGCTCCTTCTCGGCCGTCGTACGCTGGAGGGTATCGATATTCTGTTGGAGGTCCGCGGCCATCTGGTTGAACGAATGCCCCAGGTCCTCGAATTCATCACCGGTGCTGAGGCTGACACGGTGCCTGAGATCACCGTGGCCAAGGGCGAGAGCCGCATTCTTGAGGACCTCCACCGGCCGTGTGATGATCCGGGACAGGTATACGGCGAGAGCAATGACAATGGCAAGGATGATGCAGAAAAGGGCGGAGAACAGGACGGCAATCTGCCCGGTCCGCTGGTCGATGCTCTGCCCGGCCTCCACCGTTGATCTCGCGATCTTTGCCCGGGTCGCATCTACCGGTGCGGTTACCTCGTCCACAGGCATTGAGACGGCAAAACTCCAGTTCATGGACCTGACCGGGGCATATGCAACAAAGACCTCCCGCCTGCCAAACCACACTCTCTCGACACCGGTCTTTCCGGCAGTCATGTTCTTCCCCAGGGAGAGGAGGGCAGGATTGCTGCTTTCAAAGATATTTTCCTGCGAGAACGGCTGGTCCCAGGACAGGTTACCGGCTGACAGGCCCGGGCGGCTGATGATATCCCCGTCGCTTGCCAGGAGGACCGCATACCCGTTGACGGGGATGGACGTATTCAGGAATGCAGAGTTGATCACGTCGACCGTTACATCACACGCGATGACCCATGTGCCATCAGGAGTTGCAATGGCTTTTGACGAGGTCACGACAAGTCCATGTTGTGCCGCGTCCGGATAGGGTTCGGTCCAGTACACTTCCGGCGTCTTCTTTGCCCCGGTAAACCAGTCCCGTTCGCGGGGATCATACGTCTCATCCGTCAGGTTCTGCCACGGATACACACGCAGGATACCGGAGTCCGTGGCAAGGTAGACAGAGGTCAGGTTGGCATCCGCGACATAGGCGCCCCGGAGGAGGTCGTCCATACCGGCAGACCTCCTGAATTCAGGAGAACCAGGGGGGATCGTGATCCCGGGTGCCAGCCGGTACAGGACTGCAGAGAAGGGATCAGCCGGGGGATTGTAGCGATCATAAGAAGGGATGACCGGCTGTACGGGTGGATTGTTCTGCAGGGTTGCTGCCTGTACCGCAAGAATCACCAGTTCGGTCTCCGTATCCTCGAACAGGACATTGGCGATCTCAGCCTGGTCCGATGCGATCTGGACAAGGTGGTCTTCTGCCGATTCCAGGAGGGCGGTCGTCGTCTCATCGATTGCCTCCCGTCCCAGGTTGACACTGCTGGACTCTGCCGATCGTGCAACATCCGTGATGGTGAAGAGCGCCACGTACCCCGTTATCATGAGAGAGATCAGGGCCAGGGCCAGGAACATGATCAGGATCTTCGTCCTGACATTAAGCTTTGGCAGAGGGGGTGGCGGGAGGCTCATTGATGATCACGGGAAAGGATACGCGGGTGCAACCGGATCCGGGCAGCATCCGGTATCTTCCCTTTCATTCCGGAACATAATAAATTGTCAGGAATGATGTGGCGGGTATCCGCATCCGGGGATTGTTGCGGTGTATCCGGTCCTCCTGACCCTGCCTCATCCGTTCTGGATGACTCAAAAGGGCTGGACGATTAAACAGGGCTCAGGCTCGCATTACTCCGGCCGGCTGATTGCACTGATCGTACCGGTGATCCTCATCGGCTTGCCGTTCTCATCGCGTTCAATAATCTTCCCGCGGGCAGCCACCCATTTCCAGCTGCCATCATTATGGCGGAGACGGAATTCGGATGTAAAATACGGTGTGTTGCCGTTCAGGTGCTGGTAGAATGCAAAATATACTTTCGGGAGGTCCGCAATATGGAGGTGCGACTGGCACATATCCATCGTAACGGCATCTGCAACGAATGCATACCCCAGGGTCGTGGCAGTCCATTCATGGATATCACGGACGGTCATGGTCCGCATGTCAACGTCCCAGATGCCGATATCCCCCGACCGTAGGGCAAGCTTCAGCCGCTCCTCGCTCTCGTGAAGTGCCTGTGCCTCCAGCTTGCGCTGGGTAATGTCGATAATAACACCCCGGAGGCCTACAGGCGTTTTTGTCCCGGGGTCCATCACAGGTGCCGCGTAAATGTGGCCGGGGAAGGTACTTCCATCTTTTCTCTGGAGCAGGTATTCCCTTCCGTGGGTCGCCCCCCCCTTCAGGGTAACCTCCCGGATTTCCGAGGAGGCCCGCTCGCGATCCTCTGGGAAGATATAATCGAGGACTGAAATACCGGCCGGGAAATCCTCACGAAGGAGGCCGAACATCTCGAATGCCTTGTCATTCGCAAACGTGAGGATGCAGTTCAGGTCCATCTCATAGACTCCGACCGGCAGGATATTGGCAAAGCCGAGATTCGCCTCCCGGGCCAGGTCAAGGTCGTGTTTTATCCGATGGGTCTCGGAGATATCCCGGATCGTCTCAATGGCCCCTTCCACCATCCTGTCCGGATCGCAGAGAGGGCCGGCATGGATCGATAGGTGGGCACCACGACCCCCGTTCAGGGCCGGGGCATAGAGATCCCGTGAGATGGTATTCGTATAGAACCGGAAACCGGGGCTCGGCGTTTCCAGGGCCGGGGGGTCCTGGAGCACGGTATCGATGATCAGGGGCCGGCGTTCCCCACAGAAGGGGAGCGCATATTCGTAATCGCCCTTCCCGAGAATATCTTCCTTCCGGACACCGGTCATCGTCTCGATCGCATGGTTCCAGGCAATCACCCGCCCGTTGGTATCGATAACAAAGGTTGCATCCGGCAGGAAATTGATGATATCGGTCAGCTGCTGGCGGGACTTTTTCAGCTCGTCCCCGGTCTTATTCCTCTCGATGGCCCGGTTGATCTTGTGTTTCAGTTCCGCCAGCATCCCCTTGATATCGGGCCCCTTCTGCACATAATAATCGACACCGTTGTTGAGGGCTTCCATCACCACTTCTTCCCGCCCTTTTCCGGTGAAGATGATAAAGGGGAGATTCCCATGGCGCAAACGGACTTCCTTGAGAAGTTCGATCCCGTCCATCACGGGCATCTGGTAATCGGAGAGGATCAGGTCGTAATCGGCTGAGGCAATCCGGTCCAATGCTTCGTGAGCGGATGTGGCGATATCAACCGAGTATTCACCGGTTTTCTCAAGAAATATCTTGTTGACGCCAAGCATGGCCTCGTCATCGTCAACATAAAGTAGTGAATACATGAAAAGGTGCCCGCCGTTCTGTTACAATACCAGTTATTTTCCCGGGGTAATCCCGTGCCAATCCCAATATATTACAAAAAGTGTACTATATATTATCTGTGATTTGTGTGTATTAAATAATCGGAACGGGTTTGAAAACGCGCCCGGATATTCCGGAAACACTATGTATCGCATAATTCCAGAAAAGGATACTATAAATAACGGAAGGGAATTTTTGCCAGGCCCGGAACAATCCGGCATGTTTTTTGCTGAAAAGACCTGCATGGCATTGCCATCAGGATTGACACAACTGAAGGAACCGTAAGCGAATGCCGACGGAATGAAAACCGTTACCTTTATCGGGTTACTGATCTTTGAAAAAGTCAATGAGCATATCACAGGTTTTTTTCCGATTCAGCCTCCTTGCGGTGGCAATCGTGTTGATGGTACCGTGCGCATCGGCATGGGTATTCGGGGGCTGGTCAGACTCTACCCGCCAGGCACCGGTCCAGCCCGGTACCGACGTGGTTGTAAGTTACCGGTTCAGTTTCAGTTCCTTTGAGACCGGTTCGACATTCGACAAGGACAACACGCTGGTCATGTTTACGGATCTTAAAGACCCGCACTGGGTGGTGACGATGATTGAGACACTCGACGATGAAACATCCAAGTCAACCGAACTGGAGTCCCGGAATGCTGCACAGGTCCGGCTGGATGGCTGGGATCTCAGTTTTTCCCGGAAACAGTTCGATGTCACGGTCAACCTGAACGGGAAGGTCCCGGCCCTGAACCAGTCGCAGGAGATTATCCTCGCACGTATACAGGAACTGGACCCCAGTGCAACGCTCGTCAAAGGAACGCTGATAAAGAAAACGGCACAGGTCACGGTCCCGACGCCGGAGCCTACCCAGGAACCTACGGTGGAGGCAGAAGATACAATTCTGGAAATAACGCCGGAACCGGTGACAACCGAGATAACAGCCGCCGTACCTACAGGAAAGACAACGTACTCTCCGGGCCCGGACCCCCTGCTGGTCTGCGGGATGCTCGCGGGATTATGCCTGATCGCAGGATTATCACAGCGCAGGAAATAATCCCTTTTTTTAAAAAATTCGCCGGATTGGAATTACTCCGAGGGCTGATAACGAAGCCATGTGAGACGCGACGTCCGTTCAGCGTCCACATTACAGGACCCGGCATGATGCGGATCGTTATACAATACCTGAAAAAGTGTGCCAAAAATTTCAATGGATTGAAATTTTCGCTTGATTTCTAATAAAACTATAAAAAATGCGTCAGAATGTAAAAGGATATTATTATATACTTGATTAAAAGAATAAGAGTATACAAAATCAGGGAGCGTGAGATTACCTGGAGCATGGATGGTTAAGCATTAAAAAATGATGCCGGCTCGTTGTCGGAAATCCGATGACGGAGAACTCCCGCGGACAGATCCTGGAATCGGGAAAGGACCGTCGGAATTCAAAAGAAAACAGACCCACAAAACGTGAACGGTATGAAAAGGAATCCCTTCGTTACATTCGGACTCGTTCTTGCATGCGTCATCAGCATTTCAATACCGGTGGAATCGGCAGTGAAATATGCTCAGGAACGGGAGACCAATTCCTCTCCAAAGGAAGAAAAATCATATTCCCAAAAAACCTCAACCGGACCCGCTGAAAGCTGACCGTTAACGGAAAGCACGGGCGGCCGGGAGTATCCTTCTTTTCCCCTATTGACGAGACAATGTGCTGCAGTTTGATGGCACATGTTACCTTGAGACAGTGGTCAATATATGGCAGGCCTGTACTGGTGCAAGACCGTGATATCGCGTACCGGGGGACCCGGGCGTTATGCCGCCTCACCACCGGTACTTCCGCTGCCTCTTCTCCTTCTCGTCAAAGGGCACTATGAAATAACTGTGGATACAGCGACGGTCATCCAGCTCGAGCTCGAGGTAGAGTTCCATGGCGATGTGCTCAAATGCCATTGCCACCTGGTCGGCCCCGAGTTCGACAAATCCCAGCGCGAGGAGGTCCTTCTCCAGCTTCGAAAGCGGAAGCCTCCGTTCACGTGTGACGAGTCGTTCGACAAGGCGCTTCATCCGCAACTGCCAGCCTTTGTTAACCATATCCCTGCTTCCTCCGTCCGATGATCTGCGTGTGAAGAGGGGATTTGGATGCCGGGTGGGATTAACATATGGAACAGGGCATACGTGAAATAAAAAAAGTGCCGGGAAAATGCTGCCTTACTTTTTCGAATACTTCTTCCCGGCCGAGAATGCCTTCTCCACCTGCTTACCTACACCGAAATACGTTGCCTGGGCGTACACGATCGGGCGGATCTTCGCAACATCCGGTTTCCCGTCCGTCACGCACGCCTTATCCGCATGGATCTCCGCAACCTCTCCAATGTACAGCAGGTGGCTCCCGCAGTCCACGGATTTGAAGAGCCTGCACTCGATATTGACCGGGCATTCCTCCGCCATCGGCGCACTCTTCAGTTTCCCATAGAACGATGCAAAAACCTCCGACTTGTCCTCCTGTGCACCGGAGACAAGCCCGCAGTGGTCTGCCTCCACAACCTGCCCGGTTGACGGAATGTTCAGGCTGAACGTCTTGTTCTCCTCGATCCCCTTCACCGTGTAACGTGCCTTGTTGAGCGCCACGCAGACCATGGGCGGCGCCATACAGGCAACGGTTGCCCATGCGGCGGCCATGTAGTTTGCTTTCCCCTTCACGTTTGCGCCCACGAGCAGGGTGGGCATGACACTCATGTACGGCACCGGGCCGAGCGTGATCTTCTCCATGATGGTTTTCTCCGGCATGTGATTAGTGTGTGTGACGGATAAGAGTTTCTTTGCCGGTTGGAAAAGATCGGGAAAAAAACTGGAAAAACAGGTAATTTTTATACAGAATTCTTTCAGAAAAAGGATGAATTACCGGAAATTTTTAAAAATTCTTATCCGGATCAGTATACATCATACCAGTTGTCGCCACTCATTGCACCCGGGACCGTGCCCGTAAGGGTCACTGCTGCAGCATTGGAAGGCTTCACTTCTACGATAAACTTGGTGTTAAGGCCCATGTCCGTTGAACTGAACCCGGTTGTGGTGATCGTTACCAGGACCATCTCCCGGGGATTGAGCACACCGGTATGGGTCCCATGGTTGCTTCCCGTCCCCGAGGCTTCCTTGACCCAGGTATAATCCACTTCGTTACTTGAGTACGTCTGGGTCTTCTGGGGAGTGGTCAGTGTATACGCAACGGTTCCCATATCCGTCCCGGTACCTGCTGCGGCGAGCTGGAGGAAGAAGGAGAGTTTCTGGACACCGTTGCCGGTACTATCTGCCTGCATACTGATCTGCCCTGCAGGCTGGATCCCGGAGGTTGCCTGGCCGATCGCAGAGTGAACGGTCGCCTGTGATTTCTCGGTGGTTGCAAACCCGGCACCGAGCATCACATAAGCGAACACTGCTGCAACGACAATGAATGCGACAAGCACAATCGCGGCTTCGAGTCCGGTGAATGCGTCTTCATCTGGTTTGGATACTTTCATGCGTACACCTGATTGATTGAGTATGATAGCTCATCGACGTCCTATTGTGGATTTGGATCTTATTTTATTTAAACATTTTTCAGGCATTTTTAAAAAAATACACAATTTTGGAGGAAATTTATAATTTCTGTTCACGGATCCCTTTTTTAATAACTTAGGAAAATGTCGTGCACCACACATAAGTTTGATGGAGGAAATGGCAGGAACGGATCCGATAATAATTTTTCCAGTATCCGGTAAACCCGGTTGGAAGACCTGCAATCCGGACAAGAGGTCCGACGATACACAACGCGTTACGGTTCTCAAGGACGGTAACAGGTTCCCTTCAAAAAAGACCGGCGCGATTAAATTCGCAAGGGAGCAGGGGGCAGATTTAATTACTTTAGGTAATTTTTATGCTGCCATGAAAATCAGGCAACACGACGCGCTGCATAAAAAATAATCTTTTTCTGGTGGGTCAGTGAATCATTAGTGTGGACGTACCCCTATGCCGGACCTGAAAATATCCCCGGAGAAGGCAATTCTCCTGCTGAACGAGAGGATCGACGCGATCAATGCGATTAAACAGAACGAGTACGGCCTTTTGGAATATTACGATTTTATCGGCTGGTGTTCGAAGACCTGGTCGGCGATTGATGAAATATTTGGGCCGAACGACTCCCACCCTGAAGAGATCCGGAGTATCGGGCTCTCAAACTGTTCGTGTAATTCATCGATCGCGGCACAGATCCTGATCGAGGTCTACCACGCCCGCCTGCAGGATTACATCGATGAAATCCGGGCTGTCAAACAGGAACCGGTATGAGCACGGGCAGGAACTCCCCGGCTTACCCGTGACAGGAGTATTATCTCTCTTTCCCGCGGCCTGCCCGATCAGCCACGGGGAATGCCGGAACGTTACACCGTTTCTTTTTTTGCCCCGCGACCCCGAACAGCACCCGCACGCCCGGCAGCCGCCGTATGATCTCATACAGGGCGAAGGTGCCGGGAATGCTCGCGGCCAGGATCAGGAAATACTGCATGAGCGGGCCAAAGGGGAGCGCCACCACGTACCACGCAACCGCCACGAGGACCGGCGACTGGAGGATATAGATGGGGTACGAGGATGCGCTCAGGTACGCTTCTGCCCTGCCAGTCCGGTTGAGCAGGTGCCGGCCAGTGCCCAGGACCGCGAGGACGCCCACCCACCCGGTGAGCGGCGCGAGCGGTGAGGCCGTAATATCATCGATTGCAGAACCACCGGGCAGGATGCCGGCACCCACGGCAAGGAGGCAGAGCGTGAGGACTGCCCATATGGCGGCGAGGACCGCCCAATGGTTCTCCAGCCGGGCGAGGACTGTATCATCTGAAAGGAAGTAATACCCAAAGAGGAAGACCGCAAAGTACGAGGCCAGCGTGTACCCGTCTACGCCGGGGCCGATACCATTCAGGAGCCAGAGCGGTACAACGAGAAGGATGAGGAATGGCAGGCTGACCGTCTCCGGGCTGATGCCGGTACGCTGCTGTTTCTGTGTAAGCAGGATGAATCCAAGGGCAGCCACCGAGATCACGAACAGGTACCCGATGAACCAGAGATGGCCCATGTCGAAGTCACCGGTGAATCCCGACGGGTCCCGGATGTTGTTCCAGCTGGAGAAGAAATGCACAACCGCCTCCGGGAAGGTAACATCCGGGTACCCGTGGGACTTCATGCCGAAGTACGCGAGGATGGGGCAGAGCAGGACAATGCCGGCAAGGAACGGGACCAGGAGTTTTACGACCCGCTCCTTCAGGTAGAGGGAGGGGGCCCTCTTCGCGAGTGCAAACCGCGTGCTGATGCCGGCGATGCAGAAGAGAAGCAGCATCAGCCACGGCATGATCAGGAGAAGAATGACGAGCGCTGCCTCGGACGAGTATGCCGATGTCACGTAATACCCGAACCACCCGTCAGAGAAGACAACGGCCGCATGGACAACAAAGACCAGGAGGATGCTCATCCACCGGAGGTTGTCGATGTAGTGCAGCCGGACCATATGCTTTTTTTATACGCTCTCCGCGAAGGTAAAATTTTATGATCACGTTTCCTGTCGCAATTATTTTTTGTCCGCAGTACACTATAGCTGGGATACCGTCATGACATACCTGAACTGGGGTTGCGATCCCCTGGCCGCAGAATGCGAGTCCTGCCTCGATGCCCTCTGTAACGTGTGCATGGAAGAGTTTAAGAAAAAGCCCGGGGTTCCCGGACAATGTCATAGCCCTGATGGCGATTGCCCGGAGCCCGATGAGCCGGATTGCGATAACTGCGAGCTCGCGAATAAGCCTGACTGTGTTCACTGTGAAATAATTCTCCAGGTCTGCCAGGTCTGCAGGGAGAACAAGACCTGTGAGTTCAGGATCTCCGGACCGTAAGCGGGACGTGTGTAATAGTATTCAGGTACTGGACTGCAGGGCCTGAATACAGGCCGGTGTTTTACCCGCCTGCGTATTATCCGGTTGTGGACGTGGGCTCGGTTTCGGTATCCCGCAGGTGCCGGTACGCATGGGAACGCAAGACAACGCGGATGACCGCCCATAACACTGCAACCGAAGTCCCGCCGACAACAAGGAGGACCGAGAGGAAGGAACTGGTGAGGACGAAGACGAGGAGACCAGTGACGTTGGTAATGATCGCAAGGGATGCAGGACCAACAATACTCATCGTGGCATCGTAATCTTTTTTCGCCCAGGCTAATTCTCTCCGGGTGCAGGCGTCCAGGTTATACCCGAACTGCTGGTCCGGCGTGAGTTTGTCGTACTCCTCGTCCGTGATCTCCCTGATACGGTAATTATCTGCCATGTGTGGCACCACGTGATCCGGATCTGGTATGCGAGATATTAGGCGTTTTGATCTGTTCTCCGGTTTTTTCTACGCGTATGCGAGAGGATTGGAACGACGGGGATTCCGGTTTTTTTAGTAAAGCCCGAAAAAATTTGAGTGTACCGGGTTTTTTTAATTTTTTAAAAATGATGGTGGAAAAAACCTGTGAACCCGGTCCCGTCGGTGTCCGTGGCCGTCCCGGAAAAATTCCGGGGTTACGGAGTATTGCCGGGACTTGGATCATTCTCTTTTTTCGTGAACACCTGTGACTTTTTTGCCCTGAGCCATTCATCCAGACTGCCCACGACAGCGAGCGCTGCCGGCATGATAAAGATCGCGCCCACCAGGGAGAACGCGACGGCGATGAGAGTAGAGATACCGAAGTTGCTGATGATGGGGAAGGTCGCAAGGCAGAGTGCCGAGAACCCGAAGAAGGTCGCAAGGCCCGAGACCGTGATCGCCGTGCCGATCTTCTGGACGCTCTCCTGGATGGCGGCTATCGGGTCATGGAGCCGCTCCTCCTCTTCTGCATACCGCTCCATGACAAGGATCGTGTATTCTGCGGCAACACCGATCGTCATCGACCCGAGGGTTGCCGTGAGCGGGTTGTAGGTGAGCCCGATCAGGTACATCATGACCGCGTTCCAGCCGACCACGAAGATGATCGGGATGATCGGTGAGACCGCGTGGAGGTGCCGGTAGACAAGGATCAGGAAGATGAAGACAAAGATGAACCCGAGCAGGGTCATCGTATCCTTCGAGTCTGACATGGCCTTTAAGAGCGTGGTTGTCACCTCGAAGTTCCCGGCGGGCTCTACCGAGATCCCGATGGGGGGTTCGAGGAACGCAATATCCTTTTTCACCTGCTCTTTTAGGGCGTTCTGCTGGGAGATCGAGATCTTTTTGGTGCTGAACTTTATGATCCCGCACATCGGGTCACTCAGGACGGATTCCCGTGTAACTTCCGGTATTTTTGAGAGCACGGTATTGAGCTGGTCCTGCGTCTCCGGCATCACGCCGCCGTTATACTGGAGGACATACGTGGCGATGCTTGTCGCCCCGGTCATTTCCGCATGGTGCGAGAGTTCGTAGTTCTGGAACTCCTTTATCCATATCACGGTATCGAGGTCGGTTACCCGTGATCCCTGGACCAGCAGGTCTGCGGTACTGGTTGCACCAATGACCCGGCTGACCTTCTCCATGTTGATCTTGGCCGGCATATCCGAGGGAACAAAGGCATTCTCATCAGAACTGACCGGGATGGTCGGGTCGATCTGGAACCCGATAAGGGCGATAAGACCGGCAACGAGAAGGACAGGGATCGGGTTCTTTGCAATTTTTACGGAGGTACTAGTGAGGAACTCTCCATAGGAGAAGGAACTTTTCTTCCCGTTTCTGGCACGGTTCTTCGGGTTATCGATGATCGTATCGCACGCATCCGTTCCCACAGCATAGCACTGCCCGGTCTTTTCGGGCTTGGGCTTGTAGTTCACCAGGAGGGCGATCGTGGGCATGCCGATGCAGGATACCCAGAAGCAGGTGTTGATGCCGATGATGGAGACAACCCCGAACGAGCGGATCATCGGGACCGTTGAGACATACATGGCCACAAATCCCATGGATGTGGCGAGCATCGCATACATGACGGCCGGGCCGGTGCGGGTCACGGTAATAAAGACCGCATCATCAAGGGATCCTTTCCTCGCCTCCTCATCGAACCGGGCATGGAACTGGATCGCGTAATCGATCCCAAGGCCGATGAGGACCGGGAAGGCCCCGATCACCGCCATGTTCAGGCTGATGCCGGCAATACCCATCAGGCCAAGAGAGGTGACGAGACCGATCGCGACGAGCAGGACCGGCATGAACCGGTGCCGGACATAGGAAAAAAGGATCCCCATCGTGATGATCATCAGGACCATGGCACCTCCAATGAGGATGCCCATGTTGCTCATGAGTCCCGCGCTCATCTGCTGGGAGAATGCCGGCGAACCGGACATTTCAACGGTCACACCGGGTGGTGCAGCGGACGTGTCGACGACCGATTGTGCGTTGCTGAGTACGGACTTCTGGACCTTCTCAGACAATCCCGGCGTGAGCTTGATCTGGACGAGGGTCAGCACATTAGAAGGATAGAGCGTGTTGCGGGTGCTTTCGGGAAGGGTATTGACAATGGCGAGCGTCTGTTCCTGCGACGAGGGCAGCGTGCCCCCGTTGTACATCTTCAGGACATCGGTGATGCTCTGGACGCTCTCGATATTCTGCTGTTGCCGCAGATCCGTTTCGAGATTATCGACATAGTCCAGGACATCCGGGCTGAGCGAGTCGCCGGCTTCGATGATGAGGATGATCGTATCCGACTTGTAGTCCTCATTGTATTTTTTCTCAATGGCCCCGGAAGGAGAATCCTTGAATACATAGGTCTTCCATCCCGTCTCCATGGTGAGCAGGGTCGTGCCGTAAATACCGATGCCGAAGAGGACAAGGATCAGTACCGCGACCAGTTTCGGTCTCCTGATGATCGTGTTCGCAATGCCTTCAAAGATCTCTTTTATCATCGGTATTCCTCATTATCTGACGGTCATCTGCCAGGACCCCGGGAGAGCCCTGTTGTTTTTTCGTGATGCCCCCTGCTATCCAGAAAAAACCGGCCAAACCCTCTCAAAAAAACCGCTATCTTCTCCCGTGTTTTGTGGTCAGGGTGAATTATTTTTCACGCGCAGTAATTTAATGTGAATGATGTTGTATTTAATCATCTGCAAGGAGGATCATTGTCGGGAATCATGGGGGGCGAATGATGAATAGTACGGATATTCCAGAAACCGAAGAAACCGGATGGCTTCGATCGGAGCACTCCGTTCTTCTCCTCCTCGCGGCCTGATGACCACCCGGTTATGTTTGTCTCCACGGTCCTGAGCCCGTTCCGCTCACATCACGTTGCTGTCTTCGGATTTATCCCGGTTCTTGAATCCAAGTATTTATATTCCATAAAAATGGATATCGCCATGTGAGTAATGCAGGGAGCGTGACGGGGGGAGTCCGGATGGGAGCAGACAATATCCGGATCTCATTCGAGATCCTTGTCTGCCTGACGATTATCTTCTTCGTTGACATCAACACGCCGCTTGGCCTTTCGGCGTGGATCCTCTATTTCATCCCGCTCTTCCTGACCCTCTACCTGGAGGTGCGGAACGGGCCGTTTTATGTCACTGGTATCATCATTGTCCTGATTGCTGCGAGTTTCTTCCTCTCTCCTCAGGACATGTCCCCGCTCTATGCACTTCTGAACCGGATATTTTTTAGTTGCATGCTTGCCGCTTCGGCCTGCCTCATCTGGAATTATAAGATGAGTGGCGAAAACCTGAAAAAAAGCGAGAAAAATTATCGTATCCTCACGGAATGGTCACCGGATGCTGTGATCGTGTACCGGGACGGGGCTATCCGGTACGCGAACCGGGCATTTCTCCGTTTGTTTGATCCGGATCCGGCCAGTACACCGGTCGGAAAAGATATTCTCGATATGATCCAGCCTGAACGTAAGGAAATTGTCAGGGAGCGGATCCGGCAGGCCTCACTGGGAGCACAGGTTGAGGTTTCCGATGTCCTTCTCATGCGGCCAGCCCGCAGCAATGTCAGGCTGGACATGGTATTCAGGGAAATCTGCTGGGATGGCAGCCTCGGTGTCCTCATCCTCTCAAGGATCAACGACTCAGCATGAGGGTATTTTCTTTTGTTGTCTGTTTCGCTGTCGCACGGCTGCCAGTGAGATCCCCCCGGAAAATAATTGATCCGGGTGCGTTGAAAATTTTTTAATTTGTGACCGTCCTGTCTCTGCTCGCAACCGATTCCCTGTTCGGGAACTCATCCGGTATGACAAAAGCGAATGCATATATATCGACCTTGGGATAGCACTACTACGACATGACACACAATTCCGGCTCGCTCGATGGTGTTGTCAAGTCTATGGGACTGGTATTTGGCGACATCGGGACGAGTCCCATCTATGCCCTTACGGCGATTTTTCTTCTCATCCCGCCAACCCGCGAAAACATTATGGGAATTCTCTCCCTGATCCTCTGGACCCTGACCCTGCTCGTCACCGTCCAGTACACCTGGCTTGCCATGCATCTCGGCAAGAAAGGTGAAGGCGGGACGATTGTGCTCAAGGAGATCCTGCTCCCGATGCTCAAATCCGGTAACCAGATCGCATTTGTCTCCATCCTCGCAATTGTCGGCATAGCACTTTTCATTGGCGATGCTGTCATCACCCCTGCTATCAGCATGCTCTCGGCTGTGGAGGGGATTGTCCTCATCCCGGGTTTTGAAAATACATCCCAGGTGACCCTGATGATCATCGCAGGGATCATCGCGATCGGTCTCTTCGCCATCCAGGCCCGGGGGAGCGAAAAGGTGGCGTGGACCTTCGGGCCGGTCATGGTCCTCTGGTTTGCTGCACTCGCGGGTGCGGGTCTTGTTGCCATCTGGTCTGCACCGCAGGTCCTGCTTGCGGTAAATCCCCTGTACGGGATCCACTACCTGACCTCTCACGGGATTGAAGGATTGTTAATCCTGTCATCGGTCATCCTTGTCGCAACCGGCGCTGAAGCACTGTACGCGGATATGGGGCACATGGGAAGGGAGCCGATCATCAAGGCATGGTATATTGTCTTTGTTGCATTGGCGATCAACTATCTCGGCCAGGGGGCATTCCTCATGACGCACCCGGGTGCACACAATATCCTGTTTGAGATGATCTTTTCGCAGTTCGGAATCCTGTACATTCCCTTCCTGCTGATGAGCATCGCAGCAACGATCATCGCATCGCAGGCAATGATTTCCGGAATATTCTCTATTGTGTACCAGGGAATTACCACGCGGATTTTGCCATTATTGCGCATTGAATACACCTCCCCCCAGCTCCGTTCCCAGATTTATATCGATATCATGAACTGGGCATTGCTGTGTGCGGTTCTCTTCATTATTCTGGTCTTCAGATCTTCCGGCAACCTCACCCATGCCTATGGTCTCGCAGTATGCGGTACCATGGTAATCACTGCGGTCTTTGTTACGTGGATCCTCATCCTCCGCGGGCAGTTCATTAAATCCCTGGCAGCCGTCATTATTCTCGGAGTGACCACGGTATTCCTGATCGCGAACCTGGACAAGATCCCCTACGGGGGCTACTGGTCGCTGGTGATCGCATTCATCCCGTTCAGCATCATCCTCATCTATGTCAACGGCCAGAAGAAACTCGTTGCTGCGTTAAGTCCGGTTCCCCTCGAGGAGTTCCTGGGAAAATTCAACGAGGCGTACCATTCGGCGAACAGGATCTCCGGCACTGCGTTGTTCTTTGCCCGGGACTTCCGGAACCTTCCGCAGTATATCCCCCGGATCATGTTCAATAACAGGATCATCTATGATGACAATATCATCGTCTCGATTAACCGGACCGAAGACCCGTTTGGGATAACCTGGGGGGTCACCCGCGAGGTTACCCGGGGCTTTTCAATCTTCGAGATATATGCCGGTTACATGGAGTTCGTGGATATCGGGCATATCTTAAAAGATGCAGAGATTGATGAATTAACAATCTTCTATGGCATGGAAGATATCGTGACAACCCATGTGATCTGGCGTATATTCGGTGCGATCAAGCGCCTCTCCCCCTCCCTTGTCCAGTTCTACAAGCTGCCAGCCGATAAGATCCATGGCGTCGTGACGCGTGTGGAGATGTAAGTGGGATATGATTTAAATTTATGAGGTTTTTATCCGCTAATCCCGGGCACTTCTTCGTTAAGCGAAACCATTAAACGTATCAGAACTACTCATTCTCCTTCATGCAGCCGGGGGGCATCGTTTGCATTATTCTTTTCCTGTCAATTCTCGCAGCTGGATGCACCAGTCTGCCGGGCTTTCATATCATCAGCGACACTCCCGATCCCATCATCGGCCAGTGGATTGGCGGTGAGCCGCCGGCATCGGAGATGCACGTGATCTTTTATGAGAACCAGACCTTTTATTCCGTGAATTTTTTTATCAGCCGCGGGGAGGAAACGGATACCGGAACCTGGGCAAAGGTTGAACGCGGCCACTATTCCACGCAATCGGCTACCGGTGAAACAACCAACTGGACATACGATTCATTTGGAGATTCGCTCTCTGTAAGGAACATACCCCAGAAGCAATATTATCGTTACAAAGGATAACCGGGATATTCTGGCAATTGATGGCGGGCTGCAGGTGATATCCAACGCACGTGCCCTTATCCGGAACCCGGGGCCGCAACAACAGAAAACCCGGGCCCGTCATGACGTTATATCCAGGTCTTCGACCGAACGCACCCGTGTTCTTCGACGGTAAATCGGGCACATACCCAAAAAAAGGTCATATCTTCACCCGGTTACGTTTCCACGTCCAGACACCCGCGGAAGGGGAGATCTGCCGCCCAAATGCGCCTAAATATGACCTCTCATTCTCCGACGTGAAAATGGGAAAAATCCCGGAATTATGACCTCATTTTCGCGATGTCGAATGCTGAAAGCATGAGACAAGAGAAGACGAATGTCTTCGAATTAGTGCCTCTTAGGGTGGGTGGTGGAGGGATCCTGACTGGGGGTCTCCGTCGGAGATGGGGAAATGGGAGAGGGTATCTCACCCAGGGTAGTTATGACACCACCGGGACCGGCGGTGGGAGCGTGCTCCGACGGAGATCCAAAAAAAGGCAATATCGAGGTTTCCTTCACTGTGACCATCCTGCCCCCCTCACACCATTCCATTTTGCCATCCATAAGCGTACATTAGCGTTTTACAGTACCATGCAAAATCGTCCGTTTGGCGTAAATCGCCCGTATCTTGGGATTCTGGAAATACTGAGCAAAAATGTACCCAAAATTGCAGGTTATACCTGGGACCGGCACCTAATAAGGGGAATCCGGGGCCATATAGGAGCCGGATTGGGGAGCGGGAGGGTAAGTAATCCAGTGGTGTGTGCTGCGAGGGAGGTCGGTGGAGGGAAAAGGACGGTAGTGGTAAGGAGTGTGGGGGGGATTGGAGGCGGTCCCCCTGTCAATGCATGGCATAGATTCCCCATTATCGCAGGGATACTTTGTCAAAGGATCATTTCTGGCAGATTTCTTCTGCATTCCCCAGGACTGGAAAGGTGACAGGAGTGTGCAGGTTTTGACATTTTTCCCTAGCACATCTAAAGTGTCCGCGTACTTTCCTTAAACCTGCGGTTCGCCAAGCATATCTGCCAAGCGTTTTGGTGAGGGATGAACACCGTGTTTTCGCTGAGGCTCGGGGGGATTATCTGCAAAAAAATATTTGGGGAATTTTTTATGAGATTTTTTTGAAAAATTTTTCCGGATGTTGCCGAAATTTTTTTTGAATTTTTGTCGTGTTTGAAATTTTTTTAATTATGATGCCTCCCTCCTATGCCGTAACGTTCTCCGGCCCATTCCGGAAGAAGATCAAAAGAATCACAAACGGCAGCAGGTACAGGAAATCGATATACCCGGCTCCCGACAAAACCATGATGATACCGAAGATCGCCACGCCAAGCGGGACAAGGAACTTTTTTGCAAGGAATGATGCCTCTGCCTCCTTGAGCTCCGGTTCGAGCAGGGCCGGATGGGTCCGTGCATGGTGCCACTGCCAGGTCAGGATGATGGCGAGGATGAGGTAGTTGATCTGGAACAGGATATTGGACGCCGGGACCTCCTCGCTCTGTGCGGCAAAGCTGTTGGTGAAGGGGACGAAGACGACAATCATCAGGGAAAGGAGATGGAGGTAGAGAAACCGGTAATCGAAGGTCTTCATCCGGTGGAACATCTGGAAATAAAAAAGCCAGAACATCCCGAGGATGATGAACGCACCGACAAAATCGGTGATCTCCATGATGACGGAAATGAGGTATTGGGCAAAGGACAGGTCGTCGGTGATCGCCCCTGCAACGGGTGCCGTGATGTTCCTGACCATCAGGGTCATCGTGAATGCGTAAATGCCATTCGTCAAACGTTCGAGGTTCACCTTGTTGATCGGGTCCATGCCGGGCGGTCTCCCTGTAATGATGGGTTGGTTGTTGAGGATATTGTTTTTTGCTGATTTTGAGGGTCTCCAGACCCGGGAAAAGAGAAGAGTGCATCAGCGTTCTTCGAGTTTTCGAGGATTGCCAGAACCAATGTATGAGAAGTACACATCAGCTAGCCTTCGAGTTTTCGAGCCTCGTCAGTGCCGATGCATGATGAGTACACATCAGCACTTCGAAGGTCGGCTGATGCCTCCCTTCTCATTGTCGGGGTCCTGAAAAACAACTTCAACTTCGAATTCCGACTGGTTCGTCAGAACCAGGAGGACGAGAAGAACCCGACAGGGTTCTTCGAAGAACGCTGATGCGTTCTTCTCGTCCTCGCGGCCTTATGACCGCTCGGATAAAAAAAAGTTTCCCTACCGGGTATCACCCGGCAGAACGATTATACCCTGACGCCATCCCACGTCTGCGTGGTGTTGGCCAGGGCAGAGAGATTTTCGGATGCATCAATCCACCGGCCGGTGAACGACTTCTCGTCAGCGGACAGGGTAAATTCGAACTTCCCGGTATAATTCCCGGTCAGGTCGCTCTCGGCCCAGGTGCCGGCAAGTTTGCTTTCCTGTACGGTCGCATTGATCGTGCCAGTGCTGTTCTTGCCATACGTCCCGGTTACTGATGAGCCGGTCTGGTTCATTGTGAGGACTTCCATTACCGGTTTTTTATCCGAGGACACGTACGACGTGTTCCAGGTCCCGGTCCATGACGGGGCGGCAACAGGAGCAGCGGTTGTTACGTTTGCAGTAACGTTTGCTGCTTCTGCCGTTACCACGATGGTGGTCTCGGCTGCCGGGGCGGACGGCGTCGCCGTTTCGGTAGCGGCAGCGGTCGTAACAGCGGTTGTTGTTGCCGGTGTGGTACCGGAAGAGCTTGTGCAGCCGGCCGCGATCATCATGATGCAGGCAAGGCCAGCCAGAAGAATAACAAGTGATTTTCTCATAAAAATCTTCCAAATGTCTGTCTGCCCTTGTAAATAACCCTGTTGAAATCTGTTTGATCACGCCAGTTTGATCCCCGCCAGTCACCGGTATCGTTCATGAACGAGACCGTGCCCGACCGCGCAAAAACATCGGGAGAGGCCGGCGCTCCGCACTTAACCGGAGTCCCGGAGTTCCTTCCAGAGGTCAAGCTCAAGGAAACTTCTCGGGACATTCTTCTCCATCTCACGGTACAATGCGAGCGGAACGGAGAAGGTGAGGACATCTTTGCCCAGCGTGGAGCGGACATTCCGCCGTGCCGAGAGATCCGTGAGGCCGACAACCGCGCGGGGAGTGGCGCTCTCTCCCTCTGCATACGTGCAGACACCTATTGCCTGGCACCCGGCAGCACCGGCAGCAACGATGATCCCGTCCCGGATATTCCCGGTCCCGTAATTTGCAAGGATCGACAGGGCGGCGATCTGGTCCGCATTGGCGACAAACACGATGCTCCTCACATCCTCGCCATCCTCAACCTCGTGGACGGGTTTCATCACGATGTACCCCTCCTTCGCATCATAGACCGGGAGGTTTGCGAGGAATTTTCTGACAACAGCAGGACTTTTTAAGAAGCGCTCCCCTTCCGTCAGCATCTTTGTGTGGTGGGCATCGAAGCTCTGTGAGATGATCCCTTGGTAGGCTTTTTTGTCTGTTGCACCCTCAAGACCGTTCGAGAGGAACGAGCAGAACCCTTCCTCGTTCCGGGCCGTGTGCCGGTCCAGCGGCCGCCCGAATCCAAGACCCATCGCCCCGCCGGCGCACGTGGTCGTGTCCCGGGAAAAGACCGCGGTCTTTCCTTCCTTTGCAACCTTGGCAAAGAGCCACATGGTGCAGCTCCAGACGCCGGGTTTGAATTCAAGGGCTTTTTCTGGTTTTTTATCAGTCCATACGATGGCGACCGGGTTAAGGGTGATCCCGGCAGCCCGGGCAATTTCGCTCCTGGGTAACATTTCTGGCGCACTCCGGTTTTTTCAAAGGATCAGATAATGAGTCTATTCCATTAGTGGTTGATCGATTTGTCCACTATAAATAGCCAATGTCACGAGCACCGGCACTGGTTACGGTACATTGTGTTCTGCCGGCCCACACCGGTACGCCGGCAACTGGATGGCACGGGGGGAGTCCGGTTTCGTTGTCCCTGTATACTCCCCGGATAGACCAGACATGATCGATTGCTTTGTGACAGTGTTTTACAGTGTCCGAATCTGAAAAATCACCGCTTGCCCGGGCATTCCATCACGAAGGGACGTGCAAAAATTAAATGTGATTTTTTTTAAGGCGATTGATTTGTAGAGCTTTGTAGAGATGTTTTCGGAGCTTTCCGGAGAGTTCACATACCCATCACCATCCACTCAGGAATTCCAGGCGATCTTCATCCGGTACATCGCCCGGATCCGGGAACGGCAACAAGGATGCCGCGGTTATCCGGGTGTTCACACAATTTTTCATACGGCTGTCGATCCATTGTCCTGATGGTTTACTTCGTTGGTTTCCCGGCGATCTTGAGGCCATAGGCAAGCCCGAGCACAACAAGGAATGCAAGGAGTGTGCCGACAAGGATCGCAACCAGGCCTCCGGCAGATCCCAGTGATTCGCCAAGTGAATAATCCGGCATGGGAGACGAATACGAGAAACGTCCGGCAGTCTCCTCATGGATTTCAGCATCGGCAGGTGTATCACCGGTAATGGTCTTCTGCCCCTGAACAACGAGTGCAGTGCTTTCAAGACCATCGGGATCGCCGGATGCAAGGAATACCGCAACAGCACCGATGAGCAGTGCAACGATAATCCCCGCAATAATGAATGTCTTGTTGTCCATCACGATGATCAGGCCCCCGCAGCGGTCCTGGCTCCGGTATCCATAAGATCGGGGCGGACATTGGTGATCAGGTTGATCGCTGCGACCGTGACGATCGCTTCGATCACGCCAATGACTGCGTGATACAGACCCATTGCGATGAGACCGACATTGAGCGGGAAGGTCCCGGCCAGGTACATCTCAACAGCACAGGCAAGTGCCGGGATTAAACAGGCAAGCCAGGCCGCGATGAATACAGAGAATGCCATGCTCTTTGTTACTTTCATGAGTCCTTTGAAAGAATAAAATCCGACAAAACCCCCGACCACGCCCATGTTGATGATGTTTGCACCCATTGTCGTGATACCGCCATCACCGAACATGATCCCCTGTACGACGAGAACCATGGTCAGGATGAAGATCGCGGCGAACGGCGACCCGAGAACGATCGCGGCAAGCGCTCCCCCGACAAGGTGCCCGCTGGTACCCATGGCAACCGGGAGGTTGAAGGACTGGAGGGCAAAGATGCCCGCAGCAAGGACGGCAACAAGCGGAAGCTTATCTTCGCTCAATTCGTTCCTGGCCCACCTGAGAGCCAATGCTACAAAGACAAGGGCGATGATCCAATAGACAATGCCCTGTGAAATCGGTATGAATGCGTCAGGAATATGCATGTGCTTTCCCCAATAATGTTACGTTTTTTAATTATTGTAGCACTAATTAGATTAAAAGTGTTGTGATTTAATATTTAAAGTTACGAAAAAGTAAAAAATGGATAAAAGCCCATAGATGCATCCGGGCGGAGGATCTCCCGGAAAACGGGCTGCAGGTTTTGCCAAAAATCCCCTCCCGTACAGGCCCGCTATTTTGACAGGTCTGATCTCTTTTTTAATCGGAGTATTTCCAGAATTACGGTTTTTAAGAGGACTTTTTCCGGGCCGTTGACACCACATGCACGAAAGAGAGGCGGGACTGGTGCCAGCCGGAACACTCTTTCGTCGGAGAGAAGATCGTGGGAGAGATGAGACCCCGGGACTCCCGTGTACATCCGGCCCGGCACGACGCGATATCCGGCACATGCATCTAAACGGCCATAGACGCGTCCGGACGGGTTGCCACACCCGGACACCCTCGCCGCCATGAGTTTTGCCTCCTGAAAGCGTACATTAGCGTTTTACAACTCAACGTAAAATGCCCCGTTTGGCGTAAATCGCCCGATTCTTCGGATTTTGGAAAAAGTGTGTAAAAATGCACAAAAAATTGCAGATAATGCCGGAAATGGGGTACCCGGGAGGGCAATCCGGGGCATCTACGGGCCCGGATTGGGGTATCTCATCCAGGGAGATTTTGGGCTATCTGCTCTGAATAAGGGGGGGTGCCCGATGCGGGGAGATGCCGGGATATGAGGGGGTTTCCCTCTTCCCCTGAAAAAATTTACTTACTCAGCGGTGATTCATCCATGCCAAGGAAGTTGAGGGCATTCTCCCCGTACTCGACCGGGGCATTATGTGACCCGACATGTGGGAGTCCCTTAAACCGCACGAGCCATGAACCATTGATCTGCCCGGCCATCCGGACAGTAACCGGTTCGGGGGTCAGGACATCGTCGGTCCCCACGACCAGCATCACATCCTTGTCGATCCCGGAGAGCTTGTCCCATGACCCGTTCCACGCAAGGTTTGCCTGCGCTTCCTCGCGGACGCCAGCTGTCTGTGTGGGATCGGTTGCGGACTCGTTGATAATGGAGAATAACAACCGGGTCTCGGGGACCCGGATGCTGTAGGTCACGGAGTCCAGGACCAGTTTCCGCACGCGGTCCGGGTGATCGATCACGAGTTGCTGGGAGACCGAAGACCCCATCGAGGCCCCGTACACGTGCATGCTGTCATACCCCAGAGCCTTCATCAGCCCGGCCGCATCCTCGGAGTACTGGGAGATCGTGGGTGTGGTATTATTGTCCGAACTGTATCCCATCCCCCGGGGATCATAGAGATAGACATGGTATTTCGAAGCAAGGATCGCAATGAAGGTCTCGTTCCACTGCGTATCCATGGTTGCGCCAAATCCGGGGATGAGCAGGATCGGTTCACCGGACCCGAACTCCCGGTATCCCAGAGTGATGCCGTTGACCTCTGCGTACTTCACGGGCGTGGCATTGATCGATACGGCCGGCCAGGCCTGAGATGCCGGAACTACCGGGCAGGTGGCCGGGGCGGAAGCATTCGTGCACCCTGCCGCGACAATGAGGCAGAGGGTGGCAGCGATAACCAGGATGAGCATCAGGGACTTGTTCATGAAAATATCTCCTAACTGATATATCAGCATCAGAAACGTGTTGTCTTGTAATTGGGCGGGCTCTAAAAATAATTTTCTGCGGTTTTACAACCGGGAACCGGTTCTCCCAATAACCGCACCTTGATGATCGGGTCCATGCGGGCGGTCTCCCTGTACTGGAGGGTTGGTAGCCGGGGATATTGTTCTTACTTTTAAAGGTCCGGAGGCACAAGAAGGATATGCTGTCAGGACAATAGGAATTTTAATGGCCGATGCGATCCGCATTCTCTACGTCGATGACGAGCCGGACCTTCTCGAACTGGGCAAACTCTTCCTTGAGGATGCGGGCAATTTTACGGTAGTTACTTCACCATCTGCGGTGCAATCCCTCGGTTCCCCGTCACTTGTGTCGCACGATGCGATCATCTCCGATTACCAGATGCCTGAAATGAACGGGATCGAGTTTTTAAAAAATATCCGGCAGCAGTACGGCGATCTTCCCTTCATCCTCTTCACCGGCCGGGGCCGCGAAGAGGTCGTGATCGAGGCGATCAACAACGGTGCCGACTTCTACATCCAGAAAGGCGGCGACCCGAAATCGCAGTTCGCCGAGCTGGCGCACAAGGTGCGGCAGGCGGTTGCCCGCAGGAAGAGCGAGAGCGAGATCACGAGCATCTTCCAGGCGGTCCCGGTCGGGATCGCGGTTGTTGCTAACCGGGTCCTTCTCCGGGTCAACGAACGACTCTGTATGATGACCGGCTATCCCCGCGAAGAACTGGAGGGGAAAAATACCCGGTTTTTTTACCTGAATGATGAGGACTATGCAGCGGTCGGGAGGATGCGGGAGCAGGCATACGAAGGAGGTGCACCGGATGATATCCAGGTCCCCTGGAAACGCAAGGACGGCACAGTCATCGAGGTCCTGATAACGGCGGCGGCGATCGACCGGTCCAATCCCCTGGCGTCCATGACTTACAGCGCCCTTGACATCACCCGGGCGAAACGGGACCATGACGAACTCCGCGCTGCGTACGAACAGATCACGGCCACGGAGGAGGAACTCCGCGCCCAGTATGAAGAGCTGGTCATCAAAGAGCGGGAACTCCGGGAGAGCCAGGAACGGCTCCGGACATTCATGGATTCGGCAACCGACGGGTTCACGATCTGGGATGCAGATCTCAATCTTGTCGACCTCAACAGGGCTGCCCTTTCCTATCTTCCTCCGGGGACCAGAAAGGAAGATGTGCTCGGGCGGAATTACCAGGAGTTGCTTCCTGTTACCTATGCACGGGGGGAGAGTGAACGGTTCCGTGAGGTACTGAAGACCGGGACCCCGTTTTCGGGCAGCTGGATGATCGAGGAACCGAAATTCGGCAGGAACTGGCTGACAGTCACGGCCTTCAGGGTAGGCACCGGCCTCGGGGTTACCACGAATGATATTACCCTGGTGAAAAATGCCGAAGTGGAACGGAGAGCGGCATATGAAGAACTCAAGGCATCGGACGACAAACTCCGGGAGCAGTACGAGAAGATTGCCCGGAGCGAAGAGCGGCTGAGGAAGAGCGAGGCCGAGATCGCCGGCATCCTGCGTGCAGCCCCGGTGGGCATTGGTCTCATGGCCGCAGACCGGAGATTTCTCCGGGTCAATGACCGGTTCTGCGAGATGGTGGGGTACTCCCGCGAGGAGCTGCTCGGGCGCAATGCACAATTCCTGTACCCGGATCAGGACAAATATATCGCGGGGGGAAAATTCTATACCCTTGGTAAAAGCAAGGGCGCCATCGAGACACTGGATACGCAGTTCAAACGAAAAAACGGGACTATCCTGGATATCCGGCTCTTCGGGACCATGATCGATCCTTCCAGCCCGGCGGCCGGCAATATCTTTATTGCACTGGATATCACGGACGAGAAACGAGCGGGACAGGATTAAAAAAATTCTGAGTTCAGATCTTTTTCATCTTGAGGAAAAATCATTTCTTTCTTTTGTGTTTACCTTTGACATCGCCGGGACTGGTCCGTGCTTCCGGGATCGCCTTCACCACAATCCGATCATAGCGGAGAGGACAGTTGCCGACCCGGGATAATTCCCTCTGCACCATGAGACACTGTGCAAACGACCCACCCTCGGAAGGGATGTATTGATCGCAGTGATTTCCTTCACAGAACTCCTCAAGCATAACCTCACATGAGACAGGTGAGGGCTTAAACCATTGTAAATATAAAAATGGCGTTTTGTACCGGTTTTGCCTTGCGGTTCTGAAGGAGGATCGCCGGCAGTTGCAACCAAGAGCTTGCTTCCGATGGCCGGTCCCCCACGTTCCTGAAGAAAGCGCCCGTTATTTCCCGGAAGCAAACCCGACCTCCTGCCGGAACCGGCCCATCCGAAACATTCACAACGATTGGGGTGTACCTGAAGGTTACCAGATGAACGCGATTGAAACCCACGATCTTACCCGGTATTATCATTCACTCTGTGCCGTGGACCACCTGTCCCTCTCTATCAACAACGAGATCTTCGGCCTGCTCGGGCCCAATGGTTCCGGGAAGACAACGACCGTGCTGATGCTCACGACCCTTCTGCATCCGACAGAAGGGACCGCGAGCGTCTGCGGGTACGATATTGCCCGGGAGGGGGAGAAGGTCCGGCGGCAGCTCAGCTATGTCCCGCAGGAAATGGCAGTCGACATCAAGATGACCGGCCGGGAGAACGTCCTCTTCTTTGCCCACCTCTACGGGATCCCGCGGGCAAAGGACAAGACCGATGAAGTGCTCGCGGTCATGGAACTGACAGACCGGGCGGATGACCTGATCCGGACCTACTCAGGGGGGATGCTGCGCCGGCTCGAACTTGCCCAGGCACTGGTCCATGACCCGGCCGTGCTTTTCCTTGACGAGCCCACGATCGGGCTCGATGTGGCTGCGAGAAAAAAGATCTGGGAGCATATCGGAGCGCTCCGGAAGAGCGGGATGACTATCTTTGTCACCACCCACTACATGGATGAGGCGGACCTGTACTGCGACCGGGTCGGCATCATCAGCAAAGGAAAGGTTGTTGCGCTCGGGCAGCCGTCTGCCCTGAAATCAGAACTGATGACCGATATCATAACCGCAAAAGTTTCCGGTCCCGTCAGCATTCCCACCCGCGAGGGGATCTTCCTTGTCGGGCAGGCCGCAGATGAGATCACCTTCACGGCAGAGAACGGGCGGGAGGCACTGCCGTACCTCGCACAGGCACTTTCGGCAAACGGTGCAATCGTCCACTCGCTCTCGCTCCGGGAACCCACGCTGGACGATGTCTTTCTCCATGCGGTCGGGAACCAGGACGAGCCCCGGAACTTCGACGATCACCAGTTCCGGACCATGCTGCGGAGGCGCAAATGAGCAGCATCTGGTATTACATGGAACGGGACATGATCAAGTGGCTCCGCGGCAGGGTTGCCGTCATCTCCCTCCTGATCATGCCGGCTGCATGGCTCATCTTTGTCGGCCTTGCCCTGCCGGTCACGTTTACCGGTAATTACCTGGATTTCATCACGCCGGGCATTCTTGTCATGACCATGCTTGCCTCATCGATGGCGGGCGGGACGCTTCTCATCTTCGATAAGATCCTCGGGTTCCTCAATAAGTTCCTTGCCCTCCCGTCTCCCCGGGAAAGTATCCTGTTTGGCAAGATCCTGTTTATCACCATCCGCGGGGTCATCCAGTCCACGATCATCCTGGTGGTCGCCACCCTGATCGGTGCAACGATCCTCTCTCTTGCCCAGTACGGCATGATCTACCTGATCCTGGTCCTGTTCGGGCTCGTCATCTCGGGAATTGCCACAACGGTCGCCCTGTACGTGGAAGACCATGATTCCTATGCCGCGTTCAACACGCTGATCACCATGCCGCTCTTCTTCACTTCGAGCGCCCTGATGCCCTACAGCGTGATGCCCCCCTGGCTCCGTGCCATCGCATCGGTCAACCCCCTGAGTTTTGCCATCGATGCGATCCGCTCGGTGGAATCGGGCATGGTACCGTTCATCCAAGTGGGAATTCTTGCAATACTCTGTGTGGTTGTGCTGGCTGTCTGCATGCAGGTATTCCGGAAGATGACGGTGTGAAAGCGGGGGGAAGATTTTCTGGGAAGGATAAAATCCGGAAGATTGCGATGCCCGAAGCGGAAAGATGCTGAAGGAGGGGCTACGGATTTTTCTTGATCGCCGGGATGTCGCCCCATGCATGGGCACTCTCGTTCCCCGCACATGCGGTAATAAAAATGATTTTACCGGGCAAAGATCGCTAGATCTTCCCGTATTTCTTGTGAGCAAGTTCCTGGCTCATGATACGGTCGATACAGACCATGTCGTCAGCCACAAAATAAAATACCGTGTATTTCGAGGATATATGCATCCTCCACCGGGGTCTCCGGGTTTTGAGTTTCTTGATATCACCCTGAGCATGGGGATGTTCAGTCAGCCGGTCGATATGCTCCCCGATAACACGACGGTCTTTCTCGGGCAGGTCCCTGATGAATGCCCTGGCATCGTCCCCAATTTTTATCTGCACGGTATGCCTACCTTAAAGACCGAGTTCTTTCTTGGCCTTGTCCCAGGGAACGAAGTGTGCATCCTTGTCAATTTCGTCAAGATCCCGTTCGAGAGTTCGTAACTTATGTTCAGCAATGAGATCAGCTACCGTGTCCCCAAGGGTTTTCCCCGGTTCTTTCAGACGGGAGAGATCAGCCCACGTGCTCGGTGTGAGGGCCACTCTCTTGTCCGCAATTTCTTCCTGTCGGGAAATGGATTGTGTCATATTCAATAATCGCCTCGCAACATGCAGATGTCTGGTCAACTGTATAAGATTAGATAGTTGTACAATCTTGGTAGGATACGGAGATAAAAATTGTGCTTCAGATCGCATTCCGTGGAATAGCGGTATCGTAAAAAATCCAATCGCAGGGATTATTCAGTTTTAAAGGGCCGGCTTAACCTACTGCCAGACGGATCTCCCTGGACCGGATGATTTTGTAATGAATGAAACGCAAAAAAAATATTCTGACTTCTTAAAAGTCAGTCATAACCCTGAACTGGTCAATCTCATCCCGGTTCAGCTGGTCGAGGAACTCGTCCGCTGCGTGCTCGATATCCTTCGAGGCAGTGATGGCACGGCCGACCACGAGGATGTCGGCGCCGGCCTTGAGTGCGTCCTTCACAACATCGACACGGATGCCGCCGGCGGTTGCAACGAGGAGCTTGCCGCCTGCCGCCTTCTTGATCGCCGGGATGTCGCCCCACGCATGGGCGCTCTCCTCGACATCAATCGCACGGTGGAGTTCTACGATGTCGGGCTTGACCTTCAGGCTCGCAACCAGCTTGGCCGGACTCTGGACGTTCAGCATGTCGACAATCGAATAGATGCCGACCTTGCGGGCTTCCGAGCATGCCTTCTCGATGGTCGATGCCGGGGCAAGGCCGGAGACAACGACCGCATCAGCAGTTGCATCAGCGGCCATGCGGGCCTCGAGGTTGCCGGTGTCGAGGATCTTCATATCAGCGATGATGAACGCGTTCGGGCGGAGCTTCCTTATCTCGCCGATGACCGAGAGGCCGAACTTCTTGATCAGCGGGGTCCCGGCCTCGATGATCACGTGGTCGTTCTGCGGAACACACTTTAAGACTTCGGCGACCTTGCCCATGTCCACGAGGTCCATTGCGACCTGGAGGTAGGGTGCGTCCCAGAGGCGGGTGACCTTGAATCCCATGATCCCGTGTGCTGCACGGTCTTTCTCGAACACGAGCGTCTTCGTGTCCGGGAACTTGTCCAGTGCACGGCGGATGGCGAGCTTCGTTGCACCGTAGTTGTACCGGTAGATCTTGTTGTAGTCCTTTGCATCCGGGTGGACAAACGCGGACACCATGATAACCGTGCCCTCGATATCGATCCCCTTGAACACATCTTCCTCAACACAGTCCGCAACCGCTTTTGCGACCGCGGCCTGTACGGGGCCGAACATCTCATTCACCTGCGACATGTCCCGCAGGGTGACCTTCGGGATAACGAGGGTGGCCGGCTTCGTGAGCAGGTTCGGGCGTACAACCGCAAGGAGGGGCGTGTGCCCCATTGAAAGCTGCGAGACCGAATTTGCAAACGCAGAGCCGATCGGCCCTTCCTTATCTCCCATTAAAAGGTAGATGTGCGCCAGTTCCGCGCCATCGCCAATAAGTGCTTCTCCGACAAGATACATGGAACTCTCCGTGTTGCTCAAATATGTGCCGCTAATCTATGATAAAGTTACGAGCCGGCGCTATCACGGGCACGTGCGAGGCCTTATCATCCGGGACTGCCAGCACCTGTGTACCTGAAGGGAGTGTTCATGATGCAGACAAAGAACTCGTTTGATCTCTTCCGGCGGGAATGCCCGGAACTTGCCGAGAGGTTTGAAAACCTTGTTGAGGTGCAGAAGTCCTTATGCGGCCTCGACCTTAAGACAAAGCAGCTGATCAATGTCGCCATCCAGACAGCGACCCGGAATCCCGAGGGGGTGCGGATACACGCGACGATGGCACAGAAAGCAGGCGCAAACAAGGAAGAGATCGTGGGGGCAGTCGTAATGAACCTGCACCTGGCCGGGCTTGTCACGGTACTTGAGTGCCTGCCTGCTGCGCTTGCCGGGCTCGAAGAGGGAAAGAAGACGAAACGGCGATCAAATACCCCTTCTTCTTAAAAAAACCGGGCATACGTGAAAAATTATCCTGCGGTCAGGTGCGTGAAGAGGATATTCAGCCCGATGACGATAAGAATGAGGCCGCCAAGGATCTCGATCCGTTTCCCGAGAATTGATTTGAGCCTTATCCCCGACATCACGCCAATGAAGGATATGATGAAGGCCACGATCCCGATGATGAGAGCGGGCACGAGGATATCCATCTGGAGAAACGCAAACGATACCCCGACCGCGAGCGCGTCGATACTCGTGGCAAGGGAGAGGACCATCACCGGGACGAACTGAAGGACTTTGATCGTCTCCTCCTCTTCGTCCCCGTCCTCAAGCCCTTCGTGGATCATTTTGGCTCCGATGATCGCGAGCAGGAGGAATGCCAGCCAGTGGTCGAATCCGGTGATGAGACTCGTGAACCCGGTGCCGGCGGCCCAACCGATCAGCGTCATGCCTGCCTGGAAGACCCCGAAGCAGAGCGCGATGACAAGGGCCGCGTTGAAGAGTTTTGTCTTTGTCGATGTCCCGATAGCGAGCGAGACGGCAAAACAGTCCATCGAGAGTGCAATGCCGATGAGGACAGGCGTGATGAGATCCATGAATTCCTTTACTGTTGGAAGCGGAGAGTGATAAGCACTCTGAGGGAGGAGAATACCCGGACGGGTTCCTTCAGGATCATTCGAAGAACGCGGATGCGTTCTTCTCTTCCTCCCAGTCTGATGACTGGTCGGAATTCGAAGTTTCGAGGGTTATCAAACCCGAGAAATGAGAAGGGAGGCATCAGCCGACCTTCGATGAACGCTGATGCGTTCTTCTCGTCCTTCAGGTCCTGACGGACCTTCAGGATAAAAAAAATCAGACGAGAAGTTTTCCCGAAAACACGTGGACCGCGTGGCCTTCGAGGATAACACGGTCGCCGTTCAGTTTCACGCGTACCGATCCGCCCCTACCTGAGCACTGGAACCCGACGAGTTCAGTTTTATTGAGTTTCTCTCCCCAGTAGGGCCCAAGACAGCAGTGGGCCGAGCCGGTCACCGGGTCCTCCGGTATCCCAACGGACGGCGCAAAGAACCGGGAGACGAAGTCGAAGTGCGGGAGGTCGGAGGCGGCGGTCACGATGATGCCCCGTGCCTTGATGGCGGAGAGGGCGTTCATGTCCGGTTCGAGGCTGCAGACATCGTCCGCAAGCGGCAGCTCCACCAGGATATCGAACTTGTTCCGGCCGGTATACAACGGCTCGACGCCGAGCGCCTGCCCGAGGCCGGGGATCGCCATGGAGGTAGCGGCCGGTTGCGCCGGGAAGTCCATGCTGATCCATTCCCCGTCCTGCCGGATCGTCAGCTTGCCGGAGAGGGTCTCAAAGACGATCGCCTTGTCGCGAGCAAGGCGACCGGTCTCCCAGAGCACGAACGCAGCGGCGAGCGTGGCATGGCCACAGAGCTCTACCTCCTTTTCAGGAGTGAACCAGCGCAGGTTCCAGCCCGCTCCCTCCGGGAAGAGGAACGCGGTCTCCGAATGCTTCAGCTCCGCGGCCACCTGCTGCATCCACGCCGCATCGGCCGGACCGTCCGGGATACAGACGCCGGCCGTGTTCCCGCGGAACGGGGCCTGGGTAAACGCGTCAACGAGGTGCAGTTCTGCTTGCATAGATGAGAGATTGTGTGCCGGGGGAAATAAAGGATCGGAACGGCGCAATGAGACCGGGCCAAAAAGATCCTGTGCCAAGGTGCAGGTGACCGGGAACGTATTATGGTATCACCCAGATACCGGGAGAATAGTGATCAGCAGTGTTCAAAAAATTATGTCTTGCCGCGATAATTATCCCGGGACTGCTATCCGGGTTCCTCATCTGGCTCCTCTTTTCCACAGGCCGGGATTTTTTCTTATCTAGGTTTGGCGAATTTCGTCCGGTCATGACCATCATCATGGCATTTATCATCGTCCCGGTCCTGCTGGTGATCACCGGGGCGATATCAGAGAAGATCCGTAAGCGTGATCCTGTTGCCGGCCGTGAGCTGCTCGTCCCTTATTGTGCTGGGTTCATTGGCGTGTTTTTCGGGTGCAATTTGATCATGGCGGTATCCTCCGCGAACCAGTATGTCCCGTACCTGGAACCCGGTCTCATGCCCCGGCTGGCATTTGTGACGGGATACGCCATTTTTATTTTTCCCGTCGTAATGCTGGTAAGTGCAGTATTTGCTGGCTTTTCACTTGCCGGAGGCTGGCTAATGCACCGGAGATCAGGAGCGGCTGAAAAAACCAACACGATAAAAGAGCAGATATGAGAAAACGTGGGGTTGGTGAGATTTGAACTCACGATCGACGGGTCTCTCCGACATGCATCAGTGCTCCAACGGGTCATCATCCATTACGTCAGTAGACCCATTGTTCATCATCTGCGAGCACAAAGAACGCAAAGACCGCTGGAGCCCGTCGCCATACCGGGCTAGGCCACAACCCCTTACACCAGCAGGGACGGTATTCCCGTGCTGACTCAATAAAATCGCAGTGTATAAACTTAAGAGTTTTGCTCTTGTACATGGGTCAGGGCGCAGGTGCACCACATTCCGGACAAATCATCACGCATATAAAATCTCGATTCTTAGTACTGGTGCAATGATTGAGGGCAGTTATATTTGCGGGACGTCAGGTGTGCCCCTGCTGGGCATGACCATCAGCGAGATGGTCGACAGTATTGCAAAGAAATACCCGGATACCGAGGCGGTCGTCTCGGTGCACCAGGATATCCGTTGGACATACCGGGAATTCGCCGAGCAGGTGAACATCGTTGCCCGGGCCCTGATGGGCCTTGGCGTGGAGAAGGGCAACCGTGTAGGCATCTGGGCGATGAACTATGCCGAGTGGGTCGTTGTCCAGTTCGCCACCTCCAAGATCGGCGCCATCATGGTGAACATCAACCCGGCGTACCGCACCTACGAGCTCGAGTACGTGCTCAAGCAGGCCGAGATCTCGACCCTGATCGTACAGGGCCGGTTCAAGACCTCGGATTACGTGGGGATGTTCTACGAGGCCTGCCCCGAGGCCTATGAATGCAAGCCCGGGAAAGTCTCCAGCGAGAAATTCCCGTATCTCAAGAACGTCATCTTCCTTGGAGACGTCCCGTACAACGGCATGTACACCTGGGGCGACTTTTTGAAAAAGGCCGAGGAGATCAACATGGACGAGGTCGCGGAGCGGGGAGAGGGACTCTCGTTTGACGACCCGATCAATATCCAGTACACGAGCGGCACCACCGGGTTCCCGAAAGGTGTTGTCTTAACGCACCACAATGTCCTCAACAACGGTTTCATTATTGGCGAAGGGATGAAATTTACCGAAAAGGACCGGCTCTGTATCCCCGTTCCCTTCTACCACTGCTTCGGCATGGTCCTCTCGAACCTTGCCTGCGTCACCCACGGCTCCACGATGGTCCTGCCCGCCCCGGCCTTCGATGCCGAGGAGGTCTTGAAGACCGTTGAGAAGGAGCACTGCACGGCCCTGCATGGTGTCCCGACCATGTTTATTGCCGAGCTCACCCACCCGAACTTTGCCAGGTACGACCTCCGCTCCCTCCGGACCGGCATCATGGCCGGCTCACCCTGCCCCATCGAAGTGATGAAGGAAGTCAATACCAAGATGCACATGAGCGAGATCGTGATCGTGTACGGCCAGACCGAGACGAGCCCCGGCGTCACCATGACAACGACCGATGACCCGGTCGACCGCAGGGTGAGCACGATCGGGAGGGCGTTCCCGCATACCGAACTCAAGATCATCGACCCCAACACCGGCAAGATCGTGCCGACCGGTGAGATCGGGGAGATCTGCGCCCGCGGCTACTGCGTCATGAAATGTTATTACAACAATCCCGCGGCCACGCACGCAACGCTTGACAAGGACCACTGGAACCACACGGGAGATCTCGGCACCATGGACGAGGAGGGCTACTTCAAGATCGTGGGCCGGTTAAAGGACATGGTGATCCGCGGCGGGGAGAACATCTACCCACGCGAGATCGAAGAGTACCTCCACCACCACGAAAAGATCTCTGATGTGTACGTGGTAGGTGTCCCGGACATCAAGTACGGCGAAGAGCTCTGCGCATGGGTGAAGATGAAGCCTGGCCAAGCCATGACCGAGCAGGACGTCAAGGATTTCTGCAAGGGGAAGATCGCCCACTACAAGATCCCGCGGTACGTCATGTTCGTCCAGGACTTCCCGATCAATATCTCGGGCAAGATCCAGAAGTACAAGATGCGTGACGAGTCGATCAAGGTGCTCGGCCTCGAAGAGGCGGACAAGGTCCTGACCGCATAACTCTTTTTTCTACTTTCCTGTACTTTTTGCGGGCTGAAGGGAATTCGAAGAAGTGCTTCGCACTTCTTCTCATCCTCAAGGCCTGATGGCCTTTCGGACCTCGAAGAGGCGGACAAGGTCGAGACCGCATAACCCTTTTTTCTCCATTCCTGTACTTTTCCCGGGCTGAAGGGTGTTCGAAGAAGTGCTTCGCACTTCTTCTCCTCCTCAAGGCCTGATGGCCTTTCGGATTTCGAAGAAGAAGACAAGGTCCTGACCGCGTAACCCTTTTTCCCCACCGTTGAGGGAAAATAAAAAAATTATTTCCGGCCTAACAGTTTTCCTAAAAATGCAGTTATCTGGTCCAGGATGTTCCCCTGCTCCTCAAGTATCCTTTCGTTTTCTGCAGGTTGTTCCCCGGGCTCTGCGATCTTCGTATCAGAATCCATGGTTGGTGTGAGAGTGGGAGATACAATTGTCACCCTGGTGGTGGGTGTCATGGTGGGAGTTGCAATTGTCGCCGGGGATGTGGGTGGTGCGGTCATAAGACTGGTTGTTGGTGTAACCCGGGGTGTTGTCTGTTCTACAAAAACTGAAAATGTGGTGTGCACTCCCGGTGTGGAAGCCGCCAGGGAAGCTGAATCGCGGGTCCCGTATTTCCCGATCTTCCAGTGAGGCCCGGACTGCAATAGGGCGTATATCGTGCCAGACGGATCTACGGCAACATCGTTAGTGGTCGCGCCGGTATCGCAGGTTGTTAAAAATTCCCCGGCAGGGTTAAACTCCTGGACCCTGGAGGTGAGATCGGCAACGTAGACATTGCCTTTGGAATCAACAGCGATACCGGTGGGGGTCGAGAACTGCCCCTCGCCGGTTCCTGAAGTACCCCATTTTACGAGAAACGTTCCGTCCGGGCTGAATTTTTGTATCCGTTTGTTACCGGTATCAGCAACATAGACGTGGCCGGATGAATCAACGGTTACATCCATCGGTGCATTGAACGACCCGTCGGGGGTTCCATACGATCCCCATTGCATGAGATATGTTCCGGTTGAATGGAATTTCTGGATCCTGTTGTTGCCCGTGTCAGCTACGTACACATTAGCGGATGAATCAACAGCGACACCGGTGGGATGGGAAAACTGCCCGTCACCGGTCCCCTCGCTCCCCCATATGGTTGTGAGACCCCATGGTGTGTACTTCTGGACCGTGTTGTTCTCGCGGTCGGTAATATACACATTGTGGGATGAATCAACGGCGATACCATAAGGAGAGGCAACATCCAACTTTTCGGGTTCGGTCCAGTTGAGATTCCATCTGGATAGTATTGACCCGTCTGAGGAGAAGACCAGGATCCTGTTGTTGCCCGTGTCGGTTACGTAGACCTTGTCGGAAGCATCAGCAGCAACACCATTGGAGGTAGTGCTGGGTCCTCCCTCATACGATCCCCACATTCTGATAAATGTACAAGACGATTCCG
This sequence comes from Methanoregula sp., assembly GCA_028679075.1. Lineage (GTDB taxonomy): Archaea > Halobacteriota > Methanomicrobia > Methanomicrobiales > Methanospirillaceae > Methanoregula. The sequence goes on along the minus strand of JAJRCF010000006.1, from coordinate 41,954 downwards.
CGGCAACTCCCTGGACCAGCACGGGGAACAGGAGGAGACACAGCACAATCGTTACCGGATGCCCGAGGTTTTTTTTATTCTGCAAAATATCCCAACGCTCCTGATCTATCTTTGTTCTATACTGATAATAAAATTAGTAATATGTTTTGATAAAAATATGCGCCTCGCCTTCCGGATTTTCAGTATTTTTGTTTTCACGAGATGAAACAGCGCATGAAAACGTCACTATCCGGGGGAGTACCTAAAAAAGGATCATCAGATCTTCACGCTGTTTTCTTGATGGGCTCTGCAGGGCGCATCCCCACGATGAACCCGGAGAGCGCGAGGAGGATAAAACCGAACTGCGATGCATTGATTATGTTCACATCGAAGATCGCCGAAAGGGAGAGTTCGATCGCATCGATGATCGTATAGAGCAGGAGAAAGATGAGGCCTGCGAAAAATTCGGTCTTCTGCCATTTTATGGCAAGGGCGACTGCAAACAGGGCCACCAGTACGTTCACGTACTCAAAGAGGGCGAGGGCAACGGGCAGGATCATGTCAGACATGCATGTTCACCATATGGGGTAGTGGGGCAGAACAGGTACATAATGGTTGGGCCACACGTGACATCACGGGTAAAAAAACAGGGACCAGACCATTCCTGCTCAGACGGTCCGGTAACAATGGTAATCCATCTGCACCTGGATCTTTTCTCTCGCATCCTTCCCGGCAATTTTTTCGCAGAGGTACAGGCCGAGATCGATGGCCGCGGTCACCCCGCCGGCTGTGATAATATTCCCTTCGTCAGCGATCCGGTCGGACGATACTTCCCCCGCGAAGTGTTTCAGGACATTCATCAGCTGGGGGTGCGTTGTTGCCTTCCGGGAACGCAACAGGCCGGCAGCGCCAAGCAGGAGCGAGCCCCCGCAGACCGCAGCAACAGTTGTCTTTTCTGATGCAACGGAGATCCAGCGCAGGAACTCCTCATCCTTCATCAGGTCTTTGATCCCATCGCCACCGGGGATGATCACGTAATCGTATGAGGAGAGGGCGCATCCCACCCGGTCCGCAATCAGTTCAGCGCCTTCAGATGACCGGGTACATTCCTTGCGGGCGCAGATATCGTACGTGAGATCCGGGATAAAACCCATTGACTTGAGACGGGTCAGCGGGTCGTATGCACCGGCAAAATCCAGCAGGGTAAGGTTGTCGTAGATCACAAAGGCAATCTTCATTGATCTTCCTCATCAGGCAAAAATTAAAAAAAATTACAACACACCGAACCACGCGATATAGGACGTCGAGATCATGATGATCAGGAGCACGATCAGGATCTTATACCCGCACGTGTTGCAGATCCCGAGGAAGGAAGGATTGTTCTCCGGCGAGTAGGGGGTTGAGCAGAGACGGCAGGTCTTCGAGGTTTCCGTAGGCGCAGGATGATCGTGGTGCTCAAATGCTTCGTGATGGGTCATAGTATCGCCATTTGATCGCAACAAGGTAAAATAGTGTCGCCCTTTTATCCGGCCGGGACTGCAGGGCAGGCGCTACCGGCCCTTTTTTTCCAGCCTCCCGATGAGCCCGGCGACCCGTTCCTTTGCTTCGGCTGTTGCGGTCTCATCCCGCTCAATCGTGACCGTGACAAGATCACCCTCGTGGCAGCCGGGGGGCAGGAGGGAGATCGGGAGGCGGAACGGACGGGCGTCGCCCTCGCGGGGGATCATGACCGCGATCCCTTCATCGATCCGATCGATCGTGGCTCTCATGCGATCACTCCTGCCCGGTTCGGTCGATCACTGCACCCGAGCCGTCCCGCAGGATGGCTGCATCCCCGCTGTTACCAAAGAGCGGTGCGGACCGTCCCATGAAGAGCGCGGTATCGTTCATCGTTCCACTGCCGGAAAAGACCGTCACGGACGTGGACGGCATGAGGAGAACAGCAGGGAAGGTGAATGCGGAAGAACCGGTACTGTCGGAGAGCGTCCAGCCGGCAATGAGCACCGGGCCGTCCCCCCGGTTTGCGATCCGGACCCATTCGCCGTTCAGGTTCTCGCGGTCATCCCCGGGTGCATCGGACTGTGTTGCGCTGATGTACACGGACGAGGCATTACCGATCTGGACGGGGGGGAGCGTGGCCGGTATCGTGAGGTTGGAGGGGATCGCCGACACGAGATCGGTCAGGTTAAGGGAGATATTCTGGAGCGGGGCAACGGTTACAGTTGTCGCGGGAGTAGTGAGGACCGGCACCGCTGTCGTCGTCACGTCCCAGATTCCCGACCCGCCCTTTTCCGTTGTCACCGAATAGGTTGTCCCGTCGCTCCGGACAAGGATCGTCCCGTCCCGGTCGGTCCGGTATACCGTTGCCATGGCGCTCGCAAGCCGATCGAGCGTCTGGTCGTGAGGATGGCCGTAGGGATTGTCCCCGGCAACGCTGATGATCGCGATACCGGGGTGCACGCGGGAGAGGAACGCTGATGTGGTCGAGAACGTGCTGCCATGGTGGCCGACCTTGAGGACCTGTGCATCGGTCGGGTACCCGGTCCTGGCAAGTGCCGCCTCCGTCTCGCCTCCAAGGTCCCCCGTGTAGAGGATATTCACGGTGCCGTACGAGACCCGCAGGACCACCGAGTTCTGGTTCGGGTCGTCGTTCAGCCGCTTTTCCGCTGGCGAAAGGACAAGGATGCGCAGGGCCGGATCGATGTCGATAGTCTGGCCCTGTTTTGCCACCATGTACGGGATCTCTTTTTTGTCGATCTCGGTCAGGAACTTTTCGTAGATCGAAGACGAGGAGGGCATGCCTGAGTCCAGCACCTGCCCGACCGGGAAGGCGTCCAGCACCTTCTGCATCCCCCCGATGTGGTCCGAGTGCGGGTGCGTGGCAACGAGGAGGTCGATACGGGTCACGCCCAGCCGTTCCAGGTCCGCGACAACGCGGTCGCCCATATCCACCTCCCCGGCATCGATCAGGATCGTCTTGTTCTCAAAGAGGATCAGCTGTGAATCGCCCTGGCCGACATCAAAGAAGTAAGCCGCAAGTTTCCCGTCACGAACCGGATGGGACGAAGGGCCCGTCGGTGTACCGGGCAGGTCCGTACATCCTGCAACAAGGACAATCGCTATGAGAAAAAGGATGATGCAGGCGATCGACGCTGCACGGGACAGTGCCGGGGATGCTGCACGGGGTTTCATAGGTTATCCGGACTTCGCCCGTTCCACGAGCCCGAAGGCTGCCTCTGCCGCCCCGTTCACGATATTCGCCTCGTCCGGGATGCCGCTGTCGAGCATCAGGACCCGGCCGTTGCAGATGGTGGTCTCAACGGAACAGCCATTGCAGGCATAGACCATGTTCGAGGCCGCGTTGTGGAGCGGGACATTGCAGGCATCCCGTTTGCTGACAAGGATGATGTCGGCCGGTGTCCCGGCCACGAGCCGCCCGGTCGCAAGGCCGAGCGCCTTTGCCCCGTTCGCCGTTGCCATCGCAAGGGCTTCCGGTGCCGGGAGGATCGTGGGATTGTTCCAGAAGAACTTCTGGAGGAGGGCCGCGATCTTCATCTCCTCGAACATGTCGAGGTTATTGTTGGAGGAGCAGCCATCGGTCCCAAGGCATGCGTTTGCTCCCGCAGCCACGAGTGCCGGGTACGGCATCGCCCGGTTGGTGGCGAGCTTCATGTTGCTTGCCGGGGTGTGGGCGACCGACACGCCCCGTTTCCCAAGGAGACTGCACTCCGCATCGTCCAGCCAGCAGCCATGGGCAGCGACGGTCTGCGGGGTAAGGATGCCACAGGCATCGACGTGGGCGGCCGGGCGTTTGCCGTGCGCCGCAACGCAGTCGGTCACTTCCTTCTCGGTCTCGGAGAGGTGAATATGGATCCCGCACTTCTGCGCCTGCGCAAACCCGGCGCACCACGTCAGCCCTTCGGGGGAGACCGTGTAGGGCGAGTGGGGGCCGACCGCGAATTTGATCCGGGGATTGTTCATAGTCTTTATGTCTGCCGCCAGTTTCTCGGTGGCTTTGCACTCGGCTTCACGCTTCTCTGCGCTGGACAGGTCGATGAACCCGTACGAGAGCACGGCCCGGATGCCGGCCTCGTCCACGGCCTTTGCTGCCTGGTCCATCATGAAGTACATGTCGTTGAATGCGGTTGTGCCGGACCGGATCATCTCGAGGCAGGCGAGTTTTGTCCCCCAGTACACATCCTTCGGGGTCAGGTGCGCCTCGAGCGGCCAGATCTTCTGGGCGAGCCAGTCCTGCAGGATCATGTCGTCGGCATAGCCCCTAAGCAGGCTCATCGCCGCGTGGGTGTGGGTGTTGACCAGGCCAGGGAGGGCGAGTGCCCCGTTCCCGTCAATAAGGAAGTCCTCGTCGCCCTTCCACTCTTTTCCCGCGTTCTCACCGATGGAAGAGATCAAGCCCTTCTCGTCAATGACAATATCGACCGTGTGGCCGTCCACCACAACATTGGTAATCATCAGGGAGTGGTTCCTGCCAAAGATCCCATTCGTATCGTAATCCACCATCATAATCGTTCGTCCTCCTCAGCTCATGTTCGAAATTATCGTATTCACAATCTCTTCCGTCCGGTCTTTGTGTTTCCGCGAAACGTTTACGATATGCTCGTACGTCAGTACCTCGTCCCCGAGCCCGTTCGCGTAGTTCTCGATCGTGCAGAGCGCGGCAAAGTCCATCTTAAGCTCGCATGCAAGGGTCGCCTCGGACGCCACTGTCATGCCCACCACATCCGCAATCCACGCAAGCGCTTTCACTTCCGCGATCGTCTCGATCCGCGGCCCCCGGGTCTGGACATAGACGCCTCCGAAGCGTGCCGCGGGCACCAGTTTTGCGAGTTTTTTTGCCAGTTCCTCCGAAAGTTCCGGCCGGACATGCTCGATCGCGTGGTCGTGGACGGAGGGAATGTCGGTCACACTGATGTAATCGGTCGGGATGAGGAGCGAGCCGGGCGCGATCTTTGGCTTGAGCGAGCCTGATGACCCGAACGCCACGATATGCGTGACACCGGCAATTGCCATGGCCGCAAGGTTTGCCCGGAAATTGATCCGGTGCGGGGGGCGGTCGTGCTGGTGGCGCATCAGCATGACGAGGTTGTCACCGCAGAGCAGTTCGGCGCTGCCAAAAGGAGTCGCAACCTGCCGTTTCTCCAGTTTCGGGAGCGTTGAGAAGAGCAGGCTCGTGCCTCCGATAATCCCGAGCATCAGTGCCACCCCGGGGCACGGCCGGTGGCCGTTGTGTATATATCCGACATAGGATCCTTCGCAGGAAAATGTTGGCGAGGAAACACTAATAACTAGCGACAAGCGGCGACCAGCGCTTTTCTGGAGCCGGGGCTCGCGGGGTCCGGGTGCAGGGAGTCACCGCAGGCTCCGGACAAACAATTCTTTTATCCTATGGCAACTTAGTAGATAGGAGCGGGCCGGTAGATCAGTGGTAGATCGCTTCCTTGGCATGGAAGAGGCCGCGGGTTCAATTCCCGCCCGGTCCATCCCGTTCTTTTTCTGTTCTGCTTTCCTGAACACACTTCACCCGGGCCTCACCTTCACGCTCTCCCGACAGCACGGCATCTCATGGACTCTTGCAGGATTAAAGATACATTACTTATATACAAGTAACGGGATATCCGGAAGTTGCGATGACTGATAAGGCAGGGGTTTTAGGCAGGAGGATCCTCGTAGTCGAGGACAGCCGTACCCAGGCGGAATATCTAGGCCACCTTGTCGCAACAAAGGGATACCGGGCAACGCTGGCAGCGGACGGCCGCGATGCGCTTGATAAAATCAGGACAGAACCACCTGACATGGTGCTGACCGATATCATCATGCCGGAGATGGACGGGTACGAGCTCTGCCGGGCGATCAAGGCAGACACGACAACCGCGGGCATCCCCGTCATCCTTGTCACGCAGCTCTACGATCCCGCCGATGTGCTCAGGGGGCTTGAGGCAGGCGCAGACAATTTTATCGTGAAACCCTTTGATCCCGAACAGGTCTTTTCCCGGATCACCGACACGTTTGAAGCCACCGCGATACCCGATCCCGATGGTCCCAGGACCGGTATCGACATCGTGTTTGACCGCCAGGTGCACACGATCACGGCCAGCCGTTCCAGGATCCTGAATATCCTCCTCTCAACGTACGAGTTTGCGGTGCGGAAGAACACCGAGCTCTCGGAAGCACACGAGCATGCCAGTACGCTGAATGAGGAGCTGACAACAACCATTGAGGAACTCCAGGTGGCAATCAGGAGCCTCTCGAAAGAGAATGCCGAGAGGAGCCGGGTGGAGATGGCGCTTGCAGATGCAAACCGGAAGCTCAATCTCTTAACGAGCATCACCCGCCACGACATCAACAACCAGATCCTCGCTCTCCAGGCGTATATCGAGCTCACGGAATCGCGACTCACCGATCCGGCACTCCTCCAGTACATGAGTAAAGCGAGGATTGCGGTGCTGACCATCCAGAGGCAGATTGCCTTCACAAAAAGTTACGAAGATATCGGGGCCCAGGCCCCCCGCTGGCAGGATGTCGGGAAGATCATAGAGCGGGTGGGGGGCTGCCTCAAAGGGGCAGGAATTGAGCTCGTAACAAAAGATCTCGCAATCGAGATATATGCTGACCCGTTGCTCTCAAAGGTCTTCGGGAACCTTGCGGACAACTCCATCCGCCATGGCACCCATGTGCAGCGTGTCACCGTCTCCGCGGAACGACTGAATACCGGCGGGGTCGTTATCCGGTACCAGGATGATGGCGAAGGGGTGCCGGAGACGGACAAGGAGAAGATCTTCCAAAAGGGTTTTGGGAAAAATACCGGGCTTGGCCTGTTCCTGAGCCGGGAGATCCTGGGGATTACGAATATCACGATCCAGGAGACCGGTGTCCCGGGTAAAGGGGTATTATTTGAGATCACTGCCCCTCCTGAAGAGGTCCGGAAAGCCAATACGGATGCCACATCAGGATCCTCCCGTTGACCGGTGAATAACCGCACCTCCGGTTCCCCCCGGGCCGCATCGTCCGTCCTCTTCGGTTTTATATCCTGTCACGGCCACACCCTTTTTATCCTTGGGAATTAAGGGTATGTCTGAAGACCATGCGTATCCGTGACCTGATCCTGCCCGAGGACAAGATCTTCTTCACGCTGTTTCGTGAGATGGCGGAGAAGATTACCGAAGCCTCGACAACGCTCAACGAGATCACCCACGAACTGCCCGGGGGGACCGAGAAGGCCCACAGGGTGCGCCAGATCGAACATCACGGGGACGAGATCACCCGGAAGATCTTCGAGCAGCTGGACGAGTCGCTCATCACCCCGCTCGAACCGGAAGAGATTGCCCGGCTCGCACCGGTGTTCGACGATGTGCTCGACAAGATCGACTGGGTTACCCACCAGTTGTGCAACTACGGGATCCCGGAAACAAACGATGTACTCAAGGAATATTCCTACCTCATCCTGCTCTCCAGTACCGAGATCACCCATGCCGTCGACAGCCTCTCTACGCTGAAGACCCCGGAGGATGTGAAGATCCATTCGCAGGAGATCAGCAGGCTCTACAACCTCTCGACAGAACTCCTCTCACGGGCGGTCCTGGAACTCTTCAAGACGCAGGACCTCCTCCTGATCATCAAGCTCAAGGATATTTACGAGGGCCTGGCAAAGGTGATGGAGAAGTGCAACGATGTCGGGCATGCCCTGCATGACATTGCGATGGCCCATTCATGATCGGCATGGAACCCCTTGTCCTGTTCGGCATTATCCTGGCCCTGGCATTAAACTTCGTCAACGGGCTCAATGATGCCTCGCATTCCATTGCCACGGTCGTCGCGACCAGGGCCCTGTCGCCGTTCAGGGCCGTCCTGTACACAGGGATCTGCAACATGATCGGCCCCTTCCTCTTCACGACTGCAGTCGCTGCAACGATCGGTACGGCGATCGTGAACCAGAACGGCCTCACCCCGCTCTCCATCGTTGTTGCCATGGGCGCCGCGATCATCCTCGTCTTTGTTGCAACCCGGAGCGGGATCCCGATATCGAGCAGCCACGCGATGGTGGGGGGGCTGCTCGGCGCCGGGATCGCGGTCGCAGGGCCGGCCGCGGTGATCCTCCCCTCATCCCTTGCAACCGGGGAGGTTGCCTTATCCGCCATCATCGGAGGAGCGATCGGGGCGGTCCTCCTCGGCCTCTTCACCGCATCGTTCAAGGAAGATGTCCGGCTCGGTGCGATACTCGGTGCAGTCTGTGGCGCTGCCTTGGTCATCCCGGTCCTGATGCTGCTCGGGATTCTCCAGGTCTCCGGGCTCCTTGCGATCGTGCTCTTCATCTTCATCTCGCCTATCATCGGGATCGTGTGTGCATTCCTTCTCGATATCATCGTCTCCCACACCTTCCGGCACTCCCGCCGGAACAGCATGGAACGGATCTTCCGGCCCCTCCACGTGCTTGCCTGCCTCATCCAGGCAACTGCCCATGGTGCAAACGATGGCCAGCACGCGGTCGGTATCATCACGGCCCTGCTGGTCTCATCCGGGATCCTCATGACATTCGATGTCCCGGTGTGGGTGATCCTCACCTCCGCCATTGCGATCGGCCTCGGCACCTGCTTCGGCGGCTGGCAGGTGGTGGACAAGATGGCAAAGGGGATTACGAAGATCCGCCCGTACCAGGGGTTCTGTGCAGCGACCGCGAGCAGCGCGATCCTCGTTGCCGTCACCGAAGTCGGTATCCCGGTCTCCTCGACCCACGCGATCAACGGGGCGATCATCGGGGTCGGGGCAACGCGGGGGAAGAACGCGGTGCAGTGGCGGGTCGTCCGCGAGATGATGACCGCCTGGGTCATCACCATTCCCCTGGCGTTTGTGGTGGCCTGGGCCGGTTACTTCCTGGTCTCGCTTGTCGTGATGGCGGTATAGGGCCAACGATATTTCGCTATATTTTTAAGATTTACCACCGATTAACCTCTGGGTTTGTTATGGGTCTGCGGGAACTGCTGATACCTCAGGATAAGGTTTTTTTTGACCTGTTTGAGAAACAGGCCGGGATTGTGAAAGAGGCGGCGTGGCAGCTGGTTGCCCTCACCGAGGACTTCACCAATGTCAAGGAGAAGCGCCATGCGATCGAGAAACTCGAACACAAGGGCGATCTCCTGACACACGATATCTACCACCAGCTGAACACGACATTCATCACGCCGCTCGACCCGGAAGAGATCTCGCGCCTCGCCTCGACCATGGACGATGTGCTGGACTACATTGACGGGGCAACCGAGAAGATGCAGTATTACGGCATAGAATCTGCCGACACGCACATGGTCGAACTCGCAAAACTGATCCACATGTGCACGATCGAGATCGAGAGTGCCGTCAAGGGCATCCGCTCGATCAAGGACCCCCGCTACATCGAGGAGCGCTGCATCGAGGTGAACCGGCTGGAGAACCTCGCCGACGATGTGCTCGCCCATGCAATCACCGACCTTTTCAAATCGGATAACGCGATCACGATCATCAAATTCAAGGACATCTACGAGCATCTCGAGACTGCCACCGACCGGTGCGAAGATGTGGTGAACGTCCTTTCGGATATTGCGATACGGCATTCATGATGACTTGGACAACGAGGCTCGCATGATCGAAGCAACGTGGGAACTTATCGTCGTCATCATCGGGATCGCGCTGGTCTTTGACTTCACCAACGGGTTCCATGACTCGGCCAACTCGATCTCAACGGTCGTCTCGACTAAAGTCCTCTCCCCCCGCAATGCGGTCTTTTTCGCCGCCTTCTTCAATTTTGCCGCTGCGTTCGGGTTCGGTGTTGCCGTTGCAGCCACAGTAAGCAAGATCATTCACCTGGACTTCGTTGAAACCGCCTTAGTCCCGTATATCATCCTGTGTGCCCTGATCGGTGCAATCACGTGGAACATGATCACGTGGTTCGTCGGCCTGCCTACGTCTTCCTCTCATGCCCTCATCGGGGGCCTTGTGGGTGCGGGTATCGCGGCAGCGGGCCTTGCCGCCATCAAGATGGAAACGGTCATTCTCGTCGTGACCTTTATGTTCGCCTCACCCGTTATCGGCCTGATTGCCGGATTTTTTTTTATGGTTGTGGTTCTCTGGGCTACACGAAAGGCCAACAAGCAGTCTGCGGAGAGTTATTTCAAGAAGCTCCAGCTCTGTTCGGCAGCGGCCTATAGTTTCAGCCACGGGACCAACGATGCCCAGAAGACGATGGGGATCATCCTGCCCCTCCTCTTCTCGATCGGGTATTTCGGCGCATCCGTGGACCCGAATAACCTGCCGGTCCCCTTCTGGGTCATCATTGCATCCTATACCGCGATTGCACTCGGCACCCTCTCCGGGGGCTGGCGGATTGTCAAGACCATGGGGTATAATATCACAAAACTCCGCCCGGTGCACGGGTTTGCTGCGGAGACTGCCGGGGCAGCAACCATTCTCGGGGCATCGGTTGCCGGGATCCCGGTCAGCACCACCCATATCATCTGCTCATCCATTATGGGCGTAGGGTCGACCATGGGGGCCAGTGCAGTAAAATGGGGTGTTGCCCGGAGGATCATGTGGGCGTGGATCCTCACCATCCCGATCAGTGCCGCAATCGGGTTTGCTGCGTTCATGGTGACCCGGGTGATCATCGGGTACTAAAACAGTTCATTTTTTCGCCAGCGTTTTGAAGTACCGGCAGTCCTTTGCAATCACGCAGGTGTCGCACAGCGGCTTCTTTGCATCGCACGTGGCCCTGCCATGGGCAATCAGCACGTCCGTCAGGTCCCCCCACATTTCTCTCGGAAACACCGCCATGAGGTCGCGCTCGATCACGGCAACATTGTCCGTGTCCGAGAAGCCGATCCTTTGCGCGAGCCGGCGGACGTGGGTGTCGACCGCGATCCCCTCGTTCTTCCCCAGTGCATGGTACAGCACAATGTTGGCGGTCTTGCGCCCGACACCGGGGATCGTGAGGAGTTCGTCCATCGTCTCCGGCACGCTGCCACCGAAATTATCGAGCAGGGACTGCGATGCAGCGATGATGTTCTTCGCCTTCGCGTGGTAGTAGCCGAGACTGTGGATGATCTTCTCTACATCTGCTGCCTTCGCCTTTGCGAGTTTTGCAGGAGTCGGGTATTTCGAGAAAAGCGGCTTCTTTACTTTCAGGACGGCCTTGTCCGTTGTCTGGGCGGAGAGGATCGTGAGGATGATCACTTCAAACGGCGTTCCCCGGGCAACGGTAAGGGGTGATTCACGGGCATCCGGATAACGTTCCAGGAGAAGAGAATATACCCGGGCAGCGTCCTGTTTTTTCATAGCCTGATGGGGTAGGGCGGATTCGAACCGCCGTCAAAGCGTCCCAAACGCTCTAGGATGGACCAGGCTACCCTACTACCCCGTGCCATCATAGTTGCGCCGCGAAGATAAAAATAGGTGATGGTATAGGGAAAACAGCTGGATTATTCCGGGGTTACACCGGCAGCGGCTTCTTCTTCCCGTCCGAGACTACGGTACCCAGGTACCTGCCCTTCAGGATCGCGTTCTCAAGGTTCTTCGGCTCGCGCCCGTCAAGCACCACAAGGGGTATCCCGCTCCGTTCAACAACGCGGGCGGCAACGATGTCGAGCACATTATTGGAGCCGGCGCCAAGCGCCGTTTTACCAACGATCTCCAGCAGTTTTTGGGATGTCATCTGATCGAACCGTGTCGCTTTCGGGTTCTTCCTCGGGTCAGCCGTGTAGATCCCGTCGACCGATGTCGCGTTGATGAAGACCGCAGCCCCGACCCGCTCGGAAAGGACCGCAGCCACGGCATCGGTGGTCTGGCCGGGGGTGATGCCGCCCATCACCACGATCTTGCCGGACTCGCCGAACTTCTTTGCCTCCGCGTGGGTCTCCGCAACCTTCGGGTACGCGTCCTCACCCAGCGCCGCGATCAGCATGGTCGCGTTCAGCCGGGTGATCAGGATCCCGATCTCGTCGGAGGTGCCCTCGTCAATGCCAAGGTCGCGGGTGATCTTGATGTAGCGCCGGGCCTCGCCTCCGCCGCCAACCACCACGAAGAGCCGGTGCTTCTTTGCGATCTTCTTCAGCACAGGCACGTACTCCCTGATCGTGTGTTTATCCAGGGACGGGATCAGGATCGAACCGCCCAGCGAGATGACAACCGTCTTCATTGCACTAGTTTTTGTACCGGATGCTCATATAGAGTTATTTACTATGTTCTACTGTCCCCGGTGCAAGAGCCAGGAGATCTATCCCGAAGTCGGGGGATATGTCGGTTCTGTCTATATCTGCAAGGACTGCGGGTACCGCGGGTCATTCGTTCTTGAAGTTGATTCACCCGACGGGATAAAGGACGTGGAGAGGGAGGAGCGGAAACAGAGAAAGCCCGTTCGTTCCCACACAAAAGAAGGATAACGCGGTATGCATGAGGCACGCCAGTATACAAAACTTCAAAACAATGCTGTGAAGTGCTCGCTCTGTAACCACCGCTGCACGATCCATGACGGGAAGCACGGCATCTGTGGCGTGCGGTGGAATGAGAACGGTGTCCTTGATGCAAAGACGTACGGCAGGATCAGTGCTGAGGCTGTCGACCCGATCGAGAAGAAACCGCTCTACCACTACCTGCCCGGCACCACGTCCTACTCGCTTGGGAGTGTTGGTTGTAACTTCCACTGCAAACACTGCCAAAACTGGCATATCTCCCGTGCCGATTTCGAGACGGCGCGTCTCCGTACGCTTTCACCGGAAGAAGGCGTGAGCCGTGCAATCGGCAGCGGCAGTGCGAGTATCTCGTGGACTTACAACGAACCCACGATCTGGCACGAGTACACGCTTGACATGGGCACGCTCGCTAAGGCGCGGGGGCTTGGTACCGTGTACGTTACCAACGGGTACATCACAGAAGAGGCACTGAGGGAACTCGCACCCATGCTCGGGGCGTACCGGGTGGACCTGAAAGCATTCACGGACGATTTTTACCGGAAAGTGTGCGGGGCGCACCTCCAGCCGGTGCTCGATTCCGCTGTGCTTGCCCGCGAACTGGGTATGCATGTCGAGACCGTGACGCTCGTCATCCCCGGCCTGAACGACAACATGGAGGAGCAGGAGGGGCTTATCCGATGGGTGATCGAGCACCTCGGGCCCGACACCCCGATGCACTTCTCGGCTTTCCACCCGGACTACCAGATGACCGACCGGGGCGGGACACCGGTTGCCACGCTGGAGAAGATCTATGACCGGGCAAAGGCGCTCGGGCTCCGTTATCCCTATCTCGGGAATGTGTATCACCACAAGTACGAAAACACTTATTGTCCGGCCTGCGGTACTCTCCTTATCGAGCGGCAGGGTTTTTCCAGCCGCATCCTTGATCTGGACGGCACGCAGTGCAGGAAATGCGGGGAGAAGATAGGTATGGTGACCCATGTCAGCTGAAAGGAGCGGGGATACCCGGTTCATTGCCGACCGGATGCTCGGCACCCTGACAAGGTACCTCAGGTTCATGGGATACGATACCACGAGCGCAAACGGCCTTGCGGAAGGGAACCCCCGTGAGGACACGCTCCTCCTCGATATGGCCGCACAGCAGCACCGCCTGCTCCTGACCCGGGATGCGGAACTTGCCCGTCGCGGAAAAGAACAGGCGGTCTATGTCCGGTCCGAAGATGTTATGGAACAGGTGCAGCAGCTGATCGATTACCAGCTCATCAGGCGTCGGCTGGCCATGAGCCGGTGCTCGCTCTGCAACACCGCGCTGAGGGAGGCAAACACCTGCGAGATCCAGCATACCGATTACGCCCCGAAAGACTGGCGGAACCTCTCATTCTTCTGGTGCGAGCACTGTAAGAAACTCTACTGGAACGGCTCGCACGGGAAACAACTTGAGGAGAGGCTGGGAACGGGCCTTGAGAAATGAGAGTGTCTGGTCACACGCAGGGCAGTAATTCAGATCGCGCCGACAAGGGCCTTGTAGAAATTCTCTGAGGCCGTCCGTTCGATCCAAGGGCGGTGGCCGCACTTTTCTAAAAGCACGAACCGGAAATCCGGAAGCACCTTTGCGAGCGGGGCATTCACGCCTTCGGCCGGGTGGGGGTCCCAGTCACCGTGGATGGCAACAACCGGGCAGGTGATCATCTTTGCCATCTGGAGGAGGATCTGTTTCTCCCGCAGCTCACTTGCCTCGTCCCAGACCTCCCGGAAGACATCATACTGGCAGTGGAAACCCTCGTCCGGCACATTCGCCGGGTCATAGGCATCTGCACGGGCAAGCAGGGTACCAAGCTTCGCAAGGAGATCATTCTTATGAGGAATATCAGGGTCCGCGAGTTTTGCCAGCAGTGCCTGGACCTCGACCTGGCCTTTCTTATTGAGCCGGGTCATCCGGGTCTGGGTGATCCTGGCAGCGTATTGTTCCTCAAAGGGCGGGCTGCTGACAAGGATCAGTTTCCTGACCAGCGCCGGGTAACGGGCGGTAAATATCCACGCGAGGAATGCGCCCCACGAGAAGCCGATGAGGGTTACCGGCTCCGGGCCGTTCTCTGACAGTACCGAGTGGAGTTCCTGCACCTGGCCATCGAGGGTCGTCGCGGTCTGGAACGGTTCAAGCACACCATTCATTGATGATAGTTCACGGGCAACCGGCGCTACCTCGCCGGGAGCCCCGGGACCACCGTGAAGGACGACCACGGGATACGGCCCGTGTCCCCATTTCCGTACCGATCTCATGCTGGATACCGGTTATCCTGCCGGAGTATAAATTGTCCCCGTCCCGAATGCGGGCGCCTTTAAAAGAGCGGTGTTCACCGGGTCTTTTTGGCCTGGTTCATCAGCGCCAGCAGACCGGTGAGAATATCTTTGGGCGTCGGCGGGTTGCCCGGGATCTTCAGGTCAACCGGGAAGATCTTATCAGCGCCGCCGAGCACCGCATAGGTCCCGTTGTAGATCCCGCCGTCGCAGGCATCATCCCCGACCGCAACCACGAATTTCGGCGACGGCATTGCCTCATACGTCTTCCGCGCAGCGCCCGCCATGTTGTGCGTCACTGCGCCGGTAACGATCAGCACGTCCGCATGCCGGGGCGAGGCAACGAACGTGATGCCAAACCGTTCGACATCGTAATACGGGTTGCTGAGGTTGTTAATCTCGATCTCCGTTGCGTTGTCGCTACCGGTGTCGAGCTCGCGGATCGCGAGGCTCCTGCCGAACACCGTATCGATCTCGCGCCGGATATCCCGGCCGATCCGCTCGATCTCATCATCGCGTATGAGCGGGTCTTCCGTCACTTTCCCTTTTAACAGGCAGGATAATGCGTTTACCATCTCGTTTCACCTCACAGGTCCGTCCCCGCGTAGGACAGGTTCAGGCTCTTGTTGATGAGCGGGAAGTCCGGGACGATCTCACCCTGGAGCGCGTGTTCTATTGCCTGCCAGTTGCAGAACGATGCGGTCCGGACCTTGTACCGTTCGACAACACCATTCCGGATCCAGACCCAGCAGAGGTTCTCTCCCCGCGCCGATTCCACGAGGGCAAGGGCATACCCGTCCTTAACCTCTGGTTCGGTCTTAACGGTTCCATCGGGCATCGCTGCCAGCAGCCGTTCGATCATGTCAAGCGAGTCCAGGATCTCCGATGCCTTCACCGTGAACCGGGAGAGCACGTCCCCGTCATGGAGCGGCTTTGGAGCCGGCACGCAGCGGTCGTAGACGCCGTACGGGTGGTTGACCCGCACGTCCACCCTCCCGCCGGATGCTCGCGCCGCGGGCCCGGTGATGTTGAGGGGGCGCAGGAGGGATTTTTTGATGATCCCCGTTGGGGCGAACCGGTCAAGGACGGACGATGTCGAGAGGACGATCTTCAGGCCGACGCGGTACCGTTTCCGTGCCTGCCGGACAAACGTGCCGAGCTCCTCCAGCTGCTCCTTCCTGATATCTTTCGAGAGCCCCCCGATTTCGACCATTCCCCGCATGAACCGTGACCCGGTCAGGAGAGCATTCATACGGAAAACATCCTCCCTGATGACCGCAAACTGGTTGGCACCCAGCGGGAAGGCGATGTCGATGAGCATGCCGGCCTGGTCGCCGAGATGGGATCCGATCCTCTCCAGTTCCAGCAGGATCGTCCGGAGGTACCATGCCCGGTCGGGGACGGCCGTACCCGTGCATTTCTCGACGGCACAACAATATGCCGTGGCATTGGCAACCGTCTCGTCGCCGCTGACTGCCTCGGCAATGCGTACAACCTCCTGCGGGCGTTTCCCTTCAGCAAGTTTCTCGATCCCACGGTGCTTGTAGAACATCCGGATCTCGAGGTTGAAGATCTTCTCGCCGATCACGCTGAACCGGAAGTGTCCCGGTTCGATGATACCGGCATGGACCGGGCCAACCGGGACCTGGTAGATCCCGACACCCGTCACTTTACGGAACGGGTACTCTTCAGCCGGATCGACGGCCGAACGCGTCGCTACCGGTTCGTTCCGGACGGATTTTAGGAGCGGGTGGAAACCTTCGGGATAGGTCTCGTGGAGGAAGAGTCGCCGTTCATCGAACGCGCCGTCGAATTCAATGCCGAACCCGTCCCGGCATTCCCGTTCGAACCACGAAGCAGAGGGGAGCAGGCGGGCAACCGATGTAGCCACTCCGCCAGTATTCCGCACGAGGATGAGCACCGTTGCCTTGTACTCAAAGACATACAGGAGTGAGAAACGCGATGCGGAAACGAAGCCCTCCGTGCAGAAAAGGCCGATGAGGGCACACTTGTGCAGGGCAAGGCTGGTCACCAGCGGCCCGAACTCGGTCTCGCCGACATGCAGGTAGTATTCGCCATTGCAGCCGGGAGTGATCCGCGATGCGGCAATCTCCGGTCCGACAAGGCCCTGTACTGCCGTTATCCCGGAACGGTCATCAGTTGCCATCAGAACATCAGCTCCGCAACAATCCGGTCGAGGAACGTGATCTCCCCTGTGGTAAAAACGGTCCCCAGGAAAACCATGAGGATGAGGAGGATTATGACAGGCACTTTCATGCCGAGTGGCGTATCATAGGCCACGATATCATCCCGGGTTTCCGGCCGGGATACCTGCGTGAATGTACTGATCACGTAGTAACCAAGGGAGACTGCCGTGATAAACAGCAGGAAGAGCAGGATGATGAGGGCAGGGAGAGAGACGGCCCCCAGCTGCATGAGAATGAACAGTTTCGAGAAGAAGATCGGGAAGAGCGGCATGCCGATGATCGCAAGGCCGCCAAGGATGACCCCCCATGCCGCGAGTGGCTGGAGCCGGAACACATCCCGTATGTCATCCACAGCATCGGCTGAGAGCGTGCTGTGGTACTGGCGGTGGAGGATCCCGGCCGAGAAGAACAACGATGCCTTGGTGAAGGCATGGGCCATGATGTGGAAGAGCACCCAGAAGATGGCGAGGGGGGTCGCGATGGCAAGGCCGATTAAGAGGATGCCCATGTTCTCGACGCTGGAGAACGCGATCAGTTTCTTCAGGTTCTTCTGCGGGAGCATGGAGAGTGCGGCAATGCCGACCGTGAGCAGGCCGAAGACCAGGAGCAGGGGTGAAAGGGTAGTGACCGCCGGGGTCTGGTGCACGATTGCAAAGACGCGGATAATGCCGTAGATGCCCACGTTTAAGAGGACGCCGGAGAGTATTGCGCTGACGGCGGACGGTGCCCGTGCATGCGCTTCCGGCAGCCAGGTATGGAAGGGGAATATGCCGGACTTTGCGGCAAACCCGATGAAGACGAGCGCAAAGGCCGCGATCATCATGCCCGTGGGGAAGAGATGCGCCTGCTGCACGAGGACCGTCCAGTTCAGGGTCCCTTCACCGGAAACAGACCGGGAGATCTCGAACAGGAATACCAGGCCGACAAACGAGAAGAGCATCGAGACCGACGCGATGAAGATGTACTTGATCGCGGCATCGATGTTGTCGCGTGCATAGAGAATGGCGACGAGCATCGCCGAGACGATGGTCGTGAGCTCGGCAAAGATCCAGAAGAGGGCGAGGTTGTCCGAGAAGAACGCGAGGAGGATCACGGTGAGGAGGAAGGCCCAGGCCCCGTAGAAGAGCTTGAGGCTCCCTTTCCCGAGTTCATGGGTCTCGATCAGCCCTTCCACGTATCCCCGGGCATAGATGGCAGCAAGCAGGAAGATGATCGCTGATATGAGCACTTCAAAGAGGCCAAGATGGTCGATAAAGAAATACTGGCTCCCGATCACGAAGGACGATATCGGGACCTGCCCGGACAGGAGGAGCCAGACCGCAATGGAGAGGAAGAGAGCCGCCTCGGCAATGCAGACCGTGTTCATCTGGCGGTTTGTCCGGCTTACGGCAATGAGTGCGAGCGATGCTGCCGCGATGAGGATGATGGCGAGCAGGATCATGGTCCCTCCTCCGTATCTTCAACCAGGTGGAAGCGGTGGAGGCGGTTGTGGTAGTCTTCCAGGGTCGAGTCGAGGCCTACCGTGAGGATGGTGGTCAGCATGACGAGGATGATCAGGTCGATGATGATCAAAAACTCGATGATGAACGGGAGTTTTGTGACAAACATGCCGAAGAGCAGGACGCCGTTCTCCATGGTAAGGTACCCGAGGACTTTGGTGATCGCACGTTTCCGCGAGAACGTGACCATCATGCCCATGAGCATCAGGGAGATCCCGATAACGGCCCCGAAGAAGAAGAGGCTCTCCCGCCCCGGGGTACCCTCCATGATGTGTGCAAGGGCAATGTAAATGAAGAGCATCAGGGCCATGGAGAGGAGGAGCGAGGTGGTGGGGCTCAGGAAATGGAACTCGATATCGCGCTTGATCCGGATCCGTTCCTGGATCGTCGCGATGAAGTAAGGGATGACCAGCACCTTGCTCGCAAAGGTGATGCACGCGATGGCAAGGAGAACCGTGGTGCCTTCAAGAGAATACAGGGCAAGCGCCATGAATACCAGGGTCAGCGACTGGAGGGCATAGACGGACACCAGCGAGATCATGTTGCGGGTGGATATGATGTATGCGGCGGTGACGATGACAACGGCGAAGAGGACCCGTATGACATCCTGGATGAATGCGGGATCAATCATGCGAACACCTCGATGATGATGATGAGCGTGGAGAAGAAG
This sequence comes from Methanoregula sp., assembly GCA_028679075.1. Classification (GTDB taxonomy): domain Archaea; phylum Halobacteriota; class Methanomicrobia; order Methanomicrobiales; family Methanospirillaceae; genus Methanoregula. The sequence continues at coordinate 22,849 of JAJRCF010000006.1, read as the reverse complement.
AACGCCATGGCAAAGAGGCTCGGGAGGCGGAAGAACCGCATCTTGGACATCGAGGACTCGAAGAGCCCGATGATCCCGGCGAGGATTGTCCCTTTCAGGGCAAACAGGACCGCTGCCACGACGATCGTGCCAAGGGTCAGGGTCGTGGCAAGCCCGAACGGGACGATGAGGTTGATGATGAGCGCCATAAGGAGCGTCAGCTTGACCGCTGATGACAGTTCCATGAGGGCAAGGTTGGAGCCGGACTGCTCGAGAACCATCCCTTCGTGGATCATGGTCAGTTCCAGGTGCGTCTCCGGGTTGTCGACCGGGATACGGGACGTCTCAACGATCAGGATGATGAAAAGGGAGATGGCAAGCAGGATCAGGGTCGGGGTGGCAGGAGTTCCCGTTGCTGCGGAAGCAATGAACATCTCAAAGACATTCAGGGTCCTGAAGACAAAGACGAGTGCGGCAAAGACGATGATGGTGGTGGGTTCGATGATCGCCGAGATGCTCATCTCCCGCGAACTGCCCATGCCGCCAAACGAACTGCCGGCATCGAGGCCGGCAAGGGCCATGAAGAACTTTGCAAGCGCAAGGAGGTAGAGCAGGAGAATGATATTCCCGATCCCGCCAACCGGCTCAGGCACGAAGACCAGCGGGACAAAGAGTGCTGCAACAAGGATCGCCGCGATATTCACGAGCGGCGTGACACGCATGATCCACGACGAGTGAGACGAGTAGATCACTTCCTTTTTCAAGAGTTTTGCGAGGTTGAAATACGTCTGGAACACAGACGGCCCGCGCCTTCCCTGGGTCCATGCCTTCACTTTCTTTATGATACTGACGAACAACGGAGCAATGGCAAGTACGGCACACGTGTTGATGATGAGATAGAGGATAAAGGAGAGGCTCATGCCAGCCACCCGAGGTAGATGATGATCGCAATCACGGTGCAGAAGACATAGAGGAGGTACGTGTCAAGGCACCCGCTCTGGAACCGGGAGACCACCGTCGCTGTCTGGTACGAGACACGGGCAATGGGGAGGTAGAGGTATTCCTCGAAGATCTTCATGAGGCTGATATCCGCAGTCCCTTCCGCGAAGATACAGTTCTTCCGGTCGAAGAATTTCCGCTCGTTCTTCATCTTTGTCCGGTATACTGTGGAGAAGATGATGTCGATCGGTTCCGAGAAACCGTGGCCCGAATATTCCATTGCCGGCTGCTGCGAGGGTGTCCCGCACCCCCAGGTCCCGGCCACCCGCACATCCCGGGAAGCGGTAAAGAACAGGAATGCATACGCAAGGACTGCCATCGCAAGGAGGAGGAGCCCGACCAGGAACATGTCGGGCATCGGCACGGAGAGTCCCACCAGCACGAAGATCTGGGCGGCAAACACGCCGAGGATGATACATGCGGCAGCGAGGATAGCCGGCCCGAGCAGCATCCGGAACGGGACTTCCCGTGCCTCTCCGCTCTCCTTCGAGCGCGGGAGGGCAAGGAAGACGGACCCGAATGCCTTGACAAAACAGGCCGCGGAGAGGGCGCTCGTGAGGGCAAACAACGCAAGGCAGATGAAGAGCAGCACCTTGAAGAGCGGGTCCGCTACGGCAACAGACGAGAAGAACGAGATAAAGATCAGGATCTCGCTCGCAAACCCGTTGAGCGGCGGGAGAGCGGCAATGGCAAGGGCACCGGTAAAGAACAGCGCCGAAGTATACGGCATCCGGTGCACGAGGCCTCCCATCTGCTCGATATCGCGGGTATGGGTTGCATGGACAACGGACCCCGCGGTCAGGAAGAGGAGGCTCTTGAACATCGCATGGTTGAGGGAGTGGAAGAGGGCCCCGAGAAGGCTGATGGAGGCAAGCCCGGGCATGTGGTAACTGGTAAAGATGACATACAGCCCGATACCAGTGAAGATGATACCGACATTCTCGATGCTGCTGTACGCGAGCATTGCCTTGATATCATACTCTTTGAGGGCGTAGATGATCCCGAGCACTGCCGATGCGGTCCCTAAAAAGAGGATTACGATACCCCACCACAGTTCAGGAGAGAATACGTCCAGCAGGAAGCGGATGAGCCCGTAGACCGCGATCTTCAGCATCACAGCTGACATGAGCGCGGATATCGGGGACGGGCTCGCGGGATGGGCATACGGGAGCCACTTGTGGAACGGGATAATCCCCGCTTTTATGGAGAATCCCGTGAGGAGGGCGAGGAACGCTGCGGTTGACAGGAAGGAGATGCCGGCCGGGGCGAGGGAGAATGACCCGGTCTGTCCGTACAGGAGCACGATGCCGAGCATGACAAAGAGCGTGGAGAACTGGGTCATGACAAAATAAAAAATACCGGCTTTTTTCGTATCGGGTCCCGTATACTCATACATAACGAGGAGGAATGAACTCCCGGCCATCAGTTCCCAGAAGAAGAGGAAGGAGACGGTGTTTGCCGAAACGACAACGAGCAGCATCGAGAGGATGAAGAGATTGGTGCAGCCGCAGAGCAGGTTTCTCCGGGAGCCCCCATCAAGGTGTTCGATATACTCGGTGGCATACAGGGCAACACACCCGGATACGGCAGCAATGAGAAGGAGAAAAAATGCGGCAAGGCGATCCACAGAAAAACTCAGGGAAAACGCAGCGAACGGCTGGAATACCGTCCATGAAAAGACCTGGCCGGTGAGGAGAATTATCAGTGAGAAGACTCCCAGCATTACGGATCCGATAATTGTGCACCCGAGTGCAGCGGTCCTGAAGACCCGCTGGTCCCGGGCAGCGGTTACAAGCGGGACCAGGATACCCAGGACAAATACCAGTATCGACAGGATGAACAGTTCCACGATCATTGAACACTCCCCGGCTCCAGAATATACTGATCATATTTTTCCCGGATGCCGGGCCACATCGGGAGGAGGGCCCGTGCAGCAGGATTTGTTTTCGTAGTATCCATTCAGATCATCGGCCGATGTTAATTTAACACGGTTATTTTTCTACCCTTATATATTATGATGGCGATCAGGCCGGAAACCAGGTATTTTTTCCGATTTTTATACTGGTTATCCAGGTTCATTCAAACCCAAAACCGGAAAAAAGCGGAGGATATTGCCCTGATGGAAAAATGCTGATAAATTTTCAGATTTTTTAAGAGATGCGCGTCTGGACACACGCCGGGTCAGAGTTCCTTCCCAATCTCATTTTTTATCCGGTCGAGCGTGATCCGGCCGATCTTTGTCACCCTGCCGTTGACCAGGACCATAGGAATCGGGGGATATTCGCGCTCAATGATCGCCTTGATGTGTGCCGGGGCACCATCATCAACGAGAGTCAGTTTGAGAGCCACCCGGTTGCCATAGGTCTCCTGGAGCACTTTTTTGAGTTCATTGAATGCATCGACCAGTTTTCCCGAATGGTAGCACCCTTCAAGTCCGCAGGTACGGTTCTCATCACAGGGAAAGGGGGAGCACTCCGAAGTCTTCAGGCCAACGATCTCGACATTGACGGTTCCTGCCATACCCTTAATTTGGGTCAGGAGAGTATTTGAAGGATGCCGGGGATCGAAGACCCGAGACAGGAGGAGAACGCATCAGCGTTCTTCGACCTTTAAGAGAGCATAAGAGATTCTCCGAAAAAATGAATCAGATGAACCGCTCGAACCGGTCCTTCTTTGCCTTGCAGACAGGGCAGATACCCGGGGGCTGCTCCCGTGCACAGAGATACCCGCACACCTTGCACCTCCAGACCGGGAGAGGAAGCGTAAAGAGAGGTGATGGGCTGACAGGGACGGTGTGGACGGCACTCTTTTTGGTCTTTCCGCGTTCCGAACGGGGTGGCCGTCGTTCGGGGACCGGAGCCACCTGCTGTGTCCCGGTTGCAATTGCATCGTTCACATACAGGGCACAATAGCAGGCCCCGTACTCTTCAACATCGGAGTCGCGATAATCGCAGGGACAGATAATATCAAGATCTTCCTCCTTTTTCCCGGACGCTAACCGGCAGGGGCATGCACGGTACCCGTACCGCTGTTCGTTCCGGAGCAGGCCCCGGATCAGGTTTTTCACAAACTCCGCATCCGGGTTTAACCGGTACCCCCCGTCAATGGCATCCTTCTTCAGGACCTCATATGCCCGGTCAACCTCCTGCTCGCTGATACCCGTAAAATTCATGCTCCGAGAGCCTCCCGTATCTCCTGCTCACGGAACCCGATGATGGTCTTTTTATTATCGATAACAAGTGTGGGGAATGAACCGGACGGGTTGAACTTCTCTACCATCGTGATGGCGTCGTCCTGTTCCTTCCCGTCAAGCAGGTCGACATACGCATAGTCAAATTCAACGCCGATCTGGCGCAGGAGGTCCTTGGTCTTTGCGCACCACCCGCAGGTAGAGAGTGCGTAGAGCATAACTTTCCCCCGGTTCTTCCCGTTCACATGTTCGGTTGCCATAAAAAAGCCGTCCTTTGTATGAAAGGAGATTGCGATACGAACTATTTATAACCGGGGATTATGCCCGTTTTTACGGGGAGCCGTAACAAGAAAAGGGTGATGGCGGTACCATCACTTCTTCTTCATGATGATCTCTACATCCTCTAACAGGGCCTGGAGATCTTCCTCGTGCTCCACTTCCTGCGAGAGGATCGTGAGGAGGATATTATAGGTGACCGGATCCTTGTCCTTGATCTTCTTCATCAGTGAGTTGTACGTCCTGATGGCGCACTGCTCGCCTTTGATATTCTGTTCGAGTACCTTGACGATGAACGGGTCATCGGGAGCATCGTACCCGCAGTTGGTGAACTTATACCAGTCCTGCGGCTTCGTTACCGGGGTCCCTCCCAGCTGGATGATACGGGTGGTGAGAAGGGTCGCATGGTTCAGTTCCTCGGTTGCGTGGAGGGTGAGTTCTGCAATAACCGCTTCCTTGTTTGGGCCCTTGACAACTTTTGAGCCAATCCAGTACTGGTAGTAGGCGAGCCATTCATCGCAGTATGCCTTGTTGAGCAGGCCGACAAAATCCTTGACATCACTTCCAACAATTTTCTGTCCTTGTGTTCCCATTCTGATTCACCTCTGTTCCATTCTGGTAACGATCCAATATCGGAATGCATCGCTTATATGCATGTTTATCGTGGCAGGACTCCCTGATCGGCAGATAATGGTATAAGGAAAAAGAGGGCCCCGGCTTTTCCCGGCCGGTCCAAATCCTGCCTGCACTATCGTTAATAACCATTCAGGCATATCTATTATGGAAATCGTGAAGGGGTAATTCATGAAGGCGGTTCTGGGTCTTGAGGACGGGCAGTATGTTACAGGAAATGGATTCGGTGTTGAGGGCGAATGTTCCGGGGAACTCGTCTTCAACACCCTGATGACCGGGTACATGGAGGCACTCTCGGACCCCAGTTACTTTGGCCAGATCCTTATGTTCACATTCCCGACAATCGGGAATTATGGTGTCGATGTGCAGAATATGCAGAGCCAGAGTATCAAGGTGCTTGGGACGATCTGCCGCGAGATCTGCGACGCACCCGATATAAAACCAGCAATCCGCGAATATTTCGAACAGAAGAAACTGCTCGGGATGTCCGGTGTGGATACCCGCAGCCTCACGATCAAGACCCGCGTCCACGGCACCATGCGGGCAGCACTCGTTGTCGGCAGCGATGATGGAGAATATGCCGTAAAACTCGCCAGAAAGACCCCTTCTGTCACTGAATGCAACCCGATTCCCGAGGTTTCCTGCAAGGCACCCTACCGGATCCCGGGAAAGGGAAAACGGGTTGCCATCATCGACCTCGGCCTCAAGACCAATATCCTCACCAGCCTCACGCGGAGAAAAGGCGATCTCTACATCTTCCCCCACAATGCCACCCATGACGAGATCTTCGGGTGCGAGCCCGACTGCCTCTTCATCACCAACGGGCCCGGCGACCCGAAACAGGCAGCAGCAACCATCGCAACCGTGAAAAAGTGTATCGGTGAACTTCCGATCTTTGGCATCTGCATGGGCAACCAGATCTCGGCACTTGCCCTTGGGGGGGACACGTACAAGCTCAAGTTCGGGCACCGCGGGGCCAACCAGCCGGTCAAGTATTATGACGGCAGGATCTTCATCACGACCCAGAACCACGGTTTTGCAGTTGACGCGGATTCCCTGCCGGAAGGGTGCGAGGTCACGTTTGTCAACGCCAATGACGGGACCGTTGAGGGATTCGAGAACGAGGACTTAAAGATCAACTGTGTCCAGTTCCATCCGGAAGCCCATGCAGGGCCCCAGGATACTGAATGTCACTATTTTGACGGTGTATTCCGGAGGCTCGGATAATGCCCAAGAAGATGCATATCAAGAAGGTCCTGATCATCGGATCGGGCCCGATCCAGATCGGCCAGGCCGCGGAGTTCGACTTCTCCGGGAGCCAGGCATGCCGTGCCATGCGGGAAGAGGGCGTCAGGGTCGTTCTCGTCAACTCCAACCCTGCCACCATCCAGACAGACCCGGAGATGGCCGATGCCGTCTACATCGAACCCCTCCGATCGGACATCATCGCGAAGATCATCGCAAAGGAGAAGCCTGACGGGATCCTCTCGGGCATGGGGGGCCAGACCGGCCTCAACATGACTGCAGAGCTCGCTGAAATGGGGGCATTGAAGGACGTTGAGATCCTCGGGACCCCCCTCGAAGCGATCTACAAAGGAGAGGACCGGGAAAAATTCCGGGACCTCATGCAGCAGATCGGCGAACCGGTCCCGAAGAGCGTCATCCTGACCAGCCTGAACCAGATCGACGATGCGATCGCGGCCATCGGGCTCCCGGCCGTAGTCCGGCCCGCGTACACAATGGGTGGTGCAGGGGGCGGGATTGCCCGGACCCGCGAGGAACTCACCCGCATCGTTGAACTGGGACTCTCACGTTCACGCATCCACCAGGTCCTTATCGAAGAGAGCGTGCTCGGCTGGAAAGAGATCGAGTTCGAGGTCATGCGCGATTCGGCCAACACCTGCATCATCATCTGCGGTATGGAAAATGTCGACCCGATGGGCATCCACACGGGCGAGAGTGTGGTCGTTGCACCAATCCTCACCCTCCGTGACGACGAGTTCCAGATGATGCGCAGCGCCGCTATCAAGATCATCCGGGCACTCGATGTCCAGGGTGGCTGTAATGTCCAGTTCGCTTTCCTGAACGGGGAATACCGCGTCATCGAGGTCAACCCCCGGGTCTCCCGCTCATCGGCACTTGCATCCAAGGCCACCGGGTACCCGATTGCACGGGTGGCGGCAAAGATCGCCATCGGCCTGCGGCTTGACGAGATCACTAACACCGTAACCGGCTGCACTCCGGCGTCTTTTGAGCCGGCTATCGATTATATCGTTGTTAAAGTTCCCCGCTGGCCGTTCGACAAGTTCAAGGGTGCCGACCGGACACTTACCACTGCCATGAAGAGTACCGGGGAAGTAATGGCAATCGGGAGGACCATCGAAGAGGCCTTCATGAAGGCCAAGAGGTCGCTCGATACCGATGTCCAGACCCACACGAGCCCAAGCGAGATCCGCATGATCCTGTCCAGACCCACGGACGAACGCTTCCACTGTCTCTTCGATGCGCTCCGCCAGGGCTTTACGATTGACGAGATCGTCCAGCTTACTGCAATCACGCCGTTCTTCCTGGAAAAGATCAAAAATATCGTTGAACAGGAAAAACGCCTTGCCTCAGGAACCTGCAGCAGGGAGGATGTTATCCGGGCGAAAGGGTACGGGTTTTCCAACGCGGATATTGCCCAGATCAGCGGGAAAACACAGCAGGAAATCGATGCCATTACCGGTACCCCTGCCTATAAGATGGTTGACACGTGTGCCGCTGAATTCCCGGCCAAAACCCCGTATTTCTACTCCACGTATGAAACAGACTCTGAGATCGTACCAACAGACACAAAGAAAGTACTCATACTAGGATCCGGGCCAATCCGGATCGGCCAGGGTATTGAATTTGATTACTGCACGGTCCATGCGGTTAAGGCGCTGAAGGAGGAAGAGGGCGTGGAGGTCCACATCGTCAACAACAACCCGGAGACCGTTTCCACGGATTTTGATACATCGGACCGCCTCTTCTTCGAGCCGATGCAGCTCGAGGACGTCATCAACATTTTAAAAACCGACCGGTATTTCGGCGTCATGGTCCAGTTCGGCGGGCAGAACGCGGTCAACCTTGCCGTGCCCATTGAGAAAGAGATGCAGCGCCTCGGCCTTTCCACCCGCATTCTCGGGACCAGCCCCGATGCCATGGACATTGCCGAGGATCGCGACCGGTTCAGCGTGCTCTTAAAGAAACTCAACATCCCCTGCCCTGCAAACAGTTCTGCCTATTCCGAGAGTGAAGCACATGCGATGGCAGAGAAGATCGGGTACCCGGTCCTGGTCAGGCCTTCCTACGTCCTCGGGGGTCGTGCGATGGAGATCGTCCACGATGAACACGAACTCGAGACGTACATGAAAGAAGCGGTCCGTGTCAGCAGGAACCACCCGGTACTGATCGACTCCTACCTCCAGAATGCAATCGAACTCGATGTCGATGCCGTCTGCGATGGCGAGTAGGTCCTGATCGGCGGCATCATGGAGCACATCGAACAGGCCGGCATCCATTCGGGGGACTCTGCCTGTGTCATCCCGACCCAGTCACTCCCGCCTTCCATTATCGATACCGTCCGGGAATACACAAGGAAACTCGCCCTCGGGCTTGGCGTTGTAGGCCTGGTCAACCTCCAGATGGCGGTCAAGGACAATGTGGTCTATATCCTGGAAGCAAACCCCCGGGCAAGCCGCACCGTACCGTTCGTCTCAAAGGCAACCGGGATCCCGGTCGCGAAGATCGCCGCAAAGGTCATGGTCGGCAAGAAACTGCGCGATCTCGGGTACAAGGAGCGCGAGATCCGCCATGTCGCGGTAAAGGAAGTGTTGCTGCCGTTCAGCAAGCTCAGCGGGGTCGATACAATGCTGGGCCCCGAGATGAAGAGCACCGGCGAAGTCATGGGCATTGATTACGATTTCGGGCTCGCGTTTTACAAGGCCTGCATATCAGCCGATAACGAGCTGCCCCTCAAAGGCAACATCTTCATCTCAGTGAATATGGAACAGAAAGAGGAGGCAATACCGATTGCCCGCAAATTACGCGATCTCGGCCTCACCCTGTTCGGAACGGAAGGGACCGTAGACTACCTGCATGAAGCAGGTGTGGAGGCAAACCTCGTGCGGAAGGTCCAGGAAGGCTCGCCTAACGTGCTCGACATGATGCGGCATGGCGAGATCCGGCTCATCATCAACACCCCCCAGGACAAGCAGTCCCGCCAGGACCATTACCAGATCATGCGTGCGGCAGTAGACTTCCAGATCCCCTATATTACGACCCTTCAGGCAGCGCGGGCTGCTGCACTCGCCATTGATGCCATCAAGCGCGAGAAACTGACCCTTGAGCCCATCAGCCATTATCTGAAGTAATTGCGGAGTTATTCGCAAAAACTCCATTTTCCGGGCTTATTTTTATTTTATGATAAAAATACGGATTCAGTCCGTATATTGTGAAGACCGGATAACTCTACAAAAGAATTGAATATCCTTATATACCGAAATAACAAAAAAAGATGCATGAAGAAATTATCTGTTGTTCTTGCAATCCTGTTTATCGGGATCCTGCTTGCGGGATGCACATCCCAACAGGCAGCACCTGCGGCCACAACCGCTCCGACCGCGGTCCCGACTGTTGTCGCTACCGCAGCCCCGACCGCCGTACCCACCAAGGAAGTTGTTGTTGTTGTCGTTAACACGACCGCCAATGTTACACCAACGGTTACTGTAGCGCCGGTTCCAACCTATACGATCACCTTCACCCAGGATCTGAACATTATGCCCGATGCAACGGCATACGTGAAAGTCGGAACTAAGGTTGTCTGGGCAAACACCGATCCCTACAAGCCGCACTTCATTCAGGCTAACGATGTACAGACGGGTTCATACTTTGGTACCATGAGCTCCGTTGACATTCCCTACGGTGGTAGTTACTCAGTTGTATTTGACAAAGCCGGTTCATACGATTACACCACGGGACCCTTCCAGCCCCAGACCGAAGGGAAGATTGTAGTCTCAGCGTAACACGATACCCGGGTTCAGGATTCAACAGCCTGAACAACTTTTTTTGTTCTTTCAAAATTATTCAGAAAATAATTCTATGCAGTATCAGGAATTTCAGGATATTTCCCCTGAACATATATGCTGGTACTGCGAATGATTTAAGCGCACTATAGTGAGTGGAGTGAAGTATGGGAAAAGGCACTATTGTTCTTGCATATTCCGGCGGGCTCGACACCTCGATCTGCATCCCGCTCTTAAAGGAACGGTACGACTACGATCGTGTGGTCACGGTGGCAGTGAATGTCGGCCAGCGCGACGAGGAGATCGATGTCGCGACCAAAAAAGGAAAAAAACTCGCTGACCGTCACTACACCATCGATGCACGTAAAAAATTTGTTGAAGAGCATCTCTTCCCGGCAATCAGGGCGAACGGGTCCTATGAAGGCTATCCGATGGGGACATCGCTTGCCCGTCCCCTCATTGCTGAAGAGGTCGTCAAGGTCGCAAGAAAGGAAGGGGCGACGGCGATTGGGCACGGGTGCACCGGGAAAGGAAACGACCAGCTCCGGTTCGATTTCATCATCCGCGGTGCCGGTCTTGAAGTCGTTGCCCCCATACGCGAACTCAACCTGACTCGTGACTGGGAAATCAATTACGCAAAGAAGCACAATATTCCGGTTCCGGTAAAGAAGGACAAGCCCTGGAGCATGGATGAGAACTGCTGGAGCAGGAGTATCGAGGGAGGGAAGCTCGAGGACCCCGCATATCACCCGCCGGAGGAGATCTACCTCTGGACCGTCTCACCCGAGAAAGCCCCGGCAAAACCGGAGAAGCTCACCCTGACATTCAAAGAAGGCATCCCTGTTGCCCTGAATAAGAAGAAGTATGACGGCTACGAGTTAATCCAGAAACTGAATGTCATTGTCGGAAAGCATGGCATAGGACGCAACGATATGATCGAGGACCGTATCCTCGGTCTCAAGGCCCGCGAGAATTACGAGCATCCCGCAGCCACCGTTATCCTTGCCGCCCACCGGGACCTCGAAAGCCTTACCCTGACCCGCGAGGAGCTCGTGTTCAAACGAATGGTGGACGATAAGTGGTCTGAACTCGCCTACGGGGGGCTTGTCTACGAACCGCTCTATGCAGCCCTGAACGCATTCATCAACACCACCCAGAAACGGGTGAACGGGACCGTGGACCTCGAATTGTACAAGGGCAGTGTACGGATACTCGGCAGGGCATCTCCCGATGCGATCTATTCCAGTGACATGGTCTCTTTTGACAGCGCATCCATCGACCAGTGCCACGCGATCGGGGTCTCGCAGTACTTCGGGATCCAGGCCCGCATGGTAAAACAGATGCAGAACAAAAAGGGCAGGTAATTCTTACCTGATTCTCTCATTTTTTCACACATCCTGCTGAATTTTTCTATCCGGTGCAGTCACGATTCTTTGCGTGAGGTCCCCCTTCACAAACTGGTCGAAGAATTGCTCCGCAATTCTTCGAAGACCTGCGGTCTTCTCATGCTTCGAGTCTGATGACTCTCAGCATTCTCCTGGTTCGCCTCACGTTCCGTGAGACCCTCCTATCTGGCTGGTCGAAGAGCCTGATGGCTCTTCTCCTGGTTCGCCTCAGGTTCCGTGAGACTCACCAAACAGAAACTTATATGGAGTGCCAGACAAGATTCGGAGTATATGTGCCCCAGTTTTTTTTCCCGATTCATAAAACCCAGACCGCATATCGTGGAGAGCCCGCCACCGCCATCCATCACCCACGGGGCAGGCATGAATATTCCCGAATATAAAAACAAACCCTATTTTATCGTTGGATCCGTTGAAATGGGCAACACAACAACGAAATGCATCCTTACCGGTGTGAGCCTTGAGACCGGGATGTCGTATGTCATTAATAAAACCGTGAGCATGAGCCGGGATATCCGTCCCCCGAAACCGGGTGAGACCATCTTTGGCGCAACGCTTGACGGGACCGAGCTGACCCGCGAGGCTGTTACGGAGCTTGTGCGCGATACCCTGATCAAATGCCACAAGGATGCCAACCTGGATATAAAAGACGAACTGGATTTTGTTGTCCGCAGTACCGGTGTCGTGGCAGAGATGGAATCCCCGGACCAGGTCGGGGACTTTGTCATTGCACTCGCAAATGGGTGCCTTATTGCCGGGGTCCCTCCCCGTAAAATGACGCCTCCGATGTCAAAGGAGAACCAGTCCGCAAAACTCCAGCCGTTCAGCTTTGCCGACAAGGTGGTATTTGTCGGCGCTGTTGCCGGTGTGATCCCCCCGCTCGGGTCAACCGGTGTCGAGATGGTAGCAAACGAGATGGAGGGGGAACTCGCGATGGCCGGGATCAAGGAAGGGGCAAAATGGACCCCGGTCGATTTCCGCAATCCCTGTGTCACGATCGATTTTGGCACCACCCTTGATGGGAGGATCACGAGCGATGTGCCTCCGGATGCACCGAATCCTTTTGCAAAGACCGTCGGGAACTTCTGCGGCCTTGCAGGGGCCATACCGGATGCAATCGTGCGGGGGACGGGTCTTGTCCATCAGCGGACGGGCACCGCGCTCGATATCTTTGGTGAACACAGTGTCTCGGGGGGGTTGTTCAGCAGGGGTAACCAGCGTGTCGTGGACGAGTATGTGAAGCACTGCCACGAGTATATCGATATCCGTATTGTTCCCCCGGAACGAAACCGCTTCGGGCGTGTTCCGGTCAATGCCCGGATCGCAAAGGAGTCCGGTGTTGCGATGATCGGGTGTGACTGCGGGGAGAACTCAAGTGATCTCCCCCGGCTCATCGAGATAGGTGCAGAAATCCATAAGAAATACTCGCTGTCGACCCTGAACGAAGTGGTTGACCGTGTCTGTACCCGCATGGCGCTGCGCCTGGTCGATGTTGCTGTCGAAGAGGGTCTTGTCCTGAAAAATTCATCGATCGGTTTCACCGGGAGGGCCGCGATCTCCGGGCGGAAACCCGAATATATCCTTGACGGGATTATTGAGCGGAACCTCTTCGATGACCCGAACGATCACCTTGTCTTTGTCGATGACGGGCTGGCCCGTGGCGCGGCACTCATGGGACGGTGCATGAATTCCCTTGGCAAACCTAAAAACCCGATCGGGGGCGTCCGCGGGGGCCCATGTATTATGAGCCGGCGGATAAAGATAGGTAAATAACTCTGGTGAACAGTCATGACCGAAACAGAAGACGAAAAGTTATTCGATGTTCTCATTCCGCCCGGCGTACCCCAAAAGATCATCGTTGACGTGACAGAGAAGTTCGATGTCAAGGTTGTCGAACGCAAGGAACGGCTCAAGTTCGCCAATATGGATGGCGACGAGCGGGAACTCCTCGCGTTCCGCGGAAAACTGGACGTGGTCCGGAACGTTGAGAAATATATGATCGACCAGCTGAAGACGTTTGTTGAAGAAAAGTAAGAGTATATTTTTTTCTTCTTTTTTTTATTTTTTCAGCATGCGCACGAGCAGCGCTTTCTGGGCATGGAGCCGGTTCTCAGCCTCATCCCACACAAGGCTCTGGCCACCTTCCATCACTTCATCGGTGATCTCTTCGCCGCGGTGTGCCGGCAGGCAGTGGAGGACCCGTGCATCGGGAGAGGCCAGTTTCATCAGTTCGGAATCGACCGTATAATTCCTGAACACCTTCGTCCGCTCTTCCTTCTCGCCCTCATCACCCATGGAGATCCAGGTATCCGTAACGATTACCTGGGCATCCCTGACGGCGGTCTCCGGATCCTGTACCAGAGTCACTTTTCCGCCAAGCGATTGTGCTTTTTCAACCAGATCCGCAGCCGGTTCATACCCACCTGGTGTCGCGACCGTAACGTCCAGGCCGGTAAGAACGGTCGAGAGGATCAGGGAGTTGCAGACGTTGTTCCCGTCGCCAACCCATGCCACCCTGAGCTCATCCGTTGATCCGAAATGCTCCTGCATGGTCATGATGTCCGCAAGGAGCTGGCAGGGGTGTTCGAGGTCCGAAAGCCCGTTGATGACCGGGATCGTTGCATACTTTGCATATTCCTCGATCGTACTGTGCTTGTAGGCCCGGATCATCATCCCCGATACGTACCGGGATGCGGCCCTTGCCGTATCACGGATCTCCTCGCCCCGCCTGATCTGCATGTCGCGGGCGTTTAAGAAGAGGGCGTGCCCCCCCAGTTCGTTCATCCCGACCTCGAACGAGATGTGTGTCCGGGTCGAGGACTTCTCGAAGATCATGGCAAGGGTCTTGCCGGCGAGGAGCAGGTGGGTCGTTCCTGCCCGCTTCTGGCGCTTGAGCTGGTGCGCTTCAGAGAGCAGCTGTTCGAGCTCAAGTTCGTTGATATCAAGTATTGAAATGAAATCCTTATTCATCGAAGCTCCTTCATGTGGGCAATACGTTTTTCCAGCAGTGCATCTGTCCCGATGTCCCTGCGGTGGCGTACCCGCCCCTTGACCTCGGATGCTGCCTGTTCGGCTGCCTGTTCTGCCTGTGCCAGGGTCTCCCCGATACCGACAAAGGCAAGAGTCCGCGAGGTCTGGGTAACAAGCACTTCTCCCGTCTTCTCGACATTCGCATAGTACAGGAGTGCATTACTGTGGGGACCAACCGTGATCACTTCACCGGCATGCGGTGATTCGGGGTATCCTTCCGGTACCAGGTACTTACAGACGGTTGCCTGGGCATCAAAGGAGACATGGGACGGGAGGAGCGTGCCCTCGGCAATATGGTGCACGATCTCCGAGAGATCGGTGGTTAAGAGGGAGAGGACATTCATCGCTTCCGGGTCCCCGAACCGTGCATTGAACTCGATTACCTTGGGGCCCTGTGCCGTGTTCATAAACTGGCCATAGAGGATCCCCTTGTACGGCTGGCCCGCCCTCTCCATGGCAGCGACGGCGGCCTTCATGATCTCGATCGCCTTAGTATAATCGGACTTTGTCACAAACGGCAGCATGTGGTCCGGCATCGAATACGAGCCCATGCCCCCGGTGTTCAACCCGATGTCCCCCTCGAATGCACGCTTGTGGTCCTGTACGAGTGGCATGGGGATAAGGTGGGTGCCATCGACAAATGCCTGGAGCGTGAACTCCTCCCCGATGAGGCGCTCCTCAAGCACTGCCTCCCCGTTTAAGGATCTGACATACTCGATCGCACCGGACCGGTCCACCTGCTCGCCCATGATCCGGACCCCTTTTCCTCCGGTGAGACCGATAGGCTTGACGACCAGGTCGCCTTCATAATTCTGTATGAACTCCTCGGCTTCGGGAGATGAATGGAAGACCCGGTACTTCGGCAACCCGGCGATTCCCTCGCGCTCCATCATCTCGCGGCAGAAGGCCTTGTCCGTCTCGATCCGGGCAGCGGATTTCACCGGCCCGACACAGGGAATACCTGCTGCCTCAAGGGCGTCAACAATCCCTGCTTCGAGAGGGGACTCCGGGCCGATAAATGCATAGTCCAGTTTGTTCTCTTGGGCAAAGGCAACAATCCGGGAGACCTCGGTCTCTTTTACGAGGAGAACGTTTTTCGCAATGTCGCCAATGCCGGGATTGCGTTTTGCCATGACCGAGAATATTTCGGTAGTGGTGTTGCGGGCAAGAGCGGCAGCTATCGCATGCTCCCTGCCTCCCCCGCCAACAACAAGGATCTTCATAGTACCTTCCTAGTATACACTGGGAATAAAAATTCCTTCTCATTCCTTATTTGTGTAAAAGCTCGGAGAGCCTGACGAGCGGGATGATCCGGACACCATGAGACGCCAGCATGGCTTCCGCCCCCTGCTCACGGTCAACAACCGTGACAACCCGGTCAACCCTTGCTCCGGCAGCACGCAGGGCATTGATCCCGTACAGGGCTGATCCTCCTGAGGTTGTCACGTCTTCGACAAGCAGGACCTCCCTGTCCTTCACGTTACCGATGACCACATCCTTCTTGCCATGGCTCTTTTCCGATGCCCGGATGATCGCAAAGGGCTTCTTTTTTGCAAGAGCTGTGGCGACACAGAGCGGGACTCCCCCCACGGCAACCCCGGCTACTACGTCGAAATCCTGCGATGACGCGATCGTTTCTGCAACCGCAGACAAAAGTTCCGGATGGGTTACTGCGGTCTTCACATCCACATAGTAGGGACTCTTCGCACCGGACGCAAGGGTGAAATCCCCGAACTCAATCGCCCTGAACCGTATGAGCATCTCTGCAAGGGAATCTGTTACCATGGTACCTCCTTGACTTTGAACATGTAACCGATGATATTGGTGGCACGGTGGAGCAGGGGCGTGAGGATGAGAATGCAGATGAACGCTGCAAGTGTTACCTCGGTAAAAATCCATACCGGGTTAAAAATTACCAGGAGAACAAACGCACCTGCAACAAGGTCATACTGGTCGGCTACCGGCCATTTTGATCCCCGTTCTTTCCCGAACCGGCGTTTGAAGAAACTCTTGACCAGGTCCCCGAGGAGTGCACCCACCGCGAGGAGCGTGACCGATACCACCGTCTGCTGGGGAAGGATGTCCAGTCCGTATGTGCCAGCTGCCCAGATCTGGACCACCCCGATTGCGATGCCGGCGATGATGCCGGCAATGAGCCCCCGCCAGGTCTTCCCGTCGCCAAAGATCCGTTTCCCGTCGGAGTAATTCTTCCCGTTATCGATGGGAGTACCTCCTCCACACAGCGCGGCCACGGGGTTTGGGAGGTAGGCAGGGAGCATGATCCACAGGGCTGAAAGCAATGGTATTATGAAGAACTCAATACTAATAATGTAGCACTCCAATACCTGTAATAAAGAGCAGATAGAAAGATTAAGGTTACTAAAACTGGAATCTCTTTCGGGAATCAATCGATAACATCCATCGGGTGGACGTTAATGCTGATTAAAAAAACACGGAGCCTTTGCCCCATATGTAATTCCGTCTTGGAGGCGGAGATTGTCGAGGAAGAGGGCAGGATCTGGCTGCAGCGGACATGTCCGGAACACGGGAACTTCAAGCATCTCTACTGGTCAGACGCCCGCATGTATCACCGGTTCCAGGAATACGATGCCGTTGGAAACGGTGTCTCCAATCCGCAGAACACTGCGCCACCGGAGAGTTGCCCAACGGCCTGTGGTCTCTGTAACAACCATCACTCCCAGACGCTGCTTGCAAATATCGATCTCACGAACCGGTGCAACCTGGACTGTGACTTCTGTTTTGCCAACGCCCGTGCGTGCGGGTTCGTGTACGAGCCGTCTTTTGACGATGTCGTCCGCATGCTCCAGGTGCTCCGGGACGAGAAGCCGGTCCCTGCCCCCGCGGTCCAGTTCTCCGGCGGGGAACCAACCATGCGGGACGACCTTGCGGATATCATCAGGAAAGCCAAGGCAATGGGTTTCCCCCAGGTCCAGATCGCAACGAACGGTGTCAAGCTGGCAAAGGACCCGGCGCTCGCCCGGCAGCTCAAGAGTGCCGGGCTGAACACGGTTTACCTCCATTTCGACGGGGTCAGCCCGGCAACGAACCCGTTCCTGAAGATCCATGAAAAGGCACTCGAGAACCTCAAAAATGTCGGCCTCGGGACCGTCCTCGTACCCACGGTGATCCGCGGGCGAAACGATAATGAACTCGGGGACATCATCCGGTTTGCCATCAATAATATTGCCGTTGTGCGGGGAGTCAACTTCCAGCCGGTCGCATTCACCGGTGCCGCAAGTGACGATGACCTCCAGAAGTCCCGCATCACCATCCCCGATGTCCTTGCGAAAATCGAAGAGCAGATGGGTGGCGTCCTCAAGAAGGACGACTTCTACCCGGTACCCTGCGTCATACCATTCTCCGACCTTGTCGAGGCATATACCGGCCGGCCACAGGTCCGGTTCACGGCCCACCAGCATTGCGGGGCTGCGACCTATGTCTTCGCCCGGGAAGATGGCGTTATTCCGGTCAACCGGATGGTGGACGTCGAGACTTTCTTCGAATCGATCGAACAGATGGCCGAGACCCTTAAAAAAGGCGGTACCATCAACAAGTACAAGGCACTGCTCGAAGGGGTCAGGAACATGCATGAGTCCGTCCAGAAGGGGGAACAGGGTGCGACAACGGAATTCTGGAAACTGATCAGCAAGTCCCTCATCGGCCAGAACTTCGACGCCCTCAGGGAGTTCCACTGGAACGCCCTCTTCATCGGCACCATGCACTTTATGGACAAATATAATTACGATATCGAGCGGGTCCAGCGGTGCTGCATCCATTACGCGACCCCCGACGGGAAATTGATCCCCTTCTGCACCTACAACAGCGGTCCGGTGTACCGCGAGCAGGTGTGGAAGAAGTACGCGAAGAAGAAGGAAGAGTGAGTGGGTGCGGATTTAAAAAAAAACATTTTTTAATTTGATTATCTCATGGTTTTTGTATCAAAATAACTTTCCATTTTTCCAGAAGAATGGCTTGTCGAGAGGTCTTTCATATTTTGCAAAAACACTCTCGTAAAGTGCAGGGTATTTGGCATCGCTTAATGGAATGTTGAACATATAACCCACAGGTTCCTCATCATCTTCTGGTTCTTCTTCTAAACCAATAACAATGTAAACCGGAATTCGATATTGTGTCATAAATTCTTGATAACGTTTTAATTGCGCTGGATATGACCACTCTAATTGTCCTTTATGATTCAATTTCGTTCGAAATTTACATTCGACGGCAAATGCTTCTTTTGTGGGAGTATACTCAAATATAAAATCGGGATTTTTACTACTCTCAACGTATCTATCGGTATTGGTTTTGAACGAATGTGTTTTTTCTAAAATTTTAAAGTACTTTTTTGAGAACAAATTTTCAACATGGTCTTCAAATCGTTTACCAACTATTTCTGGATCATTCGATGTATGGTATTCTATTTTGTTGAAGACTTCCCCAATTTTACCGAAGAAACCCATAATGCTTCATTGTGAAATATTGATTGTTTGTTTATATTTCTTTATATACATAAAATATTGAGAACTAGATGGAAAAAACCGTAGCGATGCCCTACGCGCAAAACGCCTATCGGGTTTTGCGCTAGCTCACTTGCTTATACACAGATGTGATACTTCATTGATCCGCCGCGGGGGTGCCCCGTCGGGGGCGGCGGGAGGTTATCATAATTGGGGGTATGGGGGCATCAGCCCCCATCAACAATCTGATCAGACATAAAGAACACTTTACTAATCGCACAGAAAATCTTGGACTGATAAGTGGTTCATCAGAACCACGAATCCAAGAAGTTCTCAAACTTCGAAATGGCGGCGTGCATCGCAATTTCCACCGAAATGTTTCTTCACCACTCAGCGGGGGGTACCCACCCCACCCACTCAGGGAGGGGTAACCAGGGGGACCCCCCTCTTCCGGAACCGGAGGGGAGGGGTAGGTACCCCGCCGGGCACATGAGGGGTGGGTACCCCCCTCCCCCAGACCAAGCCAGACAAAACTTCGCTCCGACGACACCTCCACACGAACCCCAACCAGACCGGCTCCAAACGGAGTGGGGTAGCTACCCCTCCAGCTGAGGGAGGGGGGGTAGGGGGACCCCCCCTCTTCCGGAACCGGGGGGGAGGGGGTGGGTACCCCTCCGGGCACAAGAGGGGTACCCACCCCCCTTGCTGCCAACTACTTCATCGTCGGAAGTCCACGGGAAACCCTGCTCCGGAAAATGCAGCAGGAGGGGGTACCCCCCATTTACTTCCGGACGGGCAGGTGGGGTACCCCCCTCCCAAAAATAAAATGATGGTGGGGGTCCCGGCAATTTAAAATCCAAGTGAAGGGGGGTATGTCGCAGACCCCCCCATGCTCCGGATCCCTCCGGTTCACGGGAACGGCAGCTCGATCTTCCGGCCGTGCTGCATCGCGATCTTCGCAATCGCGAGGTCTTGGATCGCAAGGCCGGTGGAGTCAAAGACCGTGATGGCCGATGGATCCCGTCGCTGTTTCTTCCCGATCACCACTTCGCCAAGCGTCCCGGCAATATCCGCCTCACGATACACCCCCATGCTAATCGTCACGTTGATCTCGCCGGAATGGACCGCCTGCGCCGGGTCGTCCACGAATACCTGCGCCCGCCGGAGGATTGCGGGATCGAGTTCTTCCTTCCCCGGCGCATCCGCACCGATCGCATTGATATGGGTCCCCTCATGGATCCATTCGTCCCGGACAATCGGGCTCCTTGACGGAGTCGTCGTGACGAGTACATCGCAGTCACAGGCCTTTTCAACCGGTGCTGCCACGCACGGAAACTCCATGAACCGGTCGGCAAATTTCCGGACATGCCCGGCATTGCGGCCCCAGATCTTTATCTGCCGGATCTTCAGTTCCCGTGATATAGCTGCGACCTGTGCTTCTGCCTGCCGCCCGGTGCCGATGACACCAAGGACAATCTCTTTTTTCGGGGAGAGGTACCTGCATGCCACTGCACCGGCCGCACCGGTCCGCATGTCCGTGAGGCGGGTCGCATTGATGACTGCCGTGGGCTCGCCGGTCCCGATATCCAGGATCACCGTGAGGGCCATCACGGTCGGGAGGCCTTGTGATGGGTTGCCGGGATGGACGTTCACGATCTTTACGCCGGCGATCCCGAGCGAGGGCAGGTAGGCCGGCATGGTCCTGAAATCCCCGTCAGGAAGCGTGATGTACACCTTGGGGGGCATCTGGACATCCCCCGTCCCGTGATCGGCGAACGCCGATTCCACCGCCCGGTTGACAAGACCGATGTCGAGACCCATGTCCGTGTCAGTGAAATACTCCATGAACGGGAATGATCGCTGATGCCACTTTAAGGTTGGGATTACGGAGGATATGCTGCCGGGGGCAGAAAAACAGGTAAAAAGTTACTGGAAATCCATCTCTTTCAAGGTCTTATCGGCCAGTTCTTTCATCCGGGCCGATATCCTGCTGGACGAACTGTAGTCCACTTCTTTCATCGCGTTGGCAATCTCGGTGCCAAGCACGAATATTGCGTATTTGTGCTCCATCTTGCTCTTGTGCTGCTGGGAGGGGGTGATCTTGAGCGCTGTATATTGGGAAAATTTCAGATCGGGATTAATCTCTTCGAAGTAATCCTTGACCTCCGCAAGCATCTGGTGAAGATTGATCAGTTCCTCTTTGTGCATGCTACCACTCCAGACAGTAGAATGGTCATATGCAGCATAAATAAATTTGTGTTAACGAGAGGTTCGAAGAACCTCGAGTTGGAGAAGACGACGGAACGGAGTCTTCGACATACGAGAGGTTTTTCAGAATCTGCGGCTCTTCTCGTTTCCCGGGTCTGATAACTTTCAACATTCTGATGAATTATTCAGGCTCGAAGAGCCTGCGGCTCTTCTCATCCTCGACCTTCTTTTGAAGGTCTCCGATTCATCAGAACCTCGAGTTGGAGAATGCTGAAGGCTGCAAGGCCTGAAGCTGGAGAAGACCGTATGGTCTTCGACCGATTAGCAAAGGGAATCTTCAAAAAAAATTACGACCCCATTTTCAGGAGACGGATCGAGAGCGGCCGCTTGATGATGCCCCTGAAATCCCGTGCCGCCACATAAGAGAGGCCTTTCCAGACAAGGCGGTCAAGGAGTTTCTGGTCAACGGGACGGTCGAGGACGAGGCCGGTGGCGGCAGGATCGATCGTCTCGATCACCTTCTCCACTTCATCCGACCGCATCTCCCTGACAACGGTCAGATCGTCGCTCAGGAACCGGGCCGTGTTCTGCCCTTTCACGTCCTCGATGTGCTCCCGGAGACTCAAAGGGCCGCCGGAAGCATCACGAGGGCGTTTTGCAGGTGCCGCACTTTTTCCTTTCCGGTCGGATGTATCTTCAGAATCGGACGACGGCCGGCCGATCCTGAAATCCGCCGGGAGTTCTGCCGAGGCCTCGAAGTACTGGTCGCGTACATATTCCACAGGGACCTTGTTGCGGAGCGTCTTGATGACCTCCTTCCTCGTCATGTCCTCCACGCTCTTTCCCTTGGGGGAGAAGGCAACGAAATCGATATCAGCGACCTGCAGGAGTTCCCGCAGGATCAGTTCGCCACCCCGGTCGCCATCGAAGAACGCGGTGGTGGTCTTCTTCTCGCAGAGCTCCACGACACTCTTTGGGATATTGGTCCCTTCCACACCCACGGCATTCTTGATGCCGTACCGCAGCAGGTTCAGGACATCGGCCCGACCTTCGACAATGATGATCGCGTCGGACTCGAGCACGTTCGGCCCGGCAGGGGCATGCTCTTCCCCGATCGATCCGATCTTCTCGATCCGGAGGCTCTGCCGGACATCGTCCAGCAGTTCATCGGAATCGATCGTCCCGTCATCGAACCGTTCGATCAGGATCTCTTTTGCCCGTTCAACGATCAGCTTCCGCTTGCTGACACGGATGTCCTCGATCGATTCCACGGTCACGTGGGCAACACAGGGGCCGACGCGGTCGATCGTCTCAAGCGAGGCCGCAAGGATCGCCGTCTCTGCCCGGTCGAGCGAGGACGAGATCAGGATCTCGCCTTTCGTCTCGCCCTTCTTGCTCGTGATCTGGACGTCTATGCGTCCGACACGTCCCGTTCTCTGGAGATCCCGCAGGTCAAGGTCTTCGCCGAGTAGCCCTTCAGTCTGCCCGAATATGGCACCGACTACGTCAGGTTTCTCGACCACCCCCTCTGCAGTGAGGCTGATGTGAATAAGGTACTTGGTAGTATCCGGTGAATACAAGTAAACGCACCCCCATGTATCATGCAAT
>JAJRCF010000005.1 GCA_028679075.1 Methanoregula sp. | reverse complement strand
GCCCGATGAAAAGATCAGGGACGCGATCTTCGGGTTCTCGATGCGGTAAACAGCGCCCGGAAACCGTTTCGTATTGAGTTCGCAGCTCTTGATCTTGCTGGATACATCAGCAAGGTTAATAGAATCGGCAATCACGCCGGAAGCTACGATGTTCTCAATTTTTAATGAAGCGTACTTTTTATCAGCCATCCATTGTACTATGCTGTGCCCTGAATCATAATACTAATGGACAACCTTTATGTCCCCTCGCTCCGCCCTGATATGCCGATGGAATTATCCTTGGATTTGCCCAACTTTTTTAATAAATTCCCGGATGGGACTCTGACCCGGGAGTTCATACATTTTTTTATCGGGTGAACAGGATAAGAGACGGAAAAAGGGACAGATTGAAGACGAACCGGATGAAACACTGTTCTCGATTCTGATGAAGAAGACCGGGCATGGGACGGAAAGCTACGAGAAGATGTGCGAACACTTCGCCATCGATATCCCGGAATATTATAACTTCGGGTTTGACGTGATCGATGAGTGGGCAAAAAAGGACCGCAACAAGCTGGCCCTGATCTGGGTAAACCAGCAGGGTGAAGAGAAGAAATACAGTTTCCTTGACCTGGCAAACCTCTCCAACAAGGCGGCAAATATTCTCCTGAAGTATGGCATCAACAAGGGAGACCGGGTGCTCGTCATGCTCCCCCGGATCCCGGAGTGGTGGATCTTTGCCATCGCGCTCATCAAGCTGGGGGCGGTTTTTGCCCCGTGCCCGACCATGCTGACGCCGCGGGATATCAAGTACCGGGTGAACAAGGGTAAGTTCCGGATGGTCATCACGGACCTTGAGAATGCCTCAAAGGTAGAGGAGATCTGCAATGAGTGCCCGACCCTGACCTCACGGTTCCTGGCGGACGGGGAACTCAAGGGATGGGCAAGTTTTCCCTATGAACTGCTGTACCCGGCGCCGGTCTCCCACCGTTCGGTGAGCATTCCTGACGACCTTAAGACAAAGAGCACCGACCCGATGCTGATCTATTTCACTTCCGGTACTACCGGTGAACCCAAGATGGTGCTCCATAACCACGGGTACCCGCTGGGGCATATCGTGACTGCCCGGCTCTGGCAGGACATCCGGCACAATGACCTGCATTTCACGGTCGCCGACACCGGCTGGGCAAAATGTGCATGGGGGAAGATCTTCGGCCAGTGGATCGAAGGCGCCTGTCTCTTTGTGTACAATTTTACCGGCAAGTTCCAGGCAACCGAAGTCCTCCCCCTGCTGGAAAAATACCAGATCACCACCTTCTGCTGCCCCCCCACGATCTACCGGATGCTGATCCTGGCCGATCTCGATAAGTTCGACCTGTCGTCACTGCGGCACTGCACCAGCGCCGGTGAACCGCTCAATCCCGAAGTGATCCGGGTCTGGAAGGAAGGGACGGGCCTTACGATCTGCGAGGGGTACGGACAGACCGAGACTGCCTGCTGTGTGGCCTCATTCCCCTCGGTCGAGCCCCGGCCCGGTTCAATGGGGAAGCCCTCGCCGGGATGGAAGATCGAGGTGCACGATGATGACGGGAAACCGCTCGGCGTCCATGAGGAGGGCCGGCTCGCCATCCACTGCAAACCCCGACCACCCGGCCTGTTCGTCGAATACATTGACAACCCGGACGAGAATAAGAAATCGTTCGTGAATAACTGGTACTATACCGGTGATAAAGTCTACTTCGATAAGGACGGGTATTTCTGGTTCGTCGGGCGTGACGACGACGTGATCAAGAGTTCCGGGTACCGGATCGGGCCGTTTGAGGTGGAGAGTGCCCTGCTGGAACACCCGGCGGTGCAGGAAGCCGCGGTTGTTGGTTCACCCGATCGTATCCGGGGCCTGATCGTCAAGGCATTTGTTGTCCTGAACAAGGGATATGATCCCTCGGAATCACTGGTCAGGGAGATCAAGTCGTATGTCAAACGGACCACGGCCCCCTACAAATATCCCCGGGAAATTGAGTTTGTCGAAGAACTTCCAAAGACAATCTCCGGCAAGATCAAGCGCAGCGAGCTGCGGGCGGCCGAACTGAAAAAGTATCATAACCAGAAATAATAACCTGAAACAACTATTTTTTATCATCCGCATCTGCTGTGGTGCATTTAAATCTGTCCTCATAAAACGAATAATTCTCATTAATTATTTCTTTGGTTTCCGTCAAATGTGGTGCACAATTAATCGAAAGATGTAATAAGCGCACCACTAAATGGATCTGTATGGTGCGATACTCCGTTACTATGGATGATTCCCTGGCAGAAACGATCGATAAATCTGCCAAAGTGGAGAAGATGTCCCGGTCCGAATGGATCACCGAGGCCTGCGAGGCCCGGCTTGCTCCCGGCTCCGGCACCGTTACTCCCGGCATAACCACACTCCCTTCTGCGGGACCGGTTATTCCTGCAGACCACCACAACATCGGCGATTATGATGCCGCAAGCCGGAACTTCAGGATCGAGGTCCCCGAGTTTTTTAATTTCGGGTTTGATGTCATCGATGCCTGGGCACAGAAAGACCGGAACAAGCTCGCCATGATCTGGCTGAACCAGCATGGCGAGGAGAAGAAGTTCTCATTCTGGGACCTGATGCGCCTCTCCAACCAGATCGTCAACATGCTGATCAAGTACGGTGTCAACAAGGGAGACCGTGTCCTGATCATGCTCCCCCGCGTCCCCGAATGGTGGACATTCACCATTGCCCTGATCAAGCGTGGTGCAGTCTACTGCCCCGCACCCACCATGCTCACCGGCAAGGACCTGAAATACCGGATCAATCTCGCTGAGATCAAGATGGTGATCACGAGCACGGAACATGCCGACAAGATCGACGAGATCGTAAAGGAATGCCCATCATTGAGCTGCAGGATGCTGGTTGACGGCAAGCGTGACGGCTGGATCAGTTACCCGGTGGAGCTGGACTATCCTGCACCGGTCTCGGCAAAACTTGTCACCATGCCGGGGACCAAAAAGACCCGGAGCACGGACCCGCTCGTGATCTTCTTTACGTCCGGTACTACGGGCGAACCAAAGATGGTGCTCCATGACCACAGTTACCCGCTGGGGCATATCGTCACCGCCCGGTTCTGGCATGACGTACGGACAACCGATCTCCACTTAACCCTCTCTGACACCGGATGGGCGAAGAGTGCATGGGGCAAGTTCTATGGCCAGTGGATCGAAGGTGCCGCAATCTTCGTGTACGATATCCGGGGAAGGTTCAATGCAACAGAGCTCCTGCCGCTCATCGAGAAATATGGCATCAACACGTTCTGCGTCCCCCCGACCATCTACCGGATGCTCATCCTCGCGGACCTCGACAAGTTCGATTTCTCTGAACTGCGTCACTGCACCAGCGCCGGTGAACCGCTCAACCCCGAAGTGATCAAGGCATGGAAGGATGCGACCGGCCTGACCATTTATGAGGGATACGGGCAGACGGAAACCGTGCTCTGTGTCGGGACGTTCCCCGGTATGCAGCCCAAATTCGGCTCCATGGGGCGCCCCTCTCCCGGCTGGCAGATCGAGCTGCACGACGATCACGGGAAGCCGGTGCCGCTTCACGAAGAGGGCAAGATTGCAATACGGATCAACCCGCGCCCGGTCGGCATGTTCCGCGAGTACCTCAACAACGCAGACGAGAACAAGAAATCATTCATCGGCGACTGGTATTACACCGGTGACAAGGCGTACAGGGATGAAGATGGCTACTTCTGGTTCATTGGCAGGGACGATGACGTGATCAAGGCATCCGGGTACCGCATCGGGCCGTTCGAAGTAGAAAGCGCCCTGCTGGAGCACCCGTCCGTGCAGGAAGCGGCAGTTGTCGGCTCCCCGGATGATATACGGGGACTTGTCGTCAAGGCGTTCATCATCTTAAAACCGGATATCAAACCGTCGGAAGGTCTCGTGCGCGAGATCCAGAACCATGTCAAGAAGGTCACAGCACCCTACAAGTACCCGCGTAAGATCGAGTTTGTTGAGTCCCTCCCAAAGACGATCTCCGGGAAGATCCGTCGCAAAGAACTGCGCGAGCAGGAGATGAAGAAGTTCCAGAATGACATGAACGGGCAGAAGAAGGCGTGAGCCGTTCTTTTACCCTACCTTTATTTAATCCAACAAGGTAATCTATAAAGGCGCGAGGATCGCCGAGCCAGGTCAAAGGCGCTAGGTTCAGGGCCTAGTCCCGTAGGGGTTCGCCGGTTCGAATCCGGCTCCTCGCATCTTCATTTTTCTTGATCTTCTGAGTCGTGACCTCTGCCGGTCTCTCGCAGAAACGGTATGCATCCTTCGGCACGGCGATCTCAAATCGTACACCCTTGCCGAATTCCCCGGTCTCCTGGATCGTCATACCGGTGATGGCAAGGATCTCCTTTGCGAGGAACATGCCAAGCCCGGTATTTTTCCCGAACCCGCGGTTGAAGATCAGCGGCTTGTCTTTTGGAGGAATCCCGATGCCATTGTCTTCATAGACACAGATGATCTCCTCCCCGTTCTCCTGGCACGAGAACCGGATCAGGTCCAGCCGGGGGCCTCCATGCCGCAGGGAATTGTCGACAAGGTTGTAAAAGACTTTGGTCAGGAGCGGATCGGCCAGTACTTCGAGGTCCGACCGTGAGGACTCGATCCTGACGTTCCGCAACGTAAGGCCCCGCGTGGACTTGTCAAGTTGCTGGCTCACGTTCTGCCACGAGGGCGCGATCATGCCCATGGTCTGGTAATCCCGCGTGAACAGTATCTGCTCTTCGATCGTCGCAACAACCTTCTCCTCCTTCGTCAGCAGCTCCACTTTTCCCGGGTCTGATTCCTCGTCCTTCATCAGGTCAAGATACGCCCTGAGTGCATTCAGCTGGTTGAGGATATCGTGGCGGGTGATGCTCGACAAGAGCTGCAGTTTGGCATGGGCGGTCTTGAGTCCGCTCTCCGCAAGACAGCGGTCGGTGATATCTTCGGTTGTCCCTTCAATGGCAATGATCTCTCCCCTGGCATTCTCGATCCCCTGTGCGTTCAGGTTCAGCCAGATGTGGCGGCCGTCCTTGCGGATACATTCGACATCCATTGCCCGGACCGCTTCGCTGCGCCCGATCCGCATCACGATCTGGTCCCGGTCCTCCGGATGCACGTACAGGTTCCGCATGGAACTGACTGACGATTTCAGTTCATCCGGAGAATCATACCCCAGTATCCGGGCAAATGCAGGATTAATTTCGATAATTCTGCCATCCGGTGCGGTCCGGTATATGCCAAGGATCGCGTTCTCAAAGATGTTCCGGTACCGCGTCTCGCTCGCCCGGAGCGCCTCCTCGCTTTTTAAGAGATCTTCGTGGTGGTGGCGTAGTTCCTCTTCAATGGCCGTAAGTTCCTCAAAGGACGCGGCCAGGTCCTCATTTTTCCGGAGCAGCGACTCCTGCATCTGCCGGTGTTCCGTGATGTCCTCGATGATACAGACCGCCCGGAAAAATGCGCCCGACTGGTCCTTCAGCCCGCTCGAACTGACGCTCACATCTACGAGCCCGCCGTCTTTTTTCAGCATCCCGTACATCTGGTTCCGGGAGGACCCCTTGGTCAGCACCAGGCGCAGGTATTCCTGTGCTGCGGTCCGGTGGTCCGCATGAACAAGGGATGAAAACGGCTTTCCAATGATCTCCTGCTTCTGGTACTGGAGCACATTCTCTATCCTCCGGTTGCAGTCGACAATGGTCCCCTCGCGGTTCACCGAGACGATGAGGTAGGGTGCCGCATCAAAAATATGGCGGAATTTTTTCTCGTTCCTTGCCAGCTTCTCTTCTGCGAGTTTCAGGTTGGTGATGTTTGTCACCATGGCAAACGAACCGCAGAAATGACCGGCGCTGTCATACAACGGAGAACCGGAGACCAGGAGCCAGCAGGTGCTGCCATCCTTCCGGATAAAGCGGCGTTCATATTGCTCGCTCTTCCCGGACTTACGGTTCATTTTCCGGAGCAGGTGATCCTGGGTATCGTCCGGTCGCATGAAATCGGCAATATTCTTTCCCAGCATCTCACGTTCAGTGCATCCAAGAAATTCGGCGAGTTTTTTGTTGACGAAGGTTGTTGAAAAATCCGCGTCCAGCATCCAGATGCCTTCGTTTGCAGTCTCGACAATGCGGCGGTATTTTTCCTCGCTCTGGCGCAGGGAGTCCTCGCCCCGTTTCAGTTCGTCATAGTTGGCCCGGAGTTCCTCTTCCTGTGCCGTCAGCTGCTCATAGGCAGCAGCCAGTTCCTGGTTCTTCTTCTGGAGTTCTGTCTCCGTACGCCGTCGCCGCTCGTCATCTTCCCGCACTTTGAGTGCAAAGGTCAGGTCACGTGCCATCTCGTCCAGGAGGGAAATGATCTGGTCGTCGAAGAAACCGGTCTCGGGAGCACAGAGCGTCAGTGCGCCGGCGTATCGTGTGCCGCTGGCAAAGGGGAATGCCGCAATCGCCTGGTAGCCCCGCCGAATCGCCTCTGCTTTCCAGGGATACATGAGCGGATCTTCCGGTATGATATCGCGGATCTCGTATTTTCCTGTGCGGACTGCCGTTATGGTTGGGTCTTCCGAAGAGAGTGTATCCTCCGCAGAACCGGTCAGTTTTTCCAGGTACCCGTCGGTATGTCCGTACGACGCAACCGGGCCGATCGTATTGGCCTGCCCGTTGACCATGCCGGCCCATGCCATCCGGAAACCCCCGTTCTCAACCGAAATCCTGCAGATCTCTTCCAGCAGGTCATGGACATCATAGTTTCGGACAATCGCCTTGTTGGTTGCGCTCAGCACGGAGTATAACCGGTTGAGTTTATAGATGTGGAACTCGCCTTGGCGGTGTTCGTGGGCAGTGATGATCTTCCTGGCAAGCTCGGTGAACTGGGGTTTTGGCGCCCCCCCTTTCTGGAGATAAAAATCCGCGCCGTATTCGAATGCCTCAATGGCAACTTCCTCGCGTCCTTTCCCGGTAAAAATGATAAACGGGATCTTCGGGAACAATGACCTGAGTTTCTTGAGGAACTCGATCCCGTCCATCTCCGGCATCTGGTAATCGGATACGATCACATCGTACCGGGTGATAGTCAGAAGTTCGAGCGCGTGGGAAACCGATGTGGTGATATCCACCTTCAGTTTGCCGGTGCGCTCAAGATACCGCTTGCCGATGTCGAGGAGAGCCTCCTCATCATCTACATAAAGAACCGAGATCATATGGTGCTTACCTGAATCGTGGCAATGCCCATTTTGTTATAATCGGATTTTTTTTTAAGAGTAGATATATGACTCGATTTGATCCTGACTGGAATACCTGACGGCCATCCTGTCGTGCCAGCGGGGTCGTTGATATGATTTCTGACAGGTGTACTGTTCACCGGGATCGGACTGGCTTCCGGGCCCGTGGCATAAAAAAGGCTGGTGATTTATACCAGCATGAACGTGAAGAAGTAAAACACGATCATCGGGATGAACAACGCAAGATAGAGGGAGCGGTTCCACCTCCAGATCGCACCGCCATCCATCGTGGATATGGGCATCAGGCTGTAGACTGCGGTGATGAGGTTGATCGTGAACCCGACGCCTCCCGCAATGGCCCAGACCCCCCCGAGCTGGACTATGGCAAGGAAGAGGATCATCAGGATGATACTCACGACCGGACCGGCAACCATCTCAATACCCTCCTCCCGGGTCTCGTGCGATCCCCCTTCGCGGTTCACGAGGTTCCGGTACGGCTGGGCAAAGGCATTGCCATAGAGCCACGCGGTCAGGAACATAATGACCGTCCCCAGTCCCCAGAACCGGGTGTCGGCATCGTGGCCGTGTTTCGTGGCAAAATACCGGTGAGCGAAATCATGGAGTACGATCGAGACCGCACCGACAAGCATGTAGATGAGCACCATCTTCAGGTCCAGTTCGACCCGGTCTGCGAGGAGGAACGCGAGCGCCACCATGATCACGGCAGCCTCGATCACGAGCACTTCCGTTGCGGAGAGGCCAAAGAAGTGCTGTTCCCTATGGCGGGCGGCGATACCCCGGGCCTCGATCTCTTTCTCGCTGAGCTTCTCCACCGCGTGCCCGCCAGCAAGGTCGGCGATGAACTTCGCTGCCTTGAACCCGACCTGGGAGAGCATCCCGATATTGGCGACCAGGACCTGGATCACGATCACCCCAAGGCTCGTGATCACCGCAGCAAGGGCCATGAACTGGGGCGGGATATATGCGGCAGCTGGCAGGTTTTTCTCCGTGGTCCCTTTTGCCTCCTGGATGAGGCCTACGATACCGGAAGCCCGCTCTTTTTCCGGGGCAGCGGGAACGGTTACGAGGGCCGTACCCGGAAGGCTTGCATTGATGAAACCGGTCTGTGCAAGCGCATCGCTGCCGAAATGATTGGAGACTTTCAGCTTTACCGTATAAGTGCCGGGCTGCAGGAAGGTGTGCGAGGGGTCCTGTTCTGTTGATGTCGTCCCGTCACCAAAGTCCCAGTCCCATGCAGTCGGTTTGTTCTTTGAAACATCCGTAAACGAAACCGTCAGCGGTATTGTGCCCTGCCGGGGTGTGGCAGAAAAATCCGTGACCGGTGGATTGCCCACACCGATGTATGCGGTCTCGGTTCTGGTATCAGACCCGTACTGGTTGGTGACAGTAAGCCGGACTGTGTATTCGCCATCACCGGGGTACGTATGCGTGGGATTCTGCACGCTGGAGGTGGAGCCGTCGCCAAAGTCCCAGCGACAGGTCATGGGAGTATATCCCCGCGAGGTATCCGCGAAACTGACCGTGAACGGGGCAGACCCGTACCGCGTACTGGTAAAGAAGTCCGCAACCGGTGGGTTGGTCACGGTAATGTAGCCCGCCCCGGACCCGCTTCCCGTATCCGCGGCAACGGGTAACGGCACTATCACGGCAGCGATCACCAGGAGGAACAGGAGGATCTGTGCAGGGTGTTTCATGGTTCACCAGAGGAAAAGTCCGGCAAAAGGATATGCCAGGGTGTTTCCGGTTGTATCAGTTCAGGTATTCTCTCAGGACGTTTAAAGAAATTGGTCTCCCTGGAGGGTCGTAGACTTCCCCGGAAAATAACATCCCTTGAAAAAACGAGGGGTCATCAGACCCCGAGTTGGAGAAGAACGTCAACAGACGTTCTTCGACTTACGAGGGTTTCTCTAGTCCTGTATTTGAGAAAAAAATCATTTTTTTCGTAGTGTGAGGGGGTATCAACCCCCGGGCACGAGAAAAAGATCGTCTGATTTCTTCGATGAACGAGGGATTCGAAGAACCTGCGGTTCTTCTCATCCTCGACCTTCTTATGAAGGTCTCGGATTCATCAAACCCCGAGTTCGAGAAGAAAATCATCAGATTTTCTTCGTGGTGTCGCCCTTCATGATATACTTCACGAGAATGAAGATCACCATGGCAACGATCACGAAGTCGATGATCGCGCCCACATAGTCCCCGACAAGGAACTTCAGGGGCCCGATGACCAGTTCAGCAGCCCGCCAGTCTCCGCCCGGTACAACAACGGCAATGATGGGCATGATGATATCGGCCACGGTAGAATTGACCAGTTTTGTTGCAGCCGTACCTATGACCACCGCAACCGCAAGACCAATGACCTGGTATTTCTGCAGGAAGTCCATGAACTCCTTGCTGAATCCTTCTGCGCCTTTCCCCAGGGTCGAGACTCCTCCCCCGACCAGTTTCTCTGCATCGCCAAGTGTTTTGTCAACCATCGTGGATCACCAGTATTTTCCAGATGCGGGACGAGACTGTCCCATACACTGATCGATCGTGTTTCACCCTGATTATTGTTTGGTACAAAAAAGGAGTTTTTTACCCGGAATTCCAGGACCTCACTGACGGAAGTTGTGCCTCCTTACGAGACACGTGTCATGGTGCCGATGATTGCGGGTTTTCCCTGGTAATGTGTCTTTGAACCGAGAATCTCGATCATAATTATTTTTCCGTCCGGCATGATGCCCTGTACGGAGTATTGTTCGGATCTGGTAATCCCATCAATACGTTTTTGAACAGCCTGGAGGATGCGCTTCCGGTCCTCCTCAATAAAAATCGTGACAAAATCCGGCAATGCCAGCAGTTCGCCAACACTGCGGCCAAAGATCGCCGCGAATGCCGGGTTTACATACACGAACCGGTTGTCCTGGATCATGTAGATCCCGACCATCATCGACTCAGCCAGGCTCCGGAATTTCTCCTCGGATTCTACAAGGGCGGTCCTTGCCCTCTCCAGTTCCGTGATGTCGATGATCGACACAATACTCTTTTTTGTGCCCGGTATCATCACGACCGTAATGTACGCCCTGACATGGGACCCGTCCCGGGGTATAAACGAAAATTCGTAATTGCGGGGCACCGATGCCGGGTCCTTCCTCCGCTGCTGGTGGTACTCTGCCATCCTCTGGATGTCTTCTGGTGAAACGAACAGGGTCCACGGCAGTTTTCCTTCAATCTCTGTCCTTGAGTACCCGGAGACCTTCTCAAACTCGCGGTTGACTTTTATCACGATCTTATTCTCGCCAAGGATCATCATGGCAGTACCGGTCGACTCAAATACCGTCCGGTATATTTCCCCGGATTCCTGGATTGCCCGGTCAGCGTTCCTGCGGGCAAGTGCATTCGCTATGATCTGGGCATAGATCTTCAGGATATCGACGTCCTCATCCGGCCAGGCAATTTCCTTTCGGGTGGTGTCAAGGCCAAGCGTTCCAATGACATCCGGGCCTACCGTCAGCGGGAGGAGGAGGAATGACTTGATCCCCATTGTCTGCAGCAATGCTTTCTGCTTCCCGGCAGCTTCCGGTTCGGATAGCATTGCGGCAACGCTCGGGATATTAACTATCTCGAATGCTCTGACCCGTGACGAGGTCGAAGAAAAAACAGCAGCATCAGTCGCGTTAAACCGTTCTTTAAACGAAGGGACCCCGTCAGCCACCCATTCATAGGTCCAGGTGATATGCCCTGCATCTGTCGCCTCCCGCGCAAGATAACAGCGATCGGCCCCGGCCTGCCTGCCAATCTCCGCGAGGAGCTCGCTGATTGCCCCATCGATCTGGTCAGCAGGCAGCCGGATAAACCGGGTCGAGGCTACCGAGGCCTGCCGGATCAACCCGACCCTGTTATGCAGGGCCTGCTCGGCCTGCCTCCGGGATATTGCCTGGAGGACCTTGTGCCCGAGCTCGGCGAACTGCGCCCTCGCGTCCCCTCCCTTCTGGAGATAAAAATCAGCCCCGGTATTGATCGCCTCGATCACCACTTCTTCCCTCCCTTTCCCGGTAAAGAGGATGAAGGGGACGTCGGACACTCTCCTCAGGGCCCGGAGAAACCGCAACCCGTTGCATTCCGGCATCTGGTAATCGGAGATGATGGCATCGAATGACTGGTTCTCCATCATCGCGAGGGCAATACTCCCGGATTCGGCTGTTGAAACAGAGAACTGCCCGGATTGTTCAAGGAACAGTTTGCCCAGTTCGAGGAGATCTGGTTCATCATCCACATAGAGGATGGAATAGTGAGCAGGCATGATCGGGATACAGTATACAATCCGATTACATTCTGGTAATTGGCTGTATTGATAAAAAAGTATCTGTGTGCCTAAACCAGCGGTTCGGGCTGCTGGCCGCCCAGCGAGGGGAGCCGGGTCGGCTTGATTAAGACCTGCTCGCTGGTCTGGCGTATCTTTTCGATGATGAGTTCTTTTCCTTTTTTCGTCATGGCAAAGATGGGAATGGAGACGCCGGCCTGCACGAGCGCCTTTGGGCCGGCGGCATCGCGGATCGTTTTCGATGCACAGGAAGTCACGAGGTCGGAGGCCGATACCAGTCGCCCGGCTTCTTTGTCCGTGAGACCGGTCACGTGGACGCCGAAGATGAGCGTATCCGGGTGGATCCTGCGGATCGTCTCTGCGGTGTCCGGTCCTGCCACGGTTACGGCAATGTTCCGGAATCCAATGCTTGCGGCAAGTGCAACACCGGCAACCGCGTCCATTGCGGCATGTTCGCGGTCAAGTACGAACCCCCCGTTGTTCTCGATCCGGTCCATGACCTGCGGGTAGGGGCAGGTCGAGAAGAGGCCGGACATCCGGCCGCCAATCCCCTGCGCCATCTCCGGTTTTGTGACGACCACTGTGCCGGCGCCATCGCAGGCAATGACAGCAGCGTCGATAAGACCGGCATGGAGGCCGAAGCTCAGCAGCTCTGAAGCCCCGAACCCGACAAACTCCCGGGTGTCGAGCACTTCGCGGTCGGGGGTACACATGCCGAATGCTTTTATCCGGTGTTCGATGTTCGCCTTCACGGACTCTGCCGTGATGTCAGGGATCGGGTACGCAAACCGTTTGGCCAGCGGGCAGTCTTTGATCTGCGGCTTGCCAACGTCCACGACTTTGCCGTTGCGGACCACGATCCGGCACCGGCCGATCGCCTCGATGATGTGCTCGTCTTTATCGTGCGCCATATACTCGCTCTCATAAGAATTTCCGGGTTGTCATTTAAGGATATTGCCTGCGGCAACCGGCAAATCCGTTATGCATATCACGCCATGGGGAGAATGATGGAACATGAATGCATCGTCGCGGCTGTGGGAGATCGATTCAGCCCGCGGGATCGCGATCCTCATGATGATTATTTTCCACACGGTCTTCGATCTCAGCTTCTTTGCACTCTCTCCGGTGGACGTTGCAACCGGTTTCTGGCGGTATTTTGCGTACGCAACCGCCGCACTCTTTCTCCTGATCGTTGGCATCTCGCTCGTTGTCAGCCATGCCCGGGCTGTGGAAAAGGTTGCCGGTTTTTCCCTTGCGAAAAAATTTTTCATCCGCGGTGCCGGCATCTTTGCACTAGGACTTCTTGTCACGTTTGCTACGTGGTTCTACCTGCATGAAGGTTATGTGATCTTCGGCATCCTGCACCTGATCGGGATCTCGGTGATGCTCTCGCCACTCTTCTTCCGGTTCGGGAAGCTGAATGTGCTGCTCGGGCTCGCATGCATTCCGGCCGGGTGGGTAATTTCCGGCCTGAGCGGCCCGGCATTCCTGCTCCCGCTCGGCATTATGCCGGCCAGTTTTACCTCCGTGGATTATACGCCGCTCCTGCCATGGTTTGGCGTTGTGCTGATCGGCCTGGGGCTGGGTGCGTACCTGTATGCCGGGGGCGTGCGGCAGTTTTCCCTGCAGCCATTGCCGGATGGTATTGTCACGCCGCTCTCGTTTCTCGGCCGGCATTCGCTCCTGATCTACCTGGTCCACCAGCCGGTGATCATTCTCCTGCTTGCCGCGGTTACCGGCATGAAGGTGCTGTAACCTCGCGAGACGTTTTTTTGTGTCAGGCACCGCAATGAGTATGAAGAAAAAATCTGAAAAACTCAAACGTTCGCATGCATCCTGAATATTTTTCCGGGTCCTGCTACAAACTTAACAATTTTTGCACAAAAATATTTTCAAAAAATTTAAAAAATTCTGAAAGATCGATGAGTAAATTTTCAAATTTATACCAGCGCTATGCTGAAGTATTTTCCGATGAACGTCTCCGGAGGATGCCTGGTACCACAAGCCGAACCCGTCCACAGCACAGACCCTGCCCCTGGTCATCTGTATTGACGGAAAATGCAGCGTCAGGTCAACCAGTATCCGGGATTACTGGTGCGCACTTGCCAAGCCCCTCCCCGCTGGAATCTTCCGGAAAAAGCAGCGAATTTTACAGATAGAACCAGGCTTCTTTTACGTTTTATTTCAAGATTACTGAAGCTTTTTTTTCACTCATGGCAGTATTTATGCCAGTTTTTTTATGAAACGGTACATATGGAGCCCTGCCTCTTCCATGATACCGGGCGGGATCCGGATACATGGAGCAGACGAATGAACCAGCGATTATTCAATAAATTCTGCGTCCTCGTGACGTTAATTTTCCTGGTGTGTATCGCATTCACGCCCGTTACGGCGTGCGGCATTAACACTGAAAAATCCAATATCGTATTCTTCGGCGACACGACAAAGGTTGCAGAGAATATAAAAAACAAGCCGTGTTTTAACGATTACAGCAGTCTCGGCTACCAGTCCGGGATACGGAGGGAAGGGTGGCTCGAAGCGTTCTCGACAAACGCTGCGATATCAAACGATGATTGGGCCCAGGTGACGAATGGTGCCGCAATAAATACCGCCGGGAACCTGAGTGCAATCCCGTTCAATTCCATTTACCGGCAGAAAGGAAAGATCGGCACACCCGGGAGAAAATACGTTGCCATCTCCCAGTACGATGGCTGGCTGCTCGCTATTTACGAAGACAAGGAGGGTCTGACGCACCTGGAAGCGATCGACAACCCGATTGAGCTCCCGCAGATTGTGAAATACTTAGTTCCCAAAGGTACTGGCTGGAAGAAGATCGCCGCCGGAAAGTACCACGCACTGGCCCTCCGCTCGGACGGCACGCTGGTTGCATGGGGCGACAACACCTACGGCCAGCTGGATCTGCCCTCCAATCTCATCTATACCGATATCGCGGCTGGCGAGGACTTCAGCATCGGCCTGAGCATATCGGATACAAATCCCGTAGCCGGCCACGGCGGGAATGTCCATGCCGCCGGGAAAAATTCGTATAACGTAGTCAGCGACATGAACTGCCTGCCGGAAGGCGAGTACATTGCTATCGAAGCCGGGCCGTCATTCCGGGCTGCGGCCCTCACTCATGACGGCAGGATCCTTTTAAAGGGGAATCCCCTGCCCGGTGACAGCCCGCTGCCAACCGATGCCGGGTATACCGACATCTCTCTTGGCCCGGATTACGGGTTCGCCCTCCGGGAGATGGCAAAGGAAGTCACCGTCACCGAACCGCTCAGCCCGGGCAATTCCGTCATTGCCGGAGATGGCAGCGAGCTCCTCATTCCTTACGGTTCATTATTCGAACATACGCACAATGAAGTGACCCGTGTCTTTGCCCCGGACGGCACCCAGATCCTCTGGGCTAACGATGACGAATCCAAGCAGGTCCGGTTCCCTGCCGGCGCCGAACTGCCGGTATCCCTCATCCACTACGTGCCTTCCGGATCCACGGTCGATGGAACGGAACCCTATATGGTGACAGTGACCCGCACCCATGCCGCTGGCGGGACCGCGGATGTCATGACCGTTTACGAGGATGCCTGGTATGATGAGTCCGATCCTTCCCGTAAACCGACGCTCCCCCGGGCCATGTGCTTTGCGGACACCGGATGCAGCGCGGGGACCGCTGCCAAGCAGCAGTTATTCCTGAGTGATCCGCGGAAGATATCCGGCAGCGCAATCCCGGTTTTCTCGGTCCACCAGCTCGCCAACAACTCCTGGGTCGGCACGCTGTCTACGCTCGGCTCAACGAATGCCGCTGATTCTACCTCCATTATCATGGAGAAGAACCGCGTCGATCCCAATCAGCCGATCAATTTCAGCATCATCTCCGGCAACTGGAGCCACACGCCGGGGGTGAACATGTTCATGACCGCGAAGGCGAATTTGACGAACACGAGTTCTGCATTACAGTACACGATCACCGGTACGTCTTCGCGTGTGTTGCGGGAGATGAATATCACACCGCAGATCTGGCAGAAACGTGGGGCTGGTGACGTGCTGGTGTTCACCGGTGCGCCGGTGAAATGTTCGAATACCAAGACCTGTGTTGCCACCGGGAATTTCACTCCTCTGACTGATGCGACCTATTACGCAAACGCGACTGTGCTGTATACAGTACCGACCACAGTGAACGGTGTCGTGGGAACGCAGGGGTATGCAGCGAGGGTGGTGAGTGCAGGGGCGAGTGGGACAGGAGGTTATTCTGTCTTTGCAGAGGCGATAGATGACTATCATGGTACACAGCCCCCACTCCATGGTTCTGTCGATAATGCGAAGGGTTTCTATTCCAAGATAAAATCGGCATCTTCGGAGTGGAGTGGACTTGGAGAAAATTATGATGACAATGCTATGGAAAAACATTGGAACAAGGATAAACAAGCCGGCACTTATGCGAATAAAGCTGATTTCTCCTATTTTAGTGGTCATGGTTGGAATGATAGAGTTGTTTTTGGTGTGGCCAAAGACAATCTTGACCTGTACCGAACGAGTATGAGTTTTGGAAGCACCACAAAATGGGTCGTTCTTGACGCATGTCTAGCTCTCAATCATACCACTTGGACAAACTGGAAACCGGTATTCAACGGATTGCACAGCCTCATGGGATTTGATTCAGAAGGATTGGTCGAAAAAAACCGGGGATCAGATTTTGCAGCTAGGATGACTGCGGATGGATATTCCCCTTCTCGGTCCATTACCCAAGCCTGGCAGGAAGCAGTCAAACATTCGATTAATCATGACAATTACTCAGGTGCATATATGTATATCGAATCTTGCAAAAATGAGAAACTTCCCGGTTGGGGTACTGCTTGTACACCAACGAAAAATCAGGATGGATCGTACACTATCCTGTATGTACAATTCGACGCAAAAGAAACACGGAGTGAGTGATTTTCATGAAGAAAAATGTTATAATCGGTCTGGTACTCGTGATAGTGGCAATTTCAGCTATATTTCTCCTTGTATCAGGATTGAATGGAAATAATTTAAACATCAACGCGAATGCCGCCAGAGATCCTGTATCAACCCTGTCCTCAGAACGAAGTGGAATGGTGGGAATTTCCCATGAGATTCAACTGAATACTTCGTTGCCAGATTTTCCGGAAAAATTGATGGTTTATAAAACTCTCAAACCAGATACATCGAGGGATGCAATTATAGCATTTGCGAAAAAATTTGGCCTCACTGGGGAGATCAATGAGGGGGATACTGCAATATCAATCGGGACAGATGACGAAGGTGCTACCATATCAAAGATTTCCGGAAGTAAAGAATTCAGTAATCAGACCAGATTGACCACAGATGACGGGATCGATATGCCAGATAATCTCCCTTCAGATGATCAGGCAATCAAGATCGCCACAACCTTCCTGCAGGATCGGGATCTCTATCCGACCGGAATGATTCTTGGTGGAGCACACCATCAGAAATCTATCAGTGTTGATGATCAGGGAAGGGATAGCACCCATTTCGAGATGATCTACGTATGGTTCGACCGGACCCTGAATGGTCTCGATGTCGAAGGCTCGCAAACTGAAGTCGGCATAGGAGGACATGGGGATGTGATCAATTATTTCGCAAACTGGAGGAATTATGAACCGTATAAAAAATTGGCTCTAAAATCTCCCGAACAGGCGCTGATTGAATTAAAAGGACAGGGGGTCGGTTCCGGAATGCGTGAGCCGGGTAATGTGGTCATAGAAAAAGTCTATCTTGCGTATTACACCAAAGTCGCTCTGGAGACGGAAAATTACCTCGAACCCGTCTATGTGTTCAAAGGTCATTCTGACGGTGGGAAGGTCGATGAAATGATTCCGGCGCTGAAAGAAGTACCGGCGGAATTGGGGGTTCTGAAAAGTTAACGCGGCGGATCTTCAATTTTTCTTCTCGTGAGCAATTCACAATCAACTGACAACGTATCAGAACTGAGAAAAAACATTGGTCTGATAGTTGCTACGGATAGCGCAAACTCCCAACATTTAACATGGCAATTTGAAGTCCTGCAAACTGACTCAGATAATACCCAGCGTGGAGGACAGGTTGGAATCGATGCACATGATGGCCAAGTTGTCTGGCATGCAACTATTGACTAATCTTTTTAATAATCATCTGGTTTTTCGTAACAGGGATGCTGTGATAACCGAAACCATTTTTCACTCATCGCCAGCATTATGCCAGCGCCATGCTGAAGTATTTCCCGATGAACGTCTCCGGACATCTCTGTTATGACGAACCGGCTCCGAGTCAGATCCGGACCATGCCCCTGGCCGCATGTTTCGGATTGGAGTGCTATCCTGAGGCTGTCAGCAGGGAGGTACTCCCCTCATCCCCCTCTCTCCGTCGGAGAATCCCTCCTCTCACGAGCCAGACCATCGGGCCCTGCATGAGCCTACGACGTAAAAACCGCGATCCGGATCAGATCCGGCCTGCGTTTACCACATCCGGAACCTCATGGCAACACCCTTTCGTTCAACAGAACGCGTCTATGGACGTCTTTTTGCTGGGTGATTTTCGCGGGTTCCTGAAGATTTGGCGGGGGGCTGATTTGTAAAATGATCGCTTGTCCGGACGCTGCTATATTGACCTGTGTTTTTCCGACGTAAAATCCCAAAAAACAGGTGAAACAGGCCGGTTATTTTGCGAAATGTTACTGTTTTTCCTGCCATAAAGGGGAATCCGGGGTCGTATCGGGCTTGGATTGGCACATCCATTCCTCCATCTCCCCCCCACGAGGTATAATGGGGGATTCCCCCTCCCATGACTAGCTGTCCACGACGTTGCGAGAGTGATTGAAAATCTGCTCTGTAGAAATCCTCTTTCGTAAAAATGGGGGCTGATGCCCCCATACCCCTTAGGGATAACTGCCGCCACCCCGAAGGGCGAGTCGGAGAACCCTTATGGATTCTTCTCCCGTCTCATTCCTGCGGAATTCGACGCCCCGCGGCGGCCTCAATTACCAGTCATCCCAAGATCCTGAAATTTTTTTTGGGGAAAGGGTAATCCATCGTCATCGCATATTGGGGTGCCACGAGCGAGTGGGGAAAGATTCTTCGCATCAGCGATGATTCTTTCGAGAAGAATTTTTACAAATTCTTCGAGCGAAGCCTCGAGAGCGCCTGAATATATTGATGGTTTCTACAGAACAAAAAAATCTAAAAAAATTTGGTTATGAAATCTATCCGATTGTTAATTTTCTTGTTAAAAAAAATCTGACTACACAAAAATTAAAAAAATTTCTGCTGGTTTTTTATTGCAGCCCCTTTAAGCGGAATTGATTTATCGCGCCCAACGAAAGATCCA
Source organism: Methanoregula sp. (assembly GCA_028679075.1). Classification (GTDB taxonomy): domain Archaea; phylum Halobacteriota; class Methanomicrobia; order Methanomicrobiales; family Methanospirillaceae; genus Methanoregula. Next base: position 96,373 of record JAJRCF010000005.1, on the reverse strand, counting down.
TGGCAGATTATCAAAAATAAAATCGTGGTGATGTGGTGAACAGGTCCTGGCATATCGGCATTTTTTTCATGGCAATGGTATTTGTCGCATGTGCCGGTTGTACCGCGCCGGCCGGGACGATCAATGCAAGTGAAAATGCAACGGCCGCTCCCGTCACCATTGCAGCCTCCTACGTTGCCACCCTCAACCAGCCCAATGCGCACTCCGGTTACCTGAAGATGGACACGGATATTTACAATGCCGGGGAAGTTGTCGGGTTCACGGTTACGAACGATGGTGCCGACACCCTCGCATGTGCGGGCAACCCCCCGTCATTCTCGGTAAAATTCCAGGCCGGCAATGGTATGTGGGCAACGCGGATGGGGACCGGGAAACCGAATACATCGGAAACGTCATCGCTTGCGCCCGGTGCATCCACGCAGGTGTACCGTTTTGTCACCACCGGCTGGGACCCGGCCCGTTACCGGATCGTACACGACTGCGGTGTTGAGCGCGAGTTCCTGGTCCGTGCGTCACCGGCTGCAACTCCGACCCCGGTTGCCTGTCCCGCGGAAAATGCCACCAACGCAAGCTTGTGGGTAACGATCGATCCTCCCGGTGACCAGTATGTCGCCCGCTCGTTTACGCTCCAGGGAACGACAAACGTACCGGCCGGGCAGGAACTGGACTTCACGATCTTCTCGGTCTTACCTGATGAGGAGGATCCCGCCCTCTCCAATGAAGGCCTGTTCAGCACGGTCGTGGAGGAAGGGAGCTGCGGCACCAACACGTGGAGCGCAACGGGTGAGATCCAGGCAACCGGCGATTTCTTCATCTGGATCTCCGATGCCGGACGGAACGCTACCGCGATCAAACGGTTCACCGTGTATCCGGAATAACCCCTGGTCCCGCCCGGACCCTTCGTGACGTACCAGGAAATCCCTTATTTCCCCGGACATCCCTGTTGTATGTGAGCACCTGCATGATCCTCCCCGTCTTCACCCTCTTCATTGAACCGGCAAATCCCCTCCAGTTCTCCCTGACCGTGGCCCGGTCATCTCTCGCACGCCAGCTTGCGGAGTATCAGGCCGCAGGATCGCCCGGCACTCCCGTCGGACAGGTCATTCACCGCTACCCTGCAATCCAGTGCAAGCAGGTCAGGAACGATCTGATTGTTATCGGTATCTGCCAGGGCGCAGGTTTTCTCCGGCAGATGGTGGGAGACAATGCGGAGATCCCGTCCGGGGACAACCGCTGCACCATCGCATCCCGCGACCCGGAGATCCGTGAGGAGGAGTTCGGGATTACCGCGGGTGTGTACGAGTACGAGTTTCTCACCCCGTGGATTGCCCTGAACCAGCAGTACGCAAAAAAATTCTATGACCTGAAAGGCAAACCCGCTCGCGACAATTTCATGCAGAAGATCCTTACCGCCCACCTCAACACGCTGGCAAAATCCCTTGACTATACTCCCGCCGAGCCGGTAACCTGCATGGCGCACGTCCGCTTCATACGGGAGCGGATCGATCGTGAAAATGTGATCGTGTTCCTCGGAAAATTCAAAACAAATCTCCGCATTCCTGATTATTTCGGGATCGGCCAGTCTGTTTCGCAAGGGTTCGGGACAATCCGGAAGACCCCGGAAATGATCGAACTGCATCCTGACGGGAAAACGGATTGATCCCTAAAGCATAAAGACTTACGAGTGCGGTGTTGTCGTGCCTCATACTTTTTTGTTGCAGCAAATCCTATGATAATTGATGATCGCTCTCCGCCCGCTCCGGCCCCAGGATATCCCCGTCATCAAAGCATGGCCGCCCTATCCCTCGGAATTTTCCATGCTCGACTATTCCCTGCGGGACGGCGGCTGGCTGGACGAGTACAGCAGGGAGGACGGGGCGGATATTCTTGTTGCTGAGACTGACAACGAGATCGTTGGTTTTTCGATCCTTTCACGAAAAAATAAAAAAAATACAGAATTCCGGATCGCCCTGCACCCGCACCGGCTCGGGCAGGGCTTGGGAAAGACGATTGCGCTCCTCACGCTTGACTATGGCTTTTCCGATCCGGTACTTGCAACGATCTGCCTGATTGTCAGAAAAAATAATCCCCGGGCAGAGCGATTGTATGAATCACTGCAATTCCGTCACCGTGGTGAATGCACGGAACCGGTTCATGGCGAACCGGTGCAGTTCCGGCAGATGGAGATTGACCGGATTACCTTTGAAGGGGTGAAGAGATCATGAGCCAAGCATTACTTGTCATCGATGTCCAGAACGAATATTTTACCGGCAAACTGCCGGTCACGTACCCGCACGGGAGTATTGTCAACATCCTGCAGGCCATGGACGCAGCCCATGCAGCACGCATGCCGGTCATTGTTATCCAACACGCGAACCGGGCTGCCGGGACCGCAACGTTCGTTCCCGGGACTCCTGCATGGGAGCTGCACCCGGACGTAACGAAGCGCCCGCACGACCTCCTCCTAGAGAAGACGCTGCCGGGCAGTTTCACCGGCACACACCTTGATGCCTGGCTGAAAGAGCGGGGGATCACTACGGTCACCATTGCCGGCTACATGACCCAGATGTGCTGTGACACAACCGCCCGGCAGGCATTCCACCACGGGTATTCCGTACAGTTCCTCTCCGATGCGACCGGCACGCTCTCCATCACGAACAGTGCGGGTGCGATCAGCGATACCGATCTCCAACGGGCGATCCTCGTTACCCAGCAGATGCGGTTCTCTCAGGTGATGACCACGGCCGCATGGATACAGTCGCTGCCAATATCGTATCAATAGACCACTATGTTCTGGGCATTTCTTTCTGGTATCGGTGCGTGTGCCAATGCCGCGTATTTTATCGCAAACAAGAAATTCCTCCAGACTGTTGAGCCGGATATACTGGCAGCATCCGGTTTCCTCTTCACGTCGCTCTTTCTCTTAACCATTGCAACCGTGCGGGGTATCCCTACTCTTGGCCCGGACTTTTTCCCTGCCGTGTTTGTCACATCCGCGATCAATGTTGTCGCCACCACGCTCACATTACGGGCACTGAAATCCACGGACATCTCGCTTGCAGTGCCGATGCTCTCGTTCACGCCGCTCTTCCTTGTCGTCACGGCGGCCCTGATCCTGCACGAGCTCCCGTCTCTCATCGGGATCGCCGGCATCATCACCATTGTTGCGGGCTCATATGTCCTCAACACATCCGCTGAGCACACAAACCTCCTGGACCCGTTCCGGGCAATGATCTCACACCCCGGCATCCTCTCCATGTTTGTGGTCTCATTCCTCTACGCGATCGCGATCGGGTTTGACAAGATGGTCGTGCTCAATTCCGACGTGGTGTTCGGGTCCGGTGTGGTCTTTCTTGTCCTCGGGAGTGCGTTCCTTGCGATCAGCCTGCTGAAACGTTCATCCAAAATAGCGGGGACCGGCACGTTGTCCATCAGCCCGGCTCCCGGAACAGGATTCCCCGGCATCCCGTTGCGTGATCTTCTTGTACCCGGAATAATTATTGGCGTGATCATTACGATCGAAGCAATCACGATCAACGCGGCATACCTTGACCAGATTGCGCCGTATGTCATTGCCATCAAGCGGATGAGTATCCTCATCACGGTCCTCTGCGGCACACTCGTGTTCCGGGAAAAAGAAATCTTCCGGAGGATCGCCGGTGCCGGCCTGATGGTATCCGGTGTTGTCCTGATCCTGCTCTTCCCGTGATCATGCAATAAACAGCGGCACGTCCCGGAACGTGGTGCAATCGAAGACGCCCCGGTCGGTGATGCGCAGGGATGGGATCACGGTAAGCGCAAGGAACGAGAGGTACATGAAGGGATTATCAATGCCGCCCATCCGGTTGGTAACCTTCTGCAGGTCTTTTTGTTTACGGACAACGTCTTCGTAGGGAAGCGTTGACATCAGCCCGGCACAACCGAGGGGCAGGACAGAGATATCCGTGCCAAGGATCGCGACCATCGCCCCCTGGGCACGGATCACCTCGTGTATTGCATTCCGGATTGCATCATCGCTGGTGCCGACCGCAACAATGTTGTGTGCATCGTGGGAGATGCTGCACGCAATGGCACCGTCACGGAACCCAAAGCCATGCACCAGGCCGATGCCCCAGGGAAGATCGAGATACCGGTTGCAGACCACAACTTTGAGAATGTCGCGGTCGAGGTCCGGTATATCGTCGCCATTGCATTCATACCGGAGGGATTCGGTCACGATCTGGTCGGGGACAAGCCCGATCACCCGTGCCATGCCACGGCCGGTGATCCGGATCGTCTTTTTGCCCGGCAGGGGACAGCGGACCGTTGGGGGGAATGCGGCCTGCCGGGACGGTGGTGCAGCGGATACGTTTGTGCCTTTAAAAAAAACCTCCCGGACCGTAAACTTCTCGGGGTCATCGACAATACAGAGGTCCGCACGACGCCCGGGAGCGAGTGCGCCGCGGTCCGTAAGCCCGAACCGCTCGGCAGGGGAGAGCGTGGCCATGCGGATGGCGAGTTCGGGGGAGAGCCCGCAGGCAACAGCCTTCCGGATGCACCGGTCGATATGCCCGTCCTCCATGAGCAGGTCGGCATGGCAGTCATCGGTGGCAAATGAACAGCGGGAGACGGTTGCAGGTGTGACAAGGGGGATGAGCGCTTCGATATTTTTCTCGGTGGAGCCTTCGCGGATGTAGATGTACATCCCGTTTTTGAGTTTCTCTTCAGCCTCCGCACGTGTCGTACACTCGTGGTCGCTCTGGAGGCCCGCGAGGATATAGGCATTGAGGAGTTTTCCGGTAAGGCCCGGGGCGTGCCCGTTGCGGATCGATGAGAGCGCGAGTTTGTCCGCAATGGCATGGTCCGCTGTAAGTACCCCCGGGACATTCATCATCTCGCCCAGCCCAAGGATGCCGTCTTTTCCTATGAACCGGCGCAGGTCTTTTGCTTCAAGTACTGCTCCACCCACATCGGCGGGTGTTGCCGGGACGCAGGACGGGAGCATGTACTGGATATCGATCGCTGCATTCTTCCGGGCTGCCAGCATGTACTCAATGCCTTTGATACCGGCAACATTGGCGATCTCGTGGGGGTCTGCGATGACGGTCGTTGTCCCGTGACGGGCGACAAGCCGGGCATATTCCGGGGGAGTGAGCAGCGAACTCTCGATATGGACATGGGCATCGAAAAGTCCCGGGACGATATATTGCCCGGAACAGTCCCGTGTTTTTTTTCCTTCGTAATCCCCAATCCCGAGGATTGTCCCGTCCTTTATCGCAAGCGAGCCCACATCCCAGGATACGGTAAATGCATTGAAGAGATATGCATCCTCCAGCACCAGATCCGCATGACGGACGCCCGTGGCGGCAAGGATCATCGCCTTTGAAAAAGAGTTCATGAAAATCACACAACGATATCGCGGATCACGGCGGTCTTGCGGTCGCCGTCACGGAGCACATAGACAAATAATTTGTAGGAACCGGGCCCGAGTTCGACCGGTACAGAAACAAGGTTCTCACCATTTACCAGCGTGGCCGGTGCGCTGACAATCGTATATTGTTCCTGCGTCATGCCTGTGATCCGGAAGACGGTTACCTGGATGTGCACGTCAACCGGATCACCCGCATGGCTGATGCTGATCCGGACCGACCGGTTGTCGTACCGGGTATCTCCCACTTCAGTTGACAGGCACCCGGCACAGAGTAATACCATGAAGAGTACCGATAATCCCGCAACGATCGTGTAAAAAGACCCTCTCATTACCCAGATGTAACGCGTGTAACCATAAAAATCCTGTTGGGATGTTCCCGTGCCGGTGTCCTGGCCGGATATCCGGCCCGCTGGTGATGAGCTGGCCGCTAATCCGCGAAATCTTGGTAATCAGTACCGGTTCGGATTTTTTTCAGGCCCGGTGTAAAAAGGAGGAAAAAAGTAGAATATTCATGGAATTATTCAAAAAGGGGCATTTTCCCCGACATAAGCGGGACATACCTTATTATACCATTATTTCTAAAAATGACCATAAGGTGATAGTATAACAGTCATAACTTTTTCCCATCATAAAGGTGGTACCGGAAAGACCACCTCCTGTCTCAACATTGCGGGCTTTCTGGTGCAGGCTGGGAAAAAGGTCCTTGTCGTTGATTGCGATCCCCAGGCAAATGCAACTGTCGGCCTCAGGTACATTTCCCAGGCAACCGGAAAAAACATGTACGATGTGTTCCTGAGCGGGTTTGAGGATTTTCCCGAGACCTTCCCGGTAACGCCCATCTCTGAAATTATCCGGAATACCCCGTCAGGAATTGACCTCGCCCCGTCCCATCTCGACCTGGTCGGTGCTGACCCGTACCTGTACCGCATGGAAGGGCGTGCCGGTATCCTGAAAGCGGCGCTTGACCCGGTCAGGGACCAGTATGATTACATCCTGATCGATACTCCCCCGAGCCTGGGCCAGCTGGTGATCAACGGCCTCTATGCAGCCGATCACCTGATCGTCACCCTTGATTCCGGATCGTTTGCCCTTGATGGCGTCGCGACACTGTCCACCATTTTTTCGGATATGAAAGAGGACCTGGGAAGGGAGATCAAGCCCGATATGGCGATCGTCTCCCGCTGGGCTGAAGGTGCAACACCTGCCGCCCAGGAAGGACCCGGGGAAAAGAAGGACCTCATGTCGGTTATCCGGGCGCTCTTTTACAAAAAACCCGAACCTACCCAGGATGAGATCCGGTCCGCGGAAGAACAAAAAGCTGAACATGAACGCCTGCTCGCGATGATAAGCGAGGTCCAGCGGCTGTTCCCCGCGGTCTATACGATACCCTACTCCCCCCTCATTTATGAAGCGCAGAAACGGGGAATGCCCATCTCCCATTTCGCCCCGGAGAGCAGTGCCGGTGTTGCGTACAAGACCATCGCAACCGAGGTATTGAGATGGAAGTAGGTGAGATCGAACCGGTCCTGAAAAAAACACGTGACGGTGAAGAAATGGCATCTGCAATCGATATTGTCGAATTCGAACTGGATGGGGAACGGTATGCCCTTGACATCCAGCTGGCAAGGGAGATCGTGGAGATGATCCCCATCACCCCCATCCCCCGTGCACCTGCGTATATTTCGGGAGTTATCAACCTCCGCGGTGAGATCACCAATATCATGAATCTCAACACCCTGCTGGGCCTTCCGGAAAAGGAGATCCGGGACAACCAGAAGATCATTGTCCTCGTTCCCGAAGCAGCCGGCGGGAGCAATGTGGGGATCATTGTTGACGATGTCAGCAGCGTGATCCAGGTGTCCGAGTCGGATGTCGATAAGATCGGGGCCGGGTTTTCATCAGAGTTCGCGTCGTTTGTCAAAGGTATCATCAAGATGAAGGCCGACGAGACGGAAGATACAAAAAAGAACCTGATCATCTGGCTCGACATGGAGAAAGTCATTAAGGATCTCGTGGAGAAATAAGCTGGAGGAGATGAGCGTTATTGTCACTGGTGGCCTATATGTATGTCAGGAGGAATGGATTTGACTGAACGACCGGGAAGAAAAGCATTATTCAGCGGGGCAAAGGGAACAAGCTCTCCGTCATCCGGATCTACGGCGGAGATTGCGGCCCACGTCCGCCAGCTGAACGAAGAGATCGCGTCAGCACTCTCATCCGCTGTTGCAGGGAGACCGGCAAATCCCCTGGATGCGATGAAATTCGGGGCAGAATACACGACCCTGGTAGGTGCGGTAAACGCAGTCCTTGCCATCCTTAAGACCGGGGGTCGTTCACCTGAACCTGCGGTACCAAAGGCGTATTTTTCCGGGCAACCCGGCCCTGATAGCGATATTGTCACCGACCTCCGGAACCGCCTTGAGATGATGGTTGAGAAAAACCCGGTCCCGATGCTGGTCACCACCCCGTCATTCTCCATTATTGAAGCCAACGATGCGTTTGTCCGGATGAGTGGCCTGCACCAGGAAGACCTGAAAAATACCAACCTCGCGGGATTCAAGCGTCTCTCCCAGACGGGTGAAGGCGCAAAGGTGGCACTATCAGAAAAACGGCGTTCATTTGGTGAGGTCACGATCGAACTGCCATCCGGCCTGCACGTGCTCGAACAGTACTGTATTCCTGTCATGGGAAACGACGGGGCCGTCTCCTCCCTGCTGTTCGTCTATTATGATATCACTGCCCAGAAGAAGAAGAACGAGGAGATCGAACAGCTCAAGCACCGTTCTGAAACGATCGTCCAGCAGAACCCGATGCCGATCATCCTTGTCGACAAGACCTTCCACATCAGGGTTGCGAACGAAGCCTATACCACGCTCAGCGGGATCAGCCGGGCCGAGCTCGTGAAGATGACGCTGCACGACTTCAAGGTACTGGAACAGGCCGGGGAAGGGCTCAAGCGTGTGCTCAGCGAACGGCACCGTTCAAAAGGCGAGGTGCTGGTGGAGTTCCCGTCAGGTGTACGAAGGCTCCAGCAGTACGGGATCCCCATCGATGATGCCAGCGGGAACGTATCCAGTATCCTGATTGTGTACAACGATATCACGGAAGAGCGGAAGAAGCTCGACGAGATTAATGCCCTGCTTGCGAGCCAGCAGAAGAGCCAGGCGGATATCAAGAAGCAGATGGAGGAAGTTGCTATCCTCAAGCAGCGCTCGGATACCATCGTGAAGCAGAACCCGATGCCGATCATGCTGATGAACCCTGAGTTCAAGATCATCATGGTGAACGAGGCATACATCACGCTCACCGGCCTTGCCAAAGACAAGCTCCGCGGGATGAACGCCCGGGACTTCAAGATCGCGAGCCAGAAAGGTGAAGGGTTAAAACGGGTCCTTACCGAGAAGAAACGGAGTTTCGGGGAGATTGTCATCACGTTCCCCTCCGGGGAGCATGTGCTCGAACAATACGGTATACCGATCGTTGACGCCAAGGGGGATCTCACCACCATCCTGTGTGTTTACAACGACGTCACGCACCAGCGTGAACAGGAAGCGAAGATCAAAGAGATGATGGATGACGCGAAGGCCAATGCCGAACTGCTGACCGTCAGCGCACAGGAACTGCAGACAGCCCTTGCCCAGATCGCCTCAGGGGATCTCACTTACCGCGTGAGCATAGACGAAGCCGATCCGCTCGTCAAACTGAAAGCTGATTACAATGCTGCCGGGGAGTCCATCCACAAGGTCCTCGGGAACACGGTTGAAACCGTGAACAAGCTCGATCTCACCATCAAGGACACCATCAAGAGCACGGAAGAGATCGCAAAAGCAACAGAGCAGGTGGCGATCTCAAGCCAGAGGTCTACTGATAACGCGAAGATGCAGATCGACAGTGTCCAGAAGATCTCCAATGATATCTCTGAGATCTCCGCATCCATCGAACAGATCGCAAGTACTTCCCACGATGTCATGACCCATGCAGAGAAGGCATCCGTTGAAGGAGCCGAAGCTGCGAAGATCGGCAAGGTCGCGACCGGCAAGATGGAGACCGTTGAAAAGATCTCCAAGGAGAGCGTGGACGAGATCACGGCACTCAACGACCAGATGCGCGAGATCTCCAAGATCGTCAACCTCATCACGGATATCGCCAACCAGACCAACCTCCTTGCACTCAATGCCGCGATCGAAGCAGCCCGTGCCGGGGAACATGGCCGGGGTTTCGCGGTGGTTGCCGGAGAGGTGAAGAACCTTGCCGGGGAGTCCAAGAAGGCGAGCAGCCAGATCGAGGCGCTCATACGCTCAATCCAGGCAAAGAGCGAACAGACCTCGACTTCCATGCAGCAGTCGTTCGAGGAGATCAAGGGCGGCATCGACAGTGTCAACAAGACCGTGGAATCGCTGAACCGGATTGTGTCTGAAGCCGCGATCGTATCTGCCGGCGTGGGCGAGATCACAAAAGCGACCGAGGACCAGGCAAAGGCCACCAACCAGCTGATGTCCGGTATAGAATCGTTCAGTACGCTGACTAGTGAGAACCAGCAGCGTATGGAGGATATGGCAGCACTTGCCGAGGAGACCAGCGCCTCCACCGAAGAAATTGCGAGTGCATCTGCCGAACTTGCCGCAATGGCAGACCAGTGCAGGAAGGAGATGGCACGGTTCCGCCTTAACTGACGGGACTGTACTTCTCCGGTCAATCACGGACGGGATATCGCAGGAGCGGGATGGTTTTTTCCGTTTTCCGGGTAACCGTACAAAAACAGGACGATTGTGGGGAATCTGATGGATGACTTTGATGCATTAAAGCGGCATATCGAACAGACGCTGAAGATCCAGTGCGGCAACTACAAGGAAGATTATATCAAGCGACGTCTCCTCTCGCGGATGCGATCGACCAATACCACGACTCACGGGGAGTATCTCAAATATCTCAAGGCAACGCCATCAGAACTCGAGGTGCTCAGGAATGCCCTGACGATCAATGTGACCGAGTTCTTCCGGGACAATGATGTGTACGAGATCCTGAGAAAAGAGATCCTGCCCGAACTCTTCTCGAAACGCAAGAGGCTGCGGATCTGGTGTGCCGGCTGCTCAACCGGGGAAGAGCCATACTCGATTGCCATGATCCTGCATGAGTTCATGTCCACGAACAAGGAGCTCTCTGTCCAGATCCTTGCCTCCGATATCGACAAGGTTGTCCTTGCAAAGGCCCAGGAAGGCATCTATGCGCCAAAGGCGATGGTGAAGCTCTCCGAATCGCAGATCCACCGTCATTTCACCAAACTTCCCGACGGGAACTTCCAGGTAAAGCAGCACTTAAAAGATCTCATCCGCTTCCGGCCCCACGACCTCATGGGAGGGACTCCGGTCTCACGCTGGCTCGACCTGATCACCTGCCGCAACGTGACGATCTATTTCACGGAAAACCAGAAAGATGATCTTGCACGGCTGTTCCATGACGCGCTGGTCACCGATGGCTATTACATCATGGGCAAGACGGAATATCTTGGCAGGCAGGTCGAAAACCTCTTCGTGGCGAAGAACTCCGTGCAGAAAATATTCATGAGAAAGGATTAATCCGGATCCATCACAATTTTCTCTCTTCTTCCTCGACGCTTTTCCGCTCGAAATCTTTTGTCAGTTCACGCTGGAACTCCAGGCGGGCTGCATGTGCCTTTAACTGGTTCAAGACCGTCACGAAATTCACCCCGACGATGACGATAACCAGCAGCAGGCTCACCCAGAGCATCACACCCTGTGCGGAGAGAAAGGCTGCCCAGAGCAGTACGACAAAAGAGATGAGGTAAAAAACCACCCATGTCCGAAGCCCGGGCAACTCCATGCTGATCCATTTTCACCCGTCAGGATAAGAAGATATCCAGATTCGCCTGCTGCCGCGAAAAAACCAGCGTTCACGAAGGATCGCCGCGATCAGGTCTTCTTATGTCGATCGTCATGTTTTTTTAGACATGCCCCCAGTACTACATGTGGAAAAAGGAGATCTCATCACAGTGATCGTAGGGGTGGTCCTGGTGCTTGTCATGGCCGTTGTTGCAAATCCCCAGGTACAACTTTTCCCGGGTCCGCCGGTTCCCGTCCCGACTCCGGCAGAAACCCCTGTTCCGACACCTGTGGAAACCCCGGTCATCTCCAGTACACCATTGCCCGTCAGCACGCCGACTCCGGTCCCGACCATCGCGCCGCCGTACCAGATCTATTACAGCAGCGACCCGTTCTCCTACCCGAGGTTCAAGATGCCTGATAACATGAATACATTCGGGGCCGGGGACCTGCCTATGCGGCGGGAGATGGTCACCTTTGCATTTATGAACGGGACCCGGGGCGGCCTGTCCCAGAAGTTCCGCGTCCCGTACCCGGTCTGGGTGCTCAACACGACCGTGACGGCAGACCGCAACCCGCAGTACGGGAATTTCAAGATGGTACTCTGCTATGCAAACAACGGGACGATCATTGACGGTGAAGAGATCCTGAACCGTGGATCGATGACCCGGGTTGTCGAGACCTCCGGTGCCGAAGTATACATGATCATCACGACCGCATATGTCGACAACTTCCGGGTTGAGCTTGAGACCCCGCGGGATTACTACGATGCCTATACGTCAGTGTAACAAGAGATCCTGATGTAGCCGGAGTTCTCACGGCCCGCCGGAACATATCCGGATTATATCTTTTCCACGGTTACGCGGACACGGTCGCCGTTTTTCAGGGTATGCCCCTTCGGGATGTCGATATTGAACCAGAGTGCTTCCGGGTGGTCCTGTGTGGGATCCTGCGACATCAGGCAGTCCTTGTGTTCGTTGATGTTTGCAACAAATTCCACCGTTGATTCAATCTCAAGAACTTTCGTCATAATAAAAGGGAGAGATGATGTGGGGATATTCAGATGGCACGCGGGGTGACCATCCAGGTTGTACTGTTCGAATAGCTCCACCGGATGATATCCAGTTCCTTACAGATCTCGGCAAGGATTGCCATGTTTGTACCCACCTCTTTAGGTGACAGGCCAAGGTCTTTTGCAATATATTTTGATTTGAAATAGTGCTTGCCCTTGGTAATGCCAGAGCTGAGATACGAAACGATCTTGTGCTGGGTCTCGTTGTACGTCTCACGTAATTTCTTGGTTGTTGACATGTTGTGCCTCAGCATTAAAAACTCATATGAATTAACTGGTATTTATATATATCCAATAACCCGGCCGTAAATGCTGTCTTGTTTTTTTCACGCAGCCACAATTCTGACCAGAAAGATTATATCCCGCCTTCCGGTTGCGTAGTTTTTCCTCTACGGCATTTACGGGCATTTATGGCATTTCCGGGTAAAAATTATACGTTTTTCCGGATTGCCGGGTTCCTAAGCCAGCTGCTGGACCTGTGCATCTGCGATCTTTTTGATGAGCGCTTCAAGGACTACCTCGCGCATGCCTTCAACGAATTTTATGCTGCCAACCACAAGGTGCCCGCCGCCACTGATCCCGCCGCCGGGAAGCTCAACCCGCAGTTCCCTGACCATGCGGGGGATATTCATGAGCACCCCCCGTGACCTCAGCACGGCAAAGTCCGGGCCAAACCCGATCGTAACCACGGGTTTTCCCGCATGCTCGCGACAGAGACGGTCATGGACCTCCCCGCTGGTCTTGCCCGGTGGCGGGAAGGTGAACTTGTGGGCATGGATCTCGACATCGAGGAGGAAGAGATGTGCGTCGTTTGCGAGGACCCGTGAAACCACGTGGGGCATACTGGCACTCATCTGGTCCTCGATCATGGTATTTGCCCCGTCCACAAGGAGAGCGATCAGTTTCTTGTGGCGCTCGGTCCTGCCATTGATGTTCAGGATATCCTTGACGATCTCGCGACCGTCATTGAACCGGAGCCAGAACTGTTCGTAATCCAGGGCGAGGGCGATGTCCTTGCAGGCCTCCTCCGGGTACTGGTCGCGGACAAGCTCAAGGAAGAGGGCCCGCTCAGGAGCCTCGCTCCGGTCCCCCACACCGGCAACGGCCGGGAGGTGACGGATTACCGGTTCGACCCTGGGGTTGATCAGCCGGGCAACTTCGGTGCCGAGCATACCTGCCGTGATCCCAAAGTCCCCGCCAACGTGATAGGGATTGACATGGGCCTTGAGGTACTTGTCAATGGTTGCATCGGGATGATGGTGGTCGACGACAATGAAATCGATATCGTAGACACTTGCGATCTTGTACGCCGGCTCGTCCTCCTCGGTCGAGCCATTGTCCGTGAGGAGCACGAGGGGCATCTTCTGCCCGAACCTCACATGGTCCTTTAAGGCAAAGTCGAGGTCGCGGGTGATGTCCTCGATCTCGTAGAACGGGGCTTTTGAAGGTGCACGCTTGAAGAGGAAGTAATCGGCATCAAAGTCCCCGCCGGATTCCCGGATCAGCGAGACCACTGCCTGTTCGATGGCGACCGCGGAGCAGATGCCATCCGCGTCCGCATGGTGGCGGAGGATGATTGGCTGCGATGTGAAGACCGCTTTCCTGATGATCTTCGCAACCTTCTTCATCTCGGGCCGGAGTTTCTCCATGACCTCGCTCTTGACAAGGAGCGGGATATCCTCGGGTTCGGAGCGGAGATCGAGGGCTTTCTCGATCCTGTCTTTCACCGCAACCGCATCGTCTCCGGTCAGGGCGGTCATTGCATCGACCTCGATCTGGAGCTGGTTGTTCCGCATCATCACTTCGCCAATGACCTTGACGATGTGTTCCAGCTCGACTTCAGGGTACGCCCTGACGCCGGCTTCAACGAATGCTGCGGCATTCTGCGTGCCGGTCTCGTCGACAATCGTGAAGATCGTGGGGCCGCTGGTCTGTTTGACCTGGGCGATTTCCCCTTCAATAGCCACGGTCTTCCCGACTTTTGTGCTCAGGTCCGCGATCCGCACGGTCGTTGATTTCCGCTCGATATTCTGCACCTGGTATACCTGGATCAGGATCTCTTCAAGGTCGATATTGCCGTTCGGGCGGATCTGCCGGACCCGCACAAGGATCGAATCGCGTTCCTTGTGTTCGGCCTTGACATTGCTCTTGTGCACAAGGCCCTTGATCCGGTCGTTCAGCTGTACGAACATGCCGAAGGTGGCAAAACCCTGGACCTTTCCCTGGTATACGTTCCCTTCCTCGATATCGGCAAGGTCACAGCCAGTGCCAAGCCGGTAGACGAGGACATCGTCATCTAATGTATCCTTCATGTTTCTCTCTCACCACACACAGCGTACGGAAATAGGGTTGCGATATGGTATCCGGTATCGTCAACGGTCCGCGGATATGAATGATTTGTATGATCATCAATGGGAGCCTGAATGTTTAATTTACTTGTTATCTGCAAAAGAAGGAGACCGTCGGAGGAACCGGCCATCAGTCATGGAATGGGACTTCAACCATCTCCAAATCATTGGGGACGAGGATACGGCCGGAAAATCTTTTCTGCGCATCGCTGACATGCGCCTGGGTATCCGTGTAGCGCGAACTGGTATGGATGAGTACGAGCGTCCGGGCATTGAGTGCAGCCGCAGCCTCACCGGCCTGGGCTGCAGTTGCATGGTAGAACTCCGTGGCACGGGCAGTCTCAGATTCGTCATAGGTTGCATCGTGGATCAGGAGATCGGCGTTGTGGGCGATGTCCATGATCGCGTGGTGAACGGCACGGGTATCCCCGGTATAGACGATCTTTCGTCCGGGCCGGGATGAACCCATGACCTGTTCCGGCCGTACCTCCACGCTGGTCTCGCCGTTCTTCACGGTCACTGTTTCCCCCCGCTGGAGCCTGCCGAAGAGCGGCCCGGGCGGCACACCGAGTGCGATCGCCTCTTCCCGGTTGAACCGGCCCGGGCGCGGGTCCTCTTCGAGAATAAACCCGAGGGCCGGGAGGCCGTGGTTTGCGCCAAATGCCGTTACCGTATAGCCGTCAAACCGGACCCAGGAGCCGTGCGTGAGTTCCACCGACTCCATGGGAAATTTCAGGTTGAACCGGGCCACGTTGCGGAGCGTCCGGACGAATTCGTGCACCCACTCGGGCCCGTAGATCGTGAGCGGTTCCGTACGGCCGTTGAATGACATCGTCTGGACGAGGCCGAATATGCCCAGGAAATGGTCGGCATGCCAGTGGGAGACGAAGATTGCGTTGATGGTGAACCCGCACCGTGCCCGCATCATCTGCTGCTGGGCGCCCTCGCCGCAGTCAAAGAGCAGGGTGTCGGAACCCCGCCGCACCATGATGCAGGGTGGGTTGCGTGTCGGGGTAGGGAGGGCACCGGCTGTGCCAAGGAAATAGACCTGTAATGTCTCGCCGCTCACGGGACATCACTCCGGGATTTTCCTATCGTTGTCTGTTGGCCCTTCACACGAATTCCCTCCGGTACACCGCAAGGCTCTTCTTTGCTTCTTCTATCGAGCGACCTTCAATCACGATCCGTTCTCCTCTGTATCGGGAGGCAATCGCCTTCCCTACGGTCCCCCATGCGATGGTGCCGTCACCGAGCGGGAGGTGTTCATCGGAGATGCCATGGTTGTCGTGGACATGGATATGGTCGGCCTTGTCCACATACCGGAGGAACTCGCTGACTTTTCCGATGGTGTTGGCATGGCCGAAATCAAAGGTCATGCCGATACCCTCAATGCCTTCCGTCATGCCGATGAGTTCCTCCGGGAGCCGGCAGAGGAATTCCTTGAAGCTGATCATGTTCTCAAGGCAGGCCAGCACCCCGTGTTCCGCGGCACACCTGCCGATCTGGCGGAGTGCCTCTTTCTGGAGGTCCCAGACTTTCTGGGGCATCATCTTGCCGACCGGCGAGATATAGCCCGGGTGGATGGTGACCCGGTCGGTCAGCGGTGCCGCGTGCTCGATACAGGTGCAGAGCTGGCGGATGGATTCTCTCCAGATGGGATCATTGAGTGTTGCGATATTCAGGTCGCCATAGGGCGCATGGACCGAAGCGCCGAGCCGGGTGGTCGCAAGTACATCCTGCACCTTTTTGAAGCATTCCGGATTCTCAAGACGGTAATTCCCATCGCTCACGATCTCCCACCCGGCGTACCCTGCTTCCTCGATACCGTATACCCACGAGATGTCGTCCCAGACCTTTGCTGACGATGAGAAATACAGCGCCGCGGTCACGGGTCATCCCTCAGTTGCCGGATGAGGTGCTGGACAGCACCGGAAAATTCTGCCAGTGTCCCCTCATTCTCAAGCCGGACATCTGCCTGTTTCAGGGCATTGCCTAGGCCCCAGCCCAGTTCACGTTCGTCCCGGTTGTGCAGGGCACCAGCGGTCGTGAAATCGTCCGACCGCGCCCGTGCCGCGATCCGTGCAAGACGGTCCTCAAACGAGGACTCGATACTAATCAGGGTGAACCCCGGGAAATTTTTCCGGAAGAGCGCCACTTCCGTGTCCCCGCGAATCCCGTCAACAAGGACAAGGGGGGATGATTGCTGCTTTATTTCGGGAACACAGAGCTGGGCGATCGCGTCCATGCCCCGTTCAGCCCGGAGCCGGTTTGCCGTGGCACCGAAATTCGTGTCGTTCGGCTCGAGCCCCGCGTCCTGCACGGCCTTCCGTATCATGTCGCCCATGACGATGACCGGAATGCCCATTTCCTGGGCTATGCGGGAGAATTCACCTTTTCCGCTTGCGGGCATGCCGACAACGCCAATCACTTTCATAGGGTATCTCTCCAATCTCCCGTGTCCGAATCCGTACTGTCCGTCCCAGCTCGTCGGCGATCTTTTTCAGTTCTGCCAGCGTGAGGGGCGGATGGTTCTCCTGAAGATTTCGTTGTTTACAGATATATTCCCCATTGGTCATATCCGGGGCCGTCTCGCGCATCCGGATGATCTTGTGCTCGCCCTGCTGGAGCACGAGCGGGGTAGTCCCGATCTCTTCAGAGATCTTCTTGATATACTCCGCATTCTCGTAGAACGCGGTGATAACGATCTCGAATTCAGCGAGGATGTCTTCCCGCGATGCTTTTTTACAGATCTGAATGGATTTTTTCAGGTTCTTCTCATAGTTATCAGCAGGGACGGTCGTGTATCCACCCTGTAACCCGGAGAAACCTTCCCAACGGGTCTTGTAATCAATCGCGATCCTGTCTACCAGGCGTTGCCGGATGAGTTCATCCAGCGTACCGGGAAAAAGGCCGTTTGTCTGGAGTGCCACCGCAAGTCCCAGCTTCTTTGCATATTTCACCAGTTCGATGAGGGCTTCTTTCTGGAGGGTGGGCTCCCCGCCGGAAAAGACCACTCCGCTGATGAACGGCGAGGAGGTCTTGATCATTTCCCTGACCTCATCGAGATCCCGGTGGTCTTCCCCGGACTGGATCGCCTCGTTCTGGCAGTAGGAACAGCGGAGGGGGCACCCCCGTAAAAATACCGTGCAGACCGCCCGCCCCCGCCAGTCGATCGTGGAGACCGGGACAAAACCCCCGAAGTTCAGCTGTATACGATCACCGTGCCGGATTATTTATTCCCGTGGTTATTTGAGTGTATTGAGGTACGGACCTGCGACCAAGGTCATTCTTCCTGTGGCGGATAATGCCTGCATTCCCCACGTATTGAGAGACTGTTGAAAAAGTATGTCGTAAAAATGGGTAATATGATCAGAACTTGAAGTGACGGTTGACGATCTTGATCGCGCAATAATCACCGCACATCGTGCATCCGTCGGTATCGGCAGGCATGCGCTCTGACCGGATGGCCTTTGCCCGGGCAGGGTTCATGGCAACAGCGAACTGCCGGTCCCAGTCAAGGTCACGGCGGGCGTGCCCCATCTCAAGGTCTAACTCACGTGTCTTCTTCAGTTTAATCATATCGCCAACGTGAGCGGCAATCCGTGAACTCATCACGCCTTCGTACACCTCTTCGGGGGTCGGGAGAGCAAGGTGCTCAGCCGGGGTAACGTAACAGATAAAGTCCGCGCCGAGCGAGGAGGAGATTGCGGCTCCGATCGCGGCAACGCGGTCGTCGTATCCGGGTGCAATGTCGGTGACGATGGGGCCGAGCATGTAGAACGGCTTGTGGTTGGTGACCCGTTTCATCAGCTGGACGTTGGTTGCGATCTCGTCGATCGGCACATGGCCCGGACCTTCAACGATCACCTGTACGTCCTGTGCATGCGCCTTGTCTGCGAGTTCGGCATTGATGAGCAGCTCCTGGATACCTGCCCGGTCGGTTGCATCGTGGATCGCGCCGGCCCGCATGCCGTTGCCCATGGAAAGGGTGACTTCGTGTTCCTTCATGATCTCAAGCAGGTAGTCGAACTCCGAGTACAGCGGGTTCTCCTTTTCGTTGTGGAGCATCCACGCGGTCATGAATGCCCCTCCCCGGGAGACGAGTCCTGCATGGCGGCCCTGGTTCTTCAGGCGCTTCACCGTCTCCCAGTTGATGCCGGTGTGGATGGCCATGAAGTTGGTGCCGAGCTTGGCCTGTTCGGCCGTGATCCGGAACAGGTCATCCTCTTTCATATTCACAACAGCACCATCTTTCTGCGCCGCTTCAATGAATGCCTGGTACAGGGGCACGCAGCCGACACTGAGGTTCGTGTTGGCGATGATCTGCCTGCGGATCTCCAGGAAGTCCCCGCCGGTCGAGAGCTCCATGAGCGTGTCAGCGCCGGCACGTTCCGCCTGCTTTGCCTTCTCGATCTCCTCAGGGATATTGACAATATCGGTTGATGTCCCGATGGATGCGTTCACCTTCGTGCGGAGCCCTTCGCCGATACCGCAGATCTTCACCTTGCGGTAGGGGGAGACCGGGATAACGATGTGGCCTTCGGCAACGCTGCGGCGGACGAAGTCTTCCGTGACCCCTTCCTGCTTTGCCACCTGTTTCATCTCTTCAGTTACGACGCCGCGCTTGGCATCTGCGACAATACTCATGGCATACTGGTTGCTGTAAAGACAAGATAAAGGCTTGTTTTTTCAATTCTTGACTAAATCTGGCTTGTTAAGTGAACAAGTAAAGTTGAATTGGAATAACGCAGAATTTTTTGTGTTGCCCTTTTCCGCAATATGGTTGCCGTTTGCCCGTTTTCCACCGGTTAAAAGGGAAATGGCCGGCCTTGGTTTGTGCGGGTTCTGTTAACTTGACGAGGGACAAAAGGGCGTGTTAACTGTCGTGAGATACTCTCAAAAACAATGATTGTTATTTAGAAATCCCATAAAAAACGCAGATAATTCCGATGATCCACCCAACATAGAATAATCCTTGGTACATGCTATATGTTTGACCCCCAACTATTACGGAACAGGCACTAATACCACCGATTATGAGAGGGTCATTAACCGACTGAGCTAACGCTGAAATCGTCAGAGAGTATGATGTGGGGCATGACACTTGTTGCCCGCTGAATGAGAGTACCGTACCCATTACAGAGTGGGGTGGGGGGTATACCGGGATCGGAATAGCATATAAAAATAAGATAACGACGATACCTGCTGCAAGATAAACACCCTTCATGGTTGGATAATATAAATTATAAATTAAAAAACATTCGATTCGAATGTATTGTAAAATTCAAAATTTATTTTGCCGCTGTAGCAGCGTTCTGGATTAACGTAATCCATTTATTTTCACCCTCAACTACGATCCCACATGCTTCCGCTGGGGTTTTCCCATCAAGTGCTTCATGGGGTCGGATATAGTTGTGATAGATTTGCATCCCCGTTAGAACTTTTGTATCGACTTTCTTTATTCCTCTCATCGTTTTTTCCCTATCGCGGATGCTGCCGTTAAGTCTCTCCATTTTGTTGTTGTTCTCGTTCCATGCATTCCCAGTAAGTTTGATCGCGTTGACGTGCCGGGAACGGGGATTTGTGACTGTGAAAAGTTCACGGTTGAATGCGTCGTGGTATGCCGGTAGTCCATCGGTGATCATTACATTGGGGCGCTTTCCGGCAACCTCTTTGGCATCCCCGAAAATCTTTGCCGCGTCGTGTCTGAATTTCGATCCCGCGACTTCCTGAGCGATCCAGTACCGGGTCTCGTCGTCCATCACGGCAAACACATATTTCATGTTGCCCTTAATTTTAACGTAAATCTCGTCGGCTCTCCACGTGTCGGAAACCTGAGGCTTGATCTTCTCGATATACTGTTTCATGAGAGAGACGTACTTGTTGATCCATTTATAGACGGCAACGTGAGAGACTTTAACCCCGCGCAGCTTCAATGCCTTTGTTACATTCCTGAATGAGAGTCCGGAGAAGTAAAGTTGCATCGCAGATGTGATATCCTGTGGACTTGTTTTCATACCCTCAAACCCCGTGTTTAAGGTAAAGTGCTGTTGGCATTCCTTACAGTAATAGGTCTGAACGTCGCCGTAATCGTTGTGCCTGATACCATCTTTTACGATGATGGACGAACCGCAATAAACACAGAGATCGGCAGTCTGGCTAACCGGCGCGATCCTAACTGTTGTTTCAACTTGTTTGCGGATAGCAAAAGAGAGTTTTACGGCGATAATGTGTTTGCACTCAACACCGCGTGTCTGGTGATCGGGACAGGCACAAGACCAGCCGAGGTCGGTTTTCTTAACCTGATATGAACCGCGACCGGATTGTGATTTGACCCGGTACAGGCTATCACTATATCTCCAGATTTGGCCTTTCTTCTTTGTGATTGCTTCACCGCGTTCTTCCCGGGTTGTGGTTAAGGGTTCAAATTTTTGGGGCATATTTTTCACTCCTACTTGGTGTATACTATAGTATATACCATTGTATGTATTTATACCTTTGTGTGTACTTTGGTATATACGAAAGTATTAAGTATTTGACATACCAACATACCCCCATGGTAAATCAAGCAAAAGTTAAATTGTATGCTGTGAAGTCGCGGCACAGCATTAACCTGCCAAGTGAATTTGTTAGGGACAGTGCATTTCCATTTGCACCTAATGACAACTTAAAAATGAGGATTGATGGAGAGAAAATAATTATTGAAAAAGAGGACTGAATTAGGTTCTGGTAAAACTTTTTCTAACTTTTTCGTCTAATTTTTCATTTCTCCTACCCCATTCACCATAATTTGTTTTTACTGGATCTTTCGTGTTAGTATCCTCTTGTTTTATATTTTTTTTATTGATCAGGATTGGCATTTTTGATCTCCCCCCTCTTTGAGTTCTTTTGGTAACACATATCTAATTATATGAGAATCCGATTCATGAGCTAAATAATTTTCGAACCAACATTGCATGGGGCTCCATAAAGTAGAACATTTATCATTCAAATTTTGTTTTATACAGAACTTTTCACCAAATATATCTTTTGCTTCGTTATATCTGATGCTAGTCTGATGTGTTGGGAATTTCTCATTGAGTTTTTCAACAATTCCATCGGCAGTATCTTTAAAACTACTATCCGAATGTTTGAGGATTTCCAATGCATGTTTTCTCATATGATCTGAAATATCATAACAATCTTGCAGTTCCACCGGATCAAACTTATTGGCCATCGCCTTCCAATGATACGGTGCGTCGTCTTCGTGTGTCTCTGAAAATAATGCATTTTCCGAGTAAAAAGCTCTAATTAATGAATTAACAGAATGCATTTCCCCGTTTTTAGGTATTTGCACATCTATTGGTGTAATACTGCTCATTTCACCCATAATTATTCTGTTTCCGGTGAGAGCAACTAATGTCCCACCACTAGCTGCGTAATGTGGTATAAAAACTGTTATTTGCTTAAAATTTTCTCGAATGGCAGCGGCAATCTTATATGAGGACGAGACCTGACCCCCAAATGAATTTATTAATAAAAACAGCTTTTGAATATTCCCTGTTTTTTTAATGGATGTTATTGCATGTTCAATGCCCAATTCTTCCAGCAGCCCAATGGATGTATCTGCATATTTTGAGGGTGAAGTTTTCTTTTGATTATATGTCATCAATAATGCAAGTGCTGCTGTATCCTTCCCCAAAACAGATTGAATTTCACCTACAATTTTATTATTTTCTTCTTTCTTGCAAATGTTCAATGGATGATCTGGTTCCATATATTTCCTCATTTTATCAACCCTCCCAAATATGAAATATCTTTCCTCTTTATCCCACCCTGGTTAACAGCCATCTTCATCCCTCGTCATGTTAACAGAACCTTTGTGCGCAATGTTTATATAATATCTAGCACTAACTAATGGTAAACCTTTAACAAACGAGGTGTTTTACGATGACAGAAAATGATTATTACGAAGTTACGGTAAAAGAGGCGGCACACGACGACGCCGGTCGCGGTATTGCCCGGCTCAGCATCGAGGTGATGAAGAAACTGAGTTTAGTATCTGGAGATATAATTGAGATTCAAGGTAAAAGGATGGTTGCAGCGCTAGTCTGGCCAGGCTTTGCAAATGATACCAATTATGGAATAATTCGGATTGACGGAGAGATTCGGAGTAATCTAGGAATTGGTATTGATGAAAAGATAAAAATCAAAAAAGGTGAGGCAAACTACGCTACAAAAATTGTTATCCAGCCAACACAACCCATCCCACATCCAGAAGATGAAAGGTATCGGATACCTCTGAAAGGTCGCCCTTTAGTTGAAGGGCAGCTTGTGAGGGGATATGGATTATTTGATCATTATACCCTTGTAATTTCAAAGGTATCTCCAAAAGGCATAGTTATTGTCAATGATAATACAGAAATCGAGCTTAAAGAGGAACCCTATAAATTTACAGAAGGTAAAAAAGAAGTCTCCAATATCCACTACGAAGATATCGGCGGTCTCGGCCGCGAACTCCAGCTCGTGCGTGAGATGATCGAGCTCCCGCTCCGCCACCCCGAGATCTTCGAGCGCCTCGGGATCCAGCCTCCCAAGGGTGTCCTGCTGTACGGCCCCCCGGGGACCGGCAAGACCCTGATCGCGAAGGCGGTGGCAAACGAAGTGGACGCCCACTTCATCACGCTCTCCGGCCCGGAGATCATGAGCAAGTACTATGGCGAGAGCGAGAAAGGGCTCCGTGAGAAGTTCGAGGAAGCGGAGCAGAACGCGCCGGCCATCATCTTCATCGACGAGATCGATGCGATCGCCCCGAAGCGTGCGGAAGTACAGGGAGAGGTCGAGCGCCGTGTTGTCGCCCAGCTCCTCTCACTTATGGACGGCCTCAAGGGCCGCGGGCAGGTCATCGTCATCGCGGCAACCAACCTGCCGGACTCCATCGACCCGGCACTCCGCCGCGGCGGACGGTTCGACCGGGAGATCGAGATTGGCATCCCGGACAAGAAAGGACGCCTGGAGATCTTCCAGGTGCACAGCCGCGGCGTGCCGCTCGCTGATGACGTAAAGATCGAGGAGTTTGCGAACACCACCCACGGGTTTGTCGGTGCCGATATCGCACTGCTCGTCAAGGAAGCCGCGATGCATGCGCTCCGCAAGATCATCCCCCAGATCAAGATCGACGAGGAGATCCCAAGCGAGGTGCTCGATGCCCTCCGGGTGACCAACGAGGACTTTGCCGAGGCCCGCAAGAACGTGGAACCCTCCGCAATGCGCGAGGTGCTGGTCGAGGTCCCGGATATTACCTGGAAGCAGGTAGGGGGACTCGAGGACGTGAAACAGGAGCTGAAGGAGGCCGTGGAATGGCCGCTCAAGTACCCCGATGTCTTCGAACGGCTCCAGACCAAGCCCCCAAAGGGCATCCTGATGTTCGGTCCGCCCGGTACCGGCAAGACCCTGCTCGCGAAGGCCGTGGCAAACGAGAGCGAGTGCAACTTCATCGCAATAAAAGGGCCCGAACTGCTGTCGAAATGGGTTGGCGAATCCGAGAAGGGTGTCCGCGAGATCTTCCGCAAGGCCCGGCAGGCATCCCCGTCGATCATCTTCTTCGACGAGATCGATGCGCTGGTGCCCAAGCGGGGCAGCTTCCAGGGATCATCGCATGTCACCGAGAGCGTGGTCTCCCAGATCCTGACGGAACTGGACGGCATGGAGGAACTTAAGAATGTCACAATCCTTGCGGCCACCAACCGGCCGGACATGCTGGACGACGCCCTGCTCCGCCCGGGCCGGCTCGAACGCCACATCTACGTCCCCGCTCCCGATGCGGAGAGCCGGAAGAAGATCTTCGACGTTTATCTCGGCGGGGAGACCGGCAACATCCTTGCAAAGGACGTTGACGCTGAAATCCTGGTGAAACGGACCGAAGGATACGTTGGCGCCGACATCGAGGCCCTCGTCCGCGAGGCAAAGATGGCGGCAATGAGGGACTTCATCGTCCAGATGGGCGGCAGGAACGAGCAGGAGCGCAAGGACGCGATCAAGAACGTGATGCTGACAAAGGCCCACTTCGATGCGGCCCTGCTCCGGGTGAAGGGATCGCTTGACAAAGAGGCGATCGAGAAGTCAGAGCGGCAGGCTTGGGAGATGCTCTACAACCAGGAGCAGCGCACCATCCTTGAAAAAGCCACGATGCTGATCGCACGGGTCGGGATGGCCCATAAGAAGGCCGATGAAAAAGCGATCGATGAACTGCGCACGGCAGTGTATGCACGGAAGAAGGATTTTGCCGCGATTGCGAAGATGTCCGAGTCGCTGGAGAAGAAACTGGAGAAGGCATAACCTGCGAGAGAGGCATAAACGAGGTGAGAATAATGTACAAAGACCCCATGGATATGTTCGAGGAGATTGACGAGATGTTCGCCCGGCTCTTCTCACGGATGGACCGGGAGTTCATGGAGGGCAACCCCCGTGTGCACGGGTACCGGATCGAATACAGCAACGCGAACCCCGTGCAGGGAATGACCGAAACCCCGTTATCCCCGCCCCGCTCAACCCATGAACCGGTTGCCGAAGTCCACCGGATTGGTGACGAGACCAAAGTGATCACTGAACTCC
The DNA here is from genome assembly GCA_028679075.1 of Methanoregula sp. Taxonomy (GTDB): domain Archaea; phylum Halobacteriota; class Methanomicrobia; order Methanomicrobiales; family Methanospirillaceae; genus Methanoregula. The sequence goes on along the minus strand of JAJRCF010000005.1, from coordinate 71,110 downwards.
CCGGTGCAACGGAAGAGATGATCCGGCTCGATGTCAGGGGAAACACGCTTGTCATCGATGCAGGCGATGCGGAGAACCACTATCACACCACCGCAGACCTGCCCCCGGTGGAGGCGGCCTCGATGCAAAAATCGTTCAGGAACGGCGTGCTGGAAGTCACGTTCCGGAATCTCGCGGATATGGAAAGTCCGGCGGTAACCGGTACTGATTAACCTTTTTTTCTGCTCTGTAGAAAACTTGATATCATCTAATATCTCGGTCATGCTTTCTGGAAATAATGAGTGTGACCCCCTCTCTCCCCCAGTGGGGGAGGCAACCCAAGGGGGCAAGCCCCCTAGACCCCCCCGTTTTCAATTTTTTTCAAAGCTCGCACACGGATAAGTTCCACGGGGCGAGGGTCGGCAGACCCCGAGCGCCCGTGGCTCCATCCCTATCTAACACTATCCCACACAGGTTTTCTACAGAGTCGTTTAATTCAATTTCAGGAAGCAATCCCTCTTAAAATGAGATGATCTTTCTCACGTGCGCCGGATAATAATCCTCATAAACCCCGCCATCAATAGACTACACACATCAGGGTGTCCGGCAGGACGCCCCGGGTTGCATGCCCTTTGTGGCAGAGGAAGGCGGTACCACATGAAACTCAAAGATTTCCTTGTCAGCGAAGGAACGGAAAAGAACCTGGCGGACCTGATCCTCTTTTTAAGCGAACAGGCCCCCGCCGTCAGGAAGGGTTTTCTGGTTGCCGGCAAAAAGGCAGCTGCCGGAGAGAAGACCCGGAATGTCTATGGCGAGGAGCAGATGCCCCTCGACAAGTACGCCGATGCAGTCTTCATCGACGGGCTGAAAAAATCCCGGCTTGCCCGGTATGTTGCAACGGAAGAGCAGGAGCAGGTTGTCGAGATAGCAAACCCAAAGGCTGGCTTCGGCGTGGTCATCGACCCGCTTGACGGCTCCTCGCTCATCGATGTGAACCTCTGTGTCGGTACCATCATCGGGATCTATCCCGGCCACGTACTTGAGAAGGGTTCTGCCATGGTCGCCGCCATGTACATGCTCTACGGGCCGCTCACGAGCCTGACCTTCACCACGGGCAAGGGAGTCCACGAGTTCGCAATGGACGATGCCGGTGAATTCGTCCTGCGGCAGCGCGACCTCAGGATCCCCGAGGGGAAGGTCTTTGCGCCCGGTGCCCTCCGGAAGGACTACCTCCCCGCCCACGCCCGCTGGATCGCACAGCTTGAACAGGAAGGGTACAAGCTCCGGTTCAGCGGCTGCTTCGTTGCCGACGTCCACCAGATCCTCCACAAGGGCGGTGTCTTCACCTACCCGGGGACCAGGGGAAAAGAGAAGGGAAAACTCCGCCTCCTCTATGAGGCCAACCCGATGGGGACAATCATCCACCATGCAGGTGGGGCAATCAGTAACGGGAAGACGGACATCCTTGGTATAGCACCTGAAGCGATCGATGACGTCACCCCGATCTATGTCGGGGGCAAAAAGGAGATCGCGCTGATTGAAAAATTTATGCGTGAAGCGTGAATACACTGGAGTGATGCAGTATGACAAAAACTGATTTTGGCCCTCTCCCGGGATCGACCATCCTGAATGCAGTCGCCGGCCAGAAGACGATCGTCATGGCGGCGAACATCCGGATCGCCTCTGTGGCCCAGGGGATATTCCGGGCAGCAAAAGACACGGACTCGGCGGTCTTCATGGAACTCGCCCGGTCCGAGTGCGACCTCAAGGGAGGATATACGGGGCTCACCCCGCAGGCATTCTCCAAGCGGATGAGCGAGGATGCAAAGGCAGTCGGGTTCGATGTCTGGGCCCTCCACGCGGACCACATCACCGTCAAGAAGGGCGATGCCGCGGAAGTCGAAGGCACGAAACAGCTGATCGATGCGCAGATCGCGGCCGGTTACACCTCGTTTGCGATCGATGCCTCCCACCTCTTCAATTTCGAAGGAAAGAATGTCCGGGAAGAACTTGAACCGAATATCCGGGTCACCACGGACCTTGCCCGTTACATTAAGAACAAAATGAACGGGAAGGAGTTTGGCCTCGAGGTGGAAGTCGGGGAGATCGGCAGGAAAGACGGGAGCGGCCTTGTCCTGACAAAACCCGAGGAAGCGGTCACGTTCATCAGGGCGCTCAACGAGGCCGGTGTATTCCCCAATGTCCTTGCCATCGCAAACGGCAGCACCCATGGTCACACGTACGATGCACTCGGGAACGTTGTCGAACAACTCTCCATCGACATTCCCCAGACGAAGGCGATCGCACAAGCCCTGCGCGACAACAAGCTCAACGTAGGGATCGCCCAGCATGGCATCACCGGCACCCCCCGCGACCTGATCAACCTGCATTTCCCCAAAGGGGATATCATCAAGGGCAATGTCGGCACCTTCTGGCAGGACGTGGTGTTTTCCACCCTCAAGGTGTACGAACCTGAGCTTTACAAGAATATCCAGGCGTGGACGCTGGAGAAATACCGGCCATTGAATGCCGGTAAATCCGACCGCCAGGTGTTTGACGGCAACTGCAAGATGGCGATCAAGGAATTCTATAAAGACCTTTATTCCCTTCCGGCAGAGACCGAGCATGCGATCCGGTCCATGGCCTATGCCGAAAGCCTCGTCTTCTTCCGTGCGTTCGGGGCCTACGGGTCCGCGTCATTAGTAAGGAAAGATATCCAGAAAAAATAGAGCGTCAGAAATACCCAATAGGAGATATTTCAGCCAAAGATTACTATTTCCGTTATAAAAAATGGAGATCTCAAAAAAGATCGTTCGATATTGATTACTGGAAGTCTGATAAAATTAGTGGCGATTGGAAGTTGTCAAGGGATGTAGAGAACTATGGTACCCGATCTCTCTCTGATCATACGGTTCATAGAATCGATATTGATTTTCTCGTTGACAATAACCATTATCCGGAAGATATTCGATGTTTCAATTCTGGAAATATTTCTGGATATTGGTTTATTCATTTTTATCGGAATTTCTTTAATTTTCCTCATCTGGTGCATAAACACTATTACGAAACACCGGAAGCGCTGATAACAAGCAACCTGTTCCTCGGTGATCGTTAAAATGTTGCCAATCCTGTTAACTAGATGACGATCACATCACTCACTGAACACGCGATCCGGTCCATGGCCTATGCTGAAAGCCTCGTCTTCTCCTGCTTCGGGCCTGACAACCCTCAGCATTCTCCTGTTTCGGGATTGAAGAGGTTCGCAGAATCCGAAGGGTTCATCAGAACCCTGAGGATGAGAAGATTTCAACAGAAATCTTTGAAATGCTGAGACTTATCGGAGCCGAAGCAAAAGGAGGATCCATCAGGATCCTTCGAATCTCGACAATCTGAAGGGAGGCAAGAGCCAACCTTCAGGTCTGATGATCTTTAATGAACAAGTCGAAGAACCCTTCGGGTTCTTCTCCTACTTCGGCTCTTATGAGCCTCAGTATGCACAAACTTTAATTATCTTACATCCCAAATTAGGGCAGATGGTTAACGGAATTGTTTTGCCGATAAAAAAAGTGTTTGCCCTCGTTGATTCAAAAATTTCTGTCGAGATCAAGGATGAGGGGCGGAAGCTGCAGGGACGGCTCGTTGCAGTGGATGAATACCTCAACATCCATATGGAAGAGACCATTGAATTTGTCGACAACCAGAGGGGACGGAGCCTTGGGACAGTCGTAATCCGGGGTAACAATATTCTTACCATTGCACCGGTGATCTGAGTCAATTCAGAAGGTGGAGACGGTGGGAGATCCGATTGAGGAAGGACTGAAACTGATCCAGTCAAAACCGGAGGGTGTGCTCCAGAGCGAGCTCTGGAAGGAACTGGGCGTTGACAGCCGGAAATGTTCGCGGATTGTCAAGAAACTGGAGGAGAGCGGGCTCATCGACCGGGTGGAGTTCAAAAAGGACGGTATCAAGACCTATCTCCTGAAAGCGAAACAGATGCCGGTCAACCCGTGCGACCTGCTGGCCGGAGACGAGCTGATCCCGTGTATCGGGTGCGACCTCGAGTGTGTTGTCGAGGAGTGCCACCCGCTGATGGACTGGATGTACCAGCTCGCGATTGTCTCCCATTCAGATGAATAATCTCATCCGGCCCTCCGGATATCCGGATACCGGGCCCTTTTTTTAAAATCCCGTTGCCCCGGCATGGATGCAACAGCCCGGACACTCCCCGGCGATTGCGGAATTGTCGTGGATTACAGCCTTCGTTTCTCATAAACTCGCCGTTTTCAACAACTATTTATCGCTCCACCATCTACCTGATACTAGTAATTCTACGCCGTTTTCCCGGAAGATGTACGATGATTTCCGTCCTGTTTGTCGATGACAACACCGATCTTCTTTCCCGGATCCGCACGTTTCTTGAAAAGACCGGCGAGATAAAAGTCGAGCCGGCCCACTCCATCAAGCAGGCGACAGAGAAACTCCGGGGCAGGACCTTTGACGTGATCGTCTCGTACGAACAGCAACCCGATGTGAACGGCATCGAGTTCGTGCCGGATATGAACGGCATCGATTTCCTCAAGTACCTCAAGTTGCAGGGAAACACCACGCCGGTGATCCTCCTCTGCCGGAGAGGCCAGAACAAGATCGCCATCGAGGAAGTCAATAACGCGACGGAGATCACGGTCCCGCAGTCCGGCGATATCCGCCCGCAGCTCATGGAGATGGTCACCCTGATCAAGCAGACGATGCTGCGGAAGAAAGCCGAACGCGAGCTCAAGGTCCAGAACGACCAGCTGGCAACCATCCTTTCCGCAACACCCCTTGGCATCTTCCAGATGCGCAACGGCATCCTCGAATGGGTGAACGGCCCGCTGGTCGCCATGCTCGGGTACACGGAGGCGTCGCTTGTCGGCAGGGAACTCCGCTCGCTGCTCCGGACCCCGGAAGAGTACGAACAGCTCTGCCGCGAATTTCTGATACGGAAGGATGCAGCGGGACTCGGGCATGCAGATACCCGGCTCGTAAAAAACGACGGGACACCGATCCCCTGCCACATCCAGGTGCACCCGCTCGACCCCATGGACATCACCCGGGGCGGGACCTTTGTCGTCACCGACAACACCGACAAGCAGAAGATTGCCGATGCACTCCACGAGAGCTAGGCAAAATACCGCGACGTGCTCCAGAACACCCAGAGCATCATCATCCGGATGGACACGCAGGGCACGATCACGTTCTTCAACCACTATGCCCTGACCTTCTTCGATTATACATCGGAAGACGTGATCGGGAAGAATGTTGTCGGGACGATCGTGTCCGAGAAGGCCCGCATCCAGCACGGGCTCTCGATGATGGCAAACGACATCGGGTTCAATGCGGAAGGCTATGCGGTCAATGTCAACGAGAATGTCCGGCGCAACGGCGACCGTGTCTGGATCGCGTGGATCAACAAGGCGATCCGGGACGAGCAGGGCCGGCTCACCGAGATCCTCTGTATCGGCCACGACATCACGGACCGGAGACGCGGCAGCAACGAGGTGCGGATCAGCACCGATACGTGGAAGGACATGGTTGTTGCGGATACGGATGTGAAAGAGGATGTCTTCGACGCGGTCTTCCACATCTGTACCGAGATCTCGATCGAAGGCCGGGAAGGAAAACCGGTCGGCACCACGTTCCTGATCGGCGATACGAAGAACGTGCTGGAGAAGTCCCGCCAGATTATCCTAAACCCGTTCGAAGGCCACCGGCCGGAGCTGCGGGTTGTCACCAACGACAGTCTCAAGGAGAATATCAAGGCCCTTGCCCAGCTCGACGGCGCGTTCGTCATCACCGGTGACGGTTTTGTCGAATCCGTAGGCCGCTACATCACCGTCGATTCCAGCAGCGTCTCCCTTCCCCCCGGGATGGGGACCCGGCACAACTCGGTGGCAGCGATCACCGCGGTCACCCACGCGGTGGGGATTGTCGTCTCGCAGAGCGGCGGGGGCATCACGGTTTTCCGGGAAGGGCGGATCTTAAAGAAGATTACGCTGTGAGCCGGGAGATTCTCTTTTTTTTGCAAAATGGTTTGAAGAAACTTTTTTCCTCTCGTCCATCACCGCGCAGGAAATATCTCTCCCTCAAACCCGGGGTCGATCCCCCGGAAACGCCTTCCCGCGACCTTTCCCTCAGAAATGCCCGAAACAGGCCGGTCGCTGGGATCCGGAAAAGGGAAAACAGGTTTACTCGTCCTCATCCGGTTCATTTTGTTTTCGTTTTATCACGTACCACACTCCTGCTGCCCCGGAGACAATTGCGATAATCACGGTTGCAAGGGATAGCGGATTGAAAAAGAACCCGATCGTCCGTGGCCCTGCTGCCATTTCCCCCTTTGAAACGGGTAAATAGGTATCAGGTATACTGATGCTGATTTGATCATTTATCGATGATTTCTCGTACCGGTAAGGAACAGTATAATTTGAGACATTGGCGCCGGTAACATTGAGGTCAGGACCTGTACCAAGCGGACCTGCCTGCCGTTCGTTATCAGGAACAGCAGCGCTGGTTACCGGCACAGCCAGGCACATCATCATCAATGATATGAGAATGAAAAAAATTGCTGCATTGTTTCTCATATGCACCATACCCCCATAACAACAAGCTGGGGCCGGTCTTGCCAAGAGGTTTGTGGTCGAAAAATGGATAGTGGGAGGTCAGATCACTCCGGACCATCACCCCCGCGTTTCTGCACCCCACCCCGCTACAGCCTGAACATCATCCCCCCAACCTATTCTCGATTGAAACTAGCTCCAAACAGGCCGGTTTCTCTCCTCGCAAAACCTCCGGATAATCAAACGGGGGCAATAGCATGAGTTTTCATGACACTTATCTTAAAAATGCCCGAAACAGGCCGGTCACTGGGATCCGGAAATGGAGAAACGGGGTCCAGAATGAGCCCGGATAGGTCATTTTCATCAAAACGGACATATGAGGTCACTCACAGTCAAAAGGGGGAGCTGATTTCTCACTCCTTCGGAACCGTCTGTGACGCACATCCCTATACTTAAGTTGGGAGATCCGGGAAGGACCGGGTTCCCGGGCTGATTATCGGATATGGTCTCGCAATTTTTCGAAAAGGGCGAGCTGGTCCCGGGTTTCACGTTTCTTCTCTTCTTCGATGGAATTCATGATTGCCGTTATCGGTAAGGCCAGCTGGTAAATTTTTACCGGGCGGCCTTTGTGTTCGGAGGATTCCCCACTCATCCTGACCCAGCCCCGGTCCATCAGATATTTCATCGCGATACTTACCTCCGGCTGCCGCAGGTCGGTCCCGCGCTCGATGGAACGGGACGATGTCTCGGGTACGTTTGCGAGGAATACCAGCAGCGCTGCGACATGCTTCTTTATCCCGATGCCGGTCAACAGGCTGACGAACTCTTCTTCCTTTTTGGTAAAATACTGGACGCGTTCTATTCTCATTGGAGTCACCGGGTCGTGTGTATTTTAATTTTATTTTTATTATATCGTTAAATGCATTCTGGTCGTGTTCTAAAAAAAAGGTGATAAAACCATCCGGATTTTTCAGGAACATTGCGGGCATCCGAAATCAGGAGATGGAAATTTCCTAAATTATCCTCCCATTCCGGTAATGCTCCCCATGATCTGCCGGGCGGTCTCCGGGTCGCCCTCCCCCGGTTAAAATTTATTTTTCCCTGATAAATCTAAATACTTCCCTGAATGACACCCGTTTCCCGTAGGTCAGCATGCCCATCCTGAAGATCCGTGCGGCAAGCCTTGTCAGGACGGCAATGGATATGATAAGAACGGCGATACTCACGACAATCTCGTACGGCGGTACCGTCACGAGCGTGAGCCGGACCATCGCGATGAACGGCGCGGTGTACGGGAAATAGGTCAGGAACTGCATCATGAGGGAATTCGGGTCCTGGAGGAGGAACTGGAGGAAGATGAGCGGGAAGACAGCAAACATCGAGAAGATGGCCGAGACCTGCTGGGCTTCCCTGACCGAGGGTGCGAGGGATGCCGTGCAGGCGGTCGAGACCGAGAACAGGAAGTACCCGAGAATAAAGTAAATGACCGCGAGGCACACGAGCCACGTCACCTGGAGTTCGGAGAACAACTGGGCGAACGGGCTTGCGGCGATCACGGCAAGGCCGATCGTGACCCAGACTACGATCTGGAGCAGGCCAACACACGCATACCCGAGGATCTTTCCTCCGAGCAGTTCTTCGGCCGAGCAATGGGAGAGCAGGAACTCACCCCGCCGACTCTCTTTCTCCTCACCGATTCCCTGCATCAGGTAACCGGACGAAGTGAGGATGCCGAGGGCGAGGACCATCGTGAGGGCAAACGGCAGTAAGAACCCAAGAATCTCCTGGTCGCCTTTGGGATTGCCCGCTTCATCGAGGACGATCACCGTGGGGGATACCGGGGAGAGGATCTTCTGCGCAGCCTGGTCGGACACGTTCTCGTGCCGCAGGAGGTTCTGTGTCATAAACTCCTGCACCGACCGGCTGGAGCCCGCTGACCCGAGCAGGGAATTATCCATCGTATATACCGTGAGCGTGCCGGTCCGGATATACTCCGGAGGGACGATCAGCAGGCTGTGGATATCACCGTTCACCAGCGCCGCCTTGCCGGCCGCAATGTCAGGGTACTGGACAAAGCCGGGCGCTGCCTGCACAAAACCGACAGCATCGACATACCCGACGGTCTGGTTCGCTGGGGCGGTGCCGATCCCGGCACCGGCATACAGGGAGAGCCCGATGATGATGAGCATAAACACGGGAAGCCCGATCGTGCCAAGGATGAACCCTTTGCGCCGTACGGTTTTGAGAAATTCAAATTTTGCAACAACGAGAGCTTTTGCCGTCATCGTTTGCACACCTCGAGGAAGATCTCGTTCATGGACCGCTGCTTGACCTCGAACTTCCGGATGGTAACGCTTGCGACAAGCGTTTTTAATATCGCCTGGGTATCGGCATCCTTCTCAACGATCAGCTCCGCGACGTTGCCGGAGTCGTTGATACCAAGGATATGGTCGATATGCGGGAGCGTGCCTTCGTACCGGACCTCGACCGACAATCCGAACTGCCGGCGGATCTCACCAAGGCTGCCGTAGAGCACCATCTTCCCTTCATTGAGCATGAGGATCCGGTCGCACATCCGTTCCACCTCGTCCATCTGGTGCGTGCTCATGATCAGGGTCGTGCCTTTCCCACTCAGGTCAAGGAGAATATCCTTGAGGGTTTTTGTGTTGAGGGGGTCGAGTCCCGAGAACGGCTCGTCAAGGATGAGGAGGTCCGGTTCGTGGATGACCGCGAGAATGAACTGGAGCCGGCGGTGCATGCCCTTGCTCAGTTCCTGGATCTTTTTGTCCCGGTATTCTGTGAGATCCAGTCTCTTCAGCCACGCGTCCATCTTCCGGTCAATCGCATCCACATGTTTGAGCTCCGCAAAATACCGGATACACTCCGCGACCGGGATCTCCTTATCCAGGCTCCCTTCCTCGGGCAGGTAGCCGATCGCATCCTTGATCTCATCGGAGAACGTCCTGCCAAAGAGCGAGATCGTCCCGGCATCGGGCCGGAAGATGTCGAGAATGGTCCGGATGAGCGTGGTCTTGCCCGCCCCATTCGGGCCTAAGAGGCCGAACACCTCGCCCTTGTTGACGGTAAAACTGAGATCTTCGAGAATATTCCTGCTGTCAAAGGTCTTGGTGAGGTGTTCAATCTCAAGGACATTACGACTATCGTCTTTTTTGTGATCGCTGGTTGTCATGCGTGCTCAATATCCGTCGTTTTTCCTTCGAACATCGCGGGCAGGATTCCGGTCTTCCCGTAGAGATAGAGGCCGGTGATCGTGATCCCGACGATGGTCGAGCCGATAAAGAGCATGACGAGCATCACCAGCATATACGCGACAACAACGGCAAGTGCTGCTGAAGCACTGCCCGATGAAAATCCGATCGCGATCATGGGGACCAGGGATGTTAACATAACGACAAACACGATCAGGACGTAGATGATAAAGCAGACAAGAATCTCTGCCCACACCTTCCTGAACAGGGATAACGATCCCGTAACCGCGGTAACAAGGTCTTCATTGGCAAGGACAAGAAGCGGGACTACAAACAGGGTAAGGACATAAAGACATGCCATGAATGCCATGGAACCGTAAATCATCCCAAAGTTTACAAGTACACTCCCCATTGTGGAAGGGTTCATGAAGAACGAGAACACGACCCCGATGCATGCCCAGATCATCGCCCAGCTGAAAAGCGGCCACCGGTATTGCCCGGCATGCGCCAGCCCGTCATGGACAGTCGCTGTCTGGCCTGAATGGATGCGCGAGACACACGCGATCAGTGCTGCCAGGAGATAGTACGTGATGAAGGTACTGACAAGGCCGATGATGAACGTCAGGGCAATCCAGGGCGGCGAGCCCCATGAGATGGCGGTGGAAGCAGGGCCGGTCGCGAGGCCTGTCCCCGGAAACAGTGCCGTGCCGGAGATGAACTGGAGATACAGGTTCGATACGAGACTGAAGATCATCACCAGGCCGGTGAGAAGCGAGAACCAGAGCAGCTGCCGGTTCCTGATCAGGAGTCGTATACTTCCGGTTGTCAGTTTGATCCCACGGTCGATCCGTCCCGATCCCCCGGCTCCGCCACCCGGCTGGACAGGATTGAGGGTGACCGGTGGTGTTGCCAGTACCGGTGGTGCTGTGCGCAGGGGCCGTGCATCGGAATTCGGGCACCAGGCCCGGTATTTCCGGAACAATTCGGATAAATGGAATGTCATATCATCGCCTTCACTTTGGTAAACAGTTCTTCTGCCATCTTCGTCGGGTGGGCGGTCTTCTCGATCCTGATGCCGAGCTCGGTTGCATAATCCCAGAGCAGTTCGATGCATGCGGTATACCGCTGGCACGTGCCGCAGTCGCCTTCATGATCGTACCACACCTGGACCCCGTGCTTTTCAGAGATGAAGATAAGCGCCGGGATCTGGAGCGGTATCGACCTCCCGAGCAGGATCCCCCGCTCGGTATTGATTGCTTCGATCGCGATCTGGTTTGACTGCGCCATATCGCGGAGTGCCGCATCGATCTTCCCGTCCATGGCAAGCAGCGCCTTGGAGACGGCCTGCCGGGAGATGCCAAGCAGGTTGGCAATGGAGATGTTCGGGGTTCCGCTGCGCCGCATCTTCCAGAACGCGAACTGTTTTTCGTCCATGGGCAGAAGCATATGTCAACGTGTGTAGGTTGACTATATATAATTTATGAGAAATGGCCGGTGCTCCTAAAAAAAGTGAGGGGGGTGTGGAGTCTCCGCGTCACGTCCCCATCCCCGTGATGATACTGATAACCTGCTGAGCTGTCACCGGATCCGCGACCTGTGCGAGCACGAGGCCGGCCAGTACCGCGAACAGGGACCAGAACACTTTCTTCACCTGCTCGTTCTTCCCGAACGCGAGGATGATTGCATCTGCGTCCGTCTTCATGGCTCGCTGGATCAGCTTGGGCAGGAAGACGAAGAGAGGGAGGAACAACACCGCCGCCCCGGTGAACGCGAGTGTGATCTCAGTCCGGCTCGCAAGGAAAATTCCGAGCGGGGTCGCGAACACACCGGCCATGATTGCGGCCATCCCGACCTCGCCAAACCAGAAGTAATGCTTTTTCCCTGCGTAGTTCGCCTTCTCCGCATCAGTGAGAGTAGAGAGATCGAAGATGCCGAGCGCGTTCAGCATCCCGTACCAGACCGCATGTGTCTCCTCCGGGTCGGCAACGAGGCCGAGGAAGAGGATTGCGACCGGCACGATGAGCAGGACTACCGGAAGATGTGCAAAGAAAAAAATGAGTCCGAGGAGGAGCCCGGAGCTGCAGATGGCGGCCCGGGTCTGCATTTCATTCTCGAACATTACACTCATCCGCCACGATCGTGAGTTCGAAGAACTTCGTTCTTCTCGTGACCCGGGTCTGTTGACCCTTATCAGTCCCGGACATCCTCCACCTCCGTAACAATTGTCAGTTCGAAGACCGGGCTCGTGTACCCGCCGTTCGCCGGGCTGAAGTCCCGGGCGAGCCCGGTCCTCTTTCGGGCCGCCGTGCGGAACCGGACCGTGTGGATGCCCGGTGCACGTGGGTAGACCCTTCGGCCATCTATGTCGCGCATCTCCCGGTAGTGCGGGATGTCGAACCAGTCCGGCCAGAAACGGATTCCCCTCGGGATGTCCGTTCCCCGGAGAAGGTCCGCTAACCGCAGCGGCCTCATGTTGTCGTAGATGATGTCTACGATCAGGTTATCGTCTTCCCGGTCCGGCTGGAGATCCAGCTCGTAGAATACCGGGTTGCGTCTCACTTCATCGAGCGTGAGTGGGGTGTCCTTTGTGAGCGGTTCGAGGCCGGAGAAGGTCCCCCGGTACAGGCCGGTCACGGTTGCGACCGGTGTCGTGTTATCCTCCATGGTACGCCTCCCTGAATCGCTCGTGGTCGTCCCGGAGTTTCTTGAACTCCTCAACGATCTCATCGTACCTGCCGATCTTCTGGTGGATGACGAAGAGCAGGGGATAGATCGGGAGTACTGCCCCGAGTACTATGCCAAGAATTTCTGTTTCCATTGTGAATGCCTCCGTGTCCAGAAGATTCGGAAGAGATCTAACGCTCTTGGGGGTGTCGAGAGTCATCAGACCCGAGACAGGAGAAGAACCCGCAGGGTTCTTCGATTCTTCGCTTCGAAGAACTCTGACGAGTTCTTCTCATCCTCGTGGTTCGAAGATTTTCCTGTGGAAAATCTTCTCTTCCTCAAGGTTCTGACGAACCTTTCGGATTCAGATGAACCACTCGGACTCCGCCCCCGCCGCGTGGGCATCCCCCGGGATGCGATGACGATGTATTACCTGCCACCGGAATTTCTCCGATGATCGGATTTACGTCCTATCGCAATGCGCCCCGTCCCCCTTGGGGGAAGACTGCCCTCATCAGAGAGCAGTCTGGAGAAGAGTCATCAGGCTCTTCGACTCTTCGCTTCGAAGAACTCTTGCGAGTTCTTCTCATCCTCCTGGTTCTGAAGAGCCAGTCGGAGGCGCAAGAGGGGGGATGATCAGATTTTCTTCCGGATTTTTCCGGATCGGGCTGGTTCCTTTATGCCAGAGCTGCCACCGTGTCGGCCCAGGTCTCGATCCTCGTGCGGATTGCATCGTCCGAGTAAGAAGTCAGACTGATGCTCTTCCGGCCGAAGGTAACCATGTAGATCTCCCCGTTCGCATCGCGGCACTTCAGGGTCGCGGAGAAGGTCTCGTTCTCACTGTCCCGGACCGCTTCGCCCCCGTGGGTTGCGATGAAGGCCGCGTCCGCAAGGAGTGCGGTGGGCCCGGCATTGAACCCGGCGATCGTGTTGAACTTCAGCGAGTCGCTGCCGATGGTTTTGGCATCGTCGTCCTGGTACACGATCTTTGCAACGTAGTTCTCCTTGGTCTTCTCTACCGGTGCGTGGTTTACACCGGCGCTCTCATAGGCTACACAGGCAAACGGGTTGTCGGTGATGACCGACTGGACGATCGTGTTGAACGCCGCCACGTCTGCAATCGGGTTCGCGAGTTCGCGAACCGCTGTCTTTACGGTTGTCTTTTGTACGAAATCTGCCATGTTGGTTTCCTCTTTGGTTTTCCGAAAGGTTCGTCAGAACTTTAAGGATGAGAAGAACCTGTCGGGTTTCTTCGAGTTGTTGGGAATCCGCACTTTCGGATCCCGGTAGATTTCCCGGTGATTCCTGCGCAGGTTTCACCGGACGGCCAGGGAATTTTCCCTTGCCGCGTCTCGGGGCCCTTTGACATACCAGTATGGGTTTTGTAAGGAGATGGGCTTGGCTGAATAAATTTTGAAAATGGAAAATGGGGGATTTTGGTGAGGATTGGGGGCAAACGGAGGAAACTAATTAGCCGGACGATTTTGACAAAAAGTCATGTTGTCGGAACTTTATCCGGGAAAAAGATACTATGCCTTCATCTGGACGGTTGCATGAAAAAAGATTGTAAGACCCGACACGCTTCTAAGATGATATTCTTCTCGGGGACCGGGCCGGTGTCTTTCTCGCTGTATGCCTGAGTGTTGCAGTTTTGTTTTCAGAGAACGCAATTTTTTCTTCGCTGGCTGTTCCGGATACCCGGACTTTTGTCGATCGATGGTATTCCTCGCTGAAGGAGGTCTCGCCGGGATCGTAGACTGACATCCGGTTCTTTTTCCGCGAGCTTGTAATGGGGTATGTTGGTCTCTCATGCTGGGAGGAAGATCCCGGCAGGAATCCTTCAAGCAGGCAGCGGACGATCTTTTCACCTGCCGGGGTGACGGTATACCGGGTCTTCTTCCGGTCCCCGATCTCTGCAGGGGATTCCATTTCTTTAAAGACCATCCCGCACGTGACGAGCTGGCACAGAATATTATCCAGTTGTTCAGCGGATATCCCGAGTTCGGCCCTGAGTTTGTTGAAGTACCGGTCCTCTTTCAGGATTGCTAAAAAGACTGCCCAACGTTGCGGGCTCGAAAGTGCGCTGACCGCATCCCGGATCTCAGCGGGGATCGTACCGAGATATTCTACCACTGCTTCATCGCGCATTACGATGTCCTCCCTTCAATCAACTATTTTTGACTATGTACCAATAAGCCGACTAGTCATATATACTTGACTACTAAGGTTATTGTGGGCGGGGAAAAAATCCGGTATATGGATATATCCCGGGAATACGGGGACCGGCTTGCCGCCTATCACGATAACAAACGCGTGGTTCCGATCGGCATTTTCGGCTCGTTCCATCGCTACGATCTTCTTGCAGCCCTCCGGGATCATCTCGTTGCCAGCGGGTATGATGCATATCTCTCAACAGATTGTATGGCCCGGACCCCGAAAGCGGAAGGCGAAGATATCGACGTCTATAATTTTCGGATCAGCCGTGAACTTATTGACAGGTGCGGCATCTGTATCTTCATTGTTTTTTCGGAAGGGCCCGGCGAGACCAATATCAACCAGTCGGTCTCCCAGGAAGTGCAGTACCTCTACGACATGCAGGATTCTGGGAGGCGGGAGGATAATCCCCGGGTTCTCGTTCTTGTCGATGATGGATGCAAGCCCGCGAGTCTGTTCAGGGGACTGGTGAAGTCCTGCTATCCGCGATGGAATGAGGCACCGTTCTCATCCCGCAATGATCTCCTGATTGTTGCCCGGCAGTTCTGCTGGAATGTGATGGGGATAAATTTCTGATGAGCAGGAAAGCATAGTCGATAATTTCAAAAATACAAGTTAGACCTTGCATTTCTTGAGTTCATATCTTTAATCGCAGATATTCAATATTTTAAATTGATGTTCAAAGACTGGCACTAATCGGAGTTTCCTCGGCTTGATTATTCTCCGCTAACCAATAAATTGAAAAAATATTGGGATTCGAATTCGAAAGACTAACTCAAAGCAAGAAAGAGTATGAGATAAATAGATGTTAAGTAGTGGGAGGCCCTTCCATTTCATACTCCTCACCTTTTAGTTTTTTATCTTCAATGCGAATAATAAATTTATACGAATCACCTTGACATAAAAATCTTTGAATCTTTTTCAATTCCTCTTGTTTTTTCAAGAAAAAATCCTCAGTTTTTGAATGATATGGTGCCCATAATGTAATTTTCACAAATTCTTCGTTGATATCAATTGTTTTTAAATAAAATTTCTTTTCTTTCTGATTTTCATCAAGATCCTGTGATTTCGAGGGGCGTCCCCATTCTTGGACGCAATCACAGAATATTAATAAAAATGAAATTGGATCATCATCAAAACACAGTTTCGTTAAGAATTTTTCTTTTTCATCAGGTTGTTTTCCTTTAATTTCCGCATCCCATACTTTTTCGTCATGAAGAGCAATAGCTAAAGCACCAGGAACAAATATTTCGTTTAATGCAGATTCAAAATCATGATGAATTTCGGTAACTTTCTCTCTATTGCTTGGTTCTTTTTTTATTTGATTATTTCCGGTACTATCGTCAGTTTCTTTGGGAATTGAAGTGAGCATTTTTAATAATGACACACAACTCAAAACCCCATGATTTTTTTCTTCAGTAATCATCCTATGAATAAACTGGATTAACTCACTTTCCGAAGCCAGCCAATTATTTTCAAGTGTTCTTTGTGGAGGGTGTGTTTTGCAAAACGAGCAAATTAGATACCCAAGGCAACTTAAGAAGTCTTCATCTATAAATTTTGATTTTAATTCTATGGTTCCGATCTCTTTTTGAATGTTAAAAACTCGTTTAAAGAATTCTCCGCTCCATTTGTCGTATAATTGAACGGGGTATGCATTATCATGAAAAGATGCAGCGACAAGCCAGACTAATTCAGGTTGCTTATATCGTTCTTTAAAAAGATTATATTTTTTATCGATTATGGGAAGTCCTAACAAAAAAACTTGGAATTGGTGAATATAATGGTCTCGATAAATACGGCCTCCACGTTTTAGGTTAGATGCAGAAATATATTGTAATGAAGGTTCAAACACTTCTAAAAAATCGGAATACGATGGGCCCAATTCTTTTTTCCACAACGAAGAGAAAATCTCACTTGTGAAAACATATTCATCTCCTTTTTCAGTGAGATGTTCATTAATATATTCAAATAATTCATCACGATAAGAAATCGTGTTCAAATCAAAAATTTGATCTAATAACTTTCTATCGATAGAACTTTTTCCAAATTGATCTGGATTTAGCCCAGCAATTGCATTTACCGAATCATATACAAATTTGCTGAAGAAATCGGGTGTTTCGCCTTTTTTTATTTTTGCAATATCATCTCGATATTCATGTTGCATTTGTTCAGTGATACTGAACGTTTCAATTTTTTCTTGAATTGTTCCATCACCTAAATAGATCCATTGACCAATTCCAGTCTCTTTAAAAAATTTTGAATTTAAGTCAATAGATTTAGGCATAACAAGGATTATTTTCAAATCTTTTAGAGTTTTTATTCTGGAAAGATAATATCGATAATACTTCACTCTTTTTTCTAACTCAACTTTGGAATAGTCTTTCGAAAAATCTGTTGAAACAATCAAATAAACGATATAATAAGTAACCCCTTTGTCAATTTTTGATGAAATCAAGTCAACAGGTAGATTTGGATCGATAATTGACCGTTCAATTTTTTCATATACAATTAATTTTTCTTCATCGATCTTTGTATGAAGAGTGATCTTTTTTCCATTAATTTCAAATGTGATTTTATTTCCTTCTTTTTTTAAAAGAATGTGATTTGATGAGGCCTTATCTTTTATTTTAATCAATTCATCATTTTTTGTAATAATTGAATTTCGTACCCAATGTACCTGAAATTTATCAACAAAATAATTTTCGAGCCATACTCGTTGGTCCCCGACAACATCATCCCAATTGAATAAAAATAATTCACGTGTTTCTTTGTTATTTTCTATAAACTCGGGAGTTTCCTCTAAATAGTGATATAATGTGTATTGCTTGGATAGAAGATATGTCTCTAATTGCCTCACTATTTGAGTATGACTAACAATTTTAGGTTCCATTATTTCAAAAAAACTATCTGCAGTGGTGACACTTGCTGCACGTGATCGAGTATTTTCCGTTGTTGAGAATTTCCAGTTCTTTTAATGCATAATCAGGATCACTAAGCTGCTCGGAAGAAAGCATTGCCCGGTCACGGAAAATGGGTGTTGAGGATTGTGTTACATCAACTAATTCCATAATAACCACTTGAATTCCGTCACATGATAATTATTCCGATTTCCAGCATTGCGGATCTTCCGCAAGGTAATCGCCGGTGACTGCATAGGCCATGGACCGGCAGCCGCTACAACGCGGGATGTGCTCGCAGGATTTGCACTTGCCTTTCAGGTTCCGCTTGTCCCGGATCTGGCAGAGCAGTTCGGACTCGAACCAGATCTTTTCTATGCTGTCCGTTTTCAGGTTCCCGATGGTGATCGGCAGTCTGCGGCAGGCAAGCACGGAAGCGTCCGGCATGATACACAGGCCGTCGTACCCGATCGAACAGATTGCGCCGAGTTCTTCATGGGGGCCAATTCCGGAATCTGCGTTTGCCCGACAGGGGTCCAGGTTGATCCATAACGGCCGGTACTTCAGGATGCGTAGGTCATGGCCTTTTTGGTACTCGAGATCGGCACGGTCAGAGATATACTGAAATGTGTATTCGAGCTCCCGCGGACTTAAGATGGCATCTTTTTTATCTCTTCCCGAACCTGTCGGGACCATTCGCTCAATGGTAAGACCGCTGATATTTTCCCGGATTGCCAGAGCAATGAGATCGGGAATCTCCTCTTTATTCAACTGTTGCAACGTGAACATGACCTTGACATCAATTCCATGATTCACCAGCGTCCGGATTCCTTTCATTGCTTTTTCAAAGGTACCGGTTCCGCGGATCTGGTCGTGGATCATTGATGTAGCGCCATCAAGGGACACCTGAACATTGTTCAGTTTCCGGATTTTTTTCAGGTCCTGTGCGATTTTGTCGGTGATAAAAATACCATTGCAGAGAACATCAAGACGGGAAATATTATCGGAGCTATCAAGATAGGTCATGAGCGGGAACAATTCTTTTTTAATAAAAGGTTCTCCGCCGGTAATGGAAATATCACCTTTTTTGTTCCACTTCGCCATCGTTACAAAAATCTTGTCGGCGATTGCTTTGAGTTCATCAATGGAGAGATCGATTTGATCGGTATAACTTTCCTGGTAACAATGACTGCACCGGAGATTGCATTTATTGGTGATGTGCCACTGAAAATAGAAATTCTGGGGTTCATCCCGATTGGGTTTTTTTGCCATCTAATGAGGAGTAGTTGAGAATGATAACAGATTAATCTATCAGTTTTCCATCAAAAAAGAATCATCTTCTTTTGACGACGAGAATAATTACTGCTAAAATTATTAATCCTCCGATAATTATGAAGTAAATCCTCGGAATTGTATTTTGATCAGGTACCTTGAATTTTGCATAAATTGTCTGCGATGCGATATTATCTCCCAATGGATTCAGAGGATTTTTATTCCGGTTAATATGCCAAGTGAGTTGTTTCCCATCCATCCACCAGCTGGAGGAATTTTCAAGAGTGTTTGCATTAATCAGATCTGTTGGAACGGCAAGGTTGTAAGTGAATTTATTGAGGTACTTTTCCGGAAGATAGGATGAATTTACAATCGAATTATCTATGAACTCCCAGGAGTCTGGATATTTATTCAGCCGAATAGTTGTTGTCACATTGTTGGGGTCAAATGGTTGCTTTGCTGTAATCCTGATGGTTCTCGATGATGAATCATTTTGAATTGAAATAGATTGTTTGTCCGCTATGGTTCTCGTTTCATAGTCATTCATAGAGACAAATTTCTGGGAATTCAGGTACAAGAGAAATTGGGAATAACTCATATCATCAACAAACTGGAATGTCACTTGATATTCAGATAATAAACCGGAAGGGGTGAGGACAGCATTCACTTCAACATCCGCAGCAGGACCGCGTATCTGAGGATACATAACGAGAAGATACAGACTACCGAAGATCAAAATTAAGAAAATCAGACCGGCAAGCGAACCCATATCAAAATCTCCAGAATCATTCATATTTCTTTTAAAAAAAATCGAAGTCATGATTCCACCGGGATCAAATTACTTTGCGTCTACTAATCAGTTTGACATCCGGTTGATAGCGGTCACGATAGTCGATTGCAGGTTGAGTAAACCCAGCCTTACTATCGACCTCAGTAACGCATTTCTGTCTGATCAGTCGCTGCAGCTCTGGTTTGGTCACAGGAGTCTGACGAGCCTTGACTTCACCGATAACCTCACCTCGTTGATAGTCGTGCATACCAGGACCTCCCACATGTTTTGCCCTGTGTTCACCTGCTTTTCTCTTTTCATACGCGATTCCGCGTTCGACGTGATTTTTAGTCATTAAATTACCTTTGTAATATTTTGTCGTGATCTGTATATGGTAAGTTTTATTTTAACATAATTAACATATTTAGCATTGTTAGCTTATGCCAAATATCGAAGAGACCGTCCATATAATTCCTTTAGGTCATGAGATAGATCGGGCTGTGAAACCCTTTGAAAGCCTTAAAGCAGACCGCGTTTATCTACTTACAAACTTGGAAATTGAACGATCAGATGATGAAATGTTCAAAAATCAGAAGATATGTTTAGAAAAAGTAGAGAAAATTTTACAACGGAAAAAAATTGAGGTCACGAAGATTCTTGATGTAAATCTTTTTGATCTCCTCGATGTGATGAAAACCGTCTCCCAAATTATTGTCAAAGAAACGGCTCTGCATAATCGGGTTTTTGTTAATATGTCTGCCGCAGGACGGCTTACCTCCGTTGCAGCAACACTGGCTGGAATGGCTCATAAGGCAAATGTGTATTACGTTCATGCAGATGAATATCCCACGAATAAATCATCTCGTCGTAAACATGGACTGAGTATTTGTAACTTGAAAAAATCGGACATACTGGAAAATTTTGAGATCAAGATGCCTGAAGAAATCGGAATGAAAATTTTACTTCTCTTAAGCAAGGGGGGAAAACCAAAAAAGATGAGGGATATTTTGGGATTTTTAAAGGAAGAAAATGTCCCGGGATTTCAGGAATTATTTGATGAAGTAGAAGAAAGTAGGATGAGATCTCTGCAAAGTAATCAGTTGATGAAGCTCGATAAGACCGTTCTCACGAAACTGGAAAAGCATGGGTATATCTCCCGGAAAAAAGATGGACGAAATGTATTCATTTCCATAACAAAATCAGGGAATTACATTGCACATATTAGTGGATTATTAGATTAATCTCCATCAATCCCGAATCCCACATGAAAGGTTTTTCAGATCTAAACATAATCCAGAAAAGTCACATCTGAAATATTCGTGTGTTGTACGATAAAATCTCTATGACGGACGATGTGATTGTGATCACCTGTCACAAAATTCAAATCTTGAATAATTCCTCCAACATGATGAGCATCAAGGACAATTACTACATCGGACGGATCCTCTATCATGGTATCAAGATGTCTTTTCGTTGCGAGATACTCATTGACCCTGCTATGAATCTGAAGGACTGCAGGCTTTCTCAGCTGCGCTAAACGAGTATCGCAATCGCTCTCGTATTTCCATTCAGCTTTACGGATTTTCCTGACCAGCTCTTTTGTATCGTGTTGATATTTGCCCACCAACTCTTGGAAAATCTCCAGAGTCTTCCATTTCTCCGCTACGGCAAGGCAAAAAAGTTCGGTGGGAGGATAATTTTCTTTAGTTAAAAGATTAATTGCCGCACGAAACTCATCCTTAATCTCATAAAAAATCGTCCTGCACTTCCCTGCTCCTCCATCTCCAAAACATTCATGCCAGACAGTGGTGCTGCTGTGTTTTACACCTGTTTTCTCAATAACTTTTTTTGCCTGATTTCCCCACTGATCGGCACACGAGAAATAAAATCCGATAAGTACGTTACTATCAAGGAAAAATGGCAATTTTCCGCCTCAGGTGTCCGATTGATTCAGATTATTCCGGGAAATGAAGTTTAATTTATTAACGACATTCTCAATTTCCCGATCTTCGTTCTGGCTTTTCCTCCATCTCTGCAATAATGTTTTTCTCGTTTTCTCCAAACCATCTTGGTATTTTGGAAGAACATTTTCTATAAACCGGGAATCCCACTGCCGGATGAGATCAGAGGGCAGGTTTTCATTCTGAAGGATCCGGAGATTATGACAGAAAAAGTCCCAGAAGTTTTTCGTTATCGGGAAAATTTGTCTCTCGCTGGATTCAAGTGTTATCCGGATCGTATCGTCCCAATCAACGTATGTGTCATAAATCCGTCTCATATCGCATTGCGGAAAAACCCTGAATGAATCGTCAAGTAATGTTTCAATTTTGTCTTTTTCCGCATCGTTCAAAGAAAAGGATGTCTTGTTTTTCACGCGTTCCGGATCATGAATGGAATCCAGAAAAGGTACCAGGCCCCGGTTGAATGTCCTCTGGAATTCATACGGTGCCTGGGAATAAACGTCATCAAGAAGGAGACTAATGTAACCTTTCTTGAAGAACCCGCTCGTCTGGCGGTAATTCTGAACTAGACTCTGAATCTGATCATCAATCTGCCGTTGAAGATCCTCTGGAACAGAGGATTTGGGGACTCTCGTCATTTTTCTGCTGGAACGATCCGATGTGATATAAAATTCCCGCGATTGGCCGACATCCTCCTCGAACTGATTTTCTTCAATCAATGATCCCTGAAGGTACCAGTAATAGGGTAATTTTATATCAATATCGGCGGTGAGAAGACGCTTGTACAATAGAAAAATCATTTTATTGAATGCAGTCGCCCCGAAAAACGTGTCCCCTTCTGGATTTGCTTCATACAGTAATCGTTCGACAGAATATTTCAGAAGAGAGTTTTTGACCAAAAGGCGTCACCAAATTATGGTTACTGACATATTTGGATGGGATTATTAATGTTGTTGTTGGTTGAAGTGAAAGTAAAAGGTTGAGATTCGCGAGTCCATTTTTTCAGGCAAACCATGAACTGTTCCCCCGAAAAAGCCCTATCGCGTTTCCGCACCCCCACCCCGCCCCAGCCTGTACTTCGTCCCCCCGACCTATTCTTCGTTAAAACAAGCTCTAAACAGGCCGGTTTTTCCCCTCGCAAAACCCCCCGATAAACAAACGGGGCCCGTTGAAAGAGTTCCCGTGACACTCCTCGCAAAAATCCCCGAAACAGGCCGGTCAGAGTGATCCGGAAAAAGGGAAACCGGGCTCAAATCAAGCCCGGATAGGTCATTTTCACCGATCCGGGTATGTGAGCGTACTCATAGTCGAAAAAAGGAGGATATTACCCTCCGTCGTCGGAGGAAGAGGCAGCCCCCACGGGGTATAATCCCGGAAGACTCGCCATATCCGGCACAGCCTCCGGTACAACATCCGGCCCCGGAGCAGGCTCCGGACTCTTAGCCGGCACCGTTTTCTCCGTCAACAGAGACGTCCCGTCCGCCCGGATCTCGATGACCCGGTCGTCAAGGATCCGGAAGTACTGCCAGGTCCCCCACGGAGTGAGGAGCCAGAGCTCGCGGGCATCTACATTCGTCAGCGGCACCCTGCGGAGACGCAGGATGTCCATCCGGTATTCATAGGCACAATCCTCCGGGCTCGTGAGATGTACCCGGGTCCTGCGGACCAGGACAAAGACCGTGAGGCTGGCACAGAAAAGGATGAACTGGATCCGGGATTCCCTGAGGTGGTCCCGGTCTATCACCTTCCCCCGAGCTGCCGAGTTCTTCATTGCCTTATCGATTGCCTTGAGGGGTTCGGGCCCGCGGGTCATGCAGGGCTCCCCCGGCGCCTGCCGGCTGCGGCAGGGATTCCGGTTGTGTCCCTGACATTGGGGAACGAGTATGTTGCTGTTACCCGTGACGCAAGCTCGCGGGGCACCGGCTTTGTCCTCACGGTCACGTTGAAGTGGTGCCAGTGCGTCCTCCGGATGCTGATCCGGTGCACGGCATCGCCCCAGTCCCGGACCTGCCGGGCAACGGCCTGCGGGAGCAGGTGAAGGGGGATCTCGCTCACGGTTCGCGACCTGGATTTTTTCACCATAGCGCTCCCTTTGTTTCGCGCCGGACCAGCCGTTTGTTGCACCGCCCGATCTTGTAGATGAGACGGTGCGGCAGCCGGTCCGGCAGGTATGCAAGAAAGTTCAGGAAATTTCTCCATTTCGTTGGCAGACCGTGATGGAGTATCAGACATATCCCTCCGGGTGATCGGTCGTGGGCGTTTGTGCCGGGGCTGCCTAGTCCGTCACGCCGAGTTTCTGTTCGAGCGCCCCGACCTGTTCCTGGAGCTCGGTGATCTGCTGCTGGAGGTCGGCGATGTCCAGGAAGAGTTTCTCTTCAGCCAGGTCCTGGTGCCCGACAATCGAGCAGATGAGATCGCGGAACGCTGTCTCGTACGGGCGGAGGGTCACGCCCGACATGGGATTGTCGAGTTCCTTATCCACACGTTTTCGTGCCTTTGCGGCATCCCCCCCGGTGGATCCCGGCGAAGTGTGATGGAGTTCCGTCTTCCGGAAGACCGATCTCTTCGCATGGGATTCCACCTCCTCCGGCACGTGTTTTTGTGCCCACCGGAGTTCGTCATCGTCCCGTCCGGCACATACTGCACCGGACGGTGCATGGTCGCATTGCGATACCTCGCGGGAAGGTCCGGAAATCCCGGTGCTTCGAAGTCCGGCTGTCAGCCTCGCTTCTCTTTGCCGGGATTTTCCGAAACCCTCTCCGATTCTCCGCTGCGGGATCCTGTCGGACCCTGCGGTAGTGATCTCGTACTTTTTTTGGGTCATATGGTTCAGGTTATTGGTTTTTTTCGTAAGCGATACGGGAGGCATCCGCTCCGCTCGTTCGATCGTGCATTAAAACCGGCATCCGGCCCGTATGGCGCTGCTCACCGGGGACGGCTGGAAAAAAACCGTCCTGTGCGGGGAGGATGCGCCACGCCGGCTGCCGGCAGGTGATTATATGAGCACCGGAACGTGAGGGAGGCCAACTGCGGTCCCGGGAACTGCCGGGAAAATCCCACAACCGGTAACATCAGCGTTGCCACGGGTTACGAATCCAAATGAACCGGGAAGATTGCCCGGATCGCCTTCCGGACCGGGAGGGCAGATCGTATATCCCGTCATGGCACAGAGCAGCACAACCCAGATGACAAGCACGGACGCGATCCGCTCAGCTTCATGGAGCGGCTGACCGAGGCCCATGATCTTCAACGTCAGAGGATTGTGGATGTCCGCGAGCATTGTGATTATTCTAAGGAAGTAAAATTCCAATATATACTTGTTGGTTTTATCTGCAAACGAAATAATTTTCGACGGATAATTAAAGCCAATACGGGGCCGGATGGATATAACCGCGGGGTTCTGGGATCAAACCGCGGAGGGGAGGTAACAGGGATCGTGCGTGATCGTCCGGATCCGGTATCCTGAAAATCCGGAATTTCACGTCACTGGACCGCTGCGGGGACAGCCGAAGGCCGTGGAGAAGTGATAACTTCGACTTGACTAGTGATAGGTACGTACGGGGGGTCTCCCTGCTCACGAACCGGAGAGCATGAGTGTCGCGAATTATCCGTCCCGGGTTTGCAGGACAAATCCCCCCGGTGTCATTGGCTCCGGGTCGAGGGATTTATTCAAACGCAGGAACCAATAAGGAAGAGTGGAGATATCCCCTAAAAATCCGGTGTATCCCGATCTATCTTCAAACAATACCTGCGAAAAAAACCGCACCCAACATCATGTTTAACAAGCCCGCAGGCAAACGTTCTGCCATGGAGGCAAAAACTATCGCCGTGTGGGCTCTCACGTCCCTGGTCGTCCTCAGCATGGTTCTGGCAGGATGTACCGGGATAAAACCGGAACAACCAACTGAGAGCGGTCCTGTTTCGGACAGTGGAAACAGCGTTGTTGCAGCAAACAACCGGTTTGCATTTGACCTGTATTCACGGCTGGCAAAGGATCCGGAGTATACTGGAGACAATATCTTCTTCTCGCCGTTCTCCATCTCCTCTGCTTTAGCGGTAACGTACGAGGGAGCCCGGGGAAGTACCGCAGATGAAATCCGGTCCGTTTTCCACTACCCGGAGAATACTTCCTTACTCAGGCAGGAATATTCCACTACTATTGCGGACATAAACAGCCAGAATGCCAGATATACCCTGCTCAATGCAAATGCTCTCTGGGCAGAAAAAACGTATCCGTTCCTTCCCGGGTATATCAATACGGCCCAAACCTATTACTCCGCAAACACCACGAATCTCGATTTCATCAATGACCCGGACGCTGCGCAGACCACCATCAACCGGTGGGTGGAAGAAAAGACCCGTAATACCATCAGGGACCTGGTACCCGCCGGGTCCATTACCCCGATGACCCGGCTGGTGATAACGGATGCAGTGTACTTTAAAGGTACGTGGGTCAGGCAGTTCGACAAAAACAAAACCCGGAACGCTGATTTCAAGCTCTCTTCCGGGAAAAACGTTCCGGTCCCGATGATGGAGAGAACTGATGAAGATGCCGTATACCCGTATGCAGAGACCGGTACTGTTCAGATTCTCAAAATCCCCTATGAACAAGGAAATGGAACTGAACTGTCCATGCTTATCCTGCTCCCCAAAAACGATGACCTTGCAGCGGCAGAGAACTATCTTGATCCAGATAATCTTTCGGAATTGCAGAACTCCTCTGCATCACGGCGCGTGATGGTCTACTTACCGAAATTTACCCTTGAAACAAAATACTCCCTGCGCCAAACACTCTCGGAGATGGGAATGCCCACAGCATTCGGTGACGCCGATTTCTCCGGCATGGATGGAACGAGATATCTCTCTATCCAGGAGATTATTCACCAAGCGTACGTGGATGTAAATGAAGAAGGCACTGAGGCTGCCGCAGCGACAGCTGTTGTAATGTGGGGGAAAGGTGCTGCCCCCACAGGAGATCCCATTCCGGTGTTCAGGGCAGATCACCCATTCATATTCCTTATTCAGGACAACACAAGCGGGAATATTCTCTTTATAGGTCGGGTGGAAAACCCAACCGGGTAATTTTTTCCCCCGTCATTACGAGACTGGTTTCCAGTTCATTTTTCCTCTCTCTTTTGCCGGATACGAGATAAGCCCGGTATCTTTCGACACTGATTCTCACAGATATCGCTGGCCTTTTCCCGTCCCCTCCTCACCGCAGTTGATCGATAACCTTCGCCGCCACAGGAGTCAGCCTGTAGCGGACATTCCTCCCCACCCTTGCTGATGTGATGAGCCGTGCTTCACAGAGCCGGCGCATATGCCACGATACCGTTGAACCGGTAGTTTTCAGCATCTCTGCAATATCCTGCCGCGATGCATCGGGTAACGAGGACAGGAATGTACAAATCGTGAGGTTCTTGCGGTTCCGCAACCGGGCAATCGCATCCATTTCCGTATCAGAAAATTTCCCTGCATTCTGGAAATAACAGATACTGTTATTTATTGAAAAGGCAACGACAAGCCTCTCACGGCAGAGGACTCCCAGATGATAGTGCAATGTCCCGCGGTTTACCGGAAGACTCTGCATTATCCCGGCGAACCCGGACCCCGGGTTCGCTACGATATGATGATAAATCCGCATCCGGCAATCGTTTCCAAACACTTCAGTTTTACGGATTCTCCGGAAATTCAGGACCACAAACCCCGCACACGATATAAGGATCTCCACAGGTACAAGGCAGAACGGCAGGAATACCGCAGTAACTACCAGGAGCATCGCTGCCGGCGGAACTTGCCATACGTCCACCGGGACCGGGAGTTTTGCTTCACCGGTCGGGGGATTTTCTGACCAGGGCAGGACGGAATGGGGATGTGCATATGCTGAAGCAGGAACAATGAGGAGGACCAGGCAGGCAGCCACCAGGAAAAAAACCGGCACATATCCTGAGGTGATCCTTTTTGAAAATTCCATGAACACTACCTGAAAAGATGAACGGGCCGGTATTTTATATAAGTTCTGTGAGAACACTCAACCTGTCCATGCACTCCGTTTTATCCGGTGAGACCTCTCACAGAAATCACTTATATACACGCTTCCTACGCTCACTCGTAAAAGGATGAAAAAGGACGTGTGAAAAGATGAAAATACCTACTAAGGCACGAGCACCCCTCCTGCTCCTTTTAGGAGTAGTGTTGCTCTGTATCAGCCCGGTATCTGCAACATCCCAGATTATCATCGATCCCATACCCGGGAACCTGATGACCGGATCAATCATCGAGATCTCCGGATCAACGACTCTCCCGGTGGGGACGAACCTGCACTATGAGTTCTCACGCGGGGCAGCAGAAACCGGGAAGGTTACGTATGGCGAATATTCCGGCGCGGGAGGAATAATCCCGGTCGAAAAGGGAGCTGCCGGCCAGGTCTGGAAAGTCCCGATCCTTACAGAAGGCTACGCGCCAGCGGAATATACCTTCCGGATCGGAAAAGAGGGAAGCGATGACCGTGTTTCTGTGCAGGTCCGGCTTATCCCGGGAAATGGGACACCTGTGCCAACGCCAAAGACAACGCAGAGGACCACGTGTGGGGAGTTTACCTCACCGGTATATACCTCCCCCGGCGGGACTTTTACGGTCAGAACCACGCCGGACCTCAACACCCGGTGTAACATTCTCGCGAAAGGGGCTCCCCTGACGATAACCGTTGCAACACAACCCGGTAACAGTGTCGGTATCTGGATCACCAATGGTTTTCCGGTAAACCGGTTTACCCGGTACCAGGTGATCTCATCGGACGGATCGGGGAAGGCGGAATATGATCTCCCGAATACGACCGAATGGAGATCCGGCCAGTATTTCATGTATGTGGTGGACGGGGGAAAATCCCTGGAAGTTATTCCCGATAAAAAAGATCCATCCGCATACATTCCGGCCGATGAACTGGAAACGAAACTGAAGGTCTATGAAAAGCAGAATCCTTACCAGAAATTCATGATCCTTCTTGAAGAACCCGTGATACAGATGAATGAAATTCCCGATGCGGTTTCCGGAACGCCTGTTGAGATATCAGGGACAACGAACCTGAATGCCGGAACGCTTCTCGATACCGGGATTTTTCCTCCGGATATCGATCGTATGAACCAACCGGCATCCACGGTTCCCGCCATCCCCGTTACAGACGGGACTGTCGGACGTGGTTCGTGGCATGCCGTAATCAGCACTTCAGACCTTCCTCCCGGTGAATACATTGTGAAGGTACGGACCGGTTCCACGGAGGCTGTCAGGATTATGGTTCTCTTTGACGGTCTCTACGATCCCGGTAGTTCTCCAGCAGGAACACTTATCGCAAAGACCTATAGTGTCGATCCGGAAACAAAGACCGTCATCACCGGTACTCCTGCCAGTGAAGCAGGATTTCCGGCAGATCCCGGGATACTGGTCGTGGCATCTGCGGCCGGAATTATCGTACTTGTCCTGATTGTCAATAACCTCAGGAAAAAATGAGGAGACCATGAAAGCGGGAATAGTTGTTTTTTTGATCCTTCTCTCCCTCATTTTGTGTACCGTTCCGTGTTCCGGGGCGGATTCGTTCGATGCCTATCTTGTGGCAAAGGGCGATTCTGAAAAGTACAATGCCATCGCCTGTGATGACGGGAATGTGGCATGGGTCGAGTATGAGACGGGGCCGGGTTCCGGGAATTATTCCCGGGCTGTCTACCGGTATAATGTTTCTGGCGGAAGAAAGGAACTGGTGATCCGTGACACGTCATGGAAACGTGACCTCGCATTCTCCGGGGACCGGTATGTCTGGAGCGATGGCCGGGGTATCTTCCTGTACGATGAGGAACAGGAGAAACTCACATTTTTATACTCTTCCGGCAGCCGCCAGTACTCCCCGGCTATTGACGGGAATACGGTCCTCTGGGTGGAAACAAGCGAACGGGAATATTTCCTGGTGATGTACGACGTGATTTCCGGAACACACCGCACCGTGGTATCATCAACCGGATCCCTGGGCGATCCGGCAATTTCCGGCAACAGGGTTGTGTACAGTGAAGCCGGGCTCACCCATGATCGGATCATGCTCCTGGACATCACCACGGGAGAAGAGACCGTACTGTGCGACGAGCCGGGCTCCCGTGCGATGCCCGCAATCGAAGGGGACCGTGTTGTCTGGATCGACGGACGCAACGGGCCGTACCAGGTATTTCTCCATGACCTGAAGAGTGGGGAAGCGAGACCGGTAAGTCCTTCGGATTCTTTCCAGATGTATCCAGATATTTCCGGTAACCTGGTTGTCTGGGAGGACTACCGGAATTCACCGGCAGGTTCCCGGGATTTCCGGGGGAACGGGGATATCCGGCTCTATGACACGACCACGAATATGACCAAAATCGTGGCGGAAGGTCCGTTTTCCCTGGAGTTCCCGAGAGTATTCGGGGAGTATGTTGTCTGGTCTGACGGTCGCAATGATGCGCATGATATCTTCCTATACCATTATTCAGGGAACCGCACGCCAAACTTTTTGGGAATGGGAACGGGAACCGGCTATTCTGCCACACCTACTGCCATCCCCACGCCGGACACCCGGGTCCGGTATTACAGCACCATTTCAGACAATAACATTGAATGGTACTCGCTCGAACCTTCGGTGAGCGATAAGGAAATCTCGTTTGAACTTCGGTGGAATGATCCCGCATCCTCACTGTCACTGACGCTTGTGAGCCCGGGTGGCTCGACCTGGCATTTTTCTGATGCCGATGATTCCCGGACAGATCGGGCCGTCCGCATGACTATTTCCGGAGTCAACGGGGAATATCTTGAACCGGGAAAATGGACTGTTGCGGTAGCGGGAGATTCGGCTGAACGTCCGGTACCGTACGACCTGTGCTGGTACTGACAGGTGTGGTAAGGGAATAATAACGGTAAATTCCATTCATCAGACCTCAATTGAATGTATTCATCAGGTAAGAAGCCATAACCCGGAATGAATAATCGATCCACAAGATAAGATTTTGTTTTCACCGCTTCACAATACCCTGCAAAGCCGCACATTTCTGAACGAATTACCATAAAAGCACGGGGTCGCTCCTGCATAGTACCTTATTTTGCAACCGCAGCGATCAGGAATGATGATATCTCCGGCACCAGGGACCCGGCTCCGGATCTCGTGCTGCCCGTTCGCACACGGATCCAGCATCCAGCAGTTATACCGGCCAGTAACACTCTCGAAAAAAACGAGTGATCTCAATCTGCTGACCGCCGGATGATTCGCGACAATGAAGGGATTAGTGCCGGTAGTACATATCCATCAGGGTCCCATTCTGCGCATCGACCCACCCGGTTGCCGGGTTCGGCCACTGCTGCGCCCGGATGAATTCGTCATCGAACTGTACCTTCCAGGCAAGCGGGATACTCCCGGGCGCCGGGACGACCTTGTCGGGATTATGGAAATCCTTCCACCGGAGTTCTGCGGAGACGATCTTCAGGCTGGCGGTGGATGCCGGATAGATCGTTGCCGCTTCCTGCTCAACGGTTTTTATTGCGGCATCCTTTGTTATTGCAGGGTTTGACGATGCCGCTACGGCGTTCTCCGGAAGGCTCCACGACTTGCGGTATTCGATAACATTTCCTGCAACTGAATCGACGACGATAGTAAAGCCGTCGCTGTCGCAGGGAACGTTTCGGATAACCCGGTTATAGACAAAGACGTATCTCCCGGCAATCTTCTCCCCGGGCATGCCGAGCGGGTCCAGCCGGGAATCGGAGAGGACGACCGGTATAACACCGTTGCGTTCCTCAATTTCCCGGTCAGCCACCTGCTGTGCAGCATCGATAGTAATTGACGGGTTTTCCGGCCGCCCCATCCGTGTGACACCGATCGCGTAGGTACTGAGCTCACCGGTATCGGCATCAAGACTGCCATGGACAAGTTCCTTGTCATCCTTGTACAGGTAGAATTCCCAGGACCGGACATACTGTGTCCCGTCAATGTACTTTATCCTGACCCGGTCGATAGTCCACGCGGGAAATGCCTGGCGGGCACGGAGTTTTGCCTGTTCAATGGTGATCCCTGCTGTCTCCTGCAGGGGGGAATAGAGATCGCCGGTTTCAGCATCGATGAAGACCGTTGTATTCTTTTCATAGCGGGAAGATTCTGCCGGTACGATGGCAAATTCATACAAGGTTTTTCCGGAATACCGGTCAGTCAGGTTACTGTGATCGATGGTATACATCGAGGAAGGATACTCTTCCTGCATGCGTGCTGTTGCCTCATCCCGAGTGATTTTTGCCGAAAGCGAGGAATCCGGGGGGTGGATTGTCTGAGGAGTCGATGCTACCGGGGGGACCGGTGTCCCGATCGTCTGGTTCGCTGGCAGTTGATGTTCGGCAGCGGTATTGTGAGATTGCAATACGAAGACAATACCGGTCCCCACCACGATACAGATGATGACACAAGCGATCAGGATTGGATTTTTTTTCAGTTCCATAAAAATCACACACTCCTTTTCAGTTTTTTTTGGATCCGGATATATCCATGAGGATGTAACAGATCAATGACTATCCGGTCTTTTTTTTAGAGTTTAAACGAATTCTGTGACAAAAATCTACCAATCATGGGTTGTCCGGTTGTCGAAGATTGCAGATGCTTTATCGGATTGCCTGTTCATCACCGGAAAAAATAGTATCATGCGCGATGGCGTCGTCGTTCATCGTATCGGCAGAATTTTCCCGGTATTCCCCCCACGTCTCTACCCGTGCCTGCATTCCGTCGTATCCGCGCTGCACCGGTGCCGGCAGATATTTCCCACCGCCCTGAACGCGTCTTCGAGGTCCGGGAAGTTCGGGATCTGCGAGTCCCGCAGGATGCGCAGCGGGGTCTTCATGCTGTCGCCACCGATCATGCAGCCGACGATCATCTTGTGGGTGTGTGTTGAGAACCGGACGATCTCGTTTGCCACCCGGATCGGGTCTGATATGGCGGACGGCACCGCGATCACGAACGCAATGTCCCAGAGGTTCTGGTGCCGGATCATGATGTCGAACGTGCGGGCGAAGCGGTCGGCGCTGGAGTCCCCGACCATGTCGATGGGGTTCTCACGGCTCCAGTTTGCCGGGAGCACGGCATTTAGTTCGCCGATAAGTTCCGGTGAGAATTCGACCATATCGATGCCGAACCGCTCGGCATAATCGGAGGAGAGGACGGCAAACCCCCCGGCATTCGTGATCACGATGGCCCGTGTGCCCCGGGGATACCCTTCGGACGAGAGCAGCTCGGCGGTCTCGAACGCCTCCCGGATGGACCTGACCGGGATGACCCCTGCCTGGTGGAATGCCGCCATGTAGACCTCGTGACTCCCGGCAAGGGAGCCGGTATGCGAGGATGCAGCTTTCTGCCCGATCCGTGATGAACCTGACTTGATGGCAACAACCGGTTTTGTCAGGGAGACTCTCCGGACCGTTTCCATAAAACGGGTGCCGAACCGGATCTGTTCGATGTAGAGGATGATGGCGCGGGTATCCGGATCGCTCCCGGCATACCGGATGAAGTCCTCGAAAGTGAGGTCGGACTGGTTGCCGACACTGATGACGGCCGAGAACCCGATCTCCTCCGGCAGGCTCCAGTCCACGATGGTCGTGATGATCGCGCCGCTCTGGGAGATGAAGGCGATCCTGCCCGGTTTTGGCGAGACCGGGTCGAAGGTCGTATTGATCCCCTTGTGCGGGAGCATGAGCCCAAGGCAGTTGGGGCCCATGATCCTCATGCCGTAACGCTGTGCTGTTGCAAGGACCTCCTCTTCAAGCCGGCTCCCCTCGCCTCCTCCTTCCCGGAAGCCGGATGAGATGATGATGGCGAGCGGCACGCCTTTCTGCCCGGCCTCTTCGATCACCCTGGGGACCGCGGGAGCCGGGACCGCGATTACGGCAGCGTCCACTTTTTCCGGGATGGAGGCAAGGTCAGGGTACGCGGTGCGCCCGAGTATCATGGGGGACTTTGGGTTGACCGGGTACAGGGCACCGGGGAATGTCAGCAGGTTCCGGCAGATCGCGTACCCGACCTTGTTTGGGTCCTGCGATGCCCCGACAACGGCAATGGAATGAATATCGAGCAGGCCCGGCGGCATCTCCCGGAACGGGACCTCGCGGGTTGCAGCGGTATCATCGCGATAAAACCGTGCATCCACGGCGCAGGCCCCGTTTTCGTACAGGACAAGGGGGTTGATATCGAACTCGCTGATATGCGGGTCGGAGAGGAAGAGTGCGGCAACCGAGCCGATGATCCCGGCGAGCGCCGCTTCGTCCCGTGCCGGTTCGTCGCGGTAACCGGTGATGAGGCGGTACCCTTTGAGTTCCCGGACCATGGCCCGGATCTCGTTCTCGTCAATGGGAAGGACGCGGATTGCGATGTCCCGCAGCAACTCGACCATCTTACCCCCGAGCCCGACTGTGATCACCTTACCGAACGCCGGGTCGGTCTTTCCCCCGATGATCAGTTCCAGCCCGGGCGCCATCTGCTGCTCCACCATGACTCCCGCGATCTTCGCACCGGGGTGGCGGGTGGTTACGTTGCGGGTAATCCGGTCGAATGCGTCCCGGGCTTCCGTTGCGGTCTGTATCCCCGTGACAACTCCCCCGGCATCGCTCTTGTGGATAATGTCCGGTGAGACGATCTTCATCACTACCGGGTATCCCATCGCATCGGCAGCACGGATAGCATCTTCCGGCGTACCCGCGATCTCATGCCGGGGTACCGGGATGGAACGGGCTGAGAGCAGCGCATACCCTTCGGCCTCGGAAAGTAATGTCCTTGTCATCGCAAACGGTCCTGATAGAGAGTGGTATGGAACCGTTATTAATGCTGATTATTGGTTACCCCATATGCGATGATGAAGACTGCCATAAATAATTCATCAGCGTCATCGTGGTGATGCCAGATGAACTCCCTTTTTGCTTTCACCCATTTTATCTGGTAGTTGTTAAGCCCGGCGATGAGTTTGTACAAGTGGAGCTCGTGGATCTTACCGGATTTTTCTTTCAGGCTGACGACACGGATGTCCATCAAGGGGGTTTGGTTTTTGGGAGGGTAAGGATTTTGATTTTTTCTGTATACCCCCGGCCGCTCTCATTTTCACACCCTACTATAATAATATAAAAAGCCAGACATCCGAATGAGAATTAGGAAATCGAAGATACAGGTGGTGGGAAATGAACGACAAAGAAAAAATTGCGGGTTTGATCAGATCCGGGGAGATCCTCATTTCCCATCATGCCCGGGTCAGAATGTTTGAACGCAACGTCTCAACAGATGATCTGATCGCGATTATCTCAACAGGAGAAATTATCGAAGAATATCCCGAAGATGAACCATGCCCATCGGTTCTTATTATTGGTTTGATCGATGCTGTTGCATACCACACGGTCATCGCGGTTTGTACGGATCATATCCGGGTCATCACAGTTTATATCCCGGAAGAAGACAAATGGATTGAGTACCGTAAGAGGAGGAATGAACCATGATTCCGGATCATTGCAGCTTCTGCAAAGGAAAACTCCGCGAGGGAACAACGGAATTTATGGCACATGCTGCCGGTGAGGTCATCGTGATCAAGGATGTTCCGGCATATGTCTGCGAGCAGTGTGGTGAGGCATATTACACGGCCGGGACTTCCCGGAAAATCGATGGTGTCATGCGGGACGCCCAAGCGAAAAAACTGTGCATGCGTCCGCTTCCCGCCGGCGAAGTGTCTCTAAAGGGATAATTTTTTTATCGATTCGGAGAGGGCATTCCGGACATCCCCTTTCTCCACAAATTAAGTATGTGGATTTTTCTTTACGATGGCTGCCGCCGCTACCGTTGAGAGCGCAGTCGAAGGTTGATACCTTCTCCAGTCAGTCCTCGCTGATGCGACGACTGCCTTTTCCCGGCGGGGCAATTACTGAGAATTTGCCCAGCGGGGATTCGGCGAGGGGAGCGGATCCAGCAAAGGATGAAAAAACAGAATGAGGGGATGAAAATCTTCGAAAATCTACCGCGCAGATATCACACACGGCGGGGTTTTGATTCTTAATGACTTGACGGATAAGTCCTATTTACTTTTTGTCACCGAGTACCTTTTGTATTTTCGAACGTGTAGCTGAATAGGACATAAATCATATATATATCGTCATTATAAATCGCCCATTGTGGACAGCCGGGGGTTGTTCCACGAAAAGTGAAAGGACAGGATCGCCCCAGATCGAATTGCGGCTGAACCTGGTCCCGCCCGTAGGCATGAGAATGTTATCTTCTGATCCTATGAAGGTTTTCCATGCCGGCGAGCGTAGCGTATGGAAAAAACGGAGGAAAACAAATGAACTTACACAAAACATTTGTCGTCCTGCTGGCACTGCTGCTGGCAGCGATGGCGATGGTACCGATGGTGAGTGCGGCGGGAGTACAAAATCCGGACGCTGCTACCATAGATGAATTGAATGCAGTATCTCTTAACCAGAGTAATACACAATTGCCTCAGTTACAGTATGATAAAACCCAAAAGAAGGTCATTGTCAACGGGGAGTTCAAAATACAAGAGAGTACGCAGAGTACGCAGATTGCAGATATGATAGCTGCATCTGCCGCCCCAACCGTATCAGACATTCCTTTTGGCGCAATTGTCCATCATTCAAACGATGGGATAACGACCGTATTTGATTCGACAGGACAACAGCTGTTCGCAGCGAAAGATTCCCAAGCGTCACTGATCAATACGCCGGATGGTGTCCTGCGAGCGACTGAAGTGTTTGAAATCCCGGATAAATCATTGATCGTAGATGATAATAGTGTCACAAACGTGTTCTATGACAAACAAAGGATTCTGACTATCCTTGATGATTCAAAGGGATTACAGAAAAAATCAGCATCCTTCACAAAACAGGTTTATAGCCCACAAACACTATCCCCACAATGGATTGAATATGGCGAAACAGCACGGATTCCAACGGTTGGTCAATTCTCAGCACGCTGGAATGTTCCCAAAAACCCGATATTAACTGTTAATTATTCCCAGAACAGATTGGATGGCTCACAATCTACAATCTGGAATGGCCTTGAGGATACAAATGGAACATATCTTCTCCAACCAGTCCTCGAATGGTATGTCAAGAAGAATGCATCGGATCCAAACCCAAGTACCGCTAACTGGAGTATTGCCACCTGGTGGGTCTCTCCGAAAGAATACAATAACCGGGGGATGCACTCAAC
This sequence comes from Methanoregula sp., assembly GCA_028679075.1. Taxonomy (GTDB): domain Archaea; phylum Halobacteriota; class Methanomicrobia; order Methanomicrobiales; family Methanospirillaceae; genus Methanoregula. The sequence goes on along the minus strand of JAJRCF010000005.1, from coordinate 34,305 downwards.
ACGACGCTATGGTATCCCATCCACGGGAGAATTAATTCTTTCCGGGCATCAGATCCAAGGTAATATGATGCACTACGGCGCTACCTGGACCGGCGCAATAACTGATTTGACGTTAGGTGTAAGTTCGACGCTCTTCCTTAATTCATCTCAGTCTTCGGATCTGACCTATCGGAACCTTCAGGCATATATCGTATTAGAGGGGTGGTCCACACGCGCATTGAATCCCGAAGACTACAATTCCAGTTATATCCCCGGAAATGTTACTTTCGGTAATATCATTATTAATGATATAGATGGATACAATGCCATTCCGGCATCTATGCCCGGATACGTGAACAGCGTGAATTGGAGCCCTTCACAATATGGATTGTCAGTCACTAATACGTCATGGCCGACATCCATTACACTGAATACAGGAAATATATAAATTAAAATATCATTTTTTTAAAAGGAAGAGCGTGTATGAAAATTGCCATTATTATGATATTAGTATGCTGCAGTCTTCTTATTGGAACGATAAGCGCAGAGATGCCCACCTATGGAAACTGGACTGAGATCGCATCAAACGCGAATTTTAGTCCGAGATATGATTTCGGTGCTGCAACTTTCAACGACCGGCTCTGGGTGATCGGGGGACATATTTTGGATGGATATATGTGGATTTGTCATAGCAATTCAACCTGTGATAAGAACGATGTCTGGTCATCGCCGGATGGGCAAAACTGGACACTGGTAACGGACAATGCCGGGTTCAGTCCTCGTTCCGGTCATGGTGTGGCCGTATTCAATAACCGGCTCTGGGTGATCGGCGGCGGCACTTTTGGCAATATGAAGAATGATGTCTGGTCTTCACCAGATGGTGTTGCCTGGACACTTGAAACGGATAATGCAGGATTCAGCCCGCGAGGTGATATGAGTGTTGTGGTATTTGAAAACCGGCTCTGGGTAATCGCTGGTGGAGAATATCCGAATATGAAGAATGACGTCTGGTCTTCACCGGATGGGAAGACCTGGACACAGGTTACCGCCAACGCAGAGTTCAGTCCGCGATTTGGCAAGGGCGTTGTAGCATTTGGCAACAAACTCTGGATTATCGGAGGCATCAGCGACAGTGGATATACTGATCCTGTCACAGATTACACCTATATCAGTGAGGGAGGATCAAAAGATGTGTGGTCTTCAACGAATGGAAAAAACTGGACTCTTGTTACCGCAGATGCCCCGTTCAAATATCTGGAATTTACACCGGTGACGGCATCTGGCAACAGGATCTGGATTATCGGGGGTGGAAATTGGATAACGTTGACGAGATCAACGAAGTATGTTCAGCCCCGTGCATTCAGTGAGATCTGGTCATCTCCCGATGGCAACAACTGGACTCTCGAAACTGAAGATGCCGGGTTTAGTCCACGGTTCCTTCATGGGGTTACAGTATTTCATAATGGGATCTGGGTTCTTGGAGGTACGGATAATGGCGGTATCTCTGGCGATGTCTGGTATATGCCGCTTCAGGTTCCGGCTCAAACACCAGCAACAACCGCACCGCTCTCATCAAACATCTCCTCAACGGTGCCTGTGGTATCAAGAACCTCTGCACAAGCTGGTCTCGATCCTCTCACAATTGGTATTAGTCTTCTCATTGTCATCGGGGCAGGGCACTACGTAAAACGGAGGTGATCAGGGAAAACCGGAGTTTTCGTAAGGAATTTTTTCATCAGGAGAAAAACAGAGGAACAACAAGAGAGTCTGATAGGTATTGAATACCATGAAACAAGAATCCAGAATAGTTTTTGTCGGGGGGGCGTTTATTTGCCTGGTTATTCTGGTAATTACCGGAAGTTATTTTGTTTACCATATGTATTTTCCGTCAGAAGATCTTCGCCAGAACCAACCGCAGGACCTTCAGCTTACCCTTCAGCCAACACCCGTTATTCCGGCACCGGCTCAACCATCCTCTCCGGCCGTACCCGGTTCTACGCAGGATCCCGGGGCCCGATGCGATCCTCAGGACGCCGAGCCCCGGTTCCCTGTTCCGGTCGATACGTCCGTCCCTATCCAGGACCCGATGCCCGGCATCCGGTATTCCCTGAACAAAAACGATTCCGACAGGACCATCGTCCTCGGGAAGGGGGACATTGTTGAGATCAACCTTGGATTTGCCCCGGGTCTTGCCATGCGCTGGACTGTCCCCGTCTCTGGCTGCGGACTCGAGCTGGTGAATGACGGGAACTATTACACAGGGGGTGATTTCTGGAATAATACCGGTTATTTCCGGGCCAGGTACCGGGCGGTCAGCCCCGGGACATCGGCCCTTAACGGAAAATTAGTCATCACTCCCAACGAAGACCCGAGGGGAGATCTCCGGTTCAATCTTACCGTGATCGTGAAGTAGACCCGGCACAACAGGAGCCGGCCTGTGGAGGGGGGTGACGAGGCGGCAGGTTACATACCATCGCGTGAAAACAGGTGGAACAGGGTATTGGTATAGAACGCATCCTTCTGGCTTTCCCTGACATAGATGAGGTAATCATCCCCGGCCATCCCGGTTGTATCCATACGGTACGACCAGGTGTTTTTTGATGACGTGTTCGCCAGCACAACCGCGGTCCGCAGGAAATACGGGATCAATTAATGAGTTTGCAATCTATATAGGTTGAAAAGACCCACAATTTTTTTGAGGCAGACTATGAAAACCGGACAGGTTATCCCGCTGTTGTGCACCTCGCTGGTATTCTTCCTATTCGTAATTATCGTCGCTTTCCGGGTGTCGGGCCCGTCATTGCACACGATAGTGCCGCTCATAGTGGCAGGAATCTCATTCTGTGGATCGGTCCTTGTAGTCGTCCGACTGAGGAAGGAATCGGATCGCTGGTACCTGGGGATTTTTCATGTGGCGGCAATCGGGATTATCTGTATCTCCGCAGCCATGATGCTCGTTTCCTTGGTGTGGAACACGGATTTTTTGATCCTGTCTTTTGCGCTCCTTCCCTTTACGTCCGTTGGATTTTTTATCGCATTTCCAAAGCCACAACAAAAAATTGCCCGGCTTTTTGCTCTCATTTCCGGGGTATTCAGTGCCTATGCATTTTTCCTGATATACCTGATTGTATCCGGTCTTTTACATCCCCTGCAGACATCATGGAATATTATTGGTGGATATTCAGCAATTTTCATGATGGTCTTCCTGCCACTTATCGGATTATGCCATGTCGGTGCGGCGCTTTTTGAGACTGCCTCCTCGTAAGGATACGGTGTTTTGTGGCGCGATTGCAATCCGCATGAACGTTATTCGGCACCATTCTCATCTGAAACAATTCCTGTAAAGAGACATTGGGCCGTATGATCTCCCCTCATTTTTTTCAGGGTGGGGAGAGATTGTAATACCCGACCGATTCAAAAATTAAATCCACTCCCCCTGCTATCCATCAATGCCCCGCCGGCATTGCCGGTGTTACAGGTCCCCCCCGGCTCCAGTAAGAGCACCGTGCATTGTTCCGGACAGACGGGCTTGTGGTCCACGCCTTTGGGGATGACGACCCGCTCTTCTTTTTTCAGATCAAACGTCCTGTCCCGCAGGGCGATCTGCATCTTCCCCCGCCCCTACTTCACATCCCGTACGACCGGTTTGTCCTCAGGCATTCCGCCATCCCGGATAGTATCGGGGTGAGCTCCTCCCCCTTCGAGATCCGTTCGCTCATCAGTTCTGCAAGAGACCCCCGGTCAATCCGTTCCTTAATAACCGGCAGGTAATGCCGCTCGTCCGCGGTCGCATGCCGCCATGCCGCATCGTACAATTGTTCAAGTTCCTCTTTCAGCCCGGCAGTCCCGTCACGAATCGCCACCTCCGTCAGCGCCAGCAGGGCGTCCTGGTCCGTCTCAACCGGCAGCGAGCGGCAGCGCAGGAGCGACCGGATAAATGCGCAGACCGCCATATCGGAACGGATCGACTCCTGTTCGTCAAGGGCCTTGATCTCAAGGCATTTGCGGGAGAAGCGTATGATGATCCCCCCGGAATTGACCCATTCCTCGCAGAGGATGTCTGCACCCCGGGACCTCAGTTCCGAAAAGATCTCCTCCTGCTGCGCGAGGTAATCCCCAACTGACGCGATCCTCTCCGGCACGATCCGGTTACAGATGAGGGGGATCTCCTTCTGGTTCCCGCGATAGTACACGAGACGGTTGTCGCAGGTCCCGGTCAATTTTCCTTCGACCACGGGGGACGATGCCGTCACCGCGATGAGGTACGGGAGCAGGGTGCGGAGCTTGTTGTACATGGCTACGAGTTCCCTGCTGCTCCGGTAAGAGAGGTTGACCTGGAGGGCCTGGATGTTCAGCCAGCCATGCTGGCGGATATCGAAGAGCCGGTCGTATGCCTCGTAATACTCGCCTTCGTCATGGTCCCAGACCGTGATGTCGTCCAGCCGGGCGGTCGGGTGCATACCGAGGCCGAGGAGCCGGTACTGGCCGGCAAAGACATGGTTGAATTTTGCCAGCCCTTTTACGAGCTGCGCTTCCAGCGGCGCAAGGTCCTCCGCCGGGGAACGCGGGACCATCTCGAGCACGGTCTTCTGGAGTTCCTTTCCCAGCTTGACGTCGCCAAAGAGGATCTCGCTCTCGTACCTCCCGCAGATCGTCTTCAGGATACGGTCAGAGACCGGCAGGGCATGGAACTGCCGGTCATTGATGGAGAACTCGTGTTCAGTGCCGGTGGTCATGGGAATATACTCGCGGGATCTCCGCCACTTTCTCGGTCTCCGGCTCTTCGATCCGGCAGATCGCAGCAATCTCCTCATCGGCCAGGTCCGAGACCAGGTGCGTGATGCTCCGGACCGCAAGGTCATACTGCTGGCTGTAGGCCTCCGGCACGTCCCTGAGGAGCCGGACCAGCGGGCAGATCGTCTCGAATTTTAAGAAGATCTCGATCACGTCGCCCTTCACATCAAAGGTGAAAGGGCCTGCCCGGCAGGTCTCGGGCTTGATGGTATGGATGCCGCATTTGCCCCCGTTCCAGAGCGAACAGGTCCCGTCAGCCCGGGTCCTGATATAGCGGTACCCGTCCCGCTCAAATGCATTGTCCGGCAGTCCCCCGGCAACCAGCCGCTGGTAACAGCGTTCCGATACCGGGGGGTGCGCATCATTGCAGCAGTGCCCGCCGCAGGCAAGACAGATGGCCTCGGCACGGAGAATCCAGTCCTCGGTCATGGTATCACGCAGCAAACAGGTGGTCAACGATCTGGTCGAAGACGCGGGGATAGCAGTCATCCTACCCGCTCTCGATGGACGGGTTGTCGTTCACTTCGATCACGTAGGCATCGCCGTTCGTGTTCTTTATGTCCACGCCGTACAGGCCACGGCCTATCGCGCCTGCTGCCTCGATCCCGAGCCTGACCACGTGCGGGGGAACGTCCGGTTCAGGGACGCTCTCGACCCCGCAGTAGACCACGTGCCCGTTGACCGAGGCCTGGATCTTGAACGTGACCGACGGGATGGTATACTTGCAGACGTACAGGAGCTTCCCGTCAAGCACGCCGACCCGCCAGTCGTATTTGCTCTCGATATACTGCTGGACCACGATCCAGTCCGACATGTGGATGAACCGGTGGGCGACCTGGAAAAACCCGGCAATATCGTTCACCTTCTCCACGCGGAGCGAGAAGGACGTCGAGGGCTCCTTGACGATGAGCGGGGTGCCCAGCTCGTCGAACAGGCGGGTCACGCACTCGACAGTGAGGTCCTGCTTCGAGAGGAAGACGGTCTTCGGGAGCGCGACACCGTTCCGGATCAGGTGCGAGTACATGTTGATCTTGTCCGAGCAGACCTGGATGGACTGCGGGTCATCGATCACCGGGATGCCGTGGAAGCTTGCCATCCGGGCGGCAACGTACGTGACGTTCATCGGGTCGGTCCGTGCACGGATGAAGAGGGCATCCATCTTCTTGATCTTGGCAATGTCCACCGGGAAGATGAAGTCCACGCCATGCCCCTTGTTCTCGGCCACGTCCCGGCACCGGATGAGGGCGCCCAGCTGCTCCGCGTTCGAGAGCGTCTTCCGGTCAACGAAGATCCCGAGCCGGCTCATAGGAACTCCTGGTGCGAAAGGTGCGCCGAGAGGAGCGTGCGTTCATCAGCGGAGAGCCCGGAATACCGGGTAGGCGAGAGGGACGAGAGAAGGTACCGGTCCCCGCACTTCACGTAGACGAGGGTGAAAAGCGGGATCTCAAAGAGACCGTACACGGCCCGCGCAATATCCGCTGCCTCCCGGCAGGTCCCGGCGGTCTTCCCGAAGATCGCCGTGCATGACCCGATCTCGGCGCCGGCCTCCAGCTTCTGGTAGCAGAAGGGATACTTTCCCTTGTTGGTGATGTGCTTGATCACCTCTTTTGCGCTCTCGTGATCGTGGATGACCGTGTGGTCCGCTGTCGTGGCAAAGTAGTTCAGGCCGTAGACAATGGACGGGAGCGGGGCATAGCCCTGCGAGATCCCCCATTCGCAGACCGGGATGCCGGCAAGGTGCGCCCGTTCCAGGCAGATCGGGACCACGCAGGCATCGAGTATGGCTGCGCTTGACGGGCGCACGTTCCGTCCCTCCAGTTCGTGCCGGAGGATCCGGTAGTACGACTCGGTCTTGTACGCATAGTCCTCGCTGACAATATGGTATGCATCGCCCTGCCGGACGGTAAAGAGCGTGTCGCGGGTAATGGCCGCTTCACGCCGGACCAGGTTCCGGTGGTTGGGTTTCTTCTGTCCCGGTAGTGCCGGGGCGGTAATTTCCGGGCCCGCACCGTCAGGCCGGTGAACAAGCGGGACGCAGGACATGACACCCGTGGCACTATGCCGGAACGGATCCGGATGGATTTCACCCGGGTTGTTCATGGCAGTACCTGCCCATACGGCACGGGACGTGCGTTCATCATCACATGCAACCCGGAACCACGGTCCGGGAGAACAAAAAGGGAAGAGAACCGCCGATGGTTCTCTTCATCATCGTCGCTTTCCAAAGACTCTGCCATAGAGAACACTAATCCAACATCATGGCATTGGATTATCGTTACCAGCTATTGCGACCATGTATGTAAAAGGATTTTTGGTAACCGGCACTGCCGGGACGCGATCCGTAAAAATGACTGCCGATCATAAATGCGGGCCGTGCAGGGGACTTCCCGGCCGGGTCCCGCTCATGCAGGCATCCATATTTATTAACGATAACAGGCCGGGGCAACCGCGAGGACAAGGTTGATAACTTCCTATAACCATCAGTAATCAGCAATGCACGTACCAACTCCGGAAGAGCTCCGCACGCGCCGCGAGGCGCTTGGCCTGAAACAGACCGAGCTTGCCCGGCGTGCCGGTATCAGCCAGTCCATGGTGGCGCGGATCGAGGCGGGCAACGTGGACCCCCGCGTCAGCACGCTCAACAAGATCATTGTCGTCCTCAACACCGCCGAGCCCCGGAAGATCCGAGCCATGCAGATCATGCACACGCCCGTGCTATCGGTCCAGCCGCAGGACGCGATCAGCCGTGCCGTGGAGATTATCGAGAAGAACAACATCTCCCAGTTGCCGGTCATCGAGCGGGGCGTCCCGGTCGGGTGCATATCGGAGTCCGTGATCGTCAAGGCGATCGAGCAGCAGCGCCTGCACCGGACCCACCTCTTCTTTGTTAAGGATTTCATGGAGCCGGGTTTTCCCACGGTGCCCCCCGATATGGACGTCGAGACGGTGGTCAATATCCTCCAGCAGAACCACGCGGTGCTCGTTGTCGAGGGCCGGCTCGTGCGGGGCGTGATCACGAAACACGACCTGATCTCGCTCATCGTTTAGGGCAATTCTTCCTGATCTCTTTTTGGTCTCATACGACGCGACGCGCCGGTCCGTGCAGCGACACAAATCTTTATATTGTATATGATTAACGGTTACTTAACGTGGCGATAACGCCGCGGTCTGGAGTTTAACATGGCAGAAGAGACAACGGAAATCAGCACTATGACTGTGATCGCGATTGGAGTTGTGTTATTCCTTGTTATCGTGGGGGTATGGTACCTGTTCCTGAAGTGACCGCTGTCACCGAAGGATAAAAAAGGATCAGAGTTTTGATACCAGGTCGCGGAGTACTGCGGCCGGCTCTTTTGATTTTACCACGCTTGATGCAAGAAGCACGCCATCGGTCCCGAGGTCAACGGCGATCTTCACGCATTCCCCGGTCTGGATCCCTGCCCCGGTGAGCACTTTCACCTTCGGGCTGACCGCGTGGACCGCGGCAACGGACTTCCTGATGATCTCCGGGTTTGCCTTTGAGACCGAGACCCCGCTCCCGATCAGTTCCGGCGGCTCGATGGCCACATAATCCGGGACGAGTGCCGCCGCCCCGGCGCTCGTGGTCTCGTTGTTCGAGCAGATCACGGAGATGAGCTTGTGTGCCTGCAGGCCGCGGACGGACGCCTCGATCTCTGCAAGGGTCAGGCGCCGTTCGGAATGGTTGATGAGGGACCCTGCGGCCCCGGCCGTCTTGATCGCATCGACCGTGATATGCCCGGTGTTTGCCCCGGGTTCGCACCCGTCAACATGCTGGGCATAGACGGGGATGGAAAAATGGTGGCAGAGCGGGTGGAGGTCGATATAGCCCGGCGCGATACCGATGGTAACGCCGCTATCCTGCGCAACCAGCTGTGCGGCCTGTGCGATCATGTGGGCACGGTTGCCGGTCCCTTCCCGGTAGGTCTTTAAGTTTACCAGAATCAGTGGTGATGTCATACCAGTTTCTCCGCAACAATCCGATGGTGGATGATTAATTACTCCTTTCCATTGAGGAATGATGAATATTTGGAATTGATGACAGGCCTGCGGGGGCCCACTGTTATTCTCTGAGTCCCCGGATAAAATGGCCGGCCGTGATGCCCCCGATGGCGATCTCTTTTACCTGTTCTTTCAGCCGCCCGAGTTCCTCATCGCGGGCCTTCCCTGTTTTCGTCTGCATGACGCAAAGGGCCTCGCGGTAGAGCGGGACGATTGCTCCCGCGTACGCCGGGGGACGCCAGCGTGCGTCAATGGCGATATCCGTGATCCCGGCATCGCGGATTGCCGGGAGATGGTCGATGAGACAGAGCTCGGCCGCGTTGGCAATATGGGTCCGGCAGGTGCCATCGCCGTGGATGGGAAAGACCCGGCCGGTCTCGTCGCGTATGCCGGTGAACTCTTGGACGGGCAATGTTTCCTTTCCCCTGCTCTCGGGTTTGCAGTGCCGGACAATGCGGGAGATGCAGTCTTCGGTGACAAGTGCCTCGCTGTTTCCCTGGACAATGAGGGAAAATCCCGGTGCCCCGTTGCCTGCCCCGGCTAGGGTTACCAGCGTGGCAATCTCATCGCGGGAGAGTTCCGGCGAGAGCGTGAGCACCGCGTACCGTGGCACTCCCCCGGTGGCGGCCCTGTTGAAGATATTGAGGCCAGCCGATCCGTGCAGGGTGATATCGGGTACGGCACGGAGCACCGCATGGGATGTGCCATGGTTCTCCGACATGCACGTGACCGGTCCGCTCTCGCGCAGGAACGCCAGTTCGGGGATAACCTGATCCAGCTCTCCGTCGTGCACGATGCGGGGGAGCTTCCATACGAAGAGCGCCCCGGCCTTTTTGCAGGAGTCCCGTGCCGCAGCGAGCTGCGAACGGAGTGACCGGCCCGGAACGTCCCCCTCGCAGAGGTGCCGTGCGGAGTGGAGCGGGGGTTCGAAATACACGGTCCCGGCACCTGCACCCGCGGCCGCCTTCACGCCGTCAACCGAATCTGCGTACACCGAGATGCGGAGCTGACCTGTGTGCCGGGCGCCTGCTGACGGGGAAATGTCAGCAGCCGGGAGGGAGGCAGCCTGCAGCCTCTCACGGGTCTGCCCGACCTGTTCCGGTGCCGGGCGGGATGCAGCGTCCAGCTGCTCCCCGGCGATCCGGAAGAACTCACGCCGCAGCTCGTTTAAGAGCGCCATGGGTGCAAAGAGGTTGCCCTCATAATTGATCGTACACTTCCGGACAACAAACGGGGTGCCCCCGGTCTTCCGGAACTGCTCTTCCATCTGGTCACGCGTGAGGGGGTGAGTTCGTGCCGGCTCAAGATGTTGCGAGGGCACGAACGAGACCGGGACCTCCCTGCCATCCGGGCGGGCGATGGTGCCCTCAAACCGGAACGAACCCTCAGGACTCACGATCACATCGAGGTCCACCGGCAGCGGCCGGAGCAGCTCCGGGGAAGGCTTTGCCATGATCCGTTTCGCCCGTGCTTCGAGATCGCGGGAGGAGGTGATGTAAACGAGGGCACCATCAGGCACCGGTCCCGGGAGAGGCAGGGTATATCCGCCGCGTACCTCTCTTGGTGTCGTGTTCAAGGCGAACCCCCGGTCGAACTCCGGTCTCTCCGGGTGCGAGATGAGGACCCCGTCGCCCGTGACCGGGACGATCCGGATGGCGGGCCGCACCCATGCTGTCGCGGTCCGGGGGTCGTGGCGTTCGACCCGCCCGACCAGGAGGCCCCGGTTGTCGGGGGCGTCGCGTCCCATCAGCCGCTCGTACTGGTCCCTGAAGAGATAGCCGGCCGTGAACCCCCGGTTGAACGCGAGCAGGAGGTCGCGGTACGCCTCTTCGGATTGTTTCCATTTCCCGGCCGCGATTGCATCGAGCGCCTTCCGGTACGTGGAGACCACGATGGCCACGTATTCCGGGGACTTCATCCGCCCTTCAATCTTCAGCGAAACCACCGGTGAACGCACGAGTTCCGGCAGGTGCCGGTACGTTGCGAGGTCTTTTGGCGAGAGCAGGTACTTCTCCTTCAGCGGTACGTCCGAGAGCTGATCCGGCCTGCCAAGCTCATCCGTCTCCCCGTGCACGAGCGTGTACGGCTTACGGCACGGCTGGGCGCACATGCCCCGGTTCCCGCTCCGTCCTCCGATCACGGACGAGAGGAGGCACTGGCCGGAGTACCCGTAGCAGAGTGCCCCGTGGGCAAAGACCTCGAGCCCGATACCGGTATCCTTCGTCTCTTGTGCAATCCGCTTCACTTCGTCCAGCGAAAGTTCACGGGCAAGGACGACCCGGGAGAAGCCGCGTTCATGTGCCCAGCGCACACCGTCCGCGTTGTGGACGGTCAGCTGGGTCGAGGCATGGATGACGAGACCGGGAATGTGTTCCCGTGCGAGGGCAGCGAGGCCGGTGTCCTGGATGAGGACCGCGTCCACGCCGATGGAGTACAGCCATGCAAGATAGTCCATCGCGCCGGCCAGTTCCCGGTCATGGACCAGGGTGTTGACCGTCACGTACACGCGGATGCCCCACGCGTGCGCATACTTCACGGCCGCTTCGATCTCCGCATCGGAGAAATTTGCGGCAAATTTCCGGGCGCCGAACCGCTTCCCGCTCAGGTAGACCGCGTCCGCCCCGGCAGCAACCGCGGCACGGAATGCCTCCGGCGATCCGGCCGGGGCGAGGAGTTCGGGCAGGGCCGGGTGTTGTGCGGTCACAGGGGCACCAGTCCCGGGAGGTTCATCCGGATCAGGCCGATGGTCAGGATGATCGTGATGATGAGTGCACCGCAGTACGCTGCAAGGGTGATGAGGAGGGCATGGTCTTCCCGCCAGCCAAGCACCCACGAGACCGGCGCGTTGACGTAGACCCCGAGCAGGACCTCACAGGGAATAAGAGCGAGGATACCATACCGCTCAACACTTGCTGACTGGTGGACGTACTGCCGGGACTTTTCCAGGAACCGCATCGCGGGTTCATACGTGTGGCCGATCGTATCGAAGATGTCGAAGAGGCCAAGGAAGATCCCGGTCTCAGTGCACATCAGGACATAGAAGACAAAGAGCGGGGAGAGGCCGAGCGCGATGCCGACCGGGGCCGCCCCGTACTCGATCACGAGGCCGCTCCCGATGAGGGCGAGCGTGGGGGCGAGGGGAATCCCAAAGAGCAGGACCGGGACGAGGGGGAAGATAACGGCAACGAGCACGCCGCGTCCCAGCGCTGCCACGATGTGACGTATGAATGTGCTCCGGTCCCAGAGTTCCATGATCGTCTTCTATGTTGAGCCGGCGTGGCATAAAACGTATCTTTCCCGGGCGTTCCATAGCGCATCTTTTTGTAAAGTGCCTCCCAACCATCAGGTACATGAAGATCGTTGCTGCACTGACCGATCCCACCCATGCCGCACAGGCACAATCGCAGGGCGCTGACCTCATCGAGCTCCGGGTCGATCTGTACGAGGGTGACGTAGTGCAGCAGGTGAAGGACGCGAAAGCCGCCTGCTCCCTCCCCGTCATCATCACGCTCCGCTCCGCACAGGAAGGCGGCCGGTTCTTCGGCACCGCGGACGAGTGGATGAAGAAACTCGAACCGCTCATCCCGTTTGCGGATTACATCGATATCGAGCAGCCCTTTGCGCAGCACGCCCCGGCGGTACGGAACGCGGGGAAGAAGATCATTGCCTCGCACCACGCGGGACTGATGGTGCCGCTCTACATCCTCTTCGTGATGGAACGCGAGCTCCGGGCATTCGGGGACCTCCCCAAGATTGTCGTGACCCCGCAGAACAACGAGGACATTATCGAGCTCCTGTCCTTTACGCAGGCCGCAAACAAGCCGATCTGCACCGGTGTGATGGGCTCGCAGTTCCGGCATGCCCGGGCCCTGCTGCCCCTCTTCGGCTCTGAGTTCGTGTACTGCCATACCGGCGACCCGACGGCTGATGGGCAGTACTCTGTTGAGGAGTTCGTGCAGCTGAAGAAGATGCTGGGCGTCTGAACACCCGCGGCCCCCGTCGCTGGTGCGGATTCTGGGGGGTTTTCCACCGACGTAAAACCGGCGATCTCCCATCTGCCCTGTCCCCCTCTTTTGGTGTTGCCTCTTCCCGGGCACGATATCGCCCCACCGGAGGCGAATAACCGCGGTTTTTCACAGGGTGATTTTCAGCAGCAAATCAGATAAAAATAAAAGATGGGTTTATAGAAGATCTGCCATCCTGCGTATGGTAATGGGGGTTTTTGAAAGCGTTTTCCGACCGGAAGGTACTCACGATTTTACACAACATCAGTCAATCGTAGTAGGCAATTTTATCTATTTTCATATACTATACTTAATCAGATAGTGGGATTATGACCGTTCGTGACATCATCCTCATCCAGCAGCGGGACCTGCAGAAGGCACTGGCCGAGACGTATATCGAGCGGGAGACATCGATCGCCGGGTCTCGTACACCTCTCATCAAGGTGATCATCGGCCCGCGCCGGGCCGGCAAGTCGTTCTTTGCCATCCACCATCTTGCCGGGAGCGACAGCCGGGCGTTCGGGTACGTCAACTTCGATGATGAGCGGCTCACCGGTCTTGCAGATTACGATGAGATTGTTGCAGCAGTGGATTCAGTGTACAACAAGCCGAAGGTCCTGCTCCTTGATGAAATCCAGAACCTCCCCCAGTGGGAGTTGTTTGTCAACCGGCTCGCACGGCAGGGATACGACCTCGTGATCACCGGCAGCAACTCGCACCTGCTCAGCGCGGAGCTGGCAACCCACCTCACCGGGCGTTACCTCCAGACCGTGATCCTTCCCTTCTCTTTTGCAGAATATCTCCGGCTCGAACCCCGCGAGCATACGACCGAAGAGAAAATATCCGCGCTCCCTGCATATGCGGAGGGCGGGGGATATCCCGAACCGCTGGTGAAAAAATTCCCCTCCCGCGACTATCTTGCAACGCTCTTCGATTCCATCGTGTACAAGGATATCGTGAAACGGTTCCGCATCCGTTCCGTGCAGGGGATCGAGGACCTCGCCCTGTACCTCCTCTCCAACACCGCATCCGAGTACTCCTACGGGTCGCTCGCCCGTGTCACGCGGAGCAGGAGCCCGATGACTGTCCAGAAATATCTCGGGTACCTTGAGGAAGCCTTCCTCTTCTTCTCGCTCTCCCGCTTCTCGTTCAAGGTGCGGGAACAGGTTGCGGCCAACAAGAAGTGCTACTGCACGGACACCGGGTTTGTTGCCGCAAAGGCGTTCCGCTTTTCGGAGAACCGGGGGAAGCTGTACGAGAACCTTGTTGCCATCGCGCTCTGGAAACTCCGGTTGCAGGGCAGCGCATCAATCTTTTACTGGAAGAACGCCCAGCAGGAGGAGGTGGACTTTGTGGTGCAGCAGGACGGCCGGGTCATGGCGCTCATCCAGGTCTGTGCCGATGTGCAGGATGAGAAGACCCGGTCCCGCGAGGTACGGGCACTCCTGAAAGCATCGCGTGAGCTCCACTGCGATAACCTTGTCATCCTGTCGGAACGCGAGGAGAAGACAGAGACTGCCGAATGGTTCGGCATGCAGGGGACGGTCCGGTACGTGCCGCTCTGGAAGTGGCTTGAGAGACCGGATGGAATAATCCGGTAGATTTTGCGGATAGCCGGTGGAAGAGTTCGTGCAGCTGAGGAAGATGCTGGGCGTGTAATATGCGGACATATCCATCTCCAACTCGAAGAATCCTTCGGATTCTTCTCTTGCTTCAGCCCCGTTGGGCATCAGCATCTCGAAGAATCGATTAGATTCTTCTCGTGGCTCATCCCTCCGGGATTCGCCAAACAAAAATGATAAGAGGAATACACATCAATCCTCTTCGAATGAAACCAGTCTCTGTCTTTATCCTCGCGATCGCAGTCCTGTTCTGCGTGCTCGTTGCCGGCTGCACCTCGGATAGCGGGGCGGCTCCTGCAACTACGGTGCCGACCCCCGATCTCACGTTACCGCCAACGACCGCACCGCCAACCACCTCGGTGCCCGTTGTGACCGCGACGGCGAACCCGGATAAGGGGCCGATCCAGGTGATGCCCGAACCCCAGCAGGTGACCCTGCTGCTCACGAAAGACCGCCCGACTTCCAAGATCTCGCTGCTCTACCAGGGCGGCCCGGGAGAGATGTTCACCCAGAAGATCACCATGCACATGTATGGCACTGACGGCACGTACGTGGAATCCGTGATGAACGACGGCAAGAAGCCGATCCCCGGCAATGAGATTATCGTGCAGGGCACCCGTGACGGCGACCGGTGCGTGGTGTATATCCAGTCAGCCGGGACAACGTACAAAGTAATGGACGAGCAGGTCTTTGCTGCCCGTATCTGAAATCCCTTTTTTTCGTTTGTCCTGCTGCACCGGGAAGCCGGGCCTTCACATTAATGTGAATGCCGGCCTGTTGCCGGATTAAAAAAAAGGGGCTGCCCCGCCCGCGTTATGAGCGGTACTTTGCCTGTTCCAGCATTGCATCAGCGAGCACGAGCGCCAGCATCGCCTCGGCCACCGGGACGATACGCGGCACGATGCACGGGTCGTGCCGGCCCTTAACGGTGATCTCGGCATCGTTGCCGTTGACGTCAACCGTCCGCTGCGGTTTGGCAATGGACGGCGTTGGTTTCACCGCGATACGGACGACAATGTCCTGCCCGGAGGAGATGCCCCCGAGGATCCCTCCTGCGTTGTTGCTCAGGAAGCCGTCCTTTGTGATCGGGTCGTTGTTCTCGCTCCCGAACCGGCCTGCCACAGCAAAGCCGCTGCCGATCTCGACCCCCTTCACGGCACCGATGCCCATCATGGCGCCCGCGATCTGTGCGTCGAGCTTGCCAAAGACCGGGTCGCCGAGGCCGCAGGGACAGCCCTTTGCCACGATCTCGGCAATGCCGCCAACGGAGTCGCCGGCATTCTTCGCCCTCGTAATCTCGGCCTCGATCTCACCCTGGCCGGTCTTCCCGTGGACCGAGACGATGCGGCCGGAGACCGCGATCCCTTTTGCTGCAAGGAATTTCAATGCAACCGCACCGGCTGCGACACGCCCGACCGTCTCGCGCCCGGAACTGCGGCCGCCGCCCCGGTGGTCACGGGTGCCGTACTTCTGCTGGTACGTGAAGTCGGCATGGCCCGGGCGGAAGAGCGTTCTGAGTTCCTCGTAGTCCTGCGAACGGGCCGCGTTGTTCCTCACCATCATCGCGATGGGCGTGCCGGTGGTTTTCCCGTCAAAGATACCCGAGAGGATCTCGATTCTGTCCTGCTCGTCCCGCGGGGAGACGAGCGGTGAGGTGCCGGGCCTGCGCCGGTCGAGCAGCGGCTGGATGTCTGCTTCATTCAGTGCCATGCCCGGGGGGCAGCCGTCCACCACGACGCCGACTGCGGCGCCGTGGCTCTCGCCAAAGCTTGTGATGCGAAAATTTGTGCCAAAGGTGTTCATGGGAGATACTTCCTCATCGTTTCATCGGGGACGTCGATCCCGAACCAGAGGTAGAACTGTTCTTTTGCCTGTTCGAGGAAAAGGCCCGTGCCCGTAATCGTCGTGCAGCCCTTTGCCCGGGCCATCTCGATAAGCGGGGTGATGGGGGGCGTGTACACCAGATCGTAGACCGTGAGGTCCGGGTACAGCTGCTGTTCGGTAAGCGGGCTCCGGGTGTCCGGCTCCATGCCAAGTGTGGTAGTGTTCACCACGAGGTCCGGGTGGATGGTGTCGAACGTGTCCCAGGCCGCCCACCGGCAGCCGGACCGTTTTGCCAGTTCCTTTGCCCGTTCGGGAGTACGGTTCAGGATGGTGACATCCATGTCAAGGTCCCTGAGTGCATAAGCAGCCGCCGATGCGACCCCGCCCGCCCCGAGCAGCACGGCCTTTACCCCTTTCATGGTGACAAGCGGTTTTCGTATGCCGAGCCAGTCCGTGTTGTACCCGATAGCCTCACCGCAGGCAAAGACAACGGTGTTCACGGCCCCGATCTGCTGCGCCGCGTGCTCGTCCACCTCGTCGCAGTATGCTATCACGTCCTGCTTGAACGGGGTGGTGACCGAGAGGCCCTTTGCACCGATGGATTTTGCCACCTCCACGATCTCTTCGAGTTCCGGGTCCTCAAAAAGCGTGTAGAAGCAGTTGAGGCCGTACTCGGCAAAGAGCCCGCTGAAGAGGGTCGGTCCCTTGCTGTGGGCGCACGGGTAGCCCGCTACGCCAAGGATGCGGGTGGCCGGGTCGGCCGGTGGATTTGCGAGGATCTCCTCAAGTCGTTTCATGGACGGGGCCGGGATCCTTCCGCTGCGGAAGAATGCGAGGGCTGCTGCCCGTGCAGCGGGTGTTGCCGTTCCGGTCTTTAACAGGCCGGTGATCTTCTCCGCTGCTGCTGCGGCTGTTGTCCCGCTTGTGTTGAAGCAGAGATCGGCGGATGCATAGTACTGCTGCCGCCGGCGGTCCATCATCACCGCGATCTCCTCGCGGAGGGGCAGGCCCGTGAGTGCCGGGCGGGACGAGTGGTTGATCCGCTGCTCGATGGTGTCGATGTCAGCGGTGAGGAGGACGAGCATGCTGTCCTTTCGAAGGTTTTTCATGTTGCCCGTGTCCATGACAATCCCGCCGCCCGTGCCGATGACTGCATCTGCGGGCGGGAGCGAGGCGGTCACCTCCCGCTCGATGTCCCGGAACCGCTCCTCCCCGTCCTCGTGGAAGATGTCGGGGATGGACCTGCCGGTCTTCTGCTCGATGAGCGCGTCCGTGTCAAGGAACGGCACGCCGTTCTGCTGTGCCAGCTGCTTCCCGATCTCGGTCTTGCCGGTCCCGCGGTAGCCGGTCAGTACGATCCGCTTCATGGTATGAGGTTCCCAAGATTGTCCCAGAACGCCGGGAACGATTTGTTCACGCACTCCGCATCCGTTATCGTGACTCCCCCGGTGCCGAGGCCAGCACGGCAAAACTCATCGCGGTCCGGTGGTCGTTCTCCGGGTCGATGGTGCCGCCATGCAGGGGTGCGGGACGTATCGTGATCCGGTCGTCCCCGACCTCGACGTCGCCCCCGAGAGCCCGGAGGCGATCTGCGGTCCCATTGATACGGTCGCTCTCCTTGAACTTTAAATGACTGATGCCCGTGATCGTGGTCGGGGATGTTGCCATCGCCGCCACCATGCAGAGGGTCTGGACCGTGTCCGGTGATGACGACATGTCGAACGTGATCCCGCGGAGTTCGCCGGTCCGCTCAATGCCGACGGCATTGCCGGCCCACGTGACCGTGCACCCCATCTGGCGGAGCGCATCGAGGAACCTCCGGTCGCCCTGCACGGACTCCGGCTCAAGGTTCTTGACGGTCGCCCTGCCCCCGCAGATCGCGGCGATCGCAAAGAAGTACGAGGCCGACGAGTAATCGCCTTCGATAGTATAGCGCCGGCCTTTGTACCGGTCGGCGGTGCTGACAGCGAACCGCCCGTACCCGGTCCGCTCAACCTTTGCGCCGAACGCTTCCATCACGTTTGTCGTGATATCGAGGTACGAGGCCGAGGCCGGCGGTGCCGGGATCACGACTTCGACCTCCCGCTGTGCGTACGGTGCGGCCATCAGGATGGAGGAGATGAACTGGCTGCTCATGGAGCCGTCGATGGTAACAGGTCCCCCGGTGAGTTTCCCGCTGACTTCCAGCGGAGGGTAGCCGGGATTTTTTAAGAACCTGACAACGCCGCCAATGGCCGGGAGCGCTTCTGCGAGTGGGCCGATCGGCCGCTCCAGCATCCGTGCACTGCCGGTGAGGGTGACCGGGTGGTTGCAGAGCAGGGCCAGGGTGGTGAGGAGCCTGAGGCTCGTGCCGGAGTTCCGGAGATCGAGCGTGGTCTCCCTGCGGTCCGGGAGCGAGCCGTTGCAGCCGGTGACGATGAGCCGGCCCTGCTGCTCCGCGATGCCCACGCCCAGCTGGCGGAGGGCCGTGGCCGTGAGCCTTGTATCTTCGGCATCCAGCGGGCGGAAGATCGTGCTCTTCCCCTCAGCAAGGGCAGCGGCGATCAGTGCCCGGTGCGTGAAACTTTTCGAGGGCGGTGCAGCGACAGTCAGGTCAACGTTTTCCGCCTGTGGTACAATCACGTTCATGATGGGACTTCCACCTTCCGGTAACAGCCGAGTTCCCGGACCTCGGTGATTGTCTTGAGTTCAACGAGCGCGTCTGCGGTCTTCTCCGACCACGAGAAGTCGAGGAAGAAGACATAGTTCCCGATCCCCCGCTTTGAGGGCCGGGACTCGATCCTTGACAAGTTGATCCCGCGGATGGCAAAGACCTCCAGCAGGTCGTGGAGGAGGCCGGCCCGGTCCGTGCTCGGGTCGATGAGGATGCTGCACTTCTCCGGCTTCCTGTCTCGGGCAGGCGTTGCCGAGATCCGGACAAATCGCGTGGTATTGGTAGCGCTGTTCTCGGTGTCCTTCACAATGACGGGGAGCCGGTAGAGCGCCGCGGCCGTGGTCGAGAGGATGGCACCGGCATTGGGGGCCCTCCGTGCGTCAAGCGCACTGGACGCATTGCTGCTCGTGTGGATGACCGGGACGCCCCACTCTTCGATCCTGTCGCTGCACTGCTCGTGCGTCTGGGGGTGGGCGAAGATGACGCGGACCATTTCGAGCGGGACGGACGAGGCGAGGTTGTGGTGGATGGGCATGTACATCTCGGCCGTGATGGAGAGCGGGAAGCGGGTGAGGCCGTCAAGGGTCTCGCCGACACTGCCGGCCTCGGAGTTCTCCATGGGCACGATCCCGTCGCCCTCCCCGCGTGCCACCGCGGACATAATGCCCCGGATCGTGGGGAGGAGGACGATGTTTTCCTTGTCGTTCTCCAGCTTCAGGGCGAGCTCGTGGGAGAAGGTCCCCTCCGGCCCGAGCGTGATGAGCTTCATCGGTCCACCATGCATTCGATGAGGGCATCGGTCATCTTCTGCCCCTCTTCGCAGTAGGAGCCGAGGTGACGGCTGTTCCGCTCGAAGAAGAGCCGGAACAGTTCCGAGTCCCCCCCGGCAACAACGGACGAGAGGTCGGCCGCGGAGCCCCGGCACGCGGCAAGCACGGCCGGCACGTACGGGTTCTGCTGGAGGATGTCGGCATAGAGTGCAGGGTCCTGCGAGAGGAGCCGGCCCATGAGCGAGAGCTCGATCTGGTACACGGGGCTCGTGAACTCCTGCGTTGCCCGGATGTCGATGCCGAGCCTCCTCACCGTGTCGGCCATGCAGAGCGTCACAAAATGCGTGAGGCCCTGGACGATGGCGACCATCCGGTCGTGCTCCTCCGGTGTCGTGACCGTGCATGTTGCCCCTTCATTCCTGAATATTTTCAGCAGCGTTTCGGTGCGGTACTCGTCCGCCCGGGCCGGGCAGACAATGATCGTCTGGCTTTTGAGCGAGCCGACCGTGGGCCCGAACATCGGGTGGAGGCCGATCACGTTTGCCTTTGATGCGAGCATCGCTTCGACCGGCCGGACCTTGAGCGACGTGAGGTCGCAGAGGAGCTGGTCTTTTTGCATCAGCGGGGCGATCTCCTTAATGACGCGGCACGTGTCGTGGATAGGGACGGAGACGATGACGATGTCGCACGTTGCTGCAAGCTCTTCGTTCGTGAGCGTGGTCTTCCGTCCTGAGACCCGCACCTCGTGTCCTGCACGCTCAAAGACCGGGACAAAAAACTGCCCCATCTTCCCGGTGCCGCCGATGATTCCAACTTTCATGATCACTTCTCGCGGATGGTCTCTTTGACGGCCATCCCGAAATGCCTGCCGCCTTCGAGTATGCTGCCCATGATTTTGTCGCCAACCTTGAGGTGGACGACAGAGATCGCGCTCCCGTCCTCGCCCACGAGCCGGATCGTCTCGGCGTTCTGGAGGATCAGGCTCACCTTCGACTTCGCTGCCGCGGCTTCGACCAGCAGCAGCGGGCGCCGCTCGATCTTCGTGCGGCCGATGATTGCGGAGTGCGCCGTCCCCTTTGCATCGGAGACCAGCACCTGCCCGCCGATCGCGAGGTCCGCGAGGTATGCGGTCTTGCCGTCCGGCAGGAGGATGTACGCGTGGACTGCGCCGGCGTTGACGCGGAACGGGCGCGGGGCCACGTACGGGTTCTCCAGCGTCTCGGCATGGACGAGGAGCATTGCTGAAGAGGTGTTCCCCATCAGCATACCCTCGCCGTCAGAGAGCATCGAGCAGGTGTCCACGCAGACCCGGTCGCCCATCCCAACGGGATGGATCTTCGTGACCGTGAACGGGACGAGGCCGACTTTCCCGGTACCGGCCTTGATGAGCCCGGCAACGGATTTGACAACCGCCGGGCTGTCCGTCTTGAGCAGGATGCCGTACGTGCCTTTCTCCAGCACGTTGAGGGCGAGCTCCGCTTCCTTCTGGTCCCTGACCCGTGCGATGATCCTGTCGGACTGGGCCACGAGGTTCTCGAGCGGGATCACGGTCCAGTCGCTCGTGGTGACAATGACCGGCTTGTGTTTGCCTGCCTGTGCCGCCGCGTTCTCGCTTGCCTTGTCCGTGATCGTGCACTCGGTGATGTCGGTCCCGGGCTTGATGTCGCCGTCCGGCGCAACAGTGGTGATGCGGCCGAGCCGTTTTACGTCCTCTGCCCTGTCGACCACGAGTGCATCCGCACCGCTCTCGATCGCGGTGGTGGCGATCTCCTTGTTCCACGGCCTGATGTCAACCCAGAACTGCTTCATTTGTGCTGCTCCAGCGCTTTCGCCGGGTCAACGTTGTGGTGCACAACGCGGCAGAGCGCCTGGACAAATGCCTGCGTGTCCTTGCGCTGGAACGCATTCCGTCCCACGCAGACTCCTGCACCGCCGACCGTGACCGCGTCCCGGATGATCTTCAGCGAGTCGAGGTCGCCGGTCTTTTCGCCGCCGGCAATGAAGACCGGCACCGAGCAGGCCTTGACGATCTTCCGGAACGCTTCGGGATCGTTCGGGTAATTGGTCTTGATCATGTCCGCGCCCAGCTCTTCTGCAACACGGACCGCGTGCCCGACCGACTGCGGCGAGAAGGAGTCGATCCCCTTGCCCCGCGGGTAGCACATGATCAGGAGCGGCATGCCCCAGCGGTTGCAGTCCCGTGCAACATTCGCACCGATCTCCAGCATCTTGGACTCGCTGGGCGAGCCCAGGTTGATGTGGATCGAGACCGCGTCGGCCCCGAGCGCGATCGCTTCCTCCACCGAGCAGACCTGCACTTTGTCGTTCGGGTCCGGGTTGAGCGAGGTCGAGCCCGAGAGGTGGATGAAGAGGCCGATGTCGCGGCCGTGCTTGCGGTGGCCGCGCTTCACGAGGCCCTTGTGGAGGATGATCGCGTTCGCGCCTCCGTTGGAGACGTCCGAGATCACCTGCGTCATATCCAGCAGTCCGTCAATCTGTCCCATACTGAACCCGTGGTCCATCGGCACGATGACCGACCTGCCCGTGTTCCTGTCCATAATCCGTTCGATCCTGATGTCCTTGCCAATCATGATGTTCACTTCAGAATTTCCAGTGCTTCTTCTACGCTCTTGTTCGCATGCACGATACACGCCGCTGCCCGCACGAACTTTGCCGGGCTCTTGTGCTGGAAGGCGTTCCGGCCAATCGAGATCCCGGCCGCCCCGCCCGCCATTGCGCCCTCTATCAGTTCAAGCGTTGTGCGGTCATCGGTCTTTGAACCTCCGGCCACCACGACCGGTACCGGACAGCCCCGGGTGACCTCACGGAAGCTCTCCGGGTCTCCGGTATACACGGTCTTGACGATGTCGGCGCCGAGCTCGGCCGCGACCCGGGCCGCGAGCTTCACCTGTTCGACGTCGTTTGCCTTCTTGATGTTCTTGCCCCGCGGGTACATCATCGCGAGGAGCGGCATGCCCCATTCCATGCATTCCACGGAGACCGCGCCAAGGTCCGCGAGCATCCGGGCCTCGCTCTCGGCCCCGATGTTCACGTGCATCGAGACCGCGTCGGCGCCCATCTTGAGTGCGTTCGTCACCGAGTTGACGAGCACCTTCTCGTTCGGGTCCGGCGCGAGCATCGTGCTTGCGGACAGGTGCAGGATCAGCCCCACGTCCCGTCCGCCCTGCCGGTGCCCGTGGAGCGCAAGCCCCACGTGCCCGACCACCGCGTTCGCCCCGCCTTCCGCAACAAGGTTCACGGCCTGGCCCATATCGATCAGGCCCGGGATCGGGCCGTTACTGACCCCGTGGTCCATCGGGATGATGACGGTCTTCTTCGTATTACGGTTCATGATCCTTTCCAGACGGATTTCCTTTCCTCTCATAGTAACAACAACACCTGCCCCTGCATTTACACGAATTATTGTGCAAACCAAGGGGCTTGATCAATACCAGTAATAAAACCGGTAATAAAAGCTAAAGAAACTAAAAAAGCCGGAGACGCGGGACCAGACGGTACCGTGGGCGGGCGATGATTCAGAAATGCGCTTTGTGCAACGGAGAGAGGCCTGGCTAGTGGAGATAAAGACATTCACGGGCGAAAAAACCCTCACGAATGCTGTGGCACTCTTCCTGCATGCTTATTGGGTTGGAGCTGGTTGTATATAAGCGTGTGTGCTAGTGCTTAGCATGGTCCGACAGGTCATCAGACCTGGAGGAAGAGAAGAACGCGTGAGCGTTCTTCGACTTGCGACAGGTCAACTGAGTTAGAAATATTTGAGTGTGCCTGGAAGAAGAGAAGGATCCATAAGGGTTCTTCGATTTGGGGAGAGGAAGGGAAATTTGTGTTTAGATAAGAATCTTAAAAAATTTTCAATAATGTAAAAATGTAAGAAATATATTGATGTCTCACCAATAATCAAAAATTGAGATATTCAAATGAAAATTACCGTTACTGATCCTGATATTCGATCAATTGTAAATCGTATTGAAGATGGAACCTATGATTTAGAGCCTGATTTCCAAAGAGATTTGGTTTGGAGTATTGAAAAACAACAAAAATTGATAGATTCCATTATTAGAAAATGGCATATTCCACCAATTCATCTAGTTAAAGTTGAAGGAAAAGAAAAGTATGAAGTGCTTGATGGAAAGCAGCGACTTTATTCAATTTACAATTTTGTAACGGATCGGTTTCCATTCAATGGGAATTTTTTACCCGGTGTTGACGATTTCTCTCAATTTCATTTAAAACATTTTTCAGAATTTCCTTCAGGACTTCAAAAAGAAATAGAAATGAGTCCTATCCGAATTTTTAAAGTTACTGAAGTAAAAATGGATGAAGCTACTGAATTATTTTTAAGATTAAATCAAGGTGTAAATGTATCTGCATCTGAAAAAAGAAATTGCATCTATGGGCCTGTAAAGGAATTTTTAAGACAAATGCTTAATTCACACCCCAAATTATTTTGTGATAGCACTTTAGGATTTGAAAATAAACGAATGGCATATCAAGATTCTTTGGATAAAATATTCTTTTTAGAGAAAATAGAATCTTTAGAATTCAAACCTACTTCCAGAATATTAGAAAAGATGTATTTTGAAAAAAAAATCGATGGTCGAATTCAACAAAACCTAGACCGAAATTTGGATCTTGTTGAATCAACAATTAGTGGTTTTAATAAAATGCACGGGTTTAAATTAACAAAATCCGTCTTATTAAGTTATTATTGGTTTTTAAGAGAATTAAATAAACAAGATCGTTTTAATAAAAAAAATGCATCTGAATTTTTAATTAATTTTGAGAGATGGAGGAATGAGCAAAAATCGTTTTATGAAAGTGATCTTGACGAAGTTAATTATCGTGTGAATAAAAAATATGTCGAATTTAACACATATTTAAGCAAAGGTTGGCTTGATCCTTCTTCCTTAAAAGGACGACATCGTATCCTAATGGAATTTTATGAAAAGTTCCTAAACACGGGAGTCCTCGAGGAAAAAAATGATTTTTAAAGAATATGAGGATTACCAAAACAAATGTCGCAAAAAGTGGGGTTCAAAAGCATATTTTATTCAACAAATTTCACTGAAAAACGTTTTTAATTGGCATGATAGTACTATTGAGTTAAATGCACCAATAATAATAATCACCGGAAAGAATGGTGTGGGGAAATCAACATGCATTAATGCAATTCATTATGTTTTTCATATCCAACAAATTGATCGCGATGATGGAATATTGTCATCTATTAAAGATAGTGAAATTTGTTTAAGTGATCGGAAAGGTAAAAAAACTATTATCAATAATGGGAAAATTACAAAAAATGATTTCTCGTTACCAATTGTTATAGATCTTACTTTTAATTCTAAACTATACTCGTTTTTTAAAAATAGTACCTCATTCGATAGATTAACTTATATCGCAACATTACAACAATTTGATTCTTTACCATTACCTGGACATTTATTATCCTATTTACAAGAATTTGTGGAGAAGCGAATTAAAACTGCTGAAAGAATAATCGATTTAGGTGATTTAGAAGATTTTGATGAACAAGAGGGTGTCGAACTAACTGGTGACGAAGAGATCGATGAGGTTTTTGATAAAAATACTCTAAAAGAATATTATCGAATAACATTGGAAGATGGAACTATCTACGATTCCTATTCAATGGGTTCTGGAGAGTTCTATGTAAATCAATTTTTATGGGGCTTAAATGATTTAAACGCTGGATCTATTGTTATCATAGAAGAATTAGAGAATTATCTTCATTCTGGCGTTCAAAAAAAACTTATTGAGTTAATTCATAAAACCGCACATGAGGAGCATATCCAATTTATTTTAACCTCTCATTCACCCACAATTATTGATCATGTATCTAGGGATTCACTCATTTTAATCAAATTTGAAAATTCCAACATTAAATCGATCTGCAATTGTCCGAATTGGCTTGCAAAAGATGATTTGGGGACAACGATCCAAAATAAAAAAATTGTATGTGTCGAGGACGAGAAAGGGAAATCTTTTTTAGAATCAATAATATCATTTGATTGTCCGTCGTTATCACATCAGATTGAAATCATTTGTTGCAAGGGCGATTCAAAAATAATTGATTTTATCGATACAACAAACTCCTTAGATTTATCAAATTTTATTGGAGTAGTTGATGGAGATTATTCGATTGAAGAGTATGAGAGAGTACACAGAAAAAAATTCCCAAAACATATTCTAAAACTTCCTGGAAGTAAACCTCCTGAAATAATTGTTGTTAATGAAGTTCATAACCATCTCCAGGATTTATCAGATATATTGTATAAACCAATACCTGTTATTTCTGAAGCGATTGATTCATCGATGACGATTTTAGATTTTCATGAATGGATTAGCGCTATTGCGTATAAACTTGGTGAAAATCCGAATTTATTATGGGAAAGTATGGTAAAAATATGGTATAAATATAACCGAGAACCTGCAGCGAATTTTTTTATGGAATTTTATAAAGAATTTATGAAACAACCTGTTTGATATCATGTATGTCATGCATTGAAAAAATAGTGGATTATTTTTCCCCGCCCAAATCTTTATTGTGATTCTTTTCCCCTCCCTTTGGTGCTCGCTCGGCCCCGTCACCGAATCCCCGTTGGGTAAACTACCGGTAATTGCCCCACCGAGAATACGTCTCAGCGGGAGCGGCGGCAGCCATCATATTAGATCAATCATGAAAATGAGAAAGGGTTTCTCTAATCCTCGATTTCAACGTTATTTTTATCAAAATGAATTTTGACATTTGCTTCGACAGGTTCCGCATTTTCTGAAGTAACCAGTACTTTACATTTTATCAAAGGCCCAGTAATCCGCGGTTTATCCCACCCATTTTCATTCGGGACAAGAATTCTATAATTGTCTTTTATTTCCATGGGAAATGCACAAAAATCTAGACGTTCATTATCATTTACGTTAATTGTTGCATCTGGCTTTTCAGTAGGAATTGTCCAGCAAATTCTTTCTTTGCCACTTGAAGTTACAAAATAAGCTTTACATTTTTTTGCGGCGTTTCTTCCGATATTGTCGATGATTATTCTTATGCACTTATAAGTAATTTGAGGGTATTCACCATATTGGTCTGTCGGCAATTCCAACCTATATCTAATAATTGCATCTGTCGTAGGGGGAAGTTCAATTATTACCTCTTCAATTTCTCTCTGGATTTGAAGAACTGGTATATTATATTCTAACCAAAAGAGGCTGATCGGTACAGAAAATAAAAGACCAATGATTGTGGTAATTAAAGGATTTAGTTCTTTCAGAATTACAAAAGAGAGGATGAGTAATTCGATTAACCATAATCCTGGAAATAGTGAAAATCTGTATTTAGTAATTTGCCCAATTAATTTTTTTATTAAATACATTATAGAATAAAAATTAGTATTGTATGATATATCTTCCCTGTACTTCTTAATCCACATATCAGCTCTCACTGCGATCAGCCCAAGCCCCTCCTTCCCCCTCCTCGCTCTGCTCGGAGTCGCTCGGGGGTCTACCGACCCCTCGCTGGGCAGATTTCCGGTATCCCATTCCCCCGGCCAGCCCCTCACCCACGTCCTAACGCCCTCCCCCCTCTGACTTTTGCCACTGAAAGAGACCTAAAGAGACACGTATCCCGGCCCGAATTGCCATGATTCACACCAAACGGACTGCATTTTGAGATTTTCCCGAAAAAAGAGACATGCATTTTCCCGAATGAGACACCTAATCTCATCCGGAGTCGGCAAACGGAGCCCGCAGCGGGGTTATTTAGGTCGTGCCCGTAATTCCCTGAATGGTGTCTGGCGAAGTCCCTCCGGTGTGACGAACGGAGCCGTCGGAACCCGTGATTAACGCCGGGGGTTGCCATCTCTGGCTTTTTGTATCACACTTGTGCGATTCACGGTCACCAGGCACCACTATAATAATCGACGAAAGAGGAGATAAAATTTGTTAAACATCTATCAAACATCCTGATACGTATACTATTCCTTGTTCAATTAATGTATAATCTCGTGAGTTTTGTGACACGGGGGAGCGTAAGAAGGAAAGTGATCAAGGGGCTTCTTCGTCCAGCCACCACAACGGAACTTGCGAAGATAATTGATGTCGACCGGGCTGCGGTAAGTCGTACCATCCATGCAATGGAAAAAGTGGGGCTCGTGGAATGCCTGACACCGACTGAAAACAGGGACCGGTATTACCGTACAACCGACACCGGTAAAAAAGTTCTTGCGATCATTGAGGGGATGGAAGATGAAAAAAATAACAAAAATTTTGAAAACAATCAATTAGTTAGTAACGCTCCAGAAAATCCGCGCTCTAATTTACATAAAAAAGGAATTGTTGGGAAATTTAATCCTATGAATTGGATATTTCAAGAACGCTCACCCCTTCCAATATCAAAAATGTCTGAATATTTTCGCAACTCCGCACCATGGCATTTAAACAAATCTCTTGACGAACTCCGAAGTATGCCAAAACAAAAATTAAAAAAGTTATTCGAATCTACTATGGGACGTTATAATCCTGTATTTATTGATGATATGCGTAAAAAAGGTTTTATTAATCCTAAAAATCGTTTAACTCCAGAAGGAATTACGTTTATCACAAATTCACTAAATTCTTCATTTAATAATTCATGATAAGGACATCATTCGATTACCTATAAACTGATAATAATTCACAAATATGAAATTTATATTATGAAGAAAAAATTCGCGTAAAAATTAAAAGTTACCATTTCTGCATTTGCTCATATGAAAAAGAATAAATTGTTAGAAAGAAAAACATGGGCTTATCACTATGGATGATGCTGTAGTTTTGCTCACATTTGTGATCAGCTTACTTGCTGGTATCATCACAATAGTGGAGGCTATCCCTAAATATTTCACAATTTTCAAAGAACGGAAAGGGGGATTGATTAGCCTTTGCTGCTATTATTATTATTTATGATGGATATTGAAATGATTTAAATCAATTTTTGTAGAAAGTTATTTATAGTAGAAATTTCCGGCCATTTTTCTTATCCCGTTTGAGTATTTCTCCCCATAAAAAATTTATTAATTTTTTTTAAATTTTCTCATGTAATTATCCATCGAAACAACTCATTGCATGAATGATATTATAATTCTAAACGCATTCTGATCTCACCATTTCCTCGTAACCGCAGTGCCCGGCCGCCTCCTACCCCCCCGCACCGGGCGCTCGTCGTCCCCTCGCCCGCACCGGCCTTGAGGGATTCTGGGGATACCGGAAAAGAAAGATATCCACAAAAAAAAGGGAATTCGTCAACAGAGGATACCACTCTGATCAGGGGAGTTGTCTGGAGATACAATCACTGGACTAATCAGGAATGAATTAAAATTAACGACTCATTCAATTGTTGAGCAAAAGCCAGGGGCGGGTTGATACGTTACCCGGGAAAAAAGGAAATAACGTCAGAAAAAGCACAGCAGATTTCATTTCCAGAAGTCCCTGTGGGGGGCAACCAGTTCGTCTTCCAGTTCCGGGAAGGGACCCGCCACCCGGATAGGCTTCTGCCCCGCCGCAAAGATCGTGCGGGACGGCAGGTTCATCGTGGGATTGGCCTTGTTTGCGCCGGTCAGGTTCTTCAACGTGGTTTCCGGAGCGCCATAGGCCATATTTCCGATATTGGCCCAATAGATGTTTCCGCTGCACATGGCGCACGGTTCAAACGTCGTCACCAGGGTACAATTCCACAGGTAATCAGGATCGTATTGCACAGACGCCCGCCGTGAAAGCTCTGTTTCGGCATGCGAGAGACCCCCCATGTTTCCCTGTTTCATCAGCACCGTCTCGCCATCCGGCGCCACAAGCACTGCGCCAAAGGGGTGATGGCCGGATGCCTTCGCTTCCTTCGCAACCTCACTCGCCGTCCTCAGGTGTTTCAGGATCTGCTCATGAGTAAGGGGAAAATCTTTCCCGTCCGAAAAATAATTCCCGTCTTCCGATCCCGGCCCTGAGATCACGGGGACTGATTTTTTCACGTCAGGAATGTCCAGCGTGCCCGGAGTGCCGCTCACAACCTGACCGTAAGGTCCGCAATTGCAGCTGGTGTCGTTGTCTGCCGGTTTCATCATACAGGCACCAAGTGCCAGAAGCAGGACTAAAAACAGAACCACGGGCACCACTTTCATTGCGGTATTCTTCATGTTGATTTTCCCATTCCGGTTGTTATTTCAAATGACAACAGATGTCGGAGTGATAGCAGTATTGTATAGCTGGAGTCATAGGCATCCTCCGTTATAACTTTTTCCCTGTCAATGATTTCTGCTGGGACGCCGGCACCCCCCAGGCCCGCCCCTTTCCTCCTCCTCCTCTACCTCACCGGCCCCTGCGTTATGCCTCTGTATTAGCGCTATTTGCGTCCGCGTTTTTCCGACAGGAAACGTGGTTACAAATGGGGACATATTCCGGGTTTTCATCGATTTATTCCGGTTTTTTTAGGATTTATTCCGGAAGGGGTTCCAGCCTCGGGGAAGTCACTACGGAGAAATCGCATGTCCCCGGCACCCAACGAGCATCTCACTCCTTCAGACTGAAGACGAAATACTGGATGTACAGGCCGGCCAGACCAAGAACGGCACTGTTTTCAATAAACCGACTGTCACCAAAGAGTATGTTTCCGACCACAAAGACAAATATCAGGAAGACCATCGAACCGGTGAGCGCATAATGGGAGAATCCCGGTTCGTAGGAGAATCGCAGGGTAACAAATCGTATAAGTGCAAATTGATCCGGAGAATATTTTTTGAGTTCGGTGATGGCTTCGCGATACCTGGCATCGAGCCATAAAAATGGAAGTATGCCGATGCCTATGCCGGCGAACATCCCTGCCACCATCAACCCCGGCTGAATCTGCAGAAGGATCAGAATCTGGTTGCCCATGGATATGAGAACCAGCAGGATCAGGCCCTCAAGTGCGATGAAATACATCAGGTACCGGTTTCCCGCATCTGCCAGTTTTTTGGAGATCTCTTTGATATCAGAAGGATGCATTGCCGGGTCCGGAAGGTGCTGCTGATAATCGGGATCATTTTCCACAGCCCATGCCGGGAAGGGATTATTGTCCGTTCTCACTTTAATAAGTCCGAAGGCCAGAAAAAAACCGGATATGATAAGGAAATATATTTCATTCATCGTGATCCCGGCATACGGCACTCGGAGACCATTCGAAGCAAGAAGCAGATTGACGAAATACAGGCAGAATCCGATACTATATGTCAGGAACAGAATACCTGATACAACTATCATGCCCAGCAAATGGCCTCGGTAACTACCCATTCAGAACAATGGATTGTTGGACTGATGAAATTATAAAAAAGCTGTAAATTATCCCAATCAATAGTGATTTCGGAAATCCCTCCTCCATGCTTCGCAAAACGAGTGGTTCTTATGAACCACGAGTTGGAGAATACCGAAAGTCATCAGACTTGAGACATGAGAAGACCAAGGGATCTTCGAAGGCGAAGCCTTCGACTTGAGTCGCTCGGGGTGCTACGGCCGCTTCGCCGGGCAGATAACCAGTCGAAATAATTCATTATTTTACTGGTCTTCCGGTTCCTTCCCGGTACTACGCAGATCAGGAGAAATTTTCCCCGCCCGACCGGCAATTTGCTTTTCCTGTGTTTTTACCCGGCGCTCAAGTTTTATGAGATCTTCTTCTGGCGGGAGAGTTTCTGGTCGGATCCCCCGCTTCAGGAGCAGCTCGCGGACATCCTGGTTATTCTGGACATGCTCGATAGTGATCGGATCCTCGCCCTGCATGTCTTCCTTGGTAACATTGAAATTCGTAATCTCGGTTGCGAGATTCTTTGCCGTGATCGTAACCGTGGGAAGAAAATCTGCAAGCGGCCGGTTGTCCGGAACTTCCATGCGTGCTTTCATCACGTGAGTTGAATAGCCCCCGAAGAGAGCCACATCTCCTTTGCTCCGGATCCGGGCAAAACCTGATTCATCCACACCGCGTTCGTAAATATTCCGGGACAACTCTTTCTCGGAATCTTTCAGGTGTTTTCTTGCTTTCAGCCGTTCAGCCAGCCGGATATGGTCTTCGATAATTTCCTGCTTACGGGTCTGGACTGCAAAATAACTCTGGGCAAACGCGATCTCCTCTTTCCGGGGATCACCGTTCTGGGCGATAAGATAACAGGCATACCGGGTGAGGAGGAGATCTTCGATCATTCGTTCACCCCCTTTGGGAACCGGTATCGATTTGTTGGCGTCAACAAAATGATCTAAAACTGCGTTGTTTGCAGTTTTGCAGGATTCTTTGGCTTTTTCGATAACTTTTAAAAAATTTCTCCATTCATCATAACCAAGAAGTCTCTGTAAATCCCGGGCAAACCAGAATTCAACACCTTCCTGTACGTGAACATAGTCCTCGAAATTTTTATGAAGGCGTCGAATAATTGCTGGTTTCACGTTTTAATCCCCGGCCTGACGAATATTCTGTCTACAAATATATACCGGAAGTACTGGCACATATAGTGTGACGGTGCGGGGTGAAAATAAACATCAGGCCCCGGTTCATCGGTACTTTCCGTTTGGTTTCGCCCTCCCCGCTACGTGAATAGTCGCTCTCCCCTCGAAGCCTGATGGCTTCTGCGAATCAGACATTGCTGATGCAATGTCCGATACTCATCAAAATCCCGCTGGGCAAACTCCCGGCAATCGCCCCGCCGCGAAAAGGCAGTCGTCGCATCAGCGAGGACTGACTGGAGAAGGTATCAACCTTCGACTGCGCTCTCGCGGGAGCGGCGGCAGCCATCGCAACATGGATTCTGCAAGGGCAGCCCGGGTTAGAGCACAACCTTTATCTTAACTCACTTACAATACTGTAAGTGCTTACAAAACTTAAATAACTGTAACCGACTCGTGTAATTATAACGTGACCGTAACCTACCTCAACGCTACCTTACCTAACCGGAGTGAAATATATTGACTGAAGTTGCAAACAAGAGAATTCCCGTAACTGAAGAGATTTGGGAATCCCTTGCAGATCTTAAAAAACATGGTCAGACGTATGATCAGCTCCTGGCTGAAATGATCGCACTCAAACAGGAACGTGATTTTCTGGCGCATATTGAAGAAATTGAAAAGAATGGCGAGTTTGTCAGCCTGAAAGATGCAGCAAAACAGCTCAACATCCATAATATCTGACTGACAGAATAAGCCGGCGAGAAATAGTCTTCCTAAAAAGTTGTTGACGGCGAAGACGAGGATGTGAAAGAGTGGAAGTCAGCATTGAGAAGGGCGTTATCAAGACCCTTGAGAAATATCCGGAGAAAATCCGGGAACTTATCTTCAACCACCTCTGCAAACTTGAAGATCCGTACAGCGCACCCGATGTAGAATGTCTGCATCCCAAAGTGCAGGTATATCGTATGCATATCGGGCGGACCTATACCGTAATTTTCAAAATTTACAAAGAGACGAATTGCGTGGTTGTTCTTGATCTGATGACCATTGAGCAGGCACATAAGAGATATGGTCGCTACTATTGATAGTTGAGACCAACTTTTTTTTAATTTATTTTCGTCCGCATGCGGTGCTGTCGGTCATATCAATAACAAGCCCCGTGCCCCACACGATCCCCGGCCCGATCACAGCCCCGCCGCTTTCAATAGCAATTTCTCTCTACCTCCTTCGAGGACCGACGCAGGAAGTTGAGAAGAACCCCACGGGTTCTTCAAGTTCGCCCGGTCCCCTCGAAGCCTGATGGCTTCTGCGAATCAGACATTGCTGATGCAATGTCCGATACTCATCAAAATCCCCGTTGGGCAGATTACCGGTTATTGAGCCGCCGGTCATATCTCTGCGAAAGGGCGGCGGCAGCCATCGCAGAGAAAACCTATCCAGTTTGTATTGGGAGGAGCGGTCGTTCCTCGAAGCGTGGAAGGAAGGATGATGATGATCTTCGACCCTGTTATCGGGTTCACCATAATGCATTAATTCTGGTATGGTGGGGGAATTTTAAAACGGTGCAAATCATTAAGAGAGTTTTCTGCTGACAAAAACGTAATTATCTCCATAACAATTCCCCTCATGGCATCGTATCTTTAGGAACTTCAACATGGACAACATCCATCCGGATAAATTTACAGGGAACATTCGTTACGTTAAATGATCTTCCCCGTACAGAGATTTGGCTGTATATCTCATTGACAAGGGTCTGGTTAACCGGTTCATTTGGACTCAACAGGACAACGATTGATCCATCGCTGTCCTTCACGTAACCGAGAACCGCACCTGGGAAATTATCGGAACCGGTTTCCTTTTCAGATGCATTGATGAAGGCATTCAGGAGATCTGGATTTTTCAAAAAGACCGTTCGCTCCGGATTTTCCTCGTCACGACCGAATGAAGCGATAACCCAGTCTTCCGGTACATGGGGTAACTCAGGGGATGGAGATACAGAATGTGATGAGTTACTTATGGTCATTTCCTGATCCCCGTTTTGTTTCGTGCTCCCCTGTTCAGAAAGTGGTCCGGTTTGACCGGTAAAGAGGTACCAGGGATTACCCTCCAACGCAATGATCTGCCTGAGATCGGCGGAACCCGCTGAAAGGTTGTTCTCCCCGATCAGGCCG
>JAJRCF010000004.1 GCA_028679075.1 Methanoregula sp. | reverse complement strand
CCCTTGTGATATATATCAGTGATAACTTTAAATAGTTATCACATATAAGTGATAACTATGGGTTGGTCTGAGATCCCGGAAGATGTAGAAGATGTCATCCGCAACGAGTTGGGGCTCTCACGGGATGCAAAGAATGTTGATCCGGGTGTTCTCTATGATTCGTTGGATGTTGCCCTTCCAATACGTCCGGATCTCGTTTTTCAGGAAAGTGGGAAGTTATTTTTCGTTGAGATAAAAGGAACGAGGGTAACCCTCGATACGATTGGACGAATGATCCTCCAGAGAGAACTCTGGCAGAAAGAACCTGGCAGGCCCGATATCCAGTTGGTACTCGCTGCAAAGACCATAAATGTCCGGGAGGAATCAATTGCACGAGACCTTGACATCCGGGTAATAAAAATCCCCTGGGCCATCAGTACACCAAAAAATCAGGATTACAAATCAACAGCAATGCGCATCAGTTCCGAAAAGTCCTGGAGAGTTGTTACGAGATTGCTCAAGGAAAAGAGTACCTCTATCAGGCAACTTGCACTCAGGGAGAACGTATCGTATGCCTGGACTCACAAAGTCATCGAAAATTTACGTGAGCAGAATGTTGTCAAAAAAGATGGTGGATTTGTAGGTATATCAGACGTTAAAAATCTCCTTAATGGTGTTGCATGGGAACGTCCCATGAAAAATTTAGAGGTGGGGGAGATCCCCCTCAGTTTCTCAGGCACACATTCCGCTGCCCAGGAGATAACACGGGCTCTCAAAGAGCAAAAAATAAAATTCGCGTTTACTGCCTATACCTCTGGAGGACTTTATACCTCATATGCAGTGCGACAGGATGCCGTTTTCATCTACCTTGAAAAGGAGTCAATCGACCAGTTTAAAGAAAATTTTGGCTCAAATAACGAGGACTCCATTCGTGCTGTGATTTATTCCCCGGACCGGGATGTATTCTCCGATGTCCATGAGAGAGAGGCCATTGTTATTACCTCTCCGGCCCAGACCCTGCTTGACTTGGCCGGACTCGGATATAGTGCCATGGACCTGACAAAAGTAATGGTTGAGATGTATGCCGGATTATGAATTAAGTCAGGAAATCATCGGGATATCCGGTCAGGAACTCCGAAAAATCGGAGAATGGAATGGAAGTCCTGATGACGTGTCACCCTTTCCATCACTTGTACTTATCGGGGGTTGGGCGGTAGACGCATACAATCCATATCTGGGTTCTGTTGATATCGATCTCGTTACCAACAGCGATACCCGTCATAGTCTGATGTATCACCTCCAGAGACATGAAGGCTACAAATACGATGATCTTTACCCTTTTGGGAAAACCGTTCTCAAAGTTACACCCTACGGAACCATTATTCTCGATTTTATATCCCGGAATAAATCGTATCCCTTTGAAGGACATCCGGAAATTCCCTTCTCTTTTGAGACTCTATCCGGAAATACCGTACTCATGCGTGTCCGGGGAGGGTCCGAAATTGCCGTGCCTAATCGCGCCATGCTGGTTTTTTTGAAACTAAAAGCAGCATGGGATCGGAATTACCGGATTGAACACGGAAATCCTTTCATCAGTGAAGATCGTGAGCGATTAAAATTGATCAAGGATTGTGCTGATATTCTCGCTCTTATTGATCCTCGTTCCGGCGGCCGTGAAATCGATCTGGAAATACTCGGCCGTGAAGTCTCCCGATATAAATTTGTTAAAGATGTACTTAACCAGATTCCAGCGATCGATCCTGCACGAGAACGTTACAGGCGGATGGACTCGCGGGAAATTCGGACTGTTTGCAACGATTTAATCTCAATTATTTAATCTATATCCTGCTTTTACTTCCCTCACATCAGGCCTCCGGCGTATTGTGCCACAACGATTAGCAGTCGGGGATATCGTTACTTCTCCCGCTCTTTTTCTTATCTTCACGTTTTCACGCTTACATCTTCCATCGCAGGGAACATTTTTGTTCCTGAAAAATTCCAATAGATTTTCCTCTAATTGCTCAAAATCGGAAAATTTCGCCCCCGTTTCTCAAAAAACAGCGCTCCATAATCAAAGCCCATACTCTCATACGTCCTATATCTGTATGTCAAAGGAACCGGCGACCCGGGAGAAAAATCCTTCCGGCCCGGGAGGTTTGCGCAAACTTCCCGGAACATTAAAAAAAAGGAGAAAAAAACATGGCAGATTTCGTACAGAAAACAACCGTAAAGACCGCGGTCCGCGAACTCGCGAACCCGATCGCAGATGTATCGACATTCAACACCATCGTCCAGTCCGTCATCACGGACAACCCGTTCGGCTGCGTTGCCTACACGGAGAGCGGTGTGACCCACCAGCCGGTGGAGAAGACCAAGGAGACCTACGTGGCAAAGATCGTGTACCAGAACGACGATGCCAAAACGATTGGCAGCGACTCGCTGAAGTTCAACACGATCGCCGGGTTCAATGCCGGCCCCACCGCACTCCTCGCGGACACGCCCTTCATCACATCCCACGGGGGTGAGGCAGTCCGGGACAGCGAGAACGAGAGCTTCTCCACGACCCTGAAGTGCCGGGACCCGAATGGTGAGATCTACCTGGTCACCCTGAGCCGGAAGAGCGTGAGCCTCACCTCGTACTCGGACGACGCGATCCGGACAAAGCTTGAGACCTGGGCCGACACGGTGGCAGCTCTGTCCTGAGGGTCTTCAGACCCGAAGGATGAGAAGAATGCGGAGCATTCTTCGAAGCCGGGAGGTTCATCAGAATCCGAAAGGTTCGTGAGAACCTGAAGGTCGGCTCCGCCTTCCTTCAGCTCGTCAAGGTTTTAATAAACCTCTCCGAACCTTGAGGAAGAGAAGACTTCCGCAGGAAATCTTCGAACCTCGGGAATGAGAAGTGTGTATAAACATACTTCGAATTCTTTTCGAATGAGGAGAATGCCCCGGCATTACAGGAGGTAACCATATGGAAACAGAAATTATCAGTATAACCCTCGGCACCGTGCTCCCCCTCTACCCGCTGCTCTTCTCGATCCACCAGAAGATCGGCAGGTACGACGAGGTCGTAGAGGAGTTCAAAGCACTCCGTGCCGAGCATGAAGAGATAATGGAGGCATCCCATGGAAACTGAAAGGGCACCGGTTGCAACGGTGACCGGTCTCTATCGCGGAACATTCAGCGGCCTTGAACCGCTCACAAAAGAGACGCCGCTCACGCTGGACGAGGTCCGGCGCAACCCGGTCTTCTACGAGCTCGACTTCGATGAAAACCAGGAAGAGGCAAACCTGATCGTTGACGTCATCTACGACAACATGAATCCCCTGCGGCTGGATGACCTGGTCCGGGGCACCGATATCCCGCGGGGAGTCCGGTTCTGGCCGGACTGGTTCGAGGTCCCGCCGTACCGTGAGATGCGGGACACCACCGGGCGGAGGGTGTACCCGCGTGCCCCGGGCATCCACACGGTCAGGATCCGGACCGCGAGGAGAAAACGGACAGGACTTGCCCGGGACTTCAGCCCGGCAAACGGCGGGTACATGAGCCCGGTCTTCGAACTGGCCATCGCGGCGGATGGAGACAATGCCCGGGAATGAGATGCAGAGCCGCTTGGGGGATCTGAAATGAATTCCGGGGGTTTGAAATCCCCCGGGATCCCCGGCAAGCTTGAACACCGGAAAAATTATTCTTTTGACAGGGATGTTTTCAATGCATCACCTTTCGCTGTCAGGACAGTGTCGAACTTATTGACAACGAGGTCCCCGATGCTGTCGATGCTGTACCCTGCAATGAAGAGCGTGAAATAATCCGTCGGGGCATTGGCTGCCATGAGCACGGCAAACCCGATGCAGATGACAGCAATCCCCCGCAGGATCGGGACTTCCTTTACATGGATCCACAGCATCCAGTCGTCGACTGCCTTAAGCGGGCGGGAATCGGATGACTGGATCTCCTTGATCCCCCCGATGATGATATGCGCGACGGCCCCACAGATGATCAGGGTATAGGGGATGAAGAACTGTGACATTGCGGTATAAAATGCCAGAAGAGGAAAGATCGCCTGCCCTTTGAACATGGCGACCCCTGCAATGGTAATGATTCCCGCAACAGTTACAGCACCGATAATCCTCGCATAACTCTGCCACCGTTTTGATTTTCGATCCACCTTGAAGATCAGGCCCTGAGAAATATCGACAAGACCATCAATGCATGTCGGGTGTCGGGCGAGGAATTTGAGCATCTCTTCTTCCTGTTCTTTTAAACAGAATTCATCATGGAATTCATCATGAAAATTCAACGCATATCCGGCTTTCAGCTGCGCCAAATGTTCGGATACACGGTCCGGTACCGTAACAACGTCGCATAAATAGACAATTTCGCAGAGATATTTCTCACATTTTTCCAGAACATCGCAGATATTATCCGGAGGATTTTCCAGGTCGGGGGCGATCATTATTACCCGCTCCCATTTGTTCCCGAAATGTACAACAACATCCCCGCTCCAGGCATAGAACGGGGGATTGTCTTCAAGGAACTGGTGGATGGTACCAAGAAGTGTCTCGATCTCTTTTTTATTGAATTCAAATATTGCTTTATGAGTGGAAATTTTTTCAACAGTACATGCATTCTTCCCGTGTTCTGAATACTTCATCCTTATGTCATGAATTGACGTGTAGAGGTTCTGTGCCTCGGCACGGAGACTCCGTATCAGTCCCTGAAAACGGGCTTTTTTTAAAACAGTGGCATTGCCTGAATGTTCGAGGTTATCCAATGCCGGTGGTGTACCCGCCTTGCCCGGCTGATACTGTACAACGTCCCCTGGAGAAGTCTTTCTCTCTGATTGTTCGTCCATAATTCACCCTGTCATCCAATAATAAGAAAAAAGAAATTTTCACGGACCTTTTGGGGGAGGACCTTTTGGTGAGGGTCTGGGTCCCCCCGAGCCACATGATGCTTTCGGATCCGGTTCCATAACGTTCTGATCTGTATGGTTCATTTTCACTACATCCCTGCCTGTTTCCTCATCCAGCGGCACTCATGATAGTACCGTACTGAATAATGAGGAGCTCATTCCTGAGATTAAATAATTTTGTATTTTATACCTGCCACGATGGCAGTATCCTGTTTTTAGAATTGCCGGCACTCATCCCTCAGCTGCATTTCTGTTGCAGGATATCTTTGCCGGTAAACGTGCACTGGCTCATCCTCCCGTTGTCGATCTTCACGTAGGTATTCACATCCTTATCGTCGCGGGAAGACTTTCCCGCCCAGAACCCGGTGTTGGCTACCTCATATCCCCCGGCACATTGTGCATAATACGGCCGGTGGGTATGGCCGTACACCAGGTTATCCCCGGGCCGCATCCCTAAAAAGAGGCCGGCAGCACGCGAATTGGCCAGCAGTTCAACGGCCGCATAACATTCTTTCCGTTTCGCAGGCTCCGTGTTCATATACTTAAGCGCATCCATGAACTGGCTGATCTTCTCGCCAAGGCCCCACCCGTTCACGGCTGCCCAGCCGGTCTTGTCGGTCATGAACGAGAGGGCAAAACAGGTCTTTTCATAACTGTCCACGCTCATCTTGAACAATTCCATGTTCACCCGCACGTCCAGGTCATACCCGTGCGTGAAGAAGAAATTCCTGCCCCCGTCGGAAAGTCGCAGCTTTTTGTCTATGGAGAACGGGTAGGTCTCCGGGTTCGTTGCATGCAGGTCGTGGACCAGGTAATCATGGTTACCCACAACATAATGCACCTCCTTGGCATGCAGGGATGTGAGTCTTGAGAAGATCTCCTCATTTGTCTTCACGATCTTCCGGATAGCCGCGTCCTGGCTGCCGGTCGAGAAGATACTTGCATTGCTCCTTGCCCAGAAATCAAAGATATCGCCCAGCAGGACCAGATGATCGATCTTACTGGTATCGCAGTAATTGAGAAAGTCCAGGAACTCGTCCTGCTTTTTGACGTTTTTCTTGTCATCGTCCCATCCCAGGTGCACATCGGAAACAGCAATAATCAGGATAACCCCTCCTCAGACCATCGTCACGACAACGTCCGCACGCCCGATATGTTTTTTCTCCTGGTAGAGGTTTACCGGTACCGGCCAAATCACGGGCTCTTCCGTATCCTTTTCACGGGATTTCTTTTTTCCCGGATCGGGTTTTTTTACGGTAAACATGGAGGTGTTGAACACATCACAACCTTCTTTGTCCCCGTTGTACATGAATCCCGCCAGGGTCGGGCCATCTGCAACGGCTGAGATGTCCGAACCGAACTGTGCCTCGAATGCAGCATGGGTTGCATACCCATGGCTCCAGGCCTCACGGTCTCCCGTGGGGTTTCCGGCACCCTGATTATAGGTGTCCCGGACATTCCAGATTTTGGCCTCGCAATCCGTACCGTAAGGGATGGTATCCCAGAATTTCTTGTCGGACCGGAGAAATGTCTCAAGCTGGTATGAACAATTCTCAGATTCGCACTTGCCGTTCTTCCAGACATCATTGATTTTTTCCCGGTAGTCCCCCAGGTCAAGGAACCCGTTCTTCCAGGCCTCTTTCTGGGCCTCCGAGGCATGGGTTCCTGCCTTCTCTTTTGCGGCTGCGATCTCTGCATCGGTCGCCGGTCCTCTCTTAATCGTCACCCAGCAATTTTCATTTTGATTCCTCACGGTGACCATCTTCTTCTCCCGGCAGGACTTTTTCACTCCTTTCCTCCGCAGGATAACCGCGTATACAGGAGAGTTTTTCTTCAACGGAAGAAGGGCATTCGCATCCATCGTTATCGTGACGGGGATGTCGAGACGGGGATTATCAAACTCAAGGATGACATCCAGTGCCTGTCCACGGGATGTGATCTGCTTCACGTTTCCGGGAAAAAGATACCTCGCGGTCGGTGCCATAATAATCAGAAGCTGGATAGTGTGTGACATTATAAATATTGCGTTTTAAAAGTTTAATAAAAAACAGAATTTATAGCTATAAGTCCATAGAATTCCCAGCAGATCTCCGACCGGGAGTTTTCTCTTCCTGTTGCAGGGAACATTTTTGTTCCTTCCCAAACGCACGGTAAAATCATCAATTCCTTGTAAAATCCCCCTGTTTTTTAGGTCCTGAACGGAGGGACCGGAATATCTCCTCTCACCTTTCCCCGTACCCTGATACTCATTCTCTGGTCCCCGGTTCAGCGAAAGGATTGTATTCATCAGGGACAATAAAATAGTGAGACCATGACCACAACCTCCGGTTCTGTTGATGACAAGATCCGCAGTCTGCCACCCGATCTCCAGGAGGAGGCAGTCCAATATATTGACGACCTGGTTAAACGCTCAAAAAAGCGGTCTCCGGCAACCTTCATGTGCGTAGCCGAAGGCTCTCTCGAAGAACTTGGCTCCCGATATTCATCGGTCGATCTTCAGCATAAGGCCCAGGAATTGCGGGACTGATATGTATCTTCTTGATACCAATATCTTTCTTGAATATATTCTCCGGCGCTCCCGGGTGCAGGAGGTCAAGGACTTTTTTCACCGGGCTGATCTTTCAGCGCTGCACATGACAGATTTTTCCCTGCATACGCTTGGCATTATCTATCTCAGGGAGCATAAGCCGGATGCGTTCCTGACGTTCCTAAACGAGGATATCATCGCCAGTGGGATAGCAGTATTATCACTTGAGCCGGAGAATTTTTCCCATATCGTTGCAGCGGCCACGCGGTTTCATCTGGATTTTGATGATGCTTACCAGTATGCTGTCGCAGATCATCACCATATGACAATCGTGAGTTTTGACCGGGACTATGATCGAACGGAAAAAGGCAGGGTCGAGCCTCAGGACCTGTTCCGATAACATCCAGGCACTCATATTTTTCTGATGTACCGGGCCGTTTACCCGCCCCTCACTTCTTCAAGTCTTCGCTCATCTTCTGGAACTGTTCGCTGGTGATCTCCCCTTTCGCGTACCGTTCCTTCACAATGTCAAGCGGCCCCTTCTCCCCGTGTGTACCCCGCGGCCCGGTCTCCCGGATAATGATATACATGACGAGGAACAGGACCCCGATCATCGGGATGATGACAAGGATGGCCCAGAGCAGCCCGTTCATCCCGCGGCTGTTCGCATCCCGGTACACGAGCCAGGCAATAACGAGAAAGAGGAGGAGCCAGAAGATCATCATTCCCAGGCCAAACAGCGGGAACCCGTACCCGCTGCCGCCCCACATATAATCCATCATGTATGGCATGCAGGAGGGATGGGTACCGGTCCCCATAAAGACTGGTTTTGGGGAACACCGGACGACGGAAGAACGAAGGGGAGGGTCTCACCGCACCCTTGGGATCTCATCACCCGTCACATTGACCGCCCGGTTCCCGGTGAAATACGTGAAGGATGAGACAACCTTCTCGAAGTCCTCCTGTTCGAACATGCGGGAGTTGTTCGCCGTGAAGGTGATCACGCTTGCATACCCGAGATCATTGGCACTGGCTTTCTGGGCCACGTACCCGACATGGGTCTCCCCGTATGCCGAGGTCTCGAACCGGCCAAACGTGATCCCGTTTATGTCGACGGTGGTCTCGGCCGGCGCCGGTCTCCAGTTCCGGAACGTATCGCGGTACGCCTGGTCCTGGTTGAGGTTGACGGGATAGGTGATGATCGAGAAGGCGTCATTTGAGACGAGTTCGGTCTTGTACATGAGGCCCTGCGCTCCCTCGGGCAGCTTCACCAGCCGGGTCGTGACGGCCCAGTCCTGCGGCGCCTCGAAGGCGAAGTGGAGTTCCGAATCCTTCCATGCCTTTGTCGGCACAATCATATGGGTCACGGTGACGATGACCCGCGGGGCGCTCGTGGTGATGGCAGGGTTCGGTGTTTCCGCGGCTGCGGTCGTGACTGGCAAGGTGGCCATCGGTGCACCGGGGGTACCTGGGACCGGTGACTGCTGGGCGATGGGGGCAGGTGAGGATGTGGTGCATCCGGCTGACAGGAGAAGAGCGATGAGAACGAGAACTATTACTGTTCCGAATAGTTTCATATCCTGATACTACCCGGGGGGAAACATATAGGTTGGGATTGGGATACGTCCGTTCGCCGCGATCACCGCGTCCGGGAAGAACGAACAGGTAAAAAAGGGATCAGGTCCCGCACTCACTTTTTTTGTGTCACATAAAACGTGACCATATCATGCGTCCCCGACCCGTCATCAGGTAACAGGTCTTCGGTGGTCCCGACAACGGAAAATCCCCCGGTATCCAGGATGGAGACCAGGTCCTCATGCCGGTAGTAATGCGTCCAGAACCGGTACACGGCCGGCACATCCGGTTCCGAACAGACAACATGCTGCTGGAGGATCACCTGTGCCTCTTCATAGTGGATGGTCTCGGAAAGGGCCAGGTACGGCCCGGCCCTCCAGAATCCCCCATCTGCAACTTCCCAGGATTTACCCGGGACGTTCATCGCGGCCGGTGCTTTCGGGTTGAGCGTATCGAAGATGAACAGGCCTCCCGGTTTCAGTGCACGATAAATTTTTTCCAGCAGCCGGGTCCGGTCGGCAGGGACCAGCACGTCGAAATCGCAGAAGATCAGGATCACCAGGTCGAACTGGCCCTCACCGGAGAGGTCGAGGTAATTCTCATGAAGGTAATCGATCTTCAGGCCTTTTTCCTGAGCACTCTGCCGGGCATAGGCAATGGAGCGTTGTGAAAAATCCACTCCTGTCACCCGGTGCCCGTGTCCTGCCAGCAGTTCGCAATACAGGCCGGGTCCGCACCCGAGATCGAGGATTGTTTTTGGGGTGTTGTCCAGGTGTGTCTCGATCCACCGGACCGTCTTTTCAATGGTGCCCCGTTTCCTGCTTGCTGCGTCGCAGTCCTGCGAAAGGTGCAGCGCGAGCAGGTGCCGGGAGATATGGTCATCCTCCCACATGCCTGCATTGCCTTTTTCATAGAGTGCTGGTTTTGTTGTTGTCTCTAAAAGATGAGATATCTGCATAATAATCTCCAGATCCAATTTTTTTCAAAATACGTTACCGGTATTGTTCCCGTCAGGTACCCTCGCAGTAACAAATTACCCCATAGTAATGGTCACCCGTTACCGGCACCCGGGAGCAATAATTATTCAGATAGTATCTATCCGGAGATGTGAGTATTCAAAGCCTGTAAGCGTCTGTGGATTCTGATTAAATCGTTTATGGTCTGGCCGGTCATCCGTGGGGCTGGAGCGGGATAAAAGCGGACCGGTACAGATTAACCGTTTCAAAATGTTATATATACTGATATAACAAAAATTGTT
Source organism: Methanoregula sp. (assembly GCA_028679075.1). Classification (GTDB taxonomy): domain Archaea; phylum Halobacteriota; class Methanomicrobia; order Methanomicrobiales; family Methanospirillaceae; genus Methanoregula. The sequence continues at coordinate 112,739 of JAJRCF010000004.1, read as the reverse complement.
GTATGTCATCCGGTACCAGGGCAGTTCACTCCCCTCAGCTCGATACTGTCCTGATGGTTGAGGTCTTCATCCGGGAGCATAGCGGGGAATACAAAAAAAGGGCCTTGTGGGAGAACCTGCCAAAGAAGATGATGTACCAGACATTCTGTACGATCATCGGCTATCTCCAGGATTCCGGGAAAATTGCCACGGACCCGGATAATAAAATCTGCTGGATATATAATCCTGAACTTATAAAACATTATCTTGATAATACTAATCTGAAGATCCGATGAAATTTGCCCTGTACTTCATTGACGACCAGGCCAGACAGTTATTTTTCCAGTTGGGGTCCGGAAGGGCAGAAGAGACAGAGATCCAGGGCCAGCTGAATGCTGCATTCGATATCATTGCCGCTGATCCCTTTTGCGGGATCCAGGTCCCCAAACGTCTGATTCCGAAAGTGTATATCACACGGTACGGGATCGACAACCTGTGGAAATATAATTTTCATAAGAACTGGCGGTTGATGTATTCTGTTACCGGTGACGGATCACAGGTCATTGCCCTGGTGATTGAATGGCTGCCGCATAAGGAATATGAACGGAGGTTTGGGTACTGATCCCTCCTCCCAAACCTTTTTTCTCCACCCCCGCCCAACAACTCGTCAGAGTACTCATGGATATCCAGCAGGTCTATACCACGTTTACCAATCCAAAAGTGATCACCAGCATGCTCGTCGTCGCGATCGCTCTCGGGATCGTCCTCTCGGCCATGCTGAAGTACCTCTCGGGGCAGTGGTACATGCCCACGCTCTTTGTCGCCCTCTGCCTGGCCGTGGCCCTCGTGTACATGTACTGGCTTGACCGGCAAGACTGGCGGGATGAGTGAAAAAATAGTGTGCTGTCCCGGCCGCGGGGCACGTTGTCCGTGCAGCCCCTAAACCCCGGTTTTTTACGTATGTCCTGCCCCGCACTGCCCCATCGGCTTCTTCTTTGGCAGGACACCCCGCACACCCCCGCGTGGGTTGGGGACATCCCCGGTATACCGCGGGATCACGTGGCAGTGGCAGTGCATCACGGTCTGCCCGGCCGCCACCCCGGCATTGAACCCGATGTTGTACGCGTCAGGAGAATATTTCTCATCGATAATGCCTTTGCACTCGCCGATCAACGCGAGCAGGGCCTGCCCCTCTTCCGGTGTTATCGAGAAAAAATCCAGCGTGTGCCGGAACGGGATCACGAGCAGGTGGCCCCTGCTGACCGGGTGGCAGTCCCAGAGGGCATAGCAGAGCTCATTCTTCGCTACGATCTCCCCGGCAGGGGGGTTGCAGAACGGGCATGTCTCCGGCACTATGCACCAGGCTCCCGGAACGGTTCCATACTATACAGGTATTCACGCATGCTTTTGCACTTTACGATCTGTTAAAAAATCATCAGGCTTACGACACGAGAAAAACTGCTCTGGAGAAATCATTCTCACAATGCACTCAGTGGAATTACGAGTGTGACCCCCTCTCTCCCCCATAGGGGGAGGCAGCCCAAGGGGGCAAGCCCCCTTGACCCCCCCGGTTTCAATTTTTTCAAGGCTCGCATACGGCTAAGATCCACGGGGCGAGGGTCGGCAGACCCCGAGCGCCCGTGGCTCCATCCCTATCTGACACTATCCCACACAGGTTTTCTACAGAGCCAAAAAACATCAGACTTACGACACGAGAAAAACTCAGCAGGGTTCCTCGCGTGCAAACGCATCACCCCCGGCTTTATTATCATCACGTCCCATTACTCCCTGACGATGTCACAAGACCCGGCGGTTAAGGGAGTCCGGCCCGTGGCCAGCCGCACCCTGATGTACTATCTCTCCCTGATCGGGTTCTTTGCCATTTTTTCGACAACAATTTCAAAAAATCCCGTGCTCCCGCTCTTCGTAACGGCAATGGGTGCCGGGGACTCCGTGCTCGGCCTCATCGCCGCCATATCGCCGCTTGCCGGCATCCTGTTCTCGTTTCCGGTCGGGGTCCTGTCGGACCGCATCGGGAGACGGCGCCTGCTCCTCGCCTCAGGGTGCGTGTTCCTCCTTGCCCCCCTCCTCTACCTCTTCATTTCCGATCCGCTCTGGCTGGTCCCGGTCCGGTTCTTCCACGGCACGGCCACCGCGATCCTCGGCCCCGTTGTCTCGGCCATCATCGCCGAGCGCTTCCCGGAAACAAAGGGCGAGATGCTCGGCACCTACTCTTCCGCAACGCTCATCGGCCGCACCATCGCGCCTCTCGCCGGCGGGATCATCATCACGGCCTTTGCCTTCACCCCGGGGCTTTTCCCGTACCGGATGGTGTACATTGCTGCCGCTCTCGCCGCGGTCCCGGTGTTTATCCTCATCCTCCGGTACCGTGAAGCACCGGCCGGTTCGTCCGGCCTGCCGGGCATTTCCGTGTTTTATGAGAGCCTTGCCACCTTTGCGGGAAACCGCCGGCTCAGGGCAACGGCGCTCGCGGACATGGCAACGTACTTTGCCTTTGGCGCCTTCGAGACCTTCCTGCCGGTGTACCTGTTCGCGCTCCGCTTCGAGGCGTACCAGATCGGCATCATCTTCGCGGTCCAGGTGCTGATCATTGCCGTCACAAAACCGTTCTTCGGCCGGGCCGCTGACCGGATCGACAAGCGTATCCAGATCATCGCAGGACTGCTCGTCACCGGCGGGGCGATCGCCGCCATACCGTTTGCCGCAACATATCCCGGCTTCCTTGCCGCGAGTACGGTCTTCGGCCTTGGGATCTCGCTCTCCACGGTTGCGACCAGCGCATACGTTGCCGACGTGGCAAAAACAGAAGAGATCGGTGCATCGATGGGCGCCCTCTCGTCGATTATGGATATCGGGCACGCGGCCGGGCCGCTCGTCACCGGTGTGGTCATCACGTTCGCCGGCTATTCGTCCGGGTTTACTGCAGGTTTTGTCCTTGCGGCCGCAGTCGCCGGGATATTTGCGCTCTCCGTGCGAAACCGGGACATCACCCGGTAATCCAGCGAGCGACCCGCTCTCCTGCAATGGTTTTTTTGAGCATATGCTCCTGGAGCCGCCTTGCCGTCACCCATGCAAGGTGTGCCCGGTAATCATCCGGGTGCATGGGTTCCTGTTCGCTGAACTCTTCTGGTGCTCTTGCCATGGTAAAAGAACGACCGGTATTTTTCCTTCGGATAACCAGCATGTTTCCTCACTTTTCACAGATACGCTCGAGATCACAGGACCGTACAGATTCGTAGATGGCGCCGTTTGCTGCCTGGTGAATTTCGGGAGTGAATGGACCCTGGTGGAATTCTTTCTTCCCACTCACCCCTTCGTTTCCAGTCCGCCCGCAGGCTGCCGATGGGGAATGCCCGTACTGCGGGACAAAGGACGTGTCAATCCAGGCAATTATTTTATCCCTCACCTGGCGGAACCGGGCCAGGCATTCGTCCGGTGTCCCGGTACAGGCCGAGGGATCAGGAAAGCTGGCATGGATGCGGTTCTTTACACCCGGGACAAAAGGGCAGGTCTGGTGCGCCGTGTCACAGACCGTTACGACAATATCCGTCCGCCAGTCAAAAAATTCACCGATGAGCCGGGAACGCTGGCCCGAGATATCGATCCCGATCTCCTTCATCACCACCACGGCCCAGGCATGCAGTCCCCGTGCCTCGGTCCCCGCACTTCCCACCTCGAAAAGGTGGCCATACGCTGCCCGGAGATACCCCTCGGCCATCTGGGACCGGGCCGAGTTGTGCGTGCAGACATACAGGACACGGGGCTTTCGTGCCTTAACCTCAACAGTCCTGCAATCCACGTTCAGTACCATCTCACGTTCCCGTTCTGTCATTCTTCCTCCCCGTACTGTCCGGGCCCGTTTGTCCCGGGCAATCCGGAAATATTTTCGTCAGCCATGCGTCGATGTCATCCCGCAGGGTACGGAAATCTGCAAGGATCGCGGCCTTGTCTTCCCGTACTTCAGAGGGCGTGTCAAAGCGCCGGTGGACCCGTATTCCTCCCGAAGGAAAGGACGTTGCCACCGCCAGTTTCACATGATCGCACATCGTGATGATATAATCAAACCGCGCTTGAGAGAAGACGGCCAGCTTCTTGGACTTCTGCAACGAGATGTCGATTCCCGCTTCACGCATCACCGCAACCGCATGCGGGCTCAGGCCACCGGGAGCAATCCCGGCCGAGAATGCCCGGTACCGGCCCGGGCAGCGGGCATTGAGCAGGCCCTCGGCGATCTGTGACCTGACCGAATTGAACGAGCAGATGAAAAGAACCGTCTTCATTTCCCTTGCCCCTCCGGGCGGACCTTTTAGTGGATCTCCACCCGCTCGCCCGTCTCCATGTACTGGACGTTCTCGGCGATCTTGCAGGCATGGTCGGCGCAGCGTTCGAGATACCGGGCCACCATGATGTAATGCGTGCACCGCGAGATGGTCCGCGGGTCTTCCATCATGTAGGTGATCCCCTGCCGGAAGATCGAGTGGCGGAGGGCATCGATCGTATCGTCCCGCTCCGAGAAGGCCTCGATGAGCCGGAGGTTATCGGTCTCGTACGCCGCAATGGCATCATCGATCATCTCGATCACCAGTTCGGCCATGTGGGGGATGCTCATCAGGTTTGATATATGGGGGTTGTCTGCAACCTCCTTGACGATGTTTGCGATCACTTTCCCGTAGCGCCCGATGCGGAGCGACGCGGTGATCACCTTGAGCGTGCAGGCAATGATCCGCATGTCCTTTGCCATCGGCTGGTTGAGCGCGATCAGCTGGTAGCAGTGCTCTTCGAGACGGACCTCCATCCGGTGGATCTCCTCTTTACGGGCTACAACGGATTCCGCCAGGTTCTTGTCCTGCCGGATGAGCCCGTCCACGGCGTCCCGTAACATGGACCGCCCGAAGTGCGCCATCTCCACTGTTTCACATCTGAGTTCGTCCAGTTCTGTATGGAATTTCTCTGCCATGTCTTCCTCCTACCCGAACCGCCCGGTGATATAATTCTCCGTCAGTTCCTCGGTCGGGTGCTCGAAGATCTGTTTCGTCCTGCCGCATTCGATCAGTTTCCCGAGGTACATGAACCCCGTGTAATCGCTCACCCGTGTGGCCTGCTGCATGTTGTGGGTGACGATGATGACCGTGTACTCCTCCTTGAGCATATCGATCAGGTTCTCGATCTTCGACGTTGCGATCGGGTCGAGCGCAGAGCAGGGTTCGTCCATCAGGATCACTTCCGGTTCAACGGCAAGCGTCCGGGCAATGCAGAGGCGCTGCTGCTGGCCTCCCGAAAGCCCGAGCGCCGAGTCGCTGAGCCGGTCCTTCACCTCGTCCCAGAGGGCCGCATGCCGGAGGCTCTGCTCCACGATCCGGTCGAGCTCGTTCTTGTCCCGGATGCCGTGGACCCAGGGGCCATAGGCGATATTGTCGTAGATGGTCTTTGGGAACGGGTTGGGTTTCTGGAAGACCATGCCGACTTTCTTTCTCAGGGTTACGACATCCGACGCAGGTGCATGGATGTCCTCGTTGTCAAGCGTGATCTCCCCGGTGATCTTCACGTTGTCGATGAGATCGTTCAGCCGGTTGAAGCACCGGAGGAGGGTTGACTTCCCGCAGCCGGAGGGGCCGATCAGGGCGGTCACCCGTTTCTTCGGTACCTTGATCGAGACCGACTCGAGGGCGTGCTTCCCGCTGTACCAGAGATTTAAGTTATTTGTGGTGATGATCGCAGGTTCTGACATTTTTTTATCCCCGTGATTTGTTCTGGAAATGGGTCCGCACCATGATCGCAACCGCGTAGAACCCGATGACGAGCAGGAGCAGGACGAGGGCGGTCCCGTACTTGTTCATGGACGACCCGGGCACGTTGGTTGCGAGAATGAAGAGGTGGTAGGGCAGCGCCATCACCGGGTCAAGGACCGAGTCGGGCAGGAACCGGGAGGAGAAGACCACGGCCGTGAACATGATCGGTGCGGTCTCCCCGGCAGCCCTCCCGATGGAGAGGATGGCGCCGGTGACGATCCCCGGTACGGCCGGGGGAATGACGACCTGGCTGATGGTCTGCCACCGGGTTGCCCCGAGCGCAAGGCTCCCCTCGCGGAGGGACTGCGGGATGTTCTTCAACGACTCTTCGGTTGTCCGGATGACGGTCGGGAGGACCATCAGGGCGAGGGTGACCTGCCCCGCGAGGAGCGAGACCCCGGCATTGAGGTAGAGGACGATGAAGGCGAACCCGAAGAGGCCAAAGACAATGGAGGGCGTGCCGTTCAGCAGGTCGACGCCGGTCCGGATGACCGTCGTGATCTTCCCCTCGCGGGTGTACTCGACCAGGTAGACCGCCGCCCCCACGCCCAGCGGCAGGGCGATGGCGATTGCGCCGGCAACGAGACAGAGCGTGCCCACGATCGCCGGGAAGATCCCGCCCGCCCGGCCAAGGTCCCGGGGGGGCTGGGTGATGAAGTCCCAGGAGAGTGCCGGCAGGCCGTTGATGACAATGTCCGAGAGGATGATGAGCAGGATGGCGAGTACGATCAGTGTTGCCGCGCCGATCAGGCCAAAGGCGATCTTCTGGATAATTTTCTCCGACATGAACGGCCGGCCGGCGAACCAGAGGCTTCCTCCCAGGAGGACAACCGGTCCCAGCCACCAGGACACGGACGTGAGGAACACCAGCAGCAGTACGAGGCCGAGCATCTCGATGGCAAAGACAATTTTCTGCCGGGTACCGGGCGAGATGAACGGTTTTCTTCCTGCCGGTGTTACCTGCCGCCCCCTGAGGTGCCTGAGGATGGCGACTGCGGAGAGGTTGATGATGAGCGTGATGATTAAGAGGACGACGGCGATGCCGAACAGGGCGCTGTAGTGCTCGCTGCCTACCGAGACCTCACCCATCTCGATCCCGAGGGTCGCTGTCAGCGTCCGCAGGGGCGAGAGGATGTTCCAGACCGGGTCCGGGATGATCGCCGCATTGCCGGCAACCATCAGGACCGCCATGGTCTCGCCGACCACCCGGCCGATGCCGAGGATCACCGCGGCGGCAATGCCCGAGAGCGCTGCCGGTACGAGGACCCTGCTGATGGTCTGCCACCGCGTGGCCCCGATCGCAAGCGACCCTTCTTTGTACTCGTGGGGCACGGAGCTGATCGCATCCTCTGAGACGCTGATGATCGTGGGCAGTGCCATGATCCCGAGTAGCACCGAGGCGGCAAGCCAGGTCTCCCCGGTGGGGATGTCGAAGCTCACCCGGATGAAGTCCGTGAGCACGATGAGCCCGAAGAACCCGTACACGACCGAGGGGATCCCGGCCAGTAGTTCGACCGCCGGCTTGAGGACCGCCTTGATCCGGGGAGTGGCGAGTTCAGAGATGTAGATTGCACAGCCGAGAGAAAGCGGGACGGAAAAGATCATGGCCCCGAGGGTGACGAGGAGGGTGCCGATGATGAGCGGGTAAATGCCATACAATGGCTCCGCCGCGGTCGGCGCCCATTCGGGCCCCAGGAGGAAGTTGATCACGCCGACATCAGTGAAGATCGGGTAACCGTCCCGTAACAGGAAGAGGAGGATGAACGAGACAACGATGACGGCAAAAGCGGCTGCGAAGAAGAAGACGGTCTTGATGGACTGTTCCTTGAGAACAGATAAACGGGCAGTGCCTTCGGAGGCGCAAAAGACACCGTTCACTTTTTTTGAAAATTTCATGGTTTTTCGCCTCCGGAAAAAATTGTTGTCCCTGCCTCGTGCATCACCCGAGCGTCACGTAGCCTTCCTCGGCAACGATCTTCTGGCCGTCAGCACCGAGGATGTAGTTGATGAAGTCACCGGTGAGGCCGGAGGGCTGGCCGTTCGTGATGACATAGAGGTCACGGGAGACGGGGTAGGTCTTGCTCTTGACATTGTCAACCGTCGGGGCAACGATCTTGTCGGCATTGTACCAGACGGGCAGTGCCTTGACGTCCTTGCTCACAAAGCCGATGGAGACGTACCCGATGGAGCCCGGTGTCTGGGCTACGGTCTGGAGGACGGCGCCATTGGAGTTCTTCTCGAGCATCTTGCTCGTGGGTGTTGCCTTTGCAAGAACGGTCTCATCAAAGTACGTGCGGGTGCCTGAGGCGCTGTCACGGCCGATGATTACGATCTGGTTGTTGGTGCCGGGGACATCTGCACCGGTGATCTCGCTCCACTTGGTGATCTTTCCTAAGTAGATCTTCTTGATCTGGTCGAGCGTGATGTACTGGATCGTGTTTGCCGGGTTGACGACAACCGCAATACCGTCCTGTGCCACCGGTGTGACGACAAATGCAGGGTACTTTGCCATCTCTGCTTTGGTCACTTCACGGGAGGACATGCCGATGTCAACGGTCTTTGCCCCAATGGCCTGGATACCGACACCGGACCCGCCACCGGAGATCTGGATGTCAGCGTCCTGGTGGGCTGCCATGTACTGGTCGGCGGCTTTCTGGACGATCGGGAGGACCGTGGTTGAACCGCTGATTTTTATGGTCTGTTTCTGGCCGGCAGATACCGGTGCGGCAGTTGTCTGTGCTGCTGCGGGTGTTGCAGGGGCAACAGCCGGGGCCTGTTCAGATGCTGCGGCAGCGGGTGCTGCTGTGGCAACGGGCGTTTTCGCCCCGGCACTGGTGTCTTTGGCGGTGCAACCGGCAGCCAGCGCGAGCATGAGGACCGCGACAAGGCTTACGGCAATGATCAGGATGGAACTCCTTTTTTCTTTCATGGTGTTCTATCAGCAATTTCACGGCGGCATATATACTGTTTTTCGCCATAAACTATACAGATATATATACAATAAAGAGACAACTAGAGTAATATTGTCCAATCGGATTCCTATAGGAATCAGGAGAGGGGAAAGAGATGGAGATTCGGCGGGTGCAGGTGACCGGGGGGGCATCGTTCGTGGTGACCCTTCCAAAGAACTGGGCGGATGAGCAGAAGATAAAAAAGAACGATCCGGTCGGTCTCGTGATCCAGCCGGACGGGGCACTTCTCATAACAAAAAAGATCACGGACGAACCCATCCAGCGGGTAAAGGTGATCGACAGCAGTACGGTAGCGGACCCTGCGTTCCTCTTCCGGATGCTGATTGGCGCCTACATCACCGGGTTCACCATGATCCGCATCACCACAAAAGACCGGTTCCCGCCCTTTATCCGGACGGTAGTCCGGGACTTCACGCAGATGACGATCGGCCAGGAAGTCGTCGAGGAAACCGGAACGGTGATTGCCATCAAGGACCTCCTCAACCCGTCCGAGATGCCGTTTGACAATACCATCAAGCGGATGTTTGTTATCGTCCAGGCAATGCATGAAGATGCAATCGTTGCACTCGAGACGCACAACAAGACGCTCGCACAGGACGTGATCAACCGGGACATGGACGCGGACCGGCTCAACTGGCTCATTGCACGGCAGACCAACATGATCATGCAGAACGCATCGCTCTCGCGGAAGATGGAGATATCCTCAAGTATGGCGTTGCATTACTACATGCTCAGCCGCATCATCGAGCGGGTTGGTGACCACGCTGTCCGGATTGCCGAGCATACGATGCCGATTCTTGACGCGGATGTCGACAAAAAGATCCTTGCAGCTATCCGTAAATCGAGCACGATGTCACTTGAAATCTTCGACCGGAGCATCATATCATTTTTCAACGCGGATATGAAAGATGCCCACCGGAACATCGAGTCCATCAGCGCTCTTGAGAAGATCTGTGGGGATATCAACAACATGGTCCTCAAGCTGGACACGCCGGTTGCAATCAATCTCGGCTACATTGCCGAGAGTATCCGGCGCTCGGGCGAGTATGCCGGGGATATCTCCGAGACGGTCATTAACCTCCTGGTAGACCATGAGCAGGGCCCGAACAAACCGCGGGCCGGCAAGTAATCTCTTTTCCCGGTCTTCCTGGCCCATACCTTAGTGTACTGTTATTGTACTGGAATTACTGTACAGTATCACTACCATATCTCTCTATATTTTATATGTCATACTATAGACTATTTCGAAAATTTATATGTACTCAGACAGGTAATTCTGCGTGTAGGCTTCCCGGAGCGCACGGTAAGAAAACCCCCCGGAGTCCGGGAACCTGCCGGATTTTTCTGGAAAATACTGACCATTGCGGAATTCTTTCCCTGAGGATGACGATATGATAAAAACTGCGATCAAGCATGTAATGCCTTTCGGATCCCAACCGAAGCGGACCCCGTCGGATGACCCGGGTCCGGCATCCGTGAACATCCCTGCACCCGACAATGCCACACAGCCGGTTGTATCCCAAAAGGCACGGCCTATGGTGATCTCGGTCCTTTTTGTCGACGATGAGCCGGCACTCCTGGATATCGGAAAAACATATCTCGAACGGGAAGCAGGCGTTACCGTTACCACGGTGCAGTCTGCGGCAGAAGCACTGGAGATCTTAAAAAATACAACCTTTGACGCAATCGTGTCCGATTACCAGATGCCGGTCATGGATGGCATCGGATTTTTAAAGGAAGTCCGCACCTGCACCCGTTCACTGCCGTTCATCATCTTCACGGGAAAGGGCAGGGAGGAGGTGGTCATTGAGGCGCTCAACAGCGGGGCGGATTATTATATCCAGAAAGGCGGGGAACCAAAATCGCAGTACGCTGAACTAGGTCATAAAATCCGGCGGGCAGTACAGCAACGGCGTGCTGAAACAGCGCTATGGCGCAAGCACGCGATCCTCCGGGCCATCCTTGCCGCCTCACCCAATGGCATCGCGTATGTCCGGAACCGTACGTTCCAGTGGGTGAACGACTCCCTTGCCACGATGCTGGGTTATGAGCGTGATGATCTCAAAGGCCTGCACCTGGAACATCTCTATGAGACTCCGCAGGTCTACCAGGAGATCGGCAACCGGATCCAGCAGGATCTCAAATCAACGGGGAAGTCCACCATCATTACGCGGTTCAGGCATAAGGGTGGCTTCTCGATCGATACGGAGATCCATATTTCACCTCTCGATGCAGGCAATCTTCATTTTGGCCATATGATCCTTATGAACGATATTTCCCGGAAAATTTCTGCAGCAAAAAATATTGCCAGCCCTTCAGGTCTTCCCCATCTGGAATTAACACCGGTCATTGAAGTAAACCCGGGCGGGAGGATCACGTACTACAATGATGCGGCGATTGCTGCCATGGCCCAGTACGGGAGCAAGGGGTCCCTTGAGGAGTTCTTCCCCATGGATTTAACGGAAATCCTCATGAGGATGGATGAGAAGGGCGTGGGTTCCATCTACCGGGACGTGATGATTGGCACGGCACTCTTCCGGGAACATATCACGTTAAGCCCGCAGTTCCGGATTGCCCGGATCTCCGCGGTGCCGGTGCCCTGATACCGGGAACCGAAGTCCGTTCTCCTGCGTCTTCGACCACTTCGTATACTGGAAGAAAATGATCACATTCTCCTGATGCCATGTCCAGAAAAGTCCTGCTCTCCTCCCTGAATATCCGGTTATGCATAGTCTTTGTGTCAATGCTTGCCATCATGTCCGTGTTTGAACTGGCCAAGCAGGTGTTTGATCCGGATATCACCCTCTGGGAGTCTCATGCCATAACCATTGTCTTCACGAGCATTATTGCGGTTATTATCATGTTTTTTCCCCTCCGTTCCTCCTACCGTGAGCACCAGATATCCCGGGAAGCCCTCCGGCACCAGATGGAAACTGATGAGAAACTCCAGCGGTCCAAAGCACAGTATCGCTCCTTTGTCGAATCGGTCGAGGACTCGATTTATACCGTTGATCCGGATCTCCGCTACCTGCTGATCAATACCCGCCATCTCACCCGGCGCGGTCTTTTGCCCGACGCATATGCCGGGAAATGCTACGGGGATTTCCACCTGCCGGAAGAGACTGCGGTTTTCACGGCACTGGTGAAGCAGGTACTGGAATCAGGACGCCCGGTACAGGATGAATACGAGCAGGACGGGCGGTATTACCACCGGAAACTCACCCCGGTGACCGATCCGGCGACCAATGCCGTGGTTGCCGTTACTGCCATCTCCTCGGACATCACGGAACGGAAGAACACCGAGAAGGTCCTTGAAAGCATCAACCGGAAACTCAGCCTGATGAACGACATCACCCGCCACGATATGCTCAACCAGCTCACGGTGCTGAGCTCATACCTTGCACTTGCCGGTGAGCAACCGGGTACTCCCGCGGCCATGAGATATCTCGCGAAAAGCGAACAGGTGATCGATACGATCCACGCCCAGATCTGTTTTTCCCGGGACTACCAGAAGATCGGTGTTGAGTCTCCCCTGTGGCAGAACGTCTCCGTAACCATCCGGAAGGCCTGCCTTCTTGCGAAGACGGTACCCGTCATAATTGATGAGCGGTGTGCCGCCACGGAGATTTTTGCCGATCCCATGCTGGAGAAGGTCTTCTATAACCTGATCGATAATGCAGCCAGGCATGCCGGATCGAAAACGGAAATCCGGTTCGTTATCCTGGATGAGCCGGACCGGCTCCTCCTTGTCTGCGAGGATGACGGCCGCGGTGTGCCGGAAGAGAACAAGGAGAAGATCTTCCTGAAAGGATTCGGGAACAATTCCGGTCTTGGCCTGTTCCTGATCCGGGAGATCCTCGCCATCTCCGGCATCTCCATCCGCGAGAACGGCACCGAAGGGAAGGGGAGCCGGTTTGAGATTGCTGTACCGTCCGGATCATTCCGGAAAACACTGTTGCCGGAGCATTTCCAATGAAGATCCGGACCCGCACCAACCTGATCCTTATTGCAACGTTAGTGATCTTTCTCATTGTCCTGAGCATCATCACCCAGCTGGTGATCGTCCAGGCCTTCGGGGAAATCGAGAAGCAGGAGACTACATCCCATGTCCAGCGCTTCGTATCGCAGATTGACTATGCAACCGAAGATGTGGCAGCAACGTGCCGCGACTGGGCACTCCGGGATGAAACCGCCGTGATTTTTGGGGAAGACCGCGGGAAAAACGATCTCCTGCGGCTGTTCCAGCCGGTCTCCATGAAAAATCTCGGTATTGATTACATCATGGTCTACAATGCCAGCGGGGACCGGATCTTCTCCGAGACCATAACCAAGGAGGGGGATGTCGTCCCGTCAATCCCTCCTGAACTTGATACGATCATCCGTAACAGTATCCTCCCGGAGGGCATGCAGGGCGGGATATCCGGCAGGCGGGGGCTCTCGTCGATCAGTAACAACCCGGTAATTCTTGTCGGGTACCCGGTGCTCTACGGGAACCAGTCAGGATCCCCGGAAGGAACACTGGTCATGGCACGGCTGCTCGACAGGGACCGGATCGACGAGATTAACCGGATGCTCCAGATGGATGGATCGCTCATCCGGTATACTCCCGGTTCTGGTGACGGGATCATATCCGTGCAGGAAGCGGAGGCCGCCCGGGAGGGGGCAATCATTGTCCGGCAGTCCGGTGATAACCAGCTGGAAGGATATGCCCTCATTACCGGGATTGAAAACAAACCCACCTTCCTGCTCCTGAACATCAAGACAACCCGCCCGGTACATCAGCAGGTCAGAAACTCCATCGTAATCGTGGCGGGTATCGTAATTCTGCTCGGCATCATTTACCTGCTCGTTGTCCGGTATCTCCTCAGGAAGTTTATCCTCGCACCGCTGAGTGAGCTCGACACGGGAATGAAATCCATCAGTGAATCCGGGGATCTCTCCCTCCGTATGCCGGAGACCGGCGACGAAGAGGTGATCTCGCTCATCCGGTCCCTTAACCTGATGCTCGAAACGATCCAGTCCCAGCAGCAGGAATTGCACGCACTTCTCGAAGAGATCGAGCAGCAGCGGGACGACCTGCAGGATGCACGTGAGGAGCTCAGTAAACGCAACCGGGACCTGGAGGAGCTGAACCGTAAGGCCAATCTCTATCTCGACATCTATCTTGACGCGATCACGTATGAAATTCTCAATGCGGTCATGGGGCTGCGGGGATATGCCGAACTGGTACAGAGTACCGCGGATGAAACAGAACGGACGTTTGCCGAAAAAATCATCCAGCTCGCCAAGAAGAGTGACGATGTAATCCGGAATATCGAAACCATCAGCCGGATCTACAAGAATCCTCCGGAAATCAGGTGCGTGAACCTTGCATCAATCGTAAAAAACGAGATGGGATCCCGGACGGGAGCTCATATCATCATGGAGCAATGCAACCGGAACGTGCTCGCCAATGACATGCTGGGCGTTGTTTTCGATAATATCTTCTCCAACAGCCTGAAATTCGGGGGGAAAGATACAACGATAACGGTGAGTGCCCGGGAAATCCCCGGGGATATGCTGGAGATCTCGGTAAGTGATACCGGGCCGGGGATCCCCGATGCGTTGAAACCCCTCATATTCGATCGTTTCACCCGGGACACCCGGATACGGAGCAGTTACGGTCTTGGGCTGCATATCGTGAAAATGCTGGTGGAAGGGTATGGGGGGAACGTCCGGGCGGAAGACCGGGTACCGGGGGAGCAACAGTCCGGGGCAGTGATACGGTTTACCCTGCGGCTTGTGCGGGCACCGGGATTGGCTCCGGAAACCGCATGAACGCTCCTGCTCATCAGGATGATCACCGGACGCGCCGGGAATATCTCCGGGACCGTGATCAACCCGCTCATGGAGCAGGAAATAAAAAAAATCCCTTGCTTTTTCCCGGAGACCTGCTGCCCGCCCGGCGCCCGGAAAAAATCCCGCCTATCTCCGGGCCCGCTGCTCCCTGTCAGGGCCGGTCTCGCCGGTCACGTGGACCCAGAGACAGGACAGGCCCAGGTCCTGGACCTTCTGCCGGATTGCCGCGGGGTCTATCTTTTTCCCCCGTGCCCGTACCGTGTAATGGTAATATTCGGCAGTGAGGGCGTACCGCTTCTCTTCCAGGAACCCCTTGATCAGGTCGCGTTTCCGCCCGGAGATATGGAATGCCCCCTCCTCGCCTTTCTGTGCATCGCCGCTCCAGTCCTTCATGCGGACCTCGTACTCCTCTTTTACCGCATTGTACCGGTCGTGTGCAATGGTCTCCCCGGCGCCAAACCGGCCGGTCGTATCCCATTGTACCAGGTATTCAGGTCTTTTTTTTTGGGTCACGTGATGTCCTTTCCCGGGTATGAGATACGATACGGGTGCAGCACGTATTGAACCTTCCCTGCCCGGCCCGGTTTGTCCAGCGGGGCCCGGCATTTCCCGGCCCACGCCGTGGGGATGGCAGGATCAAGGGGAGAAAACCTTATCCTATAATAAACGGTCGGGGGTTGTCGGGCAGTACGAATATTCATTATATGAGAGGGAAAATATCCACCAGCATTAACTGTATCGGGATGTACGGTGAGGTACCCCCGGGCGGAGAGTAAAACCATGTGGATGCCGGATATCCGTACCCTTTTCCTGATCCTTTTTTTCGTCAACGTAGTCCTCACGCTGATGCTCTTTACCTTCTGGAAGAGCCAGAAGACCTACATCGGGTTCAGGACCTGGATGCTGTCCCTGATGGTGACGTCGTGCGGGTATTTCCTGTACGTGCTCGAGGGAGCCGTGCCCGTTCTGCTTACCTCAACGGTGGCAAATTTTCTGATCGCGCTGTCGGTCATGATGCGGCTTGACAGTACCGGGAGATATTTCCGGTCAGCTGCACTCCCGAAGATCGTGTACGGTGTCCTGGTACCGGCCGCTCTCCTGTTGTTCTGGTTTATGATCGTGAGCAATTCGGTTGTCATGCGTGGCGTGGTCATAGCGCTGCTCATTGTCCCCTGTTTTGTTGCAACCGCCCTCATCGCGATACGGGCGGGTGAACCGGAGACCCGGTTGCTCAGGTACATCTTTGCCGCGGCCCCCCTGGTCACGGCACTCCTCTGGACCGCGATCGTTGTCAACGGGGTCCTCACTCCCGGGGACCACTCGCTGGGAGGTCCGGATCCCATAAATCCGATCTTCTTTATCGTCACTGTCCTCATGGATATCGTTGCCACGTGTTCCTTCCTGATGCTCAATATGGCCCGGTCCCAGGGAGAGCTCAGGCAGAGCGAGGAGCGGTACCGGAACCTTGCGGACAACCTCCCTGATTATGTGCTCATCCACGACCGGGAGTTCATCCACTACGCCAACCCGGCAGCGGCCCGGCTCCTGGGTTTCTCACAGGAAACCGTTGTCGGGCAATCCATCTATTCCATCCTGACTCCTCCGGCTGCTGAGGCGGCACGGACGGTAATCGATGCAATCTGCAGGGGGGAGTTCCCGGATTATCTGAGCGAGATTGATATCCAGCTCCGGGACGGCACGGTCCGCCACTGCCTGATCACTACCGTGCGGATCGAAGACAAAGGGCTCCCTTCAGGCCTGTCGGTCATCACCGATATTACCGATCGGAAGGCCGCAGAGGACGCACTCTCCCGGGTCAACAGGAAACTCACGATCCTCTCCTCGATCACCCGGCACGATATCAAGAACCAGCTCACGGCCCTCATGGCATATCTCCAGCTGTCGGAAGAAGAACTCGAGAGGGACTCCACGGCATCAGGATATCTCAGATCAGAGATGAAGATTGCCCAGACCATGGGGCACCAGCTCGATTTCACCAAGGTCTACGAGGATATGGGAACAGCTGCTCCCGTCTGGCAGAACATCCATGCGAGTGTCTTGTGGGCAGAAAAAGCCCTGCCCATGCGGGATGTGCGGGTGGAGGTTGACCGGTCGGACATTGAGATTTATGCAGATTCGCTGTTCGAGAAGGTCTTCTATAACCTGATCGACAATGCGCTGAATTATGGCGGTGAGGCAATGACGGCCATCCGCATCACCTCCCATGAGACCGGTGCCGGGCTCGTGATCGCATGCGAGGATAACGGTGTCGGGATCGCAAAAGAAGAGAAAGCCCGCCTGTTTGAGCAGGGCTACGGGAAACATACGGGCCTCGGCCTCTTCCTCACCCGCGAGATCCTCGCGATCACCGGCATCACGATCACCGAAAACGGTGAGTCGGGGAAAGGGGCACGGTTCGAGATGCGGGTGCCAAAAGGGGCGTACCGGTTCACAGGTGAAAAGGGAGACCCATAACCCCGTCCTTCCGGCAGCGCCGTGACCGGCAGGCAGCCTGCCGCGATGAAAAGAGTGAAGACCCGGCCTTCCCAACACCGTAACCGGGATCATATGTTTGCGTCAGTCAACCAGATCGTAATCCTTGGCCTTCCCCTGGCGATGGTTTTCGGAATAGTAACGTTCATCTGCCTTGTCACAACGGCAGTCCTGGGAATTCTCGTGCTGAAAGGGCTCTACCATATTCCCTTTAAATGGCATATGAGAATGGCTGCCGCCACGATTGTCTTTGCGGTAATCCACGTCGTGCTTGTCCTGTTGCTGTTCTTCTGATGCAGGCAGTCCGAACGTTTTTTGGCCATGCCGGGCCCGTGGACACGGGGGGGGGAAAACAGGTTTTTAAAAAAAAAGGTGATTGGGTACAGTCCACCAAAAGTTCGATAAACCTGAAATAAAATTTTCCTTGCCGCTCTTGGGGGCTCCGTCAAGCCTCCGCCCCCGCCGCTCGGGCATCCCCCGGTTGCGATAGTGCCGTATTACCTGTACTTGTGTATGCCCCCGATACAGCTCATACCGAGGCATCGCAATGCGCCCCGGGTCGAAGAACGCTTTCGCGTTCTTCTCCTGTTTCGGGTCTGCAGAATGTAGACCCTCAACATCCCCCATCGGGGGAAGACTGCTCTCATATGAGAGCAGGCTGGAGAAGAGCCATCAGGCTCTTCGACTCTGGCGGCGCAAGGGGGGGTTGCATTTTTTGTGTTTTCCGGAGCGTAGATTAAAAAAAATCCTGAATTGACTCAATACTAACCATGGGTTAGTGGTGGATGTTACATAATCACCAAAAATTATTTTCCGGCCGGGTACCCCGCCTTCTTCCATGCGGTAAACCCGCCGAGCAGGTTCGTCACCCGGGTGATGCCGTGCCGGGCCAGGATGCTTGCAGCGAGGCTGCCCTTGTAGCCCGCATCGCAATAGACGAGGACCGGGCGGTCTTTTGGGACCTCTGCAATGTGCTGCGGGAGTTCACCCACGTAGGTGTGGTGCGAGCCCTCGATATACCCGTGCGCCTCCCGGTTCCTGATGTCGCGCACGTCAAGGACAAACAGGGACGGGTCCAGGACCATACGGACAGCCTCCTGTACGGAGCAGGTCCCGGTGCAGGCAATCTCCCCGGCATACTGTGCCCAGGCAATGAACCCCCCGGAAAGGTACCCGGTGAGGCGGTCATAGCCGAGCCGCCGGAGGTCGCGCTGCACGGTGTAAAGACCGGTATTGAAGTCGTCCACGATGACGATCTCCTCGTCATAGGTGAGGACCCAGCCGGCAAATGCCGGGATGCCCTCCCGCCAGAGCGAGAGGCTCCCGGGGATGTGCCCGGCGGCAAAACCCGTTGGCGACCGGATGTCAACGACCTGCACGCCTTTTGCGAGGAGGTCATTAAGGGCCGCGGGTGTGACCGGGTCCGGGTGCGGTTTTTGGGAGAGCCGGGGCCACCCCTCCCGGTTGAACCGCTCCATCGCCATAAAATACGGCGGGAGATAGTGGTGCCCGGCAGTCTTGTGCGCAATAAATGCGGGCCGGTCAAGTAAAAGGGCGGGGTTCGCCTTCCGCTCGAAGCCGATGGTGGTAACGGGACGGTCAGCGATTGCGCTCCCGCATACCGACCCGGCCCCGTGTGCCGGGCAGACGATTGTCCCGTCACCGAGGGGCAGGACCCTGTCGTGGATGCTGTCATACATCGCACCGGCCATCGCGTCTGCGGCCCCGGGCCCGCCGAGGTCGGTCCGGCCGGTGTCGCCGGCAAAGAGCAGGTCGCCGGTAAAGACCATGGACGGGAGCCCGGGATGTGCGGAATCCATGACAATGATCGAGATGCTCTCCCTTGTGTGGCCCGGCGTCTCCCGGACGATGAGCATGAGGTCCCCGACCATGAACCGGGCGCCGTCCCGGACCGGTGTCCCGTACGCGAACGGCAGCGCGGCCCCGTGATAGACCGGCGCCCCGCAGGTTGCTGCAAGCTCGCCGGACCCGACCGCGTAGTCCTCGTTCCGGTGGGTCTCGAAGATCCCGGTGATCTTCATGCCGTTCTCTGCTGCCCGGTCAAGGTAGGCGGCGCAGTCCCTCCGGGGATCGATCACCGCCGCTTCTCCGCCCGAGCCGATCAGGTAAGAAAAGTGGGCGAGCCCTTCCGATACAAACCGTTCAAACAGCATGGTATCCCGGAGCCAGGTCCCCCGCGTTACCGGAGCCCGATCATGTACCCGTACCGGGAATAGACATCCCGCACGAGCTCCATCGCTTTCGGGTTACCCCAGTCATGCATCCATTCCGAGACCAGGGACTCGACCGTGATCGGGACAACCCCGGCCTGCAGCATCCGTTTGACTCCATACTTATGGGCGTCGGGAGTTGAATCGCCTCCCGCGTCCATCAGGCCGTACACTTCGTACCCGTCACGGAGTGCATGCAGGGCCGTGTAGCAGAAGCACATGCTCGTCCAGAGCCCGGCAATGACCAGCTTCTTCCGGCCGGTCTTTTTTACCGCGGCGAACGTCTTCTCGTCCTCGAAGGCATCAAAGCTCGGCACCGTGCGGGCATACACTTCCTGCCCGGGGAACAGTTTTGTCACGTCCTCAAGGAAATTCCCGTTGTGCTCCGGGTTGATGGTCGAGAGCACGACCGGCACATTGAGGATGCTTGCGGCTTTTGCGGAACAGTACGCTGCGTTCCGGATGATCGTCTTGTCACTTGATCCTACGCCCGAGAACATCGTGGGCTGGTAGTCCACGAGCACGAGGGCGCTGTTCTTGTCGCTCAACAGTTCCAGTTTTCCATCCTGTGATTTTGGCATAGTTCTCCCTCCTGTGTATACACGGGCATATCTTGCACTGTCGCTATAACGGTTTGGATAGAGCTAACGCGGGAGTCGGTCACGGTCGTATCCAGAGGTACCGGACTGAAAAAGGTGACGGGACCGGGCTCACTCTGCCGTGATCCGGTCGTAGAATAATGCCGCGAGCACGGCGCCGATGACCGGGCCGATGACATAGATGGGGAAGAATGACCAGAGGTTCGAGCCCCCGAGCAGGAAGTCCATCAGGTACGGCCCGAAGGTGCGGGCCGTGTTGAGCGATGCACCGGAGATGTTGCCGGCCATCGTGATCATCCCGGCCACCGTCAGGCCGATAATGAGGCCGGCAAATCCCTGCGGGGCCCTCGTGTCCACGGCCACGCCCATGATCACGAGCATCAGGACAAAGGTCGCGATTGCTTCGACAAGGATCGCCTGTCCGTACCCGATCCCGGGGAACGGCGCGGTCGCACCGAGCCCGCCGATGGTCACAGCATCCATCCCCACCGTCAGGAAGAAGAGCAGGCTTCCGACAGCAGCGCCGGCGAGCTGGGCAATGATATACGCAATCGCGTCACCGGACGGGAACCGTTTCGTTGCCCAGAGCGCAATGGTGACCGCCGGGTTGATGTGGGCACCGGAGACCCGGCCGAGAGCGTAAATGACGGCAGCGATTACGATACCAAACGTGATCCCGATCGCAAACCAGTCGCCAAGACCCCCGAGCTGGCCGATCCCGATGTTGAAGGGTGTTGCGGGTTTTGTCCCGTTTGCGATCATCAGGGTGATCGCTGCTGCCCCGGCACCGAAGTACACAAGGAGTGCCGTCCCGACTCCTTCTGCAATGCTGCGGCTCGTAAGCGTTGCCATCACGTACCATCCCCGTACGCGGCATTGCAGTCCGGGCAGAGCATACGGGGCATCTTCTTCGGGAGCTTCCGGGAGGGGAGCGGGTACCCGCCCTCCCAGACATCAACCTCTTTCCGGATCGTATGCTTCATACACGTCCCCATGCCGCAGGCAACGCAGACTGCCACTGCGTCACTCTCCTTTCCCTCCTTTGCACAGACATAACACTTCATGATTATCATCTCACCTGTCCCGGTGCCGGGATCAGACTGCTTCCTTCCACTGGCACGAGCAGTGCCGGAAATCCATCAGGGCCGCGGATGCGCAGTCCTTGCAGATCCGTGCGGGTGCCGCAGGGATATCCTTGCTTAAGGCAATGATGTTCGTCATCAGCGTTGCCGTGACCGGCTCGCTGGTCAGCAGGCACGGGTAGTCGGAGAGGCGCATCATTGCCGAGAACCGGACGGTCATCGCACAGGCCGGGTACGCGTACCGCTGCGGGTTTGCCATGACCTCGTTCTTGAGGATCGGCGAGAGGTCAACAGCAAAGCCGCCGACCTTCGGGACGATCGGGCCGGGCCCGGATGCCTGCATCCTCCTTGCCTTGTCCACCATCTTCCAGCCCCGGTAGATCATGTCCATGAAATCGCAGTTGTGGAGCTCGATCGCTGCACTCCGCTTCGGGTAGAGCTGGACATAGTTGTGGTACCGCTTCGTCAGCATGTCCACGACCATGATCGCGTTGAAGCCGTCGAGTTCGAGGATATACTCAGCAGCGCTGGCCGATGAGCCGGTGGCAACCGAGAGCACCTCCTGCGGGGACTTCATCTTCGGTGCCGCTGCGCTGAGGGTCTTGTCCATCACCTCGGTCACGGACTCGATGACTGCCATGATCACGTCGTCCTTGCACATGTTGTACGTGGACTGGGAGATGTGGTGGGCGATATCGCCGACGCAGTAAGCCGGCACGGTCACGATGTTGCCGTAGTGGACGCCCTCATCGAGCGAGGCCTTGACGGCTCCCTGCATCTTCGTGCGATACTCCTTCATGTACTTCCGGCAGTCGAACGAGGACTGGCCAACGCTGTCCATCAGTTTCGCCTGGGCATCGACCGGTGTATCGTAGATGGACTGGATCATCGCGACTTCCTTTTTCACCGCGTCGGCAAGCGTTGCCCCGCCTTCAACCGCGTGGGCGAAGACGTCCCCGATGCCGTACGAGGTGTTCATGCCCCATGACTTGGCGGCAAGGATCGCCTGCTTGTGGGCGACCGGGATATCGGCCGTCTTGAGGATCTGGTTGACGATGTTGCTGCTGCTGCCCGGGATCAGGGCAAAGTCCACGACACAGGTGGGGCCGTAAAAGCCTGCGTACCGCCGGGCTGACTCCTTTCCGATCAGGGCCTCTGCTTTTCCGACAGCCTTGATGAAGACATCCACGCTCTTCCTGAACTTCGGGTCCGCATCGTAGAGCATCTCCATGATGACCGGCGTCTGGTAGTGTTCGACAAAGGGGTCGTCCTCAGGACGGATCGTTGTGGTCAGGCCCTTCAGGATCGCGTAATGGGCATTGACCGAATCGGTGTGGAGGGCAAAGACCGCCTTGCTCTGGCCCCCGGCGGCTTTCATGCCCTTGACCGCGTCGACATACGCTTTCGTGTCGTCGATGACAAAATCCTGCCCGCGTTTCTTTTTTACCTGGTTCACGTCGGCGTGCTGGGCAGCCATCGCTTCCGTGATCATTTTTTTAATTATTTCCTGCATGGTGCTGCAACTCCCGGCACCGGTACAGATCGGGGTGCCTGTAGCCAACGATAGGCGCATGCGCTATTAATCCTTGAGACCGTACCAAGGTTCTCACCGGAGGCCGGGCTCATCCGGCCCAGTCCTGCACGATACCAGGAATCGCTTTTTTCCGGATGATGCAGATCATCGCCGTTTCAGGCCATTGTCAGTACCAGAGGTGTTCCATCAGGACCTTACCGTCAGGAAGGAAAGATGCCCCTTCCATTTCCAGCAGCCGGACCTTCATTGCCGCGCCTCCCTGAAACCCGCCCGTGCTGCCGTCCGATCTCAGGGCCCGGTGACAGGGGATCACAAGGGGGAACGGGTTTTTCGAAAGGGCATTTCCTACTGCCCTGGCGCCGCCCGGAATACCAAGATGCCGGGCAATGCGCCCGTACGTGCTGACATATCCCCGGGGTATTGCATGTTCTGCAAGGAGCACCCGCCGCTGGAATGGCGGGCACCGGTCAAGATCCAGCATCTCCGTCCCGAAAACGACCTCCTTCCCGGAGAGGAATGACTGGATATCACCGATCAGCACACGGATTTTTTTATCTTTAACCAGATCCATGGGAACTGCCGTCGGAAATTCTTCACGTTTCACCCGCTTGTCCCCCGGGAGGATGATCCTGGTGACCCGTGGTCCCGGTGCAGGTCCCGTCCATGCCAGACGGATTTTCCCGAACAATGTAGGGAATTCAGTCTCCCATGCCAAAGAACCCGATGTGTGCACGGTTATCTCTCAGGGATAACTTGACTTTTCATGATACCTATGCCCTGCGGTCAACATCCGGCAGGCTCCCGGTCACATACCGGTAACGATCCCGTTTCGCCCCCTCCAAAAAAATCAGGCGGCGTCGACGCTTCCGATGAAGTCGAGAACAGCCTTCGCCAACTCGTTGGGGGCCTCCATTGCAGCGTAGTGGCCCACGCCATCGAGCAACACTGATCTGACTTTGGTCGCCGCAGCCTGCGACATAGTGTTGAGCGTGAAGGGGCCTCCTCCTGCACCAACCGCAAGTACTGGCACGGTCAGGCCATGCGTGCCGGCCAGAGTCTTGATTTCGTGGCCTTCCTGCAGCATCGATTGGTAGAGGCCGATAGCTCCGCGCCAGCCATCCGGGCGAGAGTAGGTGCGGACGAATTCGTCGATGTCGGAGTCGGTAATCGCTCCCGGGGTCGCGCTCATAGCCGGGAATGCGTATTGTCCCAGGAACTCACGCTCGCGGCCGGCGAGCAACATCTCGGGGATGCCAGGTGCGGCGAGAACCCCGATGTGCCAGGCACCGCCGTGAGTGATGTCAGCAAGCATTTCGAGGCCGAACCCGGGCAGACCCATCTCGATCGCAGTGAAACTGAGTACGTCCTCAGGGTGCGTGGTCGCGAGGCGGAAGACGGTCGCCCCACTGATGTCCTGCCCTGTAAGGTGGACCGGGCCAACGTCGAGCTGTCCAATGAGGAGGTGCAGGTCTTCGGCGGAGGTCTTGCTGTCATACTCGCCAGGCTTGTTTTCGGAGTCGCCAAAGCCACGGAGATCGACGGCGAAGACACGGTGGCTCGCCGCAAGCAGTGGAATGAGCTTTTTAAAAGTCCACCAGGTCTCAGGAAACCCATGGACCAGCAGGACCGGAGATCCGCTGGTTCCCGCTGCGATGTAGTGCAGCCTGGTTCCGTTTACCCCGGCGCGGTAGTGCATGATCCCCGGCAGCGTGAGACCAACTGGTTTTTTGATTATTTCCTGCATAGTGTGTGCAACTCCGGCACCGGTAGTAACGGGGTGCCTGTACCGAACCATAAGCGTGTGCGTTATTAATTCTTGAGACCGTACCAACGTTCCCGTCGGGGGCGTCTCTCCTCGTCATCACCGCGAAGCGGAACGGGGCAGCAAAGAGTACCGTCCCCTCCAGTCAGTCTCAAAAAAGACCGGGCTTCCCGGTCACATCCCCGCAAAGATCCACGCCGCGATCCCGATGAACGTGAGGAACCCGAAGAGCGCTGCAACCGCATATCCCCGGGCAGTGAAAGGGTTCTTCTTCGAAAACCCGAGGAAGGAATTCGCATTGATCAGGTGGAATGCAAAGCCGAGGGCGAGCAGGGTGACGACCATGAACGGTTGTACCACAAGGACCGTGATCACGGTATAGAATACAAGTTCGAGGACAAATGCGGAACGGGGGTAGTTCCAGAGCCCGAGGCCGACTTTGATGTCCCGGCCGGTCCCGAGGACCGGGAGGTCCTTCACGTGCGTCACTACGTCCAGGAGCCAGTGCGAGGCCGAGGCTGCGACAAACACAATCCCGGCAAGCGGGCTGACAAAGTACGCGATGAAGAGGCCCGGGATGGCGGCGATCAGGCTGCCGGTCACGAGCGAGTGGGAGAAGGGGTACGAGGTGAACCCGATCGCGTTCTGGAGCGGGTTGTCGGGGCTGACGGTCACCCTCTCCTTCCCGGTGAGCACGAGGACCGGCCAGAGCAGGTCCGGGAAGCTGACCCCGAAGAGGATGACGAGGGGCGGGACGGACGGGAAGAGTGCGATGAGGAGGTAGGCTGCCGCAAAGTGCCCGATGAACATGATCGAGTGTATGGATGAAGGGGTTTTAGGTATTTGCGATGGTACCAATGTCCGTCCCCGGGCCCTGACTTTTTTCACATTTCCGGTAAGAATTCCCCAACCAGCATCTTTATGATTAGGTAAAACCTAACTAACGAAGGATCGGAGCATGACAGAACGAGAGGAGCACCTGTTCGCAGTACTGGACCACCTGCTCAGGATCAGGAACGAGTGCTCCTGCTCGATCTTCTCTGAATGCGGGCTCTCCGACATGACGGTGAAACAGATCGCCTACCTCAAAGTGATCGATGCTGAGGGAGACGTGACGTTCAGCCGGCTTGCGGAGATCACGAAGAACTCCAAGCCCACGATCACCGAGATGATCAACAAGTGCGTCCGGATGGAGTGCGTGTACCGTGAACACTGTCCCGATGACGGCCGGATCACCTATATCCGCCTGACCGAGAGAGGAAAAGCGATCGCACAGGCCGAACAGGCCTCGCTGCGACGGACGATTGAACGGATGATCGAAACACTTGATGAACGCGAGCAGGAACTCCTGGTGGAGATCCTGGAGAAAGTCAGGTAAATTTTTTTCACCTGCACTTTAGTTAGGTAAATTCGAACTAAATGATTGAGGCAACCATGCAACCAGAAACAGACGGGATTACAGCAGATAAAACAGCAGAAAAGATGGTCATACCCCTCTTCGAGATCATCGTGTACCCGGACAGCCGGACGAAATTCCCGGTTGACCAGGCAACCGGTGAGCTCCTGCTCGCGGCGATGGAGAACGAAGGTGAGGACGAGGCGCACGCGATCGGCCTCACGGTGAAGAGCGGTACCCGGCCCATGGAGCTGAACGCAGAGTCGCTCTACAGGACCGGGAACCTGTTCCGGGTCCAGCACGTTGAACCCACGGATGACGGGTACCTGGTCTGCGTGCAGGTCACGGAGCGGGCGAAGGCTACAAAAATATCCGAAAAGGACGGCCGGTTCTATGCAACGTGCGAGCCGGTCCCGGATGTGGAGGACCTTGAAGAGGAGCTCCGCGGGCGGATCCTCTCGGACATCAAGCTCACCATCCACGAGATCAGCAGCCGGTTCACCGGCTCGGAGCAGTTCACCGGGCCGATCGACCGGATGGACTCCGTTGACCAGATCATGGGCTTTGTGATGCCCTTCCTGCCGGTCCATCTTGCCGAGAAGCAGGCGCTCCTCGAGATCATTTCGGTCCGGCAGCGGTACATCACGTTCCTCGAACTCCTCATACGGGTGCGGGAGAACATCAACATCCGTATCGAGATGGCAAAGAAGGTCACCGACCGGGTGAGCAAGTCGAACCGCGAGGCAATGCTCCGGGAGCAGCTCCGGGTGATCCAGGAAGAGCTGGACGAGAGTGCCGGTACGCCCGGCGACATGGGCTACCGGGAAAAGATCGAGCAGTCCGCGATGCCGGACGATGTGAAGAAAAAAGCGTTTGCGGAAGTGAAGAAGCTCGAGACCGGGGGCAGCCAGAACCACGAGAGTTCCGTGATCCGGAACTACCTCGACCTCATGCTCGACCTCCCGTGGACAACCGAAGAGAAGAAGAGCATCGATATCGCGGAAGCGAAGCGTGTGCTGGAGAGCCACCACAACGGCCTCGAGAAAGTGAAGGAGCGGATCATCCAGCACCTTGCGGTGATGAAGCTCCGGCAGGAGAAGCAGGGCTCGATCCTCCTCTTTGCCGGCCCGCCCGGCACGGGCAAGACGAGCCTCGGGAAGAGCATCGCTGAGGCGCTCGGCCGGAAGTACGTCCGGGTCAGCCTGGGCGGCGTCCGTGACGAGGCCGAGATCCGGGGGCACCGGAGGACCTATGTCGGGGCCCTCCCCGGTCGGATCATCCAGGGCATGCAGAAGGCCGGTACGAAGAACCCGGTCTTCATCCTCGACGAGATCGATAAGCTGGCGATGTCGTACAACGGTGACCCGGCAAGCGCACTCCTCGAGGTGCTCGACCCCGAGCAGAACAACACGTTCTCGGACCACTACCTCGAGGTACCCTACGACCTCTCCGATGTCCTCTTCATCGCGACCGCGAACTCGCTTTCAACGATCCCGCCCCCGCTGCTCGACCGGCTGGAGCTGATCGAGATCTCGGGCTACACGAAGAACGAGAAGTTTGCGATTGCAAAGGACCACCTCATTCCGGAGGTCCTCAGGGAGCACGGGCTCGATGCGGACAAGCTCCGGTTCGAGGACGAGGCCCTTAAAGTGATCATCGAGAAGTACACCCGCGAGGCCGGTGTGCGGTGGCTCAAGAAGCAGCTGGCAAAGGCGGCACGCCACATCTCCGAGAAGATCGTGTCGGGGACTGCCGAGCTGCCGTTCGTGGTGACAACGGGGAACGTAAAGGACGTCCTTGGCAAGGAACTGATCCGGCAGGAAGTGGCACGGAAGGAACCGGTCCCCGGTGTCGTGACCGGTCTTGCCTGGACACCGGTTGGCGGGGAGATCCTCTTCATCGAGGGGACCTTCATGCCCGGGACCGGCAAGCTCACCCTCACCGGCCAGCTCGGCGACGTGATGAAGGAGTCGGCGACCATCTCGCTCTCCCTCATCCGGTCGCGGCTCGCAAGCGCGGAGAACGGGTTCAACTTCATGACGAGCGATATCCACGTCCACGTCCCCTCAGGGGCAACGCCCAAGGACGGGCCGTCGGCGGGCGTGACGCTTTTCACCGCCCTCGCCTCCCTGATTACCGGGAAGACGGCTGACCCGGACCTGGCGATGACCGGCGAGATCACCCTGAGCGGGGCGGTGCTGCCGGTCGGGGGGATCAAGGAGAAGATCCTGGCCGCCCACCGGGCAGGGATCAAAAAGGTCATCCTGCCCAAAGAGAACGAGCGGGACCTGCAGGACGTGCCGGAAGACGTCCGGGGTGAACTGGCGTTCGTGCCGGTGGAGACTGTTGAGGAGGTCTTAAAAGAGGCGCTCGGCATCGAGCTGCCCCGGAGTGTGGCGATGCATGCCGGGAACAGCGTGGTGCCGGTGCAGAACCTCTGAAAAAAAGTACTATGACTGCACGGTGACGCGGGGACCGGCCAGCACCCGGGCCATACCGGCCCCTCCTCTTTTTTCAATAACCTCCTTTTGCCCGCGAAGACTGCACGGTATTCTGCTCAACGAAGGTGCCGTTACTGCACAATGATCGTGCCCTTCATCGACGGGTGAATCGTGCAGTGATAGGCATACGTTCCTGCCTGTGTGAATGTGAATGAGTACGAGGCACCGGTTGAGAGCGAGCTGGAAGAGAACGCTGCGGGCGAACCGGTATCGGAAGCGATAATGTGGGGAACACTGTCCTGGTTCGTCCACGTAACGGTAGTGCCGGCCTTCACGGTCAGTGAGGCCGGATCGAATGCGAAATTTTTGATCGCAATGGTATTCCCGCCACTTGTTGCAGCGGGGGGTGCGGCGGTTGCCGGGGTGGACTGGTAGGAAGCGCAGCCGGCAATCACGCACGCAAGGACCAAAAGAGCGGTACATCCGGAATAGAATATCCAGCGGGAATCTGATGGCATGATCTCCTGATCGTCCACCCGGATAATAAAATGTTTTTTCGTACCAACGGGACCACCTGTTTTTGGCCCCCCCCTCCCCTCGAAAAGTTGGTGACAGGAAACCTTCCCCAATCCAATGATTCATTATACCCCATGCCCATTGTCCCACTATGAACCTCAGGACCGTGGTGGTTATCGCGCTCGTCATTGTCGTGGCGGTCGTGCTGGTCGCGTTTGTCTTCAGGGCTCCGGTCTCCCTAACCGGCCTGGAGGCCGGTACTCCGGTCCCCCTCGCACCGGTGGAAGTCCGGTCCTACCAGGGAGAAGACCTCTCCTCCGTCAATGATTTCCGGGAGAACTCGATCAAGGGCCCCCAGCATATCGACATCTCTGCCTACCGGCTCACGGTTACCGGCCTGACCAACCGGACGATCACGTACTCGTATGACGACGTCCTCGCGAAGTACCCGCACTACTCCAAGGTAGTCACCCTCTTCTGCGTGGAAGGATGGGATGCGACCATCCTCTGGGAAGGGGTACTTGTCCGGGACCTCCTTGAGGATGCAGGTGTCAGCCCTCAGGCAAATACGGTGATCCTTACCGCCAGCGACGGGTATACAACGTCGTTTCCGCTCGCGTACTTCACGGAACGGGACATCATCATGGCGTACCGCATGAACAATGTCACGCTCCCCGCGGAACGGGGGTACCCGTTCCAGCTGGTGGCCGAGGACAAGTGGGGGTACAAGTGGATCAAATGGATCGAGAAGATCGAACTGACCGACGACCCCACGTACCGCGGCTACTGGGAGCAGCGGGGGTATTCGAATACCGGGGACCTGAATAAGAGTTTTACCCGGGATTGATCTTTTTTTTTAAAGCCGAGTCCCAATGGTAAAATCAGGCATCCGTTCTGGGACCGTGGACAATGTTTCTCGTCATCGTAATGATCCACCGGCGGTTCATGTACAGGTGCAGGCAAACGAAGAGCCCCATAAGGATACCGGACCAGTCATGGATATCGGAGATCAATGCGGAGGGGAGGAGCAGCTGGTTCAGCCCGCTCAGCCGCAGGAGCAGCGTGAATTTCAGCAGCCCGGTAACAAAACTGGTGATAAAAAAAAGCCCCATCAGCACATTGGTTGCGTACAGGAGTTTATTGCGGTCCATAAAGTGCTCTCAATGATGGTATTATGAGGGTTGAATCCCGCCAAAAGGCCAGGCCCTCAGCCTCCGGTTACTCTACCGTGATGATCGACACGGGACAGAGGTCCGCCGCATCGGTTACGCAGGCTTCCAGCTCATCCGGTGCAGACCCCTCTCCGATATTCCCGTTGAGCCGGAACTTCCCAATCACCTGGCTGAAGTGATCGTCCGGGTTCTCTTCAAAGAATGCCGGGCACGTCTCCCAGCAGGTCCCGCAGCTGGTGCAGTCTGACCGTTCGATAGTCGCTTTCATGGGCATTCACCGGTGAAGGGCGTGGTTAATGGTGCCCGCCGCACCCGCATTTCTTTTCGCCGTGCTTCTCTTCGTGCCCGCCAGCACCTTTCACCGACATGTAGAGGTGATGGGAATACACAACCCAGCCGATGAACGCCCCGATGAATTCCCGGCCCGCAGCCACATCGTCCACATCATAGGACTTCTTCTCCATCACGTGGTGGAAGCGCTCGTTTAAGTCGTCTTCAACCGTCGCGAGAATAAATGCTATTGTCTCGCCTGAGTTTCCGTTCTCGATCGCTTTCTCCGCCATGGGAACAACCGGACCTTCACTGAGCCCGGCCGGTTTCATGCCGGTATATGCGGCTCCTTCCCCGGCACGGTGGAGCCGGATCGCATTCTCAAAGAACCAGTCGTCGGCAACTTCTTGTGCATCCTTCCCGGCCTTTCTCGCCTTCAGGGTCTTTGCAAAGAGGTTCTTGAGTTCTTTCTCGGACTCTTTTGGAATCCAGATCAGTACATAGCTCGGATTTCCCGTCTCCAGCGCCTTTATGGCTGCCTTGACAACGGGCCCGTCTCTTGTATCGCAATGGGGCGGCATCGGATATCACGCTCTTATTTATCCTGTGCAGTGTATCCCGGCAGGTCATCCCACCGGTGACGACAGGTTCATGGTCATGTAGCTTCCCGATACGCTCTCCGCCATCCGGGTCTCCTGCGGCCGGGTCATCCGGTTCTGGTAGATGATCTGGCGCATGTCACGTATGTTCGCCTTCTCGATGATCAGGTCGTTCTCTTTCAACCTTCGCAGGGCAAAGCGCACCGTCCTCGGGGAGCAGTGGGATTTCTTCACAATGTCCTTGTGGGTCAGTGCACCTTCCGTGCCGAGGATCCTCAGCACGGTCTTTGATGATGGGGGTAATGGTCTCATAATCAACCTCCTGTTGTTCACAGTATTCAGGCGCAGCTCGTCCCGCACCCTTCCTCTTCTCCTCTCTCCGCAGCAGTCTTGTCAGCAAGGATCTGGGCGAGCGCTTTTCTCACAAAATCATCGATCGTCTCCATCGGCCCCCAGACCTCGGCACTGTAGGCATCGGAGACGAACGGGTCCCGGAGGACGAGGACATTGCCGTCCTGGCCCGGCCCGGACACGTATTTCATGCCGTGGTGCAGGTGGTGGGTCCCCCCCGTGTCGGCCCGGCGGACCCGTGCATAGATGATCCAGTATGTCAGTGCCTCGGTTGCGCTGACAGAGATCTCGTAGTCCTGCTCGAATTTTTTTAAGAGTTCCCGTGTTTTTTCCTGCATGGTTCTTTCACCTTTCCCGTCAGGTGAGGACGCAGATTGAATCCGGCGCCCGGACCAGGAGTGCAAGGCTCTCGGAGATACTGAATTCAAACGCATCCCCGGCAGGGCCGTTGAAGCCGATACTCATGTCCTGGCCGATCACGACCGAGCAGTACTGGCGGCCGGATGCAAGGAGGACCCCGCCGGTCTTCAGGGCCGGGGCCTTGACAACATCCCCGCCAAGAATGGACCGGATGTGGTCGAGTTCGGTGCCGTCACCCTGCGGGTACCGGCGCAGGAGCAGGTTGTACCGGGCAGGGGCAAGCCCCATACAGTACGGGCCATGGAAGCCGGCATCGTCCAGCTGAGTTACCGCGGTGATGACCTGGTCTGCTGCGGCGCCGGGCTTGTCCCATTTGGTCAGGGCGAGCGAACCCGAACCTTCAGCACCAAGAAGCCCGGGGGTCTCGCCGATCCCGGAGAAGATGATGCCGTCCTCCTTTGCTGCGCACGCCATTGCTGCAAATGCGACCGGCTCTGTGTCTAACATCAGCTGGTCTCTCTCGCTTGCGGCAAGGTCCCGCTTGTTGAGGTAGAATGTACTGTTCACCAGGTTCACCGGGATAAACGGGCTCGCCGAGATCCCCTCTGCGATTTCGCAGTCGCTTAAGGGGATGGCCTTGAGCCCGAACCCGAACGGGCCTTCGATACTGATCAACCGCCGTCCCGCAAGCTGGCTCTTTGCTGCTTCAACCATCGTGGTATCGAGCAGCTTCCAGGTCCCGGCGCTGATGGGGGCATCAGCACGCCCCAGGTAATCTTTCTCCATGTTTTTCATCTCCTACGAGGATTTTAAGGATCCAATGGTCGTCTCACCCGCTGCCTGCGGGGATTTCTGTCCGGCTGGTGCAAGCGACGCCACCATGGCATCGACTTCCTGTGCCCCTTCTGCGAGATGAGCGTCCTCGTCACCGGTCAGGATGGCGATAAGGCGGGAAAATTCGCCTGCATGGACACGCTCTTCATTCGCGATATCAATCAGCACTGCCTTTGCAAGGGGATTGTCTGTTGCATCGGCATGGGCAAGGTAGGTATGGACCGCCTCGTGCTCGGAGGCCAGATCAAGGCGCAGGGCCCTGACCAGTTCCTTTAACGTCATGGTCCGTTCCGGGGCCATACCGGAAAACGGGTTAACAAATTCAGGCATTGTTCTTTCACTCCATTGTTGACACTTCGATGAGGGTGCGGATCCCGTGCCTGGCAGATCTGCCGGGTCTTTGCCCGCTCCCCGCTTTCATGGAGATGCACAACGCAATGGTATAGGCTCGCTCCCAGATCTCAAAATTTGAAACAAAATTTGAAATGATGATATGGAGGTAAAAGCGAGGAGAAGCAGGATCAACCTGTTTCAGTGGTACTGGTTTCCTGTTGCAATAACCCCGTGGATTAGGTTAACAGACGATCCGGCATAAGGAAGAACAAAAAATGGAATGTAGGGGAATGTTATTCGCCTGATAAAAAAACATGCAGTCCCATGTCACGAAATTTCCTGAACATACGATTGTGGTTTATCACCGCAATCCTCATCATCGGCATCACTGCCTGCATGGTACCGGCAGCAGCCGAGAGCGTTTCGTATATCCAGGTCAGTGCGAGCCCTTCCGACGGATCGGTATGCCTTGACCACTGGAATTGCCAGCCAACACCGGTCACGTTTGCAACGACATCTAACAGTTACCATTCCATCTCGGTGTACCATGATGGTTACCAGATGTCTACCCAGACGGTCTATGCAAATGACCCCGGCATGACGACAACGGTTTCAGTAACGCTCGTTGCCAACTCTCCCCTGACCGGCACGCTCGACCTCAGCTCCCGGCCAACCAATGCCGACATCTGGCTTGACGGACGGTATTATGGCACAACCCCGCTGGTTATTGGCGGGCTCTCTGATGGCGACCATTCCCTGACTCTCAAGAGAGCAAGTTACTATGACTTCACGGAACCCTTCACGATTGTAGCCGGCCAGATCAGTACCTTATCTCCCGCAATGTCTGCGTATACGTCATCGTCCGGCTACGGGGATATCGAGATACAATCGAACCCTGTAGGAGCAGCGGTCTATGTCAATAATAACTATGTTGGGACAACCATTTCCTCTACTCCGCTCTACGCCACCCAGCTCAGCCCGGGATCCTATACCGTCCGTGTTACCTTGGCAAATTACCAGCCTTATACTGAAACCGCAATTGTAAAGCCGGGAGCCGTTTACAACATCCAGGCAAACATGGCACTTGTTACTTCCGGTGCGGCTACTGACACCACCGGCCAGATAACGGTCAGGTCAAACCCGTCAGGGGCCAACATTTACCTTGACAATGCATACCGGGGCCTTACTCCCCTTACTCTCGTAGGTATCCAGAAGGGGAGCCACACGATCCTCCTGAAGATGAACGGGTACCAGGACTGGCAATCAGTGATGACGGTTGCTGCCGGCAGCAGCACCGACGTGTCGGGAATGCTCTCGCCCAGTCCAACGCCCGTCCCGACGACATATGTGTCGCAGCTTGCTCCCACAGCGGCAAAATCCCCTTTGTCATTGTTCAGTATTATCTCCGCCATCGGGATCTGCGGCGGAGCAGCCATCCTGTACAGAAAACGGGAATAACACCCCTTTTTTCAGGCAATGAATATTTCGGGGCATCCCTCATCGCATCGACAGATACGACGACATGGAGCCGCAATGCATCCTGCTGATTATTGCACGTTACTATGCAGAAGTAAAATGCAGAAGGAAAAAAATGAACGTGTCAGGTTCCTGGCATGACAGGATGGAGGAAATGGTAATTCATATCAGGCCGCGGCATTCAGCTCCTGTTTCAGGGCAGGTATCAGGCTCACGGACATATTTACTTCATGGGCGACACTCCGGGTCAGGATCTGCTGTCGTCTCCGCTCTGCCGATGTGAGTTCCTGCAGGTCCCCCTGCCGCTGGATCTCAAAAATCATGTTCCGGCCCCGCTCCGCTGTCATAAGGTGATTATAGAACGTTAACGTGTCCTGTGCAATCGTCCGGTCCATCCGGGGAATGTCCCGCTGGTATGCGAAGTACAGGCCATTGTCCGGGTAGAGCGGGGTGCCCTGGACAAAGATATACTTGTCCCCGGGGTTCGCGAGGAATTCCCGGTCTGCGTCAAGAAGGTAGTCTTCGATTGACACGACGTCGAGATAGAGGCCCTCGGCGGTGTCGCTCTTCTCTTTATTTGCTGACATGTACGTGAGGAAAACTGAGTTGGAAAGGTACAGGCCCGCACCGATGAGAATTCCAAGGGTGAGAATTATGATCTCGGTTTTAGTTTTGTCTTCCATTGCATTCACGCTCCCGTTTTTTTGTATAGTCCCAAATTCCTCACCGGTCCACGGTCGTTTTCCTCATAAAATGAATCTCTCTCTCCCATGCCAAACACTTTCACGTCCCTGAAATTTTTTCATCATTCTCTTTTCCGGTTCATCGTTGTTTCCCGGATGATTTTTTGATGTGACAGATACGGTATCCGCTCATTTCACCCGATTATGTAACCATTCCGAAATCAAACCGGACTATGACAAAATCCCTATAAATGTCTTCTCTGACGTTACAAAAATTGGAAAACTATCCCGGTCTCCTGATGGATTACCGGGTTTTTCAGCCCCTTGTGGAAGTAACGGAGGAGTGGAGAAGACTTAGCTCGTAGTGTCGTGTACACTATTTTCCTGTACTGAACATACCGGAAATTCCGGTATGATTCAGAATTTGCAACACCGGGTAAGATTTATGTGATTTTCCACTCTATGCTGGTCAACTCTGGTAAGGTTATAAAAAAATTATTATATATCAGAATGACTTCCAAAAAACCATGCCAGGGAAAGGAGTTGGAAAAAATGTATGAAAAAAACCAAGTCGCACAAAGAGAAGGTGCATATCATGTCGAGTGAGGCCGCAGAGCGGATGGTAAATGCCGGTGTTGCCGGTGCTGATCACCTGAAGATCCAGACGGCAGAAGCGCTCGAAGACGCTGCCCGGAAGCTACGGAAAACCGACGTGGCAGCGAAGGGTGAGGATGTCAAGTACATCCTGCAGGACGTCGAGGACCGGGTAAACAAGTTTAAGGCAGAAGTTGGCGCCGGGTACCGGTCCATGGAAGCAGGGTACCACGAGACCGTGGAACCTGTAGAGAACATCATCATCGACCACCCCATTCCTGCAGTCCTGGTTGCAGCCGGCGCAGGTCTCCTCATTGGCATGCTCATCTTCAAGGCACGCGACTGACGGGGGATCGCATGGATACGGCTGCCAATAGTGAAGAAGAATCGATAGAATCGGAGTTCGCGAGGACAGTCAGGTACATCGATCTCTACATGCAGCAGAAGACGGACCTGTTCCTGCAGCACTATGTGTTCGAACCCGTGGACTTCCTGCTCAGGCAGGTGATGTGCCTGTCGGTCATTGTTACCTTACTGGCAGCCGGGACCCTTGCTCTCGTGATCGGGGTGATCCTTTTTATCGCAACGTTCGTACCTCTCTGGGCTGCATTGCTCATCACGGGTGCTATCATATTTGGGACAGGCGTGATTATCGCGAACATGCTCTTATCGAATAAAATGGTCCTGAAGACACCCCTTGCTCCGGAGATGATGAAAAATGGATAACCGTCGTCGTGTTACGGAAGAAGATCTCCTTATCACCGAAGCGCTGATTGCCAAATCATATGGCCGGCTGAAACAGTCTGTTGTCCAGGCACCCTCCCGGGCTTTCAGGTCCCTTGGACAGACGGCTCGCGAGCACCCGTATGCAACCGCCGGTACTGCGGTTGTTGCCGGTGTGGTCCTGTACGGGATTATTAAAAAGATGACATCCCCGTCTCCCGCCCCCGAAGCACGGGAACGATCACGTGCGCCCCTGCAGAAGGAGAAAGGCGGCCCGGACCTCCTGCATGAACTGCTGCCGCTCATTATACCGCTGGCAGCTCCGTATATCATAGAATATATCCAGAAATACCTGGGAACGATCCACTCTGAAAAACGCTATTAATCTTTTTTATAAAATTTTTAGTAACGTGTTAATCCTGACCGTTAATTTCCGGTACTCCCGGATGAATTAAAAACCGGGTTTATTCCTCTGCAGTCCATAAGGCAGGGACCCGTGCGGAA
Organism: Methanoregula sp.; assembly: GCA_028679075.1. Taxonomy (GTDB): domain Archaea; phylum Halobacteriota; class Methanomicrobia; order Methanomicrobiales; family Methanospirillaceae; genus Methanoregula. Next base: position 76,187 of record JAJRCF010000004.1, on the reverse strand, counting down.
CTAAAAAAAATCGCACATCCGGGAATGTTTCATATCGGAACTTTCACGGTGCCTTTTTTGATTGCCATTTTTTTGATCTTCCCGTTTAAATTGGGACTGTTCTCCATACGGTGCCACTCTTCATTACTCATTCCCATGAAAAAACCGCAGGACGAGCATTTGACCCATGCTTCATAATGATCGGGAAACTCTGCATGAAGGGTGGATTTTCCGCATTCGGGACAGGTAAGTTTTACCTGGAGGATCGATGTGTCGACCTCGCTTTCCCGGTCGTGGGGAACAACCGGTGAATCCGTATACCCGGGCTTGTAGTCAGCGGTTTTTCCCTCATCCGGGCCGGTTTGTGCAACGAATAAGCGGCCATCGTTCATGGCCTGCGTGACGGTTACTTTTTTTCTGGCTCTCATGTAGTTATACTCCATTCCCTGGTACGATTCTTTCCTTCCATATCAGAGCAAGCCACCATGGAACGCGTCTGGCTAAATATCTCTTTAGTCATTGCAAAAAACACATCAAAATTCCGGTGTCCATGAGCAGGAACATTGAGACAGGGATCCTCCCTGATATCGCGTTTGTCCTTGTTCAGGGACGTATTATTGACAAAATCCTGTACACGAAAAGAGATCTCCCGTCAACATCTCTGAATGAGGTGGCACAAAAAAGGTTTATGAACAGGAACCTTCCCGTTCAGCCAAGTTTCCAGACTGCCTGGTTCTGGTAATCGATGTTACTCACCACATACGTGGTTTCGGGATTGAACTGGGCAGGTATCTCGTAGATGAGATAGCCCTCCACAGTATTTTGTTCGCCGGCCTGGGGCTGGATGAACTCGATGGGATCGCGTTGTCCGTTCCGGTTGGCAAATTGTGTATCGAGAACGTTGTTAATAACCACATCAGAACTGGCGATCGGTGAATAACTGTACGACTTCCCGTCACTGAACACGACAAACTGTTTTGCCGAAGGCACAATGAGGTTCTTGGTACCTGTATTCTGGACCCTGACGTACACGAACAGGAATGTGTTGCCAGCCGCAGGCGTCTCCCTGTTGAAGCCACGCTGGAGCTCAAGGGGATCTGATGCCGCTAACTGTTCGCGGGCACTGTTCCATGATGGCGATGTCCAGTCGTAGGTCGGTTTTACCTGGTACCGGTACACGGTTGCTTTTCCCTGGGTGTCCCCGCTCCCGAACGTGACATACTGGTTCAGGTCAAGGGCATTGGGAAATGCAACGGGGACCTGGGTTGGCGCCTGCATCGTTACCGTGGTAGGCACGGCCGTTACAGGCGCCGGAGCCTGGACTTGTGAGGATGAATTCAGGCATCCTGCTGTGAGGAGGACTGCAAACAGTACTCCAAAAACTGCGATTGTATACAGATTTTTCATATTTTTCCTCCGTTCACATCGGTCGTGCATCTATCGCGGGTGGAAGTAACTGTTCGAGAAGATAATGCGGCACCTGTTGTGAGGTCTGTACTGCCATATCGAAGTATGCCCGGTTCTCCCGGTCGCCCTTGTACGTCAGGCCGATCCTGAAGTTCGTATCCATCAGGGTAATCATTCCCAGTGTCTTGATAACCGCACGTCGTTCTGAAATCATCCGGGCCTCTCCCACGACAAGTTTCTGGCGGTCGCCATCGATATCCGAGATCAGTTCATTCTCAAACGACATCACACTGATGTGCGTGTCCCCGATTGCTATGTCCTGGCCTTCGGGAAATGAAACCCCGTACATGGTGGTGAAGGGTAATGACACACCAGGTGCCGTATTCGTAACCGATACGGACAGCGTCATCAGGCTTGCGACAATGATAATGCAGGCGAGCACAATCAGCCAGATAATGGGCATCACCCATCTTCCGAGGCCCCCCTTCTGCTTTTCCAGGGCACGCTCCTCCGCTGCTCCTTCTTTCCTTCCGGACTCTTTTGCCAGTGCCCGGCCTTTTTCATCAGCTATGGTTGTTATATCTGTCATGTAAATCACTTCTGTTCTCCTGATTTTTTCATCATGTGGGTAAGCGCGATGGTGTGTTTTCCGGATGACGTTTTCATGATGAGACCAGGACGTCATCCGGTAATTTCCCTGGCAGTAATTTTGCCTTTTAGGAAATCCTGCCAGTTCAGGCCGCTATATGATGAAAATATTATAAAAATATGATCTGGTGTTCCAAAATTTGCATCGTGGTCCCCCGGCACGGCCGGTTTTTCCGGATTTTCCCGTGAGGATCTCATTGCAATACATGCTGCAATAACTGCAACAATCAGGGAAGTATATCTCCCGGCCCTGCCTGATGGATGACCATCAAGGAGAATACCATGACACGTACAAAAAAGAGTGCAGGGAACCATTTCCCGATGGGTTTTACGATAGCAGTGATCTGCCTGTTGACCATCGCGATCATTCCCGGCGTAATGGGCGCTTCCGCCGTAAATCTTGGATCGGCCGGTAATTATGCGATCCTGGCAAAAACCGGAATCACGACCACGGGAACGACAACGATCAACGGGAATATCGGGGTCAGCCCGATTGCTGCAACGGCCATGACAGGATTTAGCCTCAGCATGGATTCCTCGAACCAGTTTTCCCGGTCGTCCCTGGTAACCGGGGGGGTATATGCAGCGAACTATGCACCTCCCACCCCTGCTACCATGACGACTGCGATAAGCAACATGGAAACCGCCTACACCAGTGCCGCGGGACAGGGACCCCCGGATGCTACTGAACTGTACGCCGGGAATCTCGGCGGACGGACCCTTACCCCCGGTGTGTATAAATGGTCGACCGGTGTGCTGATCCCCTCGGGAACGGACCTCACGCTGGATGGGAAGGGTAACGGGGGTTCGGTCTGGGTCTTCCAGGTATCGGGAGACCTCACCATGGATTCCGCGTCGCGGATGGTATTGGCGAACGGCGCAAATGCGGGGAATGTCTATTGGCAGATCGCCGGTCCCACGGGTGTGACGATTGGATCGGGTGCACATGCTGAAGGTAATATCCTCGCCCAGAAGGCGATCACCATGAACAGCGGGGCATCGCTCAACGGGCGGGCACTCGCACAGACCGCAGTTACCCTGATCGCAAATACGGTAACATCACCATCACCTTCATCCGTTCCGGGACAAACCGGTGACAACACCTACACCAGCGTTACAACCACCCAGACCACTGCACCGCTGAACATAACTCCCCAACAGACGACAACGCCCGTACCGACACGCACACAGCCAGTCAGCACTACGATCACCACGATTGTCAAAGGCGATTCGGGAATTTACCAGGCCGTGGTCACGGGCACTGAGAATACCGGGCTTATTGTCTCCGCTAACGTTGCATCCGGCCCGGGGCAGGGGATCGGAGAGCCTTCCGGTACCGTGTACCAGTATATCGATCTCGGACCGGCAGAGTATACCCCCATAGAGAAGGCTGTGGTCTCATTCAATGTTCCGCTGTCGTGGCTTGAGAGCAATCATATCGCACCGCAGAATATCGTTCTTAACCGTCTTGACGGTAATGCGTGGACGGCACTCCCCACAACATTCGTGAAAATCGAAAGCGGACAGGCATACTACACCGCAACAACTCCCGTATTCTCACGGGTTGCAATCACCGGTGGATTTGCCCCAACCGTCACGGCCGTGCCCTTCGTATATGCCGTGCAACAGACCTATGTCGCCCCGGAGATAACCTCAACCCAGGCCCAGCTCGCCCCCACACAGGTACCGACAGCACAATCACCCGTTCCGGTCTGGCTGCCGGCAGCTGCGATGCTTGGTGCACTGCTGTTCATGGGAGTGTTTTCCGGACGGAGAGGGAAAAATTCCTGAACAGGAATTTTCATGTTCCTTTTTTTAACGGGCCTGGCCCGGAAACCTCTGCCCGTGCTGCACGAACCAGTCGACATCCCCCGGTCCCTGATGGACCCCGGGGTCCCTTCCGGGGACCAGCATCCGGAATGTATCCTGAAGCATAAGAAATGCTTATCGGATCCTGACCGTGGTTCTCCTGTATCTCTCATAAGGTCGGGACAAATACGGCATCATATGTCTCCAGGTACGTGAAGGTCCCCATGAAATCCTGCAGGCTCCGGATCATGTAGTATATTCAAAGAGACGGTCCCTTCATTCCCTTTTTCATTCGCATGGGACGTTTTCATTGCAAACCGTGCTGCAATATCTGCAAAATCCGGCAAGGTATATCCTCCGAGCAATCATCAGGAAGACCATTCAGGAGGAGTGAAACATGAAAAGTACTCAAAAGAATGCGAGAACCACGTTCTCGCTTGTTATGACCGTAGCAGTTATCTGCCTGATGACAGCCGTGATGATTCCCGGCGTGATGGGCGCTGCGACGTTCGTGGATCTCGGAGAAGGCACCCATTATGCGATCCTGTCAGGATCGGGGATTACAAACTTGGGTGGGCATACTACTGCCATAACGGGAGACATCGGCTCCAGTCCGATTACTGCTGTCAATATGAACGATGTATCGTGTCCGGAAATAACTGGACACATATACGGTGTTGATGCGACATATACCGGTAGCAACAGTGGCGGAGTAGCATGCTATATTGAATCTGCACCTGCAACTGGCGTGAATACTGCGGTAGCGGACAGGCTCTCGGCATTCAACCTTGCCAACCTGCAGGTAGATGCTCCTATCACACTGAGTACCCCAGAGATCGGCGGGCTGACTCTCGCTCCCGGTCTTTACAAAACGGGCACTGCTGTGACAATAACAACCGATGTAACTCTAGACGCCCAAGGCGACCCGAATGCAGTCTGGGTATTCCAGATCGCACAAGGTCTCACTATGAGTACTGGTAAAAAAGTTATCCTCACGAACGGTACAAAGCCAGAGAACATCTTCTGGGTGGTAACCGGCCCAACATCCCTTGGTGCAACATCGGTTTTCAATGGAAACATTCTCGCCGGTGACGGTACAACGACGATTGCGCTGCTTGATGGTGCAAAAGTAAATGGAAGATTAATGACAGGAAAGGACGTTACCCTGCTCAATAACAGGGTAACTATCCCCACAGATGCATCGGTGCACGCTGGTCCCAACGTAACGAGCGTCTCACCTGCCGTTGGCTCGATTGCCGGCGGTACCGCGGTGACCCTCACCGGGATAGGCTTTACCGGTGCGACCGGAGTAACCTTTAGCGGCACCCCGGCAACCAGTTTCGTGGTTGTCAACGATAATACGATCACCGCGGTCACTCCGATTAAAGTAGCCGGACCCGTTAACGTTGTAGTAACAACACCCGTTGGTACTGGAATGGGGGTTGAGGTATACACGTATGCAGCAACACCAGCACCGACCTTTACCAGCATTACGCCGGTATCCGGCACGACTGCCGGCAGTACCACGGTAACCATCACCGGGACAGGCTTTACCGGTGCGACCGCAGTAACCTTTGGCAACACCCCGGCAACCAGTTTCGTGGTTGTCGATGATAGTACGATCACCGCAGTCACTCCGGCCAAAGCAGTCGGAGCCTTTGATGTCGTCGTTACCACACCCGGCGGTATTGCAACCGGAACGGGAGCATACTCCTACAGTTCAGGTCTGGCCGCCGTAAATCTCGGGACGGCCGATGATTTCGTTATCCTTGCAAAAACAGGAATCTCAACAACGGGACGCACTGCAATTGTCGGGAATATCGGGGTCAGCCCAGCCGCTGCGACCTACATCACCGGGTTTGATCTCGTCCAGGACGCATCGACCGCGTTTTCGAAATCGACCTATGTGACAGGAAACGTATATGCAGCCGACTACGGGGGATCCACTCCCGCGAAAATGACTACTGCTATCACCAACATGGAAACCGCGTACACTGATGCAGCGGGACGGACATCACCGGATTATGTTGGACTCGGTTCCGGAAATATTGGCGGGATGACCCTCGCACCCGGGCTCTACAAATGGAGTAACAGTGTAACAATACCCTCCGATGTCACTCTCGCGGGCGGCGCAGACGATGTATGGATATTCCAGATTGCACAAGGCCTGTCGATTGACGCCGATACCCAGGTTGTCCTCAGTGGCGGCGCACAGGCAAAGAACATCTTCTGGCAGGTCGCCGGCCAGACAACCCTTGAACCAAATTCGGTGTTCAATGGCATTATCCTGGACCAGACCGCGATTGTGCTGAAGGACGGCGCACGCCTCAATGGAAAAGCACTGGCCCAGAGCGCGGTTACCATGATCGGGAATGGAATCAACACGGCCCCGGGAACGGCGCCGGGAACCCCCGTCGCGGCTACCGTAACCAATCCCATGGTGGAACAACCCTCAGATAACTCCTATGGCGGTACACTCCCTGAGGCCGAAAACTTCCTGCAGCTGCCATCAGGCCAGCTCGCACCGGTTATTCCCTCTTCCGATACGCGGGTTACCGGAGCCGGCATCCTTAAAAGCAATCCGCTTATCGTAGACTTCTCCGATATGCTCGGCGTGGCAGTATCGTGGTCCACCAAGATCAATGACAACCCGTCAGCGGATGCCCAGGTTACCACCGCGGTCCTGCCAAATGCAGACCAGTCAACGCTGGATGCGATGACCTCGTCACTTCACCGTGGCGGACTGGACATCAACAACGTAGCATACGGCATGGTCCTCCTGAAGAATGGCATGTCTTCATCCGGCCCGACAATGGTAACCATGACGGTTCCCCAGCACTGGGTTGACCAAAACGGCGGGAACGATGCCATAAGGATTGTCAGCATCAACGGTGATGGCACTGCAGAAGTACTGCACACCTGGTTTGACGGATATGACTCCTACAGCGGTCACCCGACCTTCAAGGCAACCTCGACCGAGAACGGGCTCGGGGTGTCCTACTGGCTGATCTCCGTGAAACCGTACGTTCCGACCTCCCAGGAGGCAGTAACACCCGTCTCAGGGACGGTCGCACCTGGCACAGGCCAGCTGGCACCCACACAGGCTGCAGTATCAACAGCGGGAAAGACAACCACCACCGGTCTCTGGCCGGTTATGGGAGTTGGCGGTGCGCTCGCAGCGCTTGCCCTCGTTGGCATTGCCCTCCTGGTATACTTCCGAAGGAATAAGGGGAGTGATTAACTCCTCTTTTTGCTCCTCACAAACATCTTTTTTGAATCCCGTTTAGTTGAGGAATAATGAACCTGCCCGGGATCACAAGGATGTTCCCTTCGCGGTTAACCGATACTACTGTGAAATACCGGTTTATCGTGCAGAAATTTCAGGTTTAAGGTATCCGGAAACACGTCCAGACGAAAGGAACATTCCCGGGTAACAGGGATCACCTGGCTAAAGAGACCGGGAACAGTCCGGTTGAAATACCAGGATGGATCCGGTATGCAGGAAATCACATAATGCATGAATTCCCATGAACCGAGTGAACGAATACCATGAAACATCGCCTTCAGATCCTGATCCTTTGTATTATTTTCGGAATCGGGATCATAGCGATACTCGGAGGGATGGTCCTGTATATGGATGCCGGTACCCCGACAATGACCCCGACTGCTGATCGGACCCAGAACTCTCCTGCGGAACGCCCGGCTCTTATTGAAGAAATACCGCCGGGTGTTCCCACCTATGCTCTTTCTCTCTCAACGGTTGATGTGTCTACGGGGGAGCCCCTTGGGAACGTTTCCGTGTACCTCGATGGTGGGTATGTGGGCCTCACTTCGACGCGGGGAACGATGGGGGTCCTGAATATCAGCCCGGTACCTAAAGGGCAGCACACCATCCGGGTAACAAAATCCGGTTATACGGATTATACCCAGAGTGTTCCCGTCCCTCCCCCGGCACCGGTTAAAATCGGCATGCAGGCCCACCTCCTCGTCACGGTACAGGAACCCGGCTCCCATAATGAGAAGATCGATATCGTGTTTATCCCCTCGGGCACGACATACAACTGCATCAAACGGGAAAAAATGTATTCAACCGGGTATGTCACTGACAGGAGTGCATTTGTCAGCGATGTCAACAGGATCGTTCATGAATCATTGTTTACCCTGGACCTGGTCACCGATAACACCGACCCGATACCTGCCGACTACCGGGACCGGTTCAATATTTATTATTTCTATGACCCCGCCCAGTTCGCTGATGCGTTTGACGGATACGCAGGAACGGTCCCGGAGAAGGTATGGAAAACGGCACCTTTTGCAGATATCGTCATAATCCTGTATCCCGCGTATTATGGTCCCGATACCGGTTCACCCTGCGAGCCGAATGGCGGGGTCCATCCCGGCACGGGCAGGAGCTGGATGAAGACTCCCGCGAATGAGGATGTCCTCTTCCTGCACGAGAGCGGGCACGCGATCTTCGGGCTCATCGATACCTACTGCGGCAGCACGGAATACTGGCAGAATAATCCTGATCCGAATGTATGGGTGTCTCAGGAAAGCTGCACTGATGAAGCAAGAACCAATTCGTGGGACCCTTCGGCATGCCGGCAGATCCAGCAGGTGAACCCGGTTGCCTGCACGAAGCAGTTCTGGAGGTGGGACCCGGATCCGGATATTATGCACGACGGGTATTCCGGCACATTCGGGAAAGCCTCAACACGACGGATTGCATATACCTTCAATACGATCAGTGCCCGGGGGACGGCTGCATGAAACTTTCGTCCGGTGTTGCAATTATCTGCATCTGCCTTATCCTGACCTGTCTCACGGGCATTGTTACCGCAGATCCCGCCACGAACGACAAATACGTAAGCATCTCGATGAATATCGATAACGGGAAAATCACGACAACATCCGCGGAAGTATCGTATGGCTCTGCCCCGAATTTTTTCCCGTCACAGGAAGGATTCAGGGGAGAGCTTGTCGCTGCCGACGGATCGGTCGTGAAAACATTCACGGTCTGGGACCCCCGGGTCCAGTTCGGCGATGGCATCGTCAGTAATCCAGACGATCCACGGATCCAGAACAGCGTGGACCGCCAGGATTCAGCAGATTTTGTCGTCACCATCCCGTTCGACCGGAGTGTCACCGGGTTCAGGCTGTATACTCCCGCAGGAGATACCCTCCTCGCGTCGGTGGACTTAAAACCCCCAATCGAGTCATTCTTTGCGTCTTATCCCCATGATCCAGACAATCCTGCAATATCCGGGCCAGGATCTCCGGTAATAGCAGATACTCCCCTGACCGGCACCCCGGGTCCTGATACAGCATCATCCGGGCAACTTCCCGGGATAATGGCCATCGGGTCCGGTGCCGTGCTGCTCCTTGGCGGGGGATTTGCGTCTGTCCGGTTCCTGCGGAAGAAGCCCCGGAGTGTTCTCATTGTCGACGATAACCCCGACCTTCTCGAGGTGGTCGCCGGCATGCTCAGGACCGGGGGGTATGTGGCCCGGACCGCCACCAGCGGTGAAGCGTGCTTAAAGGAACTTGAATCTGCAGTTCCTGACCTCATCCTCCTGGATATCGGGATGGAACCGATGAATGGGTGGGAAACCCTCCGGCAGATCAAGAAAAACCCGGCAACCCGCCGCATTCTTGTCATTATGCTTACGGCATGGAAGCTCACGCCACAAGATGTCGAGGATTACGGTATATGCATCGAGGATTACATCATGAAACCGGTGACGTACGAGAACCTGAAGGAGTCCATAATGCATGTATTCGCCCGGCGGGAGCTGATTGATGAGAAAATTGCCGCTGCAAAAGGAACCGGTATCGACCGGAATGAACTCTGTGAATGCGCCCGTCTTATCCGGGTGGTCGACGTCAATAAACGGTTATGGGACATCCTCGTCAGGTCCTATAACCTGGACGAGAGGATGAACGGTCCCGGGAACGAGATACCCCCCGCAATAAAGAACACCGAAAGAAAAATCCGGGACCAGGAGCAGCGGCTCAAACAGATCCTGCATAAGTTTGGTTCTGGTGTGACAGGGTAGAGGCACCACTCCCTAAAAACTGCCCGGGTTCCCCTATTTTTAAAAACGGAAATGGTTCTATCCGGCAATTGATCGATCTCCTCTTTTTTTTTTAAATAGATCCACTTCTGCCGATTGAGGGAGGATACGGTCAGGTGAACAATTTTTTCAGCTGCACAATGGACTCCTCCGCCGATGTGAAATTTTTGCTCTGGAGAACTCATGTCGGGATACTAACGCTCCCGGGCTCACGTTGCACTCGTGGAGGGGGGGTCAGGCGGTGTACTTCCCGTGCGGACAAACCGATGTGATCCGGGAAATTACCCTCGGAAATTTCCCCCCGGACCTGTTGGTCACGGGCGATAAAATATCAAAGTACACCGCCCGACCCCCCCAGGCCCCCTCCCATTTCCGGGCCGGATTAATACCGTTTTACGGGGTGAATGAAGGGGTTGTCCTGGCCCTATGGGGGAGGGGGGGTCGCATGGTGTACAAACCGGGTGAGTAGGGGATGTCATACCAAAACATCTTTTCGGCAGAGTTGAATTTTTAAATTTTTTTTATCAGAGGATTTCGTTGCAAAAAATGCAGCATTAAATGCAAAACCCCGTGAAGTATATCCAACACGCCGTCATGAAGAATGATCAATACGGAGTGTAGCACGAACTATGGATAAAATCAGGATTCAGTTCAATGAATTTGACTACCAGGTATACCATAATTATTGCCTCCGCTACTATTCCATACTCGATACCACGAGAAAACGATCGATTCACCTGTTTCTTGAGTTATTTGAAAAAGAAATCCTTCCCGTAGGGGAACATGACCTTGAGGAAGCCGGGATATTTTTTTCGAAAAAGTGTGCCGAGCTGGTTGCGGATTACGACCCGATGAGAAAAAATAATGCCCCAATCGATCTCCCCCAGTTCCAGGTCTGCAGGGAAATGCCGTTCCTTATCGGGGATTTTGAGAAGATATACCGTCTCATCGAGAAAACCGGGATTACGCCGAATTATTTACTCGTAGTGGCCACGTTCTCAAAGATTATCGAGGAGGAAAAAACTGCCTATCTTTCTGCAATCGGTGAACATGACCGGAAAAAAATAGCACTGGTTGCCCCCGGTATAGCGGATATTATCCGGGCGCGACTGGGTTCGGATAACGGATGGGAATCGGTCCTTTACGAATTAACACGTATCGTACGGAAGTTTAACTTATCGTCACCCGACCAGAAAATCGACCAGAACTTAATTTACCTCATCGGGCCCGCAGTGGTCTCCCATTTTAACGCCAATATAGGATATGAGGAGATCCAGGCAACTCTTGAGCGGTATTTCAAGGAACGTGAACTTGCGGTATTCGAATCGCTTTTAAACAACAAGCCATTTTTACCGGATTATGATACCGATTCGGAGAGCAGCGATAAACAGATATTCGAAATGCTGACATCGGTCACCTCCGGGAACATAGATCAGAAGTATCTTGAAACGGATTCTGATCCCGGTCATCCTGAAACGGCCGACCTTCCCGCAGTCATTCCATCCGGGCAGGAATATGCACCTTACCCCGTGAAAATTCAGGAAGATTATATCAGCAGATTTGATATCGATGTTGGCAGTACGTTGAAAAGTTCCGTGGTTTTAGCGGAAAAACGGTTCGAGCCTCCCTATAACGTGTACAGGAAACCCGGAATATCCCAGTATTCGGTCCTCTTTATGGGGATTGTCATTTTGATCCTGTTCGGAATAACGGTAGCGGCCATGTCCGGGATCTGGAGTCCGGTGAAACCCACCGGCAATAACGATACAGAAATCAACAGTATTTTATCCATTGTACAAAATCTTCAGAAAAATTCAACAATGGCGGCAAAAAATGATCCAACGGTATATCTTCGTTCCCCCCCGGTCCAGACGAATAGTACCGGGCTGTCCAAAACCGTTCAGGTAACGAAATCTTCTGCCGATATCAACAAGAATTTCATGAGAATCGCATTCGGTCCTGACAATACAAAGATCAAAAAGGTGGCGGGAGATACCATCAGTGTCGCCATCACGGGCGATTACCGGGATAATGATACGGAAACGGTGGAACAGTTCAAGACCCAGTTCAATAAACGCTCGTCCACAACCCAGTTCCATTCGGGAGTAAAATTAGGGGACCAGGCAGATATTGTAATAAATTTCCTGCCAGCAGAATCCCTCAATAATATTGCGAATCTTGAAGGTGCGTCAGTTTCCAAAAATTCGACGACGGGGGATATCAACTATATTCACACGACCGTTGTGAAACAGTTCGTAACAATAGAAGTCGTCTATATTAATGCTGATTTAACCGGCGACCGGCGAACACACTGGACATTACGGGGTCTATTGTATGAGATGGGTTTCCCGGGAGAGACAAACGATTATCCGGACAGTATCTTCAATGCAGACTCAGAACTCACTCCAAAATTAAATGATATGGACTGGAACGTGGTCACATTAATGTATAATAAAAAGATCACTTCAGGGATGACATTTGACCGTGTCAAAGCATTGCTCCTGGTCTGATCCGAAACACCCCCCTGCATGAACGGACTATCAAACCTTTTTTGCACGCTCCCCCCTGGAATAAGTAATTCCCGCCATCCCACGGGATGACCAGCACCCCGCATGGTTGTGTGGATCTCATCCAGTATTTTTGTGTGGCCGGTTCTTTCAACGTGGGGATACGATCACAAGCGATACATTAAGAAACGCCAGGAGAACGCGAATATACTAAAAGGAATGAAGCGCATTCCCAAAGCCTGTAGAATTACACAAAAAGGAAACAATTAGAAGATGAATTTTTTTTAGGGTCGATGTGAACGATCCAGTAGACGGACTTTCACTCATGCTCCTCCTGCACAAGACCACAATCTGAACCTCCATAACCTGATTATCCCAAATACGAATTGCTTCAGGTCCCGGGGTGGCTTCAGGACGAACACCGTGAAGATGATGGAAGAAAATTCAAGGAGTGTTTCATTTTCAGGGAACCTGAAATATCCATTACTGATAAGATCTAAACGTGTGCCTGAAAAATGCGGAGCCTCAATGAGATGATGTATCCTGGGAAATGCATCATAAGAACCGGGATCCACGTGACAATCAAAAATCTGATTAAAGATATTCTGTCGTAATAATCATTTTTAAAGTCAACAATGTGTAATAAAAAAAGGATTATTTCCTTTTTGCGAGGATAATGGCAAGTGATCCAATCACCGTTGCAGCTAAGGGTATAAGAATTGGTACCGGTGACTTCGCGGGAGCCTGAGCCGTTGTCTGCATGGGTGCCTGCAGGGTCGCCTGCTGGGGTTGGGCCGGAGCCTGCTGTGTCGGGACAGGTGTCAGCCCCATGGGAGTAATTTCCACGAAGACCGGCAGGAGAACGGGTGTGGCATTGCCCCGCTGGGACGTGGTCCCGGTCTTGAAATTCGTGTCGGAACCATACTGGTTCGTGACCGTAAGCCGGACATCATAGGCGCCTTCAAACGGGTACACATGTGTCGGGTTCTGCTCGGTTGATGTTTGTGCATCGCCGAAATCCCAGGCCCATGTTGTCGGATCGCCGGCGCTGAGGTCCTGGAAGTTCACCACAAAGGGTGCCCTGCCACGCCTGTCTCCCACGGTGAAATCTGCAATGGGCGTCTGGGTTACGGTAATGTAATCCACTTTCGTTTCCTTACCCTCCCCGTTGATATTTGTTGCCGTGAGGGTCACGGTAAATTTGTTGGTCAATGCGTTGCCAAACGTGGTATACATGTGGGAGGGATTCTGCTCGGCTGACGTTGAACCATCCCCGAAATCCCATTTCCACCCGGTCGGGTTGCCGGCAGACTTATCGGTGAAATAGGCGGTAAACGGTGTAATCCCTTTGGTCTTTTCTGCCACAAAGTCGGCATCCGGAATATTAACAACCGTGATGTAGTCTTTCTTTGTCAGGGTGTTTGAGGTGAATCCATCCGATGCGGAGAGCCGCACGGTGTACACACCCGGCTGGCGGTATACATGATCGGGATTCTGTCCGGTGCCTGAACCCCCGTCCCCGAAATCCCAGTTCCATGAAGTAGGTGCCATCGTGGAAAGGTCCGTGAAGCGGACATACTGGTTCACGCTCAACCGCGTTTTGTCTGCCTTGAAGTCAATCCTCGGCCCTTCCCTGACGGTGATAAGGTTGGTCTTGATCTCGCGGTCCTGGCCAAAGGCATTTACCACGGTCAGTGATACCGTGTACGATCCGTCCCGGTTATAGAGATGGAGCGGGGGGTACTGGCCGCTGAAACCCGAGTCATCGCCAAAGTCCCAGGTCCAGGATGTCGGGTTACCAACCGATGTATCGATGAACCTGACGTACTGTGTCCGGCTCCCGGTCTGTGAGGTTGGAATCTTGGTGACAAATTCAGCAGTCGGGGGGATACCAACCGTGATATAGTTCACTTTCGTTTCGGTATCCTTCCCGTTTATGTTCGCTGCTGTCAGGGTAACGGTGTATACCCCTTTTGCCGTATAGACTTTGGATGGGTTCTGTGCGGTTGACGTTGAACCGTCCCCGAAGTCCCAGTTCCAGGCAGCAGGTGAATTGAGCGATGTGTCCGTGAAGCGTACAGGAGTTTTCTCACTGACCGTGGTACTGTCTGCAACAAAATTTGCTGCCGGCACGCCACCGACCGTGATCGTCTGGGTTGAACTGTCTTCATTCAACCCGCGCCTCACGGTAAGAACGACATCATAAGCACCCTGTGCGGTATATGCATGGACCGGGTTCGGGCTCGTTGAAATCGTGCGGTCACCAAAATCCCAGGTCCAGGATTCGGGGCTGCCGGTTGATGTATCCGTGAATTTTACCACTAGCGGGGCTGATCCGGATTTTGGATCCGCGGTGAATTTTGCATCAAGAGCGGGCATCACGTGGATGTAGTAATCCTTCGTAACGCTGGACCTGCCATAGTCATTGGTGGCAGTCAGGGTCACGGCATACTCCCCGCCCGGCCAGTAGGTGTGTACCGGGTTCTGCTTATCGGACTCCTGCCCGTCACCAAAATTCCAGTTCCACGAGGTGGGATAACCACTTGAACGATCGGTGAATGCCACGCTCAGGGGAGCATTGCCGGTTGTTGGCTCACCGGTAAATGCCGCATTCGGAGCCATGCCAATCGAGATGAATCCCACTTTTGTTTCAGTGCTGGAGCCGTAATAATTCGTTATGGTGAGTTTGACGGTGTATACTCCTTTACTGAGATACCGGTGTTTGGGATTCTGCTCGGTCGAAGCGGCGCCGTCGCCAAATTCCCAGGCATACGTCATCGGGGTTGTGCCCGTTGAGTAATCCTGAAACGAGACTTCTGTCGGGACCGTGTTGTATGCATAGTGCGCATCAAAATTGGCAGCAGGGTACAATCCGACCGTGATGTAGCCAATATCTTCCGCAGTGCTGTCAGCAGCACCGACGGACATTACCAGGGCGATGAGCAGGATGACGATTCCTGCGTATACGCCGTAACTCTTTTGTGTCATAATTTTCACTAACGGTGGGTATTGCTGACGTGGCATATTACCATTCGGGGATTTTGCATTTTATGTATCAATTATTGGGAGCAAGGATTGTTGATCCCCCCCACGCCGGATTTCTGGATCGACGTAGTGTTGAATTATTTAATGGCAGGAAACGCGACGAAAAACATACCTTTTTCCCGGTGAAGGTTACGTTTGAAAACAAGTGTTGGCTGGCAAAATCCTGATAACCACGGGGAAAACCGGTGTGATTCTTTTCCGGGCACTCATCCCCATGATATTTCCTGTTGATGCATTTTTTGCAAAAACCGGTAAGAGATATATACGCTCTCACACCATGCTGGGCTGCCCTGACGGGATTCTCAAAGATCATGGTTTCATGAGGATGTAAAAAATCCTGTCGGGAAAGGAGTTGGAATTACAAATGACAGAGAATCTGAAAGTAAAGGCCAGCAAAGCCGTCGATAACGCCCGCGTGGCTGCACATGCCGTATATGATGATGCAACCGTTGCCGCCCATAACACCCTCAAGGATGCAGGTGTTGAAGCACAGAAATTATCCGATGATGTACAAATCGGTGTCCACAAAGTCGTTGCCGATGCAAAAATCGCCGCACACCATGCCGGATCAGAGTTGAAAAAAAAGTGAACGGTGAACGATGCTGATTGAACTGGCAGTGTTATTCCTCGTGTTGGCCCTGGTCGCCTATATCCTGGGTGCACGGGGTGTAGCAGGTTTTTCCATGGATATCGCGAAGTGGCTTATCATCATCTTTGTCATTGTCGCCATCGTGGCATTCGTACTGTAACGGGATTCTTTCAGGAACAAACAGGGATTACAAAGGACCTGGCGATGCCTTACCGGAAAACGAGCGCATCATCCGATACCCTCGTTTTTTCGTGGTATCCGGTCCGGATAATCGCCATTGCCGGGAAAAACACATTACTTCTGACAAAGATGTGAAATCTATGGATCTTTTCCAAGCAGGTGAAGACCAGCAACTGCTGCTTCTTATCGGTGCAATTTTTATTACCTGCGTCCTGGTATTCTGGCCGCTCATGACCGTATGTATCTGGTCAGCTGCCATTGCAACAGCCCTTATGCCTTTTCATAAATGGCTTTCAGGTATTGTAAAGCCTTCAGTATCGGTCACCTTCATTACCGTCTGGGTCCTCCTCGTCCTCCTGCTCGTACTATCTATCTCAGCGAGCATCGTGTATGGGAATATTGACCAGATCGGGACCATGGTCGCATCCCTCGTGCACGGTTTTAAAAATACCGGTGTTTCTGCATTCCTGCCAACCTTCACAGAAGAACAACTTACCCATATGCCCGACACTCTTGTCCAGTTAATGCTGCAATCGCTTCTGTCACTGACCAGCAATGTCATGCAGTCGCTTATCTCGATTATTATCTTCTTCCTCTCGCTCTCGATGCTGCTGTATTACGGGGAACAGATGTGGAACACACTTCTCCGGAGGCTTACCCCCGGGATTTTTTCTGCCGTACATAAAATGGCTGAAATTTCCACCAACACGATCTATGCTCTCATCATTGTCCAGATCTCCGCAGCAATAATCTCATTTCTCCTTGCCATTCCGTTCTTCGCTGTTCTGGGTGTTGAAAACCCATT
This sequence comes from Methanoregula sp., assembly GCA_028679075.1. Taxonomy (GTDB): domain Archaea; phylum Halobacteriota; class Methanomicrobia; order Methanomicrobiales; family Methanospirillaceae; genus Methanoregula. The sequence goes on along the minus strand of JAJRCF010000004.1, from coordinate 59,144 downwards.
CCTGTTTGCAACCCTGATCGGTCTTGCCATGCTGATCCCGCTCATCGGTGCCCAGGTTATGCTTCTCATCTTCATCCTCTATTTCATGAGCCACGGTGACACCGGTAGTGCTCTCATCACCCTGCTTGTCGGGTATCCGCTCCTGAGCGGGTGGATCGATTTCTGGTACCGGCCGGTGATGATGGGGCAACGGGTGGCAATTCCCCCGGTCATGATGATGATCGGTATCCTTGCCGGTGTCCCGTTTATGGGTATTGTGGGTTTCATTGTTGGCCCGGTGCTCGTCGCGCTCGCGGTAACCGGGTATAAAATATTTGCAGGAGAAACAGGTGGTCCGGCAAAACGATCGCATCAGAACTGATTAAAAAAAAATCAAACCTTCTTGCCCATTTCCCCTTTCATCAGGTACTTGACCGCAAGGAAGATCACGAGCGCAATGATCATGAAATCGATGATCGCACTCAGGTAATCCCCGACGAGAAATTTAAGGGGGCCAATCCCGAGCACGGCCGTCTTCCAGTTGCCTGACGGGGTAACGACCGCCACCAGGGGCATGATGAGATCGGTCACCGTGGAATTCACCAGTTTTGTTGCTGCCGTCCCGATCACCACTGCAACGGCAAGGCCTATCACCTGGTACTTCTTGAGGAACTCCATGAATTCATCATTGAACCCGCGGGCTCCTCTTCCGATTGCGTTCATGCCATCTCCAATGGCCTTTTCGGCGTTATCAATCTCGTCGTCAATCTGTTTATCCGTCAATGTCAATCACCAGAATATGAAAGAGAAAAACCCGTTATGATGGTGCCGGGTTTTCCGCGAACCGGAATGTTCCTTCCGGTACTACGATCTCAAAGCGTGCCCCCGTGCCCGGGATACTTGTTTCCCTGATGGAAATGCCGGTAATTGACAGGATCTCCCGGGAGTGGAAGAGGCCCAGACCGGTATGTTTCCCAAAACCGCGTTCGAACAGGTGCGGTTTATCTTCGGGAGATATTCCCGTCCCGTTATCCGCAACGGTAATGATGAGTTCCCTGCCGATCTGTTTATGTGATATGCTTATGCGGGTGACTGTTTCCCCGTGTTGCCGTGCATTATCAAACAGGTTGTCAAAAACCTTGACAAGAAGCGGGTCGGCATATATTTCAAGTGGGTCCTCGGGGATTTCAAGGGTAATTGCACTCTCTGACATCTGTGATGCGGCAGTCTGGGCGATGACCGACAAACGCTGCCACGCGGGTGATTTGACACCGAGGTCCTCATATTCCCTGGTGAAGGCGATCTGGCGCTGGATGGTGTCTGCCGCTTTTCTTGCCCGGTTGATATGGGCAATTTTTTCCGGTTCTTTTGTGGTTTTGAGGGCAAGATCCAGGGAACCGGATAATACCATCACCTGGTTGAGGATATCATGCCGGGTAATTCCTGTCATCAGTTTCAGTTTCCTGCTGGCAAGAGCAAGTGTATTTTCAGCACGTCTCCTCTCTGTAATATCGCGGATGTTGCACTGGATAATCCTCTTGTCGCCTACAAGGTAGACATTGCTGACGAATTCCACACTTATGGCCTTGCCCTGAATTGTTTCCAGGGGAAGGTCTTCATACCGGATATACCCTTCGGTTTTCAGTTTCGTAAACAGGGTCTGGGCAAAGGACTTGTTCTTGAGAAAACCCAGTTCCCAGAGGTGCCTGCCAATGAAATACTCCAGCGGGTATCCCAGCATATCGAGAATGAATTTATTTGCATCGATAATTTCCCCGGTATCCCCGTCAAGGATCAGGATCGCATCCTGTGCCGTTTCAAAAAGGCGGCGGTACCGGGTTTCAGATACCTGCAGGAGATCATAAGCCTCTTTCCTTTCCGTGATATCCCGGATATTGCACTGGATAATCCTCTTGTCGCCGACAAAGTAGACATTGCTGACGAACTCCACGTGCATAGCCTTGCCCTGAATTGTTTCCAGGGGCAGGTCTTCATACCGGATATATCCTTCAGTTTTCAGTTTCGCAAATGCGGTCTGGGCAAAGGACTTGTCCTTGAGAAAACCCAGTTCCCAGAGGTGCCTGCCAATGAAGTCCTCCAGCGGGTACCCCAGCATCTTGAGAATGAAGGGGTTTGCATCGATAATTTCCCCGGTATCCCCGTCAAGGATCAGGATCGCGTCCTGTGCCGTTTCAAAGAGGCGGCGGTACTGGAGTTCGGATTGTTTCAGTTCTTTTGTGGCAGCAATCCGTTGCTCTTCATGGTCAAGCGTTGCAAGGGCAAACGAGATATCCCCGGCCTGTTCATCAAGGAGCTGAAGGATCCGTTCGTTGAAAAATCCTGGTTCAGAAGCAAAATACGTAATAACACCGGCATTCCGCGTATCCAGTGCAAAGGGGAATGCGGCAAGTGAACGGTAGCCCCGGTCGAGTGCATCTTTACGCCACGAAGTTACCGATGGATCGGTTTCGATATCATTACAGACATTAAAGGTTCTCCTGTTGAATGCCGTTTCAGTCGGACCCTGCGCGTGGGGGGTATCATCGATCGATATTGGAACCGCCTCAGGGAAGCCTCCATCCCGACCGGCCGTTGCGACAGGTTCAATGAGATGTTTTTCACTGTTGACAAGTCCTGCCCATGCCATCATGAAGCCACCTTTACCAACAACAATCCGGCAGATCTCGTTTAACAGTTCTGTCTTATCATGAATACGGACGATTGCCTTGTTGGTCTCGGAAAGCACGGTATAGAGCCGGTTGACCGTGGTGACCTGCGCCTTATCATGGCGGTGTTCGACGGCTATCCGGATCTTGAGCATCAACTCGGCAAACTGCGGTCCGGAGGCCCCGCCTTTCTGGAGATAAAAGTCTGCACCGTTTTCAAAGGCCTCGATCGCGATCTCTTCCCGGCCCTTGCCGGTAAACAAAATGAACGGGAGGGTTTTATCGAGTGCCCGGACCTGTTTTAAAAACTCGATACCATCCATCCCGGGCATCTGGTAATCGGAAACTATCGCCTGGATCCCGTTGGCCTTTAACCGTTTGAGTGCAGCAGGTGCCGATCCTGCGGTGGTCACCGCAAACTCGTTTGTCTGTTCAAGATACGCTTTGCCAACTTCAAGGACTGGGGACTCATCATCTACATAGAGAACTGATATCATAAAGACCAACGTCAGGGAACCGGTTTTTATGAAGAATGAGTGTAACGGGTAATAACGATATTGTCAGGAATCAAAAAATGAAAAATGATCCCGTACATCCACGATAGTCTCTTCCCGGAACATTCAGCGGTCTTCATCATCCTGTAAAAGAGAAAGGCCCGTGACGGGTTCTTTATTATTCACTGGCAAATGCCGCAGTCACCAGTTCTTCCTGCTTCTTTGACAGGTGTTCCGGGATCTTCACAATCGCTTTTACCAGCAGGTCGCCACGACGGTCTGAATTCATGTATGGCATCCCCTGGTTCCTGAGGCGGAAGAGGGTATGGCTCTGGGTCCCGGGGGGGATCTTCAGTAATGCGGTCCCCGTGATTGCAGGGACGGTGATCTCACTTCCCAGGAGTGCTGTTTTCAGGCTGACTTGTGTAGTGTTGTATAAATCTGCACCCTGTCGTTCGAAGTTTTCATGCTTTTTTATGTGGACAACAACATAGAGGTCGCCCGGCGGCCCCCGGTTCTCCCCGGGCTCTCCCTCCCCGGCAATTCTCAGGAACTGCCCGTCTTCAACTCCCCTGGGGATAGTCACATCGATTGTCCGGGTTTTCTGCAGGGATCCCTTTCCCTTGCAGGTCCCGCAGGGCTTCTCGATCCTCTTACCGCTCCCACCGCAGTCCGGGCACTGGACGATGTTCATGATCTGGCGGTTTCCTACCTGCTGGGGGTGCCTGATCTCCCCGGTCCCCTTGCAGGCTGGACAATCCCGCAGGTGGCCGGGTTCTGCACCGGTCCCATGGCAGGTCCCGCACTCGGAATAATGCGGTACTGCCACGGTATTTTTCGTACCATAGAAGGCGTCGGTCAGGGAGATGCTGATGTCAATCCGGAGATCGGCCCCGGCTCTCTGTCTCGCCTTCCTGGAACCGCCGGAAAATGCGTCAAAGATATCCCCCAGCCCGAAGTCCCGGAACAGGTCCTCATAACCGGGTGTCCTTCCCGGCGCGGGTTCACCGGGTTTGAAGTCTGCATGCCCAACCTGGTCGTACTGTGCTTTTTTCTGCGGGTCGCTTAAGACCTGGTAGGCCTCATTGACTTCCTTGAATTTCTCCTCGGCGTCCTTGCTCCCCTTGTTGAGATCCGGATGATATTTCCGGGCAAGGTGACGGAATGCCTTTTTTAAGTCGTCCTGCGACGCATCTTTTTTCACGCCCAGGATTTCATAGTAATCCCCTTTTGCCATGGTGTAAGCGGGAATGGATCAGACCTCATCCTTGACTTTGAAATCTGCGTCGACAACTTTTTCCCCGCCCGGACCTGTTGCTCCCTGTTGGTGTGATTCGTCCCCGGGTTCAGGACCCGGCGCTCCCTCCTGCTGACGGGCTTCCTTCTGGGAAGTTGCCTGGTAGACAGCAGATCCGGCCTCTCCCAGTACTTTCTGGAGTTTTTCCGTTTCGGCCCTGATCAGCGCACTGTCCTTTCCTTCCAGTGCTGCCCTTAACGCAACGATGGCTGCATTCACCTTGTCAATGAGATCGGCACTTATTTTGTCAGCAAGCTCGGCTTTTGTCTTTTCCGCGGTATAGATGAGAGTGTCTGCGATATTTCTGGCCTCAACCTCTTCTTTGCGCCTTTTATCTTCTGCTTCATACTGTTTTGCTTCATTCACCATTTTTTTAACATCGGTCTCGGCAAGTTTTGTCGAAGCAGTGATGGTCATCTTCTGCTCTTTGCCGGTCCCGAGGTCCTTTGCCGAAACATTCAGGATACCCGATGCATCGATATCAAAGGTGACGTCAATCTGGGGAATGCCCCGGGGAGCCGCAGGAAGCCCGACGAGATTGAACTGCCCGAGGCTGACATTGTCGCTGGCCATGGGACGTTCGCCCTGGAGCACGTGAATCGTCACTGATGTCTGGTAATCGGCTGCGGTTGAGAATGTCTGGCTCTTTTTTGTGGGAATGGTCGTGTTCCTTTCGATCAGCGGGGTCCTCACGCCACCGAGCGTCTCGATACCCAGCGTGAGCGGTGTCACGTCAAGGAGCACCATGTCCGTGATCTCGCCGCCTAATATTGCACCCTGGATTGCCGCTCCGATGGCAACGCATTCCATCGGGTCAATTCCCCGTTCTACCGGCTTCCCGAGATGGTCCTAGATGAATTTCTGGACCACGGGCATCCGTGTCGGCCCGCCGACAAGGATCACTTTCTGGATATCATTCTTGGTCAGGTTTGCATCTTTCAATGCCGTTTCAAAGGGGATGAGACACCGTTTGATGATCGGCTCAACCAGCTGCTCGAGCTTTGCCCGGCTCAGTTTCATGGAAAGGTGTTTGGGACCAGCCTGGGTTGCGGAAACATAGGGAAGATTAATTTCGGTTTCTATAACGTTCGATAACTCGATCTTTGCCTTTTCGGCAGCTTCCTTTACCCGGTTAACTGCCATTTTGTCTTTTCTGATATCGATCCCCTCAAGTTTCTGGAACTCGGCGGCAATCCATTCATACACTGCGGCGTCCATATCCGTGCCACCCAGCTGGGTATCCCCGGACGTTGCAAGGACAGAGAACGTCCCCCCGCCAAATTCCATGATGGTTACATCGAGCGTGCCACCGCCAAGGTCAAAGACCAGTATCTTGTATTCCCCGGTCCGGTCCAGTCCATATGCCATGGAAGCTGCCGTTGGTTCATTTACGAGCCTTACCACATCAAGACCCGCAATTTTCCCGGCATCCTTTGTTGCGGTCCTCTGGTTGTCATTGAAATAGGCAGGAACGGTGATCACGGCTTTTGTTACCGTTTCCCCAAGGAAGGCTTCTGCATCCCGCTTTATCTTCTGCAGGATGTATGATGAGACCTGTTGTGGCGTGTATTCCTTGCCGTAAATACGATAAATATGGTCAGTACCCATCTTCCGTTTAGCCGCGGTAACCGTACCTTCCGGGTTACTCACGGCCTGCCTGCGGGCCGGTTCTCCTACAAGGAGCTGCCCGTCCGGTGTGAATGCAACATACGAGGGAAACATCTTTCCGGCAACCGTTGCACCTTCAGCGGAAGGAATGATGGTCGGTTTACCCCCCAGCATCACGGCGGCCTCACTGTTGGAGGTCCCAAGGTCGATTCCGATGATCTTCTCTTTACCCATTGATTTCACCTTCTCCATCTGTGATATGTTCTGCAATCTTTACTTTCGAGGGCCGGATGACCTTCGATCTCAACTGGTACCCTTTACCGAGATTTTCGAGAATCGTGTTGGCCTCGTCTGTGGACCTCACTTTATAGACTACCTCATGGAACTGCGGATCAAATTTTTTTCCTACGTCATCGATGGGCTGTAACCCGTATTCTTTGAGGACCTTTACCATTTTTTTCTGGACCATCTGCATACCCTCCCGGTTCTGTTCCATCTCAAGGGATGGCAGTGCCTGATCGAAGTCATCCAGGATCACCAGGAGGTCTTTGATCAGGTTCTCGTTTGCGAGTGCAATGATCGCTTCTTTTTCCTTTTGCGACCATTTGCGGTAATTGTCAAAATCCGCCTGGAGGTATTTCAGCCGGTTGAGCCGGTCTTCTGCAAGCCGGGTCTGGGTTTCAAGTTCCTCTTTTAATTCTTCCAGCTCGTCTGTCATCGTCCCCTCATCGTTACCCGGTTTTCCATCAGATTCCATGGGGGTAATCGTAATAATCCCGGATAAATTTGCTGAAATAACAATCAGGGTTCCCGCAGTGGCCACACCCGGTAGACGGACATGCTGATCCGTAACGGTGAAATACGGCGTTATTCTGCGTATCGAAATTACCGCTCATATTCCGGTAGGTATCCCAGATACGCTCAATCTCCTCTCCAGCCTGAAACAGTCCGGTGGAATTATCAAAGAAAGGAATTATCCTCACCTGTCGTGGATATTGACGAGGATTTTTTATAGGATCTTTGTCAGAAAGCAGATTTTGAAACAAAATCTGCAACAAAATACGTGCTGGTTGTAAAACAGGATGACTTTTTCACAAGATTTTTGGGGTGTATTTGGGGTGTATCAGGAACAATTTTTTTCCAGGGTCAGTTCAAGAATCCCCTCGGAAAACCGTTTTTTTGAGAATCGTACTTCGCAGGGAATGGTGATGACTTTTTTATATTGTCTGACGGTATTCATTGCATGAATAGTAACCGAGGTCGACTGGTTTTCCAGGTCGATTTTAATCCTTTCCTCAGATATGCCGGGTAGTTCTGTCCGGATGCGGAGAAATTTTCCATCATCAAAAACAGTCGTTACCGGTTCGACAGTTGGTATTGCCCCGGAATCGTGAGATTTTCCTTTTTTCATATCTCTGTTCCTCTTTTTTTAGTTGTTTTGTAATCCGTCAGGTCATTTTTATCCGCTGCATACCTGAAAAGCGATCGGAAAAATTATGACCGATCGCTGGCCTGTCTCCAAATATTCTGGCTTATTGCAGTGCTTGTATCGTTTGTGAACATGTATAGTTTGTTCATATATCTGATGGGGCTGTTGTATGATTTACTTCAGAGGTTATTTGTGGATGGCAGCAGAAAAGCCCGGTATCCCCGAATACCAGGCCCCCTCCTGCCACCTCCACACCGGTGGCATTGTGCAGTTTTCTCGTGTTTTAGCATCCGCAAGGTCACATGAGGCATTCTTCTTCTCAAAGATGACAAACCACCTCCCCCGGGTAACTCTTCTACCCACTGATTACCTGTCTATAAAAGAAGATAAAGGCGACCGGATTTTACAAATCTTGTTTTGTTTTTGATAAAAACGGGGATTAATGCATGTACAAGGGGAAAGAATGCATCTGCATGGCAGATGATGCCCTGGCACCGGTATTCCCATTCAATTATTTTTCATCATTTTTCCCCGCGTTGACCTCACTTACCCCGCCCATGATATGCTCGAACACCTGCTTGAAGTCGTCAAGTTTCTGGTTGATATGTTTTCTCCCTTTTTCTGTCGTATAATACAATTTGGATTTCCCGGAAACCCGGATCTCCAGGTGACCGTTTTCCATGAGATCATGGAGGAGCGTGTAGACCCGTGCCTGCGGGATAAAGACCTTGTACCGGTTATGGATCTCGTGGACAATGTCATACCCGGAAATCGGTTTGTCCAGGAGGGAAAGGACCACCGGTTCCAGTGACTTTTTCACGACATCATCAACGGTTGACTGGGGGACGACGGATATCAACCCGGCAGGAAATGTCTGGTGGGCAAAGGAAAGCGTTGTCTCTTTCCCGGTCGATACAATGATCTTGGGAATACCCTCCGCAAGGGTTTTTATCAGGGTGTGATCGATTTTCCCGATATTGATGGCGATGATCCCGGATATATGCGTCTTTGTCGCCTTTTTTTCCAAGATCAGGTTCCTGATGGCAAGAATATCATTGAACTCCTCGGTCTCGGAAAAATCCAGCAGGATCTGCAGTGAGTCCATCGTACCGTTATACAACAGGGAATCAGTGCACTTTTCAAGGACTGGCAGCAGGGTACGGACTTCATGTCGTTTTATCCGGTACGTGTACAGTTCCTTTTTCTGGATCTCCTTTGGGAAGTATTTCTGGAGCGTGGACTGGGAATAGGCAAACAGGTTGCGGCCTCCCTTTTTTATCCCCTCTTCCAGCGCAAATTTGAATATCGGGTCTTTTACCACCTGGTCGGTGTAGAGAAAGAGAACAATGTCGGTGAAGATATCTTTCAGCAGGACGGTTTTTATTTCCGGCAGATCGAGATAGGCAAGGCCGTCCGGTGCAAGGGTACCGGTCTCCATGCCGGGTGCACTTCTTTCCTGGGCGGATTTCCTGACCTTCTGGTCTTCCCGTTCTGTCGCTTTACGGAACAGTGCCACTTCAATGGCCGCTTTTATCTCCAGTTCATTGAAGGGTTTTACGATATAGCCATAGGGCCGGACATTTTTTGCCTTTTCAATGATGGTATCGTCAGCATACGAAGTGACAAAAACAACCGGGATGTCCAGTTCCGTGGTGATGATCTTTGCTGCTTCAATACCATTCATCTTCCCCGGCATTACGATATCCATCAGTACAAGATCGGGCCGGACACTCCGTGCCTTATCGACCGCATCTTCACCGGAAGCTGCCATGCCTGCAACGCTGTATCCCATTGTACTCAGGCGTTCTTCCAGTTGCATCGTGATGATTGCTTCATCGTCAACAACAAGTATTTTTGACATACCGTTAACTCCCCGCGATTATTACCGGAAATTCCATGTTGATTTCAGTCCCCTTCTGGCTCTCCATGTTCAGTGTTCCCCGCAACTGGTGCTGCACCAGTGTCCTGATCAGTTTGAGCCCAAGACTCCTGGAACGGGTGATGTCCAGGTCCGGGGGCAACCCGACCCCGTTATCATGGACCGTGATATGGATCCGGCCGTTCTTCTGGCTTGCAGAGATCTCAATCTTACCCTGTTTTCTCCCTTTGAATGCATGTTTGTACGCGTTCGAGAGAAGTTCATTGACAACGAGTGCACAGGGCAGGGCCTGGTCCACCGGGAGAAAAATGTCCTCCGGGGTAATCTCGCAGGTGATCTCGTGCCCCTTATGAGAGAAAATATTTGACAAGGCCGTTACCTGGTCCCTGAACTGGCCGGTGATATTGATCTTCCCGAACTGTTTGCTCTCATAGAGCCGGGTATGGATCTGCGCCATGGTCTGGATCTTCAGCATCATATCCGTGAGAATCTCGGTCGTTGCCGGATCGGAAGAACGCATCCGGGTCATGTCCAGCAGGCCGGAGATCAGCTGGAGGTTATTCTTGACCCGGTGGTGGATCTCACGGAGCAGCACCTCCTTTTCCTGTACGGATGCAATCAGTTTTTCTTCTGCATGCTTGCGATCGGTGACGTCCCGGAAACTCCAGACCCTGCCGACCATCGTATTCCCGATTATCTGGGGTTTTGAATAGCGTTCGAAGATCTTCCCGTCGTTAAATTCGATCATGTCAAAGCTTTCGCGTCCCGGGTTTTCCAGGAACTCATCAATGCTGGCCAAAAATCCTTTCGGATTTTTAAGTTGCGGCAGGACATGATGCATGACCGTTTTGTTTTCGCCGGATTCCAGCACAGCCGGGGAGATACCCCACATGGTCACGAAATTCAGGTTATAACTGGTGATCTTTCCCAGCTGGTCGACTACATAGATGCCGTCAGCGGTTGAATCAAGAGCTGCATTGAGGAGCGACAGGGTATGTTTAAGCGTTTTATCGGATAACGACCGCTGCCGGATCTCTTCTTCAAGCATCGTGTTTATTCTCGCATATTCAGAAGCCCGCAATTTGCTCTCGGATTCTGCTTTTTTCCGGTCGGTGATATCCTGACCCTGGGCGATAATGGAGATGATCGTTCTTCCGTCAGGCCCGAAAATAGGGGCAGAATTCCAGAGTACCGTCCTGATGTCCCCGTCCTTGTTGAGAATGGGTATTTCCACGCTGTCCCATCTCTCCCCGTATATGGACTTATTGATAATATCCATGGCATCTGCCTGGCATTTCCCGGGTAAGAGTATTTCAACATGCTGTCCGATAACGTCTTGTGCCGTCCTGCCGGAAAGATGTTCAAAGGCCTGGTTGAACCGGGTAATCCTGAATTGCGGGTCCCAGACGATGATGGGGGCATTGGCATAGGTGAACAGTTTATCAAGATATTCCGTTGTTTCACGAAGTTTGTCCTCAACCTGCACCTGTTTTGTAATATCATACGCCACTTCCCCGGCACCTATGATAGTGCCATTCGCATCGCGGATGGGAGCGTGGAGTACATGATAGATCTTCTGGTGTCCATGTGAGTCACCAAATGTTATTGTCTGGTTTACATTCTCCCCCTGGAGTACTTTTCTCCACTCCTCCATGGCCCGCTTCTGCTCTTCGGGCATGTCTGCGTACACGTCAATCATGCTGGTACCGAGGGTGAGGTCCTTACCGGTGAGTCGCTTAATCTCTTCCTTATAGGTCCGGTTGAAGAAGATATACCGGAAATCCAGGTCCTGGGCCGCGATAATCACGTCGGTTCCTTTCGTTACGGCCTCCAGCAGTTCGTGCGCCCGCAGGAGTGCCTCCTCGTTGTGCCGCAACACATCATCAGCACGTTTCTGTTCGCTGATGTCGTGGCTTATGCCGATGACCGCGATGAGATTCCCGTCTTCACCGAAAAGGGGAGAGTCGGTTACATGAATGAAAAATTCATGGCCGTCCCGGTGACGGACCCGGTATTCCCCGGACCACATCTCCCCCCTGTCAACCCGTGAGATGATATTTTGTGCATCCTTCTTTGAAATTTCCGGAACCATAACTTCCACCGAACTACGACCGAGGACTTCTTCCGGCTTCCAGCCATAGGTACGGGTTGCTCCTTCGTTCCAGAATATGATTTTATGGTCGGTATCAACCGCAATCACGGCGTCCCCGACCGCATCGAGAAGGCGTGCCTGGAACCGGATCCGTTCCTCGTCCTGCCTCCTGTCGGTGATGACAACGCTGATCTTCGTATCCTTGTCAGAAGAGAGTGCGCTCATGGAGATGAGGACGGGGATGGAAGAAGTGCCCTGGCGCATCCGGACCCGTGCCCGGCATGCCTTCTTCACGATCACCTTTACGGCCTCTCCGATCTCCTCCTGGAATTCCGGGCAGACATGATCGAAGATAAAGGTGCCGAGCACTTTTTCGGACGGCAGCTGCATCATCTCTTCAAACCGCGTGTTGGAGAACAGGATCATCCCGGTCCGGGAGAGGGTGAGCGCCCCTTCCCGGATATTATCGATCAGTGCCCGGTACGGGTGATCGGATCCTTCCAGCGTGTACACCTGCTGGACATCGTCTTTTGAGACAACGATGGCGTCCACTTCACCGGAACGGATGGCGTCAAGAGTCTCCTCGAGCTCGCGGATCTTCCCGCGCAGTTCTTCGATCTCTTTTTTGCTGTCCGCGCCTTCCCGTTTCATATCGTTTCCCTGGCAGTGATTGTTATCATAGCTGAGGTTATTTCACCTGTGAGACAAGATCGAGCCCGATGAGCACTTTCTCCTTACGGGACATGTCTCCTATGACCCGCCGTAAGGGGAGTGGCAGTTTCTTGATCAGGGTCGGTGCTGCGAGCACGAGGTCGACCAGGTTCTTTGTCCGGTCAAGGTAGATATCGATCACCTCGAGTTCGTACCTCCCTTTCAGGTACTCCTCGCAGATCTTCTTCACGTTCTCGACGGCGGCCTGTGACCGGGGGTTGTTGCCGGCAATGTAGAGCCGGAGCACGTAGTGATCGGTCTTCCGCTTCAGGAGTGCCGCCTCGAACTCGGCGGTCACGTCGCCTTGTGCTTTCTTCTTTGCAACTGCTTTCGTATCACGTCACCTTCCGGAGGTCCAGGCCCACAAGGACTTTCTCGGTATTGGACAGGTTCCCGATGATCTTCTTGACCGGAGTTGGTAGTTTCCGGATCAGGGTGGGGACTGCGATGATCTGGTGGTCCTTTGCGAGCTGCGGGTGTTTCTGGAGGTCGATGACTTCAATCGTATATTTGGTTGCGAGGTGGTCCTCGCAGATCTTCTTGAGGTTTTCAAATGCGGTCAGGGAATTCGGGGTCTGCCCGGCAACGTACAGCCGCAGGATCCATGATCCGTCATCAGCCTCTTCCTTCTTCACCTTCTCTTTCTGCCGGGTCTTAGGGGTAGTCGGCATACGTTCACCTCGCCTTAGCTTTACTGCGCTGTCCGGGTCTACGGTCGACCTGCCGCTGGGCCGCGATCTCCTTTTTGATCTGTTCTGCCGCTTTCTCGCGGGAGATATCCTGGCCAATGAGGATCTTCATCTCCTCCTCCTCGCGTGCATACTGGTCCTGCAGCAACGCGATCCCGTTCACCATCAGCTTCCGCTTGCTCTCCAGCTCGCGCTTCTTCCGTGCGATCTCTTCGCTCTTGTTGAGCCGTTCGATGGTCTCACTGCTCTCCTGCGCCATGCGGGCGGAACCAAAGAGGACACCCTCTTTTCCTTTGTATACATCGAGGAGCTGGATGCCCTCTTTCGACAGGATGAACTCCCGCAGCTGGTTCGAGTGTCCCATCCCCCGCACCTTGATGATCGAGAAGGCACGGTTCCGCTCCCCGTTTCCCTCGACGTTCTTAAGGATGAGCCACGCGTCCATTAAGGAAGATACGTGCATCTCGGTGGGCTCGAACCCATAGGTCCCGACATCCACGTCATTCGAGAGGCTGGTGAAGAACCCGGTGATCTGGAGGGACTTGGCAAAGTCGATGAGACGCATCAGCATCGAGCGGACCTGGATGTCGTCACCAATGGGATAGAGATTGGAGATCGGATCAACTGCTAAAACCTGGGGCTTGAACTCCCCGATGAGTTTCAGCATTACCGAGAGGTGCATCTCGAGGCTGTACGCCGTTGGCCGGACTGCATGGAATTTCAGGAGACCGGTTTTGACCCATGGTTCAAGGTTTATGCCGATGGACAACATGTTCCGCATGATCTGGCTCTCGGATTCCTCGGAGATGAAGAAGAGGCATCTCTCGCCCCGCCTGCACGCTGCATCGATAAACTTTGCTGCGAGACTGGTCTTGCCGGTCCCCGCCTGGCCTGAGACGAGGATGGATGACCCGCGGAAGAACCCTTTTCCCCCGAGCATGGTATCGAGCCGGGGGATGCCGGCTGAGATCCTCTCTTCCGATGCCTTGTGGGTGAGGGACATCGAGGTGATGGGGAGGACCGAGATACCATCGCTGCTGATCAAAAACGGGTACTCGTCCGTGCCATGGATGCTGCCGCGGTACTTGACAATGCGCAGGCGACGGGTCGCGATCTGGTTCATGATCCGGTGGTCGAGGGTGATGACGCAGTCCGCAACATACTCTTCAAGGCCATATTTGGTAATCGATACGTCCCCGCGTTCGCCCGTGACAACCGCAGTCACACCCCGGTCCTTGAGCCAGTGGAATAACCGGTGCAGCTCAGACCTGAGGATCGCCTCGTTGGCAAAACCGGAGAAGATGGTCTCTAACGTGTCGATGGCAACCCTCTTCGCACCGACAGAATCAATCATCGAGCCGAGCCGGATGAACAGGCCTTCGAGGTCGTACTCACCGGTCTCCTCGATCTCGGAGCGATCGATGGCGATGTGGTCAAGGACCAGTTTTTTCCGGTGTACGAGGTCATCAAGATCGAACCCCATGGACTTGAAATTCTTCTTGAGATCGTCAATATTTTCTTCGAACGCGACAAAAATACCGGGTTCACCATGATCGGTAATCCCCCGGATGATGAACTCCATGGCAAAGAGTGTTTTCCCGCACCCCGGGCCGCCGCTGATAAGTGATGGGCGGCCTTTCGGGAGCCCGCCGCCGGTTATATCGTCAAAACCCTTGATCCCTGAGGGGATCTTCTCTAATTCTTCCGTTCCGGCAAATATGCCGGTTTTATTTTTTCCTGTACGTTTCGTACTACACCACTGTCCTTACTCCATTGATGTGACTATTATCTGCACTGCATATATAATTGGGGACGTGTGGTATGTTCTTTCCGGAGAAGTGCCGGTTGTCAGCGAACGAGAATGATGCAGTGGATTGTAAAAGCGAATCTGCGGTAACGATTGTTTTTTTGGTTACCAGAAAAGTTTTCCAGGGATTCAGCACAGGCCATCTGCCAGGTCCGGTACGTGCTGGGACTGAGATATCTGCGATTGCAGCAATGATTTTTTCCTTCATAGTCCTGATACTAAAAACCCATTAAATACTGATAAGGAGTTTCTCAGTTTGCAATTTTTGCAACATAGGGTCTGGTGATTATTGCCAGCCGGAGTATTTCATATGAAAAGATTGTAGAATTTTTTTAAAATCTGCTCTGTAGAAAACCATTTTTGAAATAATATTCCTTACTCCCCCTTTTTGTACACCGCCCGACCCCCGCTCCCCCATGGGGCCAGGACAATCCCTTCATTCATCCCTTAAAACTGAATAAATCCGGCACAGAAATGGGAGGGGCCCTGCGGGGGTCGGGCGGTGTACTTTGATACTTTATCGCCCGTGACCAACAAATCCGGGGGGAAATTTACGATAGTACTTACTGGAATCACACCGGTTTGTTCGCACGGGAAGTACACCGCCCGACCCCCCCAATGAGTGCAACGAAAGCCCGGGAGTGTTAGCATCCTGAAATGATTTCTACAGATCAGAAAATCAGGTTATAAAACAAAACCCGGGAACATGACGGCAGA
Organism: Methanoregula sp.; assembly: GCA_028679075.1. Lineage (GTDB taxonomy): Archaea > Halobacteriota > Methanomicrobia > Methanomicrobiales > Methanospirillaceae > Methanoregula. The sequence goes on along the minus strand of JAJRCF010000004.1, from coordinate 43,776 downwards.
TGATAAAAACGCACCTGGCTTTAACAGCCAGGGATCATGGTACCTGTTTTTCCAGGATAATTTCCAGCACCCCGCCACAGACCTTCTTTTTGAAAATCCGTGCTCCCGATGGGACCTGGATGACTTTTTCGAACATCCGTTCATCATCCCATACGGACAAGGTAACGGTTGTCCTTTCAAGATCGATCCGGATCTGCTCTTCCGCTATGCCGGGAAGACCGATACTGACATGAAGATACTTGCCATCATCGGCCATGTGGACCGGAGGGTCAAACGAAGTGCCGTTGTTGTGTCTTTCAGGTTTCGTGGGGAATCACCTACTGGCAATGATGGGAATTATATGTTTTTTCTGGAAAGATTCCCTGGCAGGGTTGCCTGCTGCCAGGGACTTCCCGGTTGGTATGGTGGACTAAGCGATTTCCCTGCGGGCAGTCCCTTCTCCCCTCTCTTCTGGTGTGTGCATGGCTTTTTAACCTATACTTTGTACCTGGACTGCCCGCTTGTTTTTAAGGTTGATGAGGGTTGTATCCGTACCTGGATGGCATTTTCCCCAGATGTGGGTAGCTGGTCTCCCACACATCACCCTCTTTTAGCATTTCCAATATATGTTACCGGATATTACAGGGATTGTCTCAAATTTTGAAACATATGAGTGGCCGTCAAGCCATGAAGAGGAGAAGAACGATCAGTGTTCTTTGAGTTCCGACAGGTCATCAGACCTGGAGGACGAGAAGAACGCATCAGCGTTCTTCGAGTTCCGAGTGGCCATCAGACCTGTAGGTCGGCTGATGCCTCCTTTCTTATTGTCGAGGTTTACAAAATTTCCGGGTCGCGAGGACGAGAAGAACGCATCAGCGTTCTTCGAGTATGAGATAATCGAAGAGTATGAGGCACTCGGTCGAAGAACCCACGGGGTTCTTCTTCTGTCTCAAATCCAAGAACTACGTTCTTCTCCTGCTTCGGGTCTGAAGACCCCTCAGCATTCTGATGCCTTTCGACATACTCCAGACCCGTTATTTTCTTTCGGATGGAGGGATCGCAGTGACACCATCCCCCAGGATATGCCGGAAAACAAACTTGAACTCGTTCAGCCGGGTATGGATATATTTCCTTCCGGCATCGGTAGGCGAGTACAGTTTCGATTTCCCCGATGTTTTCACAACAAGGTATCCGTTCTTTTCGAGGTCATAGAGGTACGTGTAAATCCGGGCCTGGGGAATGAGAACATTATACCGGCTGTGGATCTCGTGGACGATATCATATCCTGATATGGGTTTTTCAAGGAGTGCGAGGATCACCGGCTCAAGGGATCTTTTCACGACATCATCGATGGTTGCCTGGGGAACAACGGTGACCGCATCGGAAGGGAATGACCGGTGGGCAAAGGACAGGGTGGTTTCCTTACCGGTGGATATGATGATCTTTGCAATGCCATCAGAGAGCAGTTTTATCTGGTTGTGATCGATATCGGCCATGTTCACGGCAATAATACCCGACAGGGGTATACCCTGGCTCTTTTTTGCCAGGATGAGGTCTTTTACTGCGATGATATCGGAGAACTCTTCGGTTTCGGAAAAATCAAAAAGGATCTGGAGCGTGCCTGCCGACGGGTCCTTTGGCAACGATTCCGAACATTTCTCAAGAATTCCGGGTAAGAGATATACTTCGCCTTTTTTTATCCGTCGCGTGAAAAGGTCTTTGTCCCGGATCTCTTTTAAGAAATATTTCTGAAGGATGGAACGGTGATAGGCAAAGAAATTCCGCCCTCCCTGTTTCAGTCCGGCTTCAATGGCAAACTTGAATATCGGGTCTTTTAAGGTTGGATCGACATACAGGAAGAGGACAATATCGGTAAAAATATCTTTTAAGAGGACCGTCTTGATCTCCGGCAGGTCGATATATTCCGCCCCGGTCTCATCCTCTTCGTCACCCTCCTTATCGCGGGTACTCTTCTCCAGTATTGCAGGGGCGGTCTTCCGGAGTTCCTGTTCAGCCGTTTTACGGAACAGGGCGACCTCGATCGCAGCCTTGATCTCCATTCCATTAAACGGTTTTACAATATACCCATAGGGCCCGGCCTGTTTCGCTTTCTCGATGATCGCGTCATCGGCATAGGAGGTGACAAAGACCACCGGGATACCCAGCTCCCCGGTGATAATTTTTGCCGCTTCAATACCATTCAGCTTTCCCGGCATGACGATGTCCATCAGGACCAGGTCCGGTGAAAGACGGCGTGCTTTCTCTATCGCATTCTCACCGGATGCTGCCATCCCAGCAACCGTATATCCCATCGCGTGAAGCTGCTCTTCGAGCTCCATGGTAATAATCGCCTCATCGTCAACCACAAGAATCTTCGACATTGTTATCATCACTCCGTTGCGAGCGGGAAGTCAACACTCACCGCAGTGCCCGGATCTGTGCTCTCGATCACCAGTGTTCCCTGCAACTGCTGTACCAGGTTCCGGATCAGTTTCAGTCCCAGGCTTGTTGCCCGGTCGATATCCACATCTTGGGGAATACCAATCCCATCATCCTGGACACGGATATGGATCATCCCGTCCTCCAGCCGTGCAGAGACCCTGATGGTCCCGTGCCTGCGCTTCCTGAAGGCATGTTTAAAGGAATTGGAGAGGGCTTCATTGACCACCAGTGCACAGGGGATCGCCTGGTCGACCGGGAGGTAAAGGTCCTCCGCATCCACCTCGCAGGCGATCTCCGGGCCGGACTGCCCGTAGATGCTGGAGAGATCGGCCACCTGGTCCCGGATCTGCCCGCCCATATTGATCTTATCGACCTGTTTGCTCTCGTACAGCCGTGTGTGGATCTGGGCCATGGTCTTGATCTTCATCATCATGTCCGTCAATATACCGGTTGTTGCCGGGTCGTCTGTCCTCAGCCGGGTCATATTGAGCAGGCCTGAGATGATCTGGAGGTTGTTCTTGACCCGGTGGTGGATCTCCCGGATCAGGATCTCCTTTTCCTGGAGCGAGGCGATGAGTTTCTCCTCGGCATGCCGGCGGTCGGTGACATCCCGGTAACTCAGGACCCTGCCGATGATGGATGAATCCATCTTCTGTGGTTTTGAATACCGTTCAAAGATCCGGCCATCCTTAAGTTCTAGCATGTCATAGGTTTCGCGGTCTTTTGGGGAGAAATGTCCCTCGCTCTCATCGAACAACCCCGGATTTTTTACCAGGGTCCTCAGGTAACCTGACACCTCCCGGTCTTCCCCGCTCTGGAGCAGGTCGTCAGGGATCTTCCACATGGACGTAAAATTCTGGTTGTACCGGATAATCCTCCCGGCCCGGTCTACGACATACATCCCGTCCGCTGTTGATTCGATGGCGGCATACAGTTCGGACACGGTCTTCTTCACCAGGGACTCCGCTATCCGGCGCTGGGAAATTTCCTCTTTGAGCTGGGCATTGGACTGCACCAGTTCCCGTGTCCGTTCTTCCACCCGGTCCTCAAGAAGATCGTGCGCCTTCCGGAGTGCCTCTTCGGCCTTCTTCCGTTCGGTGATGTCCCGGGCAGAGGCAAAGACACCGAGGACATTTCCCTGTGCGTCCCGGTACACGGATGCATTATAGAGGACCGGGGTTACCTGTCCGTTCCTGTTCCGGATCTCCAGTGCATAATCGGTCACTGACCCGTCGCGGAATACTTTTTCGTATCCTGCCTTTGCCGTATCCGGTTCTGTGAAGTAGTTCGAGAAGTCGGTCCCGATCAGTTCCCCCCGCGAATATCCGGTAATCCGGATCGTTGCTGCATTGACATCGCTGATGGTCCCGTCAGGTGCAATGGTGACGAGCGGGTCCAGGCTCGCCTCGATCAGGCTCCTGTTATAGGCATTCGCCCTGCTGAGCGCTTCTTCGGCCTTCTTCCGTTCGGTGATATCCCGGGCAGATGCAAAGACACCGAGGACATTTCCCCGCGTGTCCCGGTACACGGTTGCATTATAGAGGACCGGGGTCACATGCCCGTTCCTGTTCCGGATCTCCAGCGCGTAGTCGGTCACTGACCCGTCGCGGAATACTTTCTCGTATCCTGCCTTTGCCTTGTCCGGCTCCGTGAAGTAGTTCGAGAAGTCGGTCCCGATCAGTTCCCCCCGTGAATATCCGGTAATCCGGATCGTTGCTGCATTGACATCGCTGATGGTCCCGTCAGGCGCAATGGTGACGAGCGGGTCCAGGCTCGCCTCGATAAGACTTCGGTTATACACATTGGCCTTTTCGATCGTATCTGCGATCATCTTCCGCTCGGAGATATCCCGTGCGATTGAAGATGCACCGATCAACACTCCTTTCCGGTCTTTGATCGGCGAGACCGTAAGAGAGACCTGGATCAACGACCCGTCTTTCTTCATCCGGACCGTATCATACTGGAAGACCGGTTCACCCTTCCGGATCCGTTCCAGGATATAGCCGAGGTCATCTTCCGCGCCGGGAGGCAGGAGCACCGAGACATGCTGGCCGATCGCCTCTTCTGCAGAATACCCGTACATCTTCGCAGCACCGGCATTCCAGCTCATGATAACGCCAGAAAGTGATTTTCCGATGATCGCATCCTCGGAGTGCTCGACAATGGACGCGAGAATTGCCCATTCTTCCTCGGCCTTCTTCCGTTCCGTGACGTCGATCCCCATCTCGAGGATCATAAGTGACCAGTCGGTATCGGTGAAGGGGTAATCGTAGATATCGTAGTCCCTGCCGTTCGGGCCGGTCCAGAACCAGTGATGGGGCGCACGGGTCTTCATGACCGTATAGGACTCACAGATCTCGCAGGGTTCGGTACGGTTGAAGAGGAACTCGTAGCACCGGCGACCTTGCGGTTCCCTGAATGTCTCCCGGAAATACTTGTTGGCAAACGGCATGCGGTAATCGCTGTCAAGCAGGCAGACATAGACGGGGAGCGCTTCCAGCACATCGTAGAGCCGGTGGCGTTCGGTGTTTGCGAAATCGACAGCATTGATGAGTTCGGAGGTCCTCTGGCGGATACGGGACTCAAGGTCTTCATTTGCTGCTTTGAGCGCCTCTTCTGCCTGTTTGCGGCTGGTGATATCGACCATCACATATGCAAACCGCGGGTACTCGTGGGAGGGTGTTCCCAGGTAGCTTACGGTGACATGGAACCACGATTCGGATCCCCCCCGCGGGTCCATGTATTCAAAGGAGACTGCTTTTTTACTTTTCTGGCTCTCGATATAATAGCCCACCCACAACCGGAGGATCTCTTTCGGTTCGCCCAGTTCAGAGCCGCACTTATTCCTCATTGCGTCGGGAGTCAGGCCGATAAATGCCGCGGTCACGGAATTCGTGGTGATATGACGCACGTCATCATCGGCGATCACTTCCACAATGCCCCGCATGACGCCGGCGGAGTCAAAAAAACTGCGCAGAACGGATTCGCTCTCCCGGAGTGCGTCCAGCTCCCGCTTTTTACCGGTGACAGGCATCTGAGGTGAACCCGGCGTGTCCGTTGCTGTTTTTTTACCGCTCTCTTTTCTCATCTGCCAGTATCGCCGCCAGTATTACCGGAAAAAGATTTTTTTATCGTTTCACGTGTGACCCGGGGTAGGTATGATCAATTAATTACTATATTAAAACCCTTTTCAGGGACATAAAAAGGGTTTCGTTATATTACAGATTTTGAAACAACTCCAGGGGGATCTTCCCGTTCCCTCGCTGGCAAGAGACTATGCCTTCTTCCCTTTCTTATCCGGCAGCCGGTATGCTCCTTCAGGTACAAACATCTCGAACCGGGCGCCCTTCCCGAAGGTGCCGGTCTCGCGGATGGTGATCCCGGTAATCGCGAGGATCTCTTTTGTCAGGAAGAGGCCAAAGCCCGTGTTCTTCCCGTACCCCTTGGTAAAGATCCTCTCTTTCTCGTGCGGCTTCACCCCTACCCCGTCGTCCTCGACAATCACGAACAGGCCGTCGGGCTCCCGCTCGCAGCGGACGGTAATTCCTGTCACGCTCCTCCCGTGCCGGACCGCGTTCTCGAAGAGGTTGAAGAAGACCCGCTCGAGCATCGGGTCGGCAAGGACAGAGACTGCATGGCACGCGCCGGAGAACCGTACCGGCACGGCCGTGCCCGAGGCCTTCGCCACGACCTTGTCGAGTACGAACCACGACGGGGCCTTGACGCCCAGCTCCTGGTAGTCCCGGGTGAACGCGATCTGTCGCCCCACCGTATCGGCGGCCTCCGCGATCCGGTCCAGGTAATCCATCACGACGGGGTCGGGTTTCTTCGTCTCCGCGAGCTGAATATAGCCATGCAGGGCTGTCAGCTGGTTTATCACGTCGTGCCGGGTAATGTTATTGAGGAGGTTGAGCTTCCGGTTTGTCTCCTGAATCGCGTGCTCCATCACCTTTCTTTCGGTGATGTCCCGTGAGATTACTTCGGTGCCGATCATGTGCCCCTCGCTGTCCCGCAGGGACTGGGCGCTGATCGATACCCAGAAGAACGAGCCATCTTTGCGCTGTCCCTCTCCGGTGATGTCGCTTACATTCCCCTCATTCTTCAGGAGTTCTTTGACCCATGTTCTCTGTCCCGGATCGCGGAACAGTGTCGAGACAGACATCCCGATCATCTCGTCCGGGGACCTGTACCCGTAGATGCGTGCAGCCGACGGGTTTACCATGGTAAGGGTCCCGTCCCGGTCCATGCGGAGGTACGCGTCCTGCAGGTTCTCGAGGATGTGGCGGTACTTGTCCTCGCTTTTGCGCAGCGCCTCCTCCACCTGTTTCTTCTCGGTGACATCGACGACCATCCCGCGCAACCCGGCAAAGGTCCCGTCATGCAGGATGGGTGCGGCATAGATCAGGACGGAGAGGATAGTGCCGTCCCGGAGAATTGCGGTATATTCGTGCTCGTAATCGCGGTCGCCCCGTATCACCGCTACGGTGTTCCTCCTGATCCGCTCATGGTCCTTTGGGGCAATGAAATCAAAGACGCTGAAGCCCCGGTCAAGGTCTTCCTGGGTCAGGCCGGTCAGATGGCGGGCCTGGCGGTTCACGTACGTGACCCGGAACTCCTTGTCCGTCTCGAAGATGATCTGGGGCATGTATTCGCCGAGCTCCCGGAACTGCTCCTCGCTCTTTCGCAGTGCTTCTTCCGCCTGTTTACGGCCGGTTATGTCCTGTTCAAAGGCATAATAAATCTCCCTGTCCCCGAAAGAAAAGTACTTGCCAATGACTTCAACCGGATACCTCCTCCCGTCCTTTGTACGGTGCTCTGTCTCGAACAGCCACGATTTCACGTTCTTGAGCTGCCTCCAGCGTTCTGTATAATGTGCGGGATCATAGCCGGGGGTAATATCCCAGACAGACATGTCCAGCAACTCTTCCCGGGTATAGCCAAGCATCCGGCATTGCGCATCATTGACGTAGATGATCTTTCCTTCCGGTGAGAGCCAGAGGATGCCGAACGCAGCCTGGTCGACTGACACCTGCGTTGCCCGGAGGTTCTCTTCGGACGTGGCCAGTTCTTCGTACTGCCGGCGTAACGTTTTTTCCTGTGCGGCAAGTTTTTCGTAGGCAGTACGCAGTTCCCTTTCCGTCCGCTTCCGCTCGGAGACATCCGCGACCACCCCGCGTAACCCGGCAAAGGTCCCGTCATGCATGATGGGGGCCGCGTAGATATAGGCAGTAAACGCGGTGCCGTTACGGCGTATCACCTCGTACTCATGGTGATCGATGGGTTCTCCCCGTATGATCTTCCCGATGCTCTCCTTTGCACGTGCATGGTCCTTTTCTGCAATTAAGTTGAAGACGGAATGGCCCTGTGTGAGATCGTCCGGCGTGAGTCCGGTCACGGTGCGGGCATGGTGGTTCGCGTACGTGATCCCAAAATCGCTGTCTGTCTCGAAGATGATCTGGGGGAGGAGCTCGGCCAGCTCCCGGAACCGGGCCTCGCTTGCCCGGAGTGAGTCCTCGGCCTCTTTGCGCACCCTGATGTCCCGGGCAATCCCGAGGATCGCGGGGGCACCCAGGTAATCGATGAGGTCCACGAAAAATTCGCAGGGAATGATCGGGCCGTCCTTTGTAATGAGCCGGGCAGTGAACCCCGGGGGTATATCAGCACCGGCAAAACGCTTCTTCGCGTTCTCCATGAGGCCGGCCCGGTCATCCGGGTGCACAAGGTCCCAGAGCCGGATCGCCATAAGTTCATCGTGGGTGTAACCGGTGAGTTCTGCAGCCCGATTGTTGGCGAAGAGCACCCGGTCGGACCGGTGGATATAGATCGCGTCCTGGCTGTGTTCCACGACCAGCCGGTATTTCTCCTCGCTTGCCCGGAGCGCCTCTTCCGCGTCTCTCATACCGGAGATATCCCGGAGAGATTCGATCGCACCAGCGATCCCGCCATCCCGGTCATAGAGCGGCCGTGCAGTAGCCATGAGGATACGGCGCCTGCCGTCGGGCGTGGAGATTGAGGTCTCCCCGGTAAGGATCCCCCGGCTGCGGCTGATATGGGTGTAGTGCTGCGAGAGCACCTCGTCCGGCTCGAAGACCATGTCGATCAGGGCCTTCCGGCGGTCGCCGTAGAACGGCCTCGTGTACTCGTGATTGCCCTTGCCGAGCATCTCCGCGGCACTCGCCCCGGTCATCTCCACGATTGCGCGGTTCCAGGCAATGACCCGGCCTTCCCTGTCGATGGCAAACGTGGCATCGGGCAGGAAGTTGATGATATCGGCAAGGCGTTTCTCCGATTCCACGAGCAGATGCTCCGCCTGGCGACGGGCCACGGCCTGCCGGATCTTGTGTTCCAGCTCGGCAAACTGCGCCATTGCATCCCCGCCTTTCTGGAGGTAGAAGTCCGCGCCGTTGTTGATTGCCTGGATCACGATCTCTTCCCGGCCCCGCCCGGTGAAGAGGATGAACGGGATGTCGCCGAACTGCTCCCTCACGGCTTTTAAGAACTCGATCCCATCCATATCCGGCATCTGGTAATCCGAGACAATCGCATCGCAGCACTTGATTTCGGGGGATGCCAAGGCTTCCGGTGCGGAGGCCATGGGAAGGACCCTGAACTCCGGCGAACGTTCCAGGAACTGACGGCCCAGCACCAGCAGGTCTGGTTCGTCATCCACATAGAGGATCGTAAACATTCGCCTGAACACCCGGATTATGGAACCTTTTTTTTAATTATTTTTATAATCGACGGGAAGATCAGTTCAGGGACGGGAAATGCCGTGTGTTTCGGCCCCATCCTCTCACGTGAAAGATGCTACAGGTCACACTATTCAGCGGGTCACACTGCGGCATTGTGGGAGGTACGTATCCTCCCGTTTACATAAACCAGCCGGCAGTTTATTGGAAAAATATGACTGAAATTCCCCCGTTTCGCATCCCGTGCAGATCGCGATGTCAGGGCCGATCAGGACATATGGGAGAACGACAGACAGTCTGCTGATCAGCCATGAGCAGACAACCCCCGGGACGACTAGGCGGCGTGCAGATCGACATGAAAGCGATCGCGTGGGACGCCATGAAGAAATACGGGTTCAAACCGCAGTTCGAGAATGCCGTGATGCGTGAAGTGAGTGCGATCGACGGCGATAACCGGGCCCTGCCCCGGCATAACGCACAGGACCTGCGTGCACTCCTCTGGTCATCGATCGACAATTTTGACTCGATGGACCTCGACCAGATGGAGTACTGCGTGAAGGAGAAGAACGGGGAGATCCACGTGCAGGTCGCGATCGCGGATGTCGATCTATGGGTGCCGAAAGGCTCACGCACCGACAGGCATGCGGCCCACAACGGAGCATCGCAATACCTCGATATCGTTACCTTCCCCATGCTTCCCTCAAAGTTCTCTGCGGGGATCACCTCGCTCCTCCCGGGGAAGGATTGCGCTGCCATGGTCGTTGACTACTGGGTGCTTCCGGATGGCACCATCCGGTACGGGACCATCTGCCGTGCATATGTTACCAACTATGCCAAACTCGTGTACGAACAGGTGGGCGCATGGCTCGAGGGGACCGGGCCGGAACCGGAGGGCGTCCGTGCCGTGCCCGGCCTTGCGGAGCAGATCCGGCTGCAGCACGAGGCAGCGGTGCGCCTGCGGCAGCAGCGGACCGGTCAGGGGGCGCTTGACCTCCAGACAATCGAGGCGCAGGCGATCTACGAGAAAGGGGTGGTTAAAGACCTCACGGTTGTCGAGATGAACGCGGCCCGCTCCCTCATCGAGGAGTTCATGGTAGCAGCGAACCGGACCATGATGGCCTTCCTATCTGACGCCGGCATCCCCCGGATCGAACGGGTGGTGCGGGTGCCGAAGAACTGGGAGGGGATCGTCCTTGTTGCCGCAGCCCTTGGCGAGAAGCTGCCGGCCCAGCCGGACGTGCAGGCACTGGCCCGCTTCCTCATTGCACAGAAGAAGGCCGATCCCGAGCGGTTCCCCGACCTCTCCCTCACGGTCATCAAACTGATGGGCCCGGGTGAGTACGCGATGCTCCAGCCCGGCAGTTACCCGATCGGCCATTTTGCCCTCGCGGTCACCGATTACACTCACGGTACTGCCCCGAACCGGCGGTATGTTGACCTTATCATCCAGCGGCTTATCAAATCCGTCCTCGACAAGAAGCCCAGCCCTTATTCCGTACAGGAACTCGAGGACCTCTGCCTCTGGCTGACCGAGCAGGAGAAGCAGTCCAAGAAGGCCGAGCGGTTCATGCGCAAGGCAGCCGCCGCCGTCCTCCTCCGCGACCAGGTCGGGAAGACCTTCACCGGCCTCGTCACCGGCGCGTCCGAGAAAGGCACCTATGTCCGGCTCACTACTCCGCCGGTGGAAGGGCGGGTCATGGAAGGCCAGAAGGGCCTCCGGGTGGGCCAGAAGATCAGCGTCAGGCTGCTTGCCACCGACCCGTACCGGGGCTACATCGACTTTGCGTATACCGGGAACGCGTAACCCGGGCCCCGTGCCGTGGCAGGTTACCGGGAGAAGAGGTATGAACCGACGGCCTCGATGTCCCGGCGGATCGCCTCTTCCACAGGGCTCTCGAACGGCCGGTAGTCCGCCATTGCCCTGGCCAGTTCCTGTGCCCTCTTCTCCACGGGTTGCCGGAGCATGACCCGTTTTTTCAGGACATCCTGCTGGATCCGGGAGAGCCGGGCAGCCCCCTGCAGCAGTTCCCGTTCGACCGGCCGCATCTGCGGCTGGTAACGGTGGACGAGAGCCCGGACATCGGCCTGGTCCACACCTTTCGTGGGATCGAACAAAAATGCGGCACTCAGCCTCTCCCGCCACGAGATAAGTTCGCCCCTGATAGTCGGGTCCAGCCGCGGGACGCGGTGCAGGTTCGCCGGTATCACGTCCGCTGCAGTCGCGATGCCTGCCGCTTTCAAACCTGCCAGTATGGCGGTCCCAAACCGGGGCAGGGTGGTCCGGTCCACCGGGTATTTCCTGAGGAACTGCTGCACCTGGCGTTCCCGGACCGTGGTCTCAAGGGAGGTAAGGTCGTTCTGGAACTGCCGGTTGATATGCTCGTAGGTATGTTTGAGTTCCCGCAGGCGCGCCAATTGGGCAAGGAATGCGGCATCGCCTGCCTCCTCGGTCCATTTCCGGTTCCAGAGCCGCCACATATATCCTGCTGACTCGAGGCTGGCCCAACGGCGCTTCCGCTCTTCCGCCTCCTTTCCCGGGAAGAAGAAGAGGGCGATCGCGATTGCCCCCATCAGGAGGACCTCCCAGGGATCGATGATCACCTCCCCGATTGCGAGAATCAGGCAGCCCCCGGCAAGCACTGCGCCGGCGAGCTGGCGGACCTTCCGGAACGCAAGGGACCGTTCCACGGCCGGGGCGAGCGGGACCGGGCCTGGGTGGTACGCGTCCGGGCTGATCACCGGCATAGGCCCCGGAGGATGGACTGCCTCCACGTTCTGCCACTCGCGTCTGAGATCGATCTTCGTGATGCTGTCAGCGGAAAGGAAGATGAGGACTCCCGATGCCTCTTCGAGCCGGCACCACGGGCAGGACGAGAGGCCGGAGTAGTAGTAATGGACCCCGTCTGCCGGGCACCGGCGGAGCTTTGCCTCGAAGGGGTCCAGCACGTCCCACCAGACCTCGGCCGTCGGGCGGCCCCCGTACCCGGTCCCGGATTCGGCAAAGGCCTCTTCGAAGAGCCGGGCAATCCGGTCCGGGACGATCGCAGGGCCGACAGAGTTTGGCGGGGGCGCGATCGCCTTCAGCCGGGCATTCCTGCTGTAGGCGAACCGGAACTCATCGATCGCCTTCTCGATCGGCATGTCCTCCTTGCCGGAGTAGACCCCTGCATAGGGGTGGCGCCCGAGGAAGAGGAGCTGGAAGATCAGGATCGCGAGCCCGAAATTGTCGTGGTTGGCCGTCCGTGCGAGCCGGAAGTTGGTGGACTTCTGGAGCTCCGGGGGGGTGAAGTGCGCCACCCCGACCTCGCAGTAATACAGGCGCTCATAAGACCGTACCTGGAATGAGTCGCAGTCGATTAAGCGGACGCAGGCCTTGTCATCGACAAGGATGTTGCCCTCGTTGACGTCCCCGATCACGTAACCGTATTTATGGATCACGGAGAAGGCGGCCGCGAGGTTCTTTGCCGCCCTCACAAGGAACCGCCAGTCCGCATGGGGGAAGGTCTCTTTACGGTGCGTGGGCCCGTACAGCATGTGGATCGGCTTTGCGTCAGCAATCCTCGGCATCAGGAAGCCGACCACCGGGCCGCCCGGCCGGGTGCAGAGCACATCGGTTGGCCACGCAGAAATGCCCTCAAGCTCGTCATTGCACCCCCGGGCCATCAGCCGCAGCTTCTCCTGCTTGTAAGCGTCCAGCGGCTTTTTGTAGATCTTTGCCACCGTGGTATCCGGCGCTGCCAGGAGTTCGTACACATCCCCCTCGCCGCCGCTCCCGATCCGCTTGCCGAGGCGGAGGGAGGTGCCATGGCTGTCAACAAACGACGTGAGAGGAACGGTGACCATGATCAACCCGCGACCTGTACTGCAAGAATGAGGGTCTTGTCATCATCGCTCCGGGTGCTGATGTCGTCACGGAGGAGGAACCGCCCGAGCTGGCCGGAGAAATCGGAGAACCCGTTACCGGGGTCCCTGCGGAGCGCTTCGAACAGGGGCCGGAAGAAACCGGCATGGGCCTTCTTCTGCGAGAAGGAGAGGACAAGGTTCTGCAGTCCGTCCGTGAAGAGGGCGATCTCCGTGGGGGATGACGGGGCATGCAGGATCCTGAGACGTTCCAGGTACGCTTCGTCCGAGACGAAGAACGTCGTGTTGGCGTATTCTCCCTGTTCCGGCCAGAAGATCGTCTGGTAGTCTTCCCCGGCACTCACGACGATTGCGCCATCGCCGATCTGGAAGAAGATGGCATGGTCCCTGCCGGTCACCACCCCGAGGAGTGTGCAGGCATAGTCCTTCAGCCGCTTCCCCCTGCCCGCGGCCTCCGCTGCGGTGGCGTCCCGCGATGCGGTAATCCAGCGCCGGATTTCTTCATCCGGAATGTTTGGGAGGTCGCCGTCCTGCCGGAGGTTGCCGATGATGCATTCCCATGCGGTCTCGCACGCGATCTCTGCCCCCCGCCCCCCGTCGGTAGTACTGCCGGCGCCGTCAGCGGCAAGACCGATAAAAAATTCACTATCCGCGATCCGGATGGAGCCGGCACGGCTGTAGTCCTGTCCGCTCTCACCGCGGTCCAGGTGCGATCTTCCCGTGACAGATGAAGCGGTGGATTTCCATATCATATCTCACTCCACCCGAGCGGTGGAGCGAGCTGGATCCGGTCGCCGGGGTTGGACCGGGACGCGGACTTCATGGAATTGGAGAGCCACTGGAAGAACTCCCGGAACTTCAGGCCCTGGAGCTTGACCGGCTCGCGGACGGAGATCTGTTTTAAGATCTTCATGTCCGCCTTGTTGACGCCGATGGCAAAGAAGGCAAAGGACTTGGACACCTCGCCCTCCCGGACGAGCGCCGCAGCGCTCTGCCACTCGTCGGTCGGGGCCCCGTCGGTGATAAGGAAGATCCACGGCCGGTAGAACGAGATGCCGTTTGCCCGGTACTGCTCCTTCCTTGCACGGATCAGCTCGGCACCCTTCCGGATCGCCTCGCCCATCGGGGTGTCGCCCACGGCTTCGAGCTGGGGGTCGAAGAAGCATTCCGCGGTGTTGAACTCGCTGATGACCCGGACCGGGCCGAACGTGAGGAGTGCGACCTCGACCCGCTTTATTGCAAGGGAATCGCCCTGGAGTTCATTGTAGAACGATTTGATCCCGGCATTCAGCTCGGCGATCGCTTCGCCGGCCATCGATCCTGATGTGTCGAGCAGCAACAGGCAGGGGCACCGGGGCTCCGGGTTCTCTGCAAAGGTCACCGCTCCCAGCGGCTGCTGGTCGAGGTACATATTGTCGCTCATATCATTTCACCATAAAATACTGGTCGTATCGTTATCAGTTGCGTAGTACTAAGATGGCCTTTGTACGTATAATCTATTTTATGATGTGGTGAGGGGTCCCGGGAAACAACGGGCTGCTACCCATAGTTTGATGTATCTGACTGACCACTTAACATAGACACGATTCCGGGTATTTACAGATAATCCGGGACAACCTGTGCGGGAAATAGTGCGCAGGGATCATGCGGAAGATGGCAGGACTGCCATCTGTGACACACCTCATCGGGGAACAACCCGGTGGCTGTGGGGAGGGTTACGATGATCCACGTTTTCGTGGTGATGGCCCGCTTATGTGGCCCTGGATAATATCGGCCGTAAAAAACGGCATTGCATGAGACCCGCGCCGACACGTTGTACAGGTTTTTCCCTATGTACCTTGTCGCAGTGCGAGGGTAACGGAGCCGGGTACCGGCGATGTGCCGCTCCTTGTGATACCCACCCGCACCCTGTTGCGGGCCGGTAACCCTGCCGGAATAACCATGAACTGGTGTACGGGATGCCCGTACCCGGCGTGCAGGGAAGTGTATCCGGTCCTGCCCGGGATGTCCGTGAATCAGGAAATACCCAGTCAGTCAGAAAATCAGGAGAAATACAACACATGGAAATAGAAATTATCGCCGTTGGCGGATATGACGAGGTCGGGCGGAACATGACCGCTGTCCGCTGCGGAAAGGAGATTGTCATCTTTGACATGGGGCTCCGCCTCGACCAGCTGATGATCCACGAGGACGCAGAAGTCGACGAGATGCATTCCCTTGATCTCATCAAGATCAAGGCGATCCCGGACGACACCGTGCTGCAGAATGTCGAAGGCACAGTCAAGGCAATCGTCTGCTCGCACGGGCACCTGGACCATATCGGGGCCATCCCGAAGCTTGCACACCGGTACAAGGCGCCCATCATCGCGACCCCGTATGCAACGGAACTGATCCGCCAGCAGATCTCGGGCGAGAAGAAATTCGGCGTGGGCAACCGGCTCTTTGCGCTCAGTGCGGGACAGAAATACACGATCTCGCCGAACATTGTCCTCGAATTCGTGCACACGCAGCACTCGATCATTGATACCGTGACCCCGGTACTCCACACGCCTCACGGTGCGATCGTCTATGCCTGCGACTTCAAGTTCGACCGTACACCGGTCATCGGCAAACCTCCGGACTTTGCCCGGTTCCGCCAGCTCGGGAAGGAAGGAGTGCTCGCCCTTATCGTGGAAAGCACCTATATTCACCGCCCGGGCCGGTGCCCCAGCGAGCGGATCGCCCGGGACCTCGTGCGGGACGTCATCACCAGTTTCGAGGACGACAAGAGTTCGATTCTCGTATCCACGTTCTCGTCCCACATCTCCCGCGTGAAGACCATCGCGGAATGTGCCCACGAGATCGGCAGGAGGCCGGTCTTCCTCGGTCGCTCGATGCAGAAATATTCGACAACCGCAGAACAGATGAAATTCGTCTCGTTTCCCCCGACCGCGAGCGTCTTTGGCGACCGGCGGACCGTTGACCGCGTGATGCGCCGGATGATGAAGGAGGGAAAGGAGAAGTTCCTGCCCATTGTCACCGGTCACCAGGGAGAGCCCGGGTCGATCCTCACGCGCATTGCGCATGGCGACACCCCGTACCAGCTGAGCAAGGGTGACAAGGTGCTCTTCTCCGCGAACGTGATCCCGAACCCGATGAACTTCGGGCAGCGGTATGTGGTAGAACAGCTGCTCAAGAAGACCGGTGCCCGGATTTTTGAGGACCTGCACGTGAGCGGCCATGCCTACCGGGAAGACCACTACGAGTTCATCCAGCTGCTCCAGCCCCAGCATATCATCCCTGCCCATGCGGACCTGAAGATGACGGCAGGGTATGCCGAGTTTGCCGGCGACCTGGGATATACGGCGAACAAGGATGTCCACCCGATGCAGAATGGGCAGCGGCTCAGGATCAACTGAGCCGCCCGGACCTGCCCCAGACCTTCACTTTTATTACCCCGGGCACCTCCAGAGGATCATGGGGTGCTCTCATGAAACGCGTAACTATCAACGCATTCATAGATATCGGCTGCCTGATCACGTTCATCCCGGTGCTCATAACCGGGCTGGTGCTGTACATCTTCCTCCCCTCCGGTGGCGGACGGGGTGGCAGCTGGGTCACATGGATGGGGATTACCCGGTCCCAGTGGGTGGCCATCCATGATTATACGGGTTTTGCCTTCGTTGCCCTGCTCATCATCCACCTGCTCCTGCACGTGAAGTTTTTCAAAAATATCGGAAGGAGTATCAGGCCGGATACAAAAGAGCCGGACGATTGCACAACATAGTTATTTATTACCCCTATATCCCACAATCATTCACGGGAACGATAAAGGCGCGAGGTACGGTTTTGCAGAAATGTAACGCAGGTGATTCCTGGTGGCAGTCGTTCAACCGCCCACACCCGGTTGTGTTCATCCTCCTGGTCCTTGCCGGTCTGGATCTTGAATACGTAATTCATTATCATATGGGTATCACCGTCGTTTATACGCAATTTTACTACCTGATCATTGTGATCGCCGGCCTCTGGTACGGGAGAAAGGCGGTCTGGGTCGCGCTTCTTTTCGGCAGTCTCCACGTGACCGTCACCTATCTGCTCACCGGGCAACTCTCTCCGGATGCCCTGATGAGGGGCTGTATGATGCTCATCGTGGCATTGGTGGTGGGTTCGATTGTCGAGCAGATGCGCTGTTATTATGAACGGATCCTGGAGCAGAACCGTAAGTTGTCTGATGCAAACGGGGAGATGCGCACCCTCAACACCCAGCTGGCAGAATCCCAGGAAGCATTCCGGACCGCCAATAAAAAACTCAATCTCCTCTCCAGTATCACCCGCCATGATATCAAGAACCAGCTCCTTGCACTCATGGGCTTTATTGAACTCTCGAAAATGAAGTGCACGGATCCGGAGCTGGTGCATTTCATCGAGAAGGAAGATATCGCAGCACAGACTATACGGCGGCAGATCGAATTCACGAAAGATTACGAGGAACTCGGGGTAAACGCCCCTGCGTGGCAGGATATCGGCGAGCGCCTAGTGGCGCTGCGGTCCAACCTTCCTCCCGGCGAGATCGAGGTGTCCGTCAATGTCAGGGGTCTTGAGATCTTCGCCGATCCCCTTCTTGAAAAAGTCTTTGAGAACCTGATCGACAACTCGCGTCGCCACGGGGAGCGGGTCCGGCACATCACCGTCTCTTCAATGGACCCCGGTCCGGATACCCTCGCGATCGTGTATGAAGATGACGGGGTTGGCGTGCAGGAATCAGACAAGGAGCGGATCTTCGAGAAAGGATTCGGGAAGAATACCTGCCTTGGCCTGTTCCTCACGCGGGAGATCCTTGCCATCACCGGGCTCTCCATCAGAGAATCGGGTGTCTATGGGAAGGGCGTCCGGTTCGAGATCATGGTGCCGAAAGGAAAATTCCGGTTTATACAATCCGCCACTGATAATGGATGATTACCCGACTCTGGCGTTTGTTATGAATTGCGGGAAGAAATTGAGCAACGGATCCGCGTGAATCCTACCACTCAAACTTCATCCCCACGCCTACCTCCTGCATGGGACAATAATCTGCGAGAGCGAGTTTTGCCGGAAGCGATGTGCAGTGGCAGGCATGCAGGTCGTTGAGGTGGAGGCGGTTTAAGTATTTCCCTGTCTTTGTAAACCGTTTTGGTTCTGGTGCCAGCAGGTGGAGCCCGCCGGTGATATCGGCAACCCGCTTCTCCCCGCATACCTCCCGGGCGTATTCCGTGATGTTGCAGATCCCCGCGTGGGAGCATCCGGTGATGATGACGAGTCCTTCTGCCGAGCGGAATGCGAGAGCCGTATCATCAGGCAGGTGATCGGGCTCCGCACTGCCATCCGGCAGGAAGACCTTCCGTGTCCCCGGCCCACCCTCCTCGAACGGGAACCTCCGTGGGATCTCCCCGAGGAAGACAAGGTCATCCGTAATCCAGACCGGTTTTTCGGACAGGCTGGTTGGATACTGATGGCGGATCTCCGCCTCGCTTACCTCCGAACCATTGTTCCTGCCGTCTTTTTCTTTGGGCCAGAAGCAGCGGGTGTGGGCGATGAGTTGTGGCACCCGGGGCGGGCTCCGATCAGGTGTTGCACCGGCAAGGTGCCGGGTGAGCGCAGCCAGTCCCCCGGTATGATCGATATGTCCGTGCGAGAGGATGAGGAAGTCCAGGTCACGGAGGCTGAGACCCATCTTCTCCGCATTGGTAATGAAAAGCCCTGACAAGCCGGTATCAAAGAGGATCTTCTTACCCCCCGTTTCCAGCAGGAACGAGAGCCCGGCCTCGCCACAGAAATCACGATCCGCAAGACAGGTATTATCGATAAGGACGGTGAGCGTGAGCCCGGGAGTCATGGAAGAGTATCGATCAGGGAAGGGGATGAGGCTTCCCCTTTTTTAGGTGCCTTCACGAGCCCGCAACAAAGGGGAGCCCTTCGTCTGTTTGTACACTGTCAGATCACAATGGTTTAAATGATTTATGCGCATATGAGTAATTATCGTACGGCCGCCGTACGGTTGGTGAACAAATGCCAGATACTACACAATCCAGCGATACCAGAAAAGCCGGCAACGATAAGAAATCCACCCCCCTGCATACCTGCGCCTGCGGCGAGCAGCACGAGGAAATTCCGGGTTCTCCCAGCCACCGGGATGCCTGCACGTCTGACCTGAAATTCGGCGATTCCTGCTGCTGCGGATCCGGTGAGGCCGCAAAAGAAGCCCGCAACCGCTGCGGCCACGGCCCCCGGTGCCATTAGGGCAGCTCACTTTTTTTTAAAACCCCGTTAAGGAGTTGCTATGATCCGACATCCGGAAGTCCCTGAACTGCTGGAGCAGTACATGGAAGCAACCGGTTCGGCTGAACGCTGGGTCACGGTCAGGGAACTCCGTTCGTTCTTCCAGATGGAAGAATCGGCAGGGCCGGCATTCTCAGGTTTTTTGCAGAAAATCCACCACGGCCCGTTCGTTTCCTGCCCGTATAAGGTAGCCCGGATGGAAAAGTTCCGGGATACAACCCCGCCATACCGGATCATCAAGAAGTATCTTGTGCAGGTACGGCCGGTGCAGGCAAAACATCAGGTCTCCGGTGCTGAATAAATCGTCATAAACCCGGTATACATGTTATTACTCTTCAGGTTACACACTATACTCAGGAGAATCCCATGACAGCGGATGAGAGCATTGATGTGAACGAATGCCCGCGGCGGGGACGGCCACGCGTGAGGCGTATCATTGCCACTACATCCGAGTCGCGGTGTTACAAGCCCTGCTGCTGTGAAGGAGAGGGTAAAGGCATCTCGCTCCAGCCCGAGGAGGTTGAACTGATCCGGCTCATCGATCTCGAAGGGCTCGAACAGGAAGAGGCAGCCGAGAAACTCGGGGTCTCCCGCAAGACCGCGTGGCGCGACCTGCACGAAGCCCGCCGGAAAATTGCCGATGCACTCGTCAACGGCAAGGGTATCGAGATGGCCGGCTGCACAAGAGCTGCCGAGGGCCGCTGCCCGAAATGCCCGCGGGATGCTGCTGACCAGAAATAAAGAAACAAGAAACGCAATACCTTTTTTAGCGGGCCGGGTGCCCGGTATGCCGGTACCCTGAAGGTGACCGGGAGATGCATGCCGGTGCCCGCTCCGCATACGTTCATGCGATCCCGATCCTTAAATCTTTATGCTCATATGCGTAATAATTCCCTGCGAAGTGAGGGAATACTATGCCGAACTATGACGGGACCGGACCTTTGAAACGGGGCCGGGTTATCGGGCGGGGAAGGGGACCCTGCAGGAAGAGCGCCGCAGGTTACCTGCAGGAAGAACAGGATCCGGACCGTCATGCCCGGGACCGGAATGCTGCCGAACCCACGACGAGGTAACCAGGACCATGCCACAACCTTTTATCAGCGTACACGACCTCTGCATGGACTTCGATGACACGCGGGTCTTAAACAACATCTCGTTCGAGATCCCCGAAGGGGAGATCATCGGCGTCATCGGGCGGAGCGGGGCCGGGAAGAGCGTGCTCATGCACCTCCTCCGCGGTGTAGAACAACCGCCGACCAAAGGCTCCATTGTCTACCACATGGCGGCCTGCGACCGGTGTTCCTTTATGGATGTACAGAGCCGGGCCGGAGGGAGATGTCCCGAATGCGGCGGAGACCTTGTTGCCGTCGATGTCGATCTCTGGGACGAGGAGAGCAATGGCATGAAATCGCGGGTCATGAGCCGTACCGCGATCATGTTCCAGCGCACGTTTGCCCTCTATGGCGATGACCGGGTGATCGAGAACGTGCTGCACGCGCTCGATGACATCAACTACCCGCAGGAGAACGCGATCAACCGGGCTGCCGATCTCATCGACCAGGTCAGGCTCTCGCACCGGATGATGCATATCGCCCGCGACCTCTCAGGTGGGGAAAAGCAGCGGGTGGTGCTTGCACGACAACTGGCGAAGAATCCGGCAATGCTCTTTGCCGATGAACCCACGGGAACCCTCGACCCGGAGACTGCCCGGCTGGTGCACGGCATGCTCCTTGAGGCGGCAAAGAAGAACACGATGGGCATGGTCGTCACTTCGCACTTCTCGCAGGTGATCGAGGACATGGCGAACCGTGCGATGCTACTGGTAGATGGTGAAATCGCATCCATCGGTTCGCCGAAGACGGTGATCCGCTCGTTTGCAAAAGACTACCATGAGATCGAATCAACGGAGCCCGTGGAACTGGGAGAGAAGATCCTGTCTGCCCGGGATGTGACCAAGCGCTATGTCTCGGTGGACCGTGGCGTTGTGAAAGCGGTAAATATGGTCACGTTCGATGTGGCAAAGAAGGAGATCTTCGGCATCATCGGGAAGAGCGGGGCGGGCAAGACCACGCTCGCGCAGATCATGTCCGGTATCATCGAACCCACGAGCGGCGAGATGAACATCCTTATCGGCGACGACTGGGTGGACATGACAAAACCCGGCATCGACCAGCGGGGCCGGGCGAAGGAGTACATCGGGCTCCTGCACCAGGAATACGACCTCTTCCCCCACCGCACGGTGATCGACAACCTCACCGAGTCGATCGGGCTGGATTTCCCCAAGGAGCTGGCAATCCGGAAAGCGGTTGTCACGCTCTGCATGGCGGGGTTCACGGAAGAAAAATCAAAGGAGATCCTGGACCGGATGCCAGCGGAACTCTCGGATGGCGAGCGGCACCGGGTCGCCCTTGCGCAGGTGCTCATCCGCGAGCCGCGCCTCGTGATCCTCGATGAGCCGACCGGCACCATGGACCCGATAACGAAACAGGACGTGAAACACTCGATCCTGAATGCCCGCGACGAGATGGACGAGACCTTCATCGTCGTCTCGCATGACATGGACTTTGTCCGGGACATCTGCGACCGGCTGGCACTCATGCGGGGCGGGAAGATCATCGATATCGGCCCGACGGCACAGGTCCTTATGCAGGTGACCGAGGAAGAGAAGAGGGACTGATACCGGGGACGAGTGGGGGCCGGCTCTCCGGAATTCTCCGGTGTTTATTGTTTGAAATTTATCCTTGAGGGGTACCCACCCCTCCCGCTTCTTTGGGCCGGATCCGGCACCAGGGACCCCCCCACCCATGAAGGGAGGGGTGGGGACCCCTCATTGTTCATAACTATTTTTTTATGAGATTATGGAGACAGTTGGGTAGGACCCTTTACGGGTTGATTGAGTGATGCATAAACAGGAAAAACATTACACGCATTTTTACTTATTTTCATGAACTGAATACTAAAAGATCATATGATCATCAATTAATAATACGCTATTTTAATATTCTTTAGAATCGTATGAAAAATCGTGTGCACGCACTATGATCTCCGCCATCATGATCGCGTTCACGGGAGCGCCGGTCTTCATCTTCGTGCTGTTGAGGGGGTATAAACGTTGACAGATATGCTGAGTGTCAATGAACTAAAATTCATGTACCGGAACAAGGATGTGCTCAAAGAGATCGGCTTTTCCATACGGGAAGGCGAGGTGGTAGCCGTGCTTGGACCCAACGGTGTCGGGAAGACGACGCTCCTCAAGTGCCTGAACCGGATCCTCCGGCCCAAGGAAGGGTCCGTGCTGCTGGATGACAGGAACCTGCTCGAACTCGGGACTATGGAGATTGCCAAAAGAGTCGGTTACGTGCCGCAGCGGGTGGAGACCGGGCGGCTGACTGCATTCGATGCCGTCCTCCTTGGCCGGCGTCCCCATATCGGCTGGGACGTTACCTCCCGCGATCTTGCCATCGTGGACTCCATCTTCGTGAAACTCGGCATGCAGGATCTCCGCCTCAGTTATATCGACGAGATGAGCGGGGGGGAACTCCAGAAGGTTGCCATCGCCCGTGCCCTCGTGCAGGAACCACGGGTCCTCCTTCTCGATGAACCGATAAGCAACCTCGACTTGAAGAACCAGGTGGATATCCTCACCACGATCCGTGAGATCGCCCGCGAACATAAGATCGCCGCGGTCATGACCATGCATGACCTGAACCAGGCCCTGAGGTTTGCGGATTCGTTCATCTTCCTCCAGAACGGAAGGGTACATATGCATGGCGGGCCCGAGGTGGTCACACCCCTGGTCATCGAGAAGGTGTACGGTCTTCCGGTCATAATCGGCGAACTCGGCGGCGTCCGGTGCGTCATCCCCGGCACCTGCAAAACCGGAATAGGAGAATAATCATGCACGACCATAATCATGATCATGACCACGGGCACCACCCCCCCGGTGCCCAGCAGGCTGTAACGTTTAATGACTGCATCCGTTTCCACGGCCATTCCTGCCCGGGCCTTGCATCCGGCTACCGTGCGGCAACTGCTGCTATGGATGCCCTCGGCGTTTCACGCCCCGAGGACGAGGACCTTGTCGCCATCTGCGAGACCGATGCCTGCGGGGTCGACGCAATCCAGGTCATTGCTGGTACAACGGCCGGCAAGGGAAACCTCATCATCCATGACTATGGCAAGCATGCCTTCACGTTTTATAACCGGAATGACGGGAAGGCGGTTAGGGTAACATTCCGCCGCAACGACACAACCGAGAGCGCAGACATGATGGACCTGCGAAAGAAGGTCTTCGGCGGCACCGCGACAGAGGCGGAAGCAGAGCGGTTCCATGCCCTTATGCACAAGGCCACCGTTGATCTCCTGCATGCGCCTGCCGACAAAATCATGAAGATTGAGAAGATTACGATGGAGGCGCCGAAGAAGGCCCGGATCTTCAAATCGGTCACCTGTGCGTGCTGCGGCGAGTCTGTTGCGGACGCAAAGACGAGGGTTGTCGACGGGAAGTGCCTCTGCATCCCTTGTGCTGAGGGAACGCAGGGAGTAAAGAAACACTAACTTTTTTTTATCTCTCTGTTCCGCGTTTTCCTGCCGGTAACCATATACAGTTATCCTTGCCATCTCACTAATGTAAAAAAAACGCATTCCAGTCAAATTTTTCATACAAGATAGGATTTTTTTTTATTGTTAAATGAAAAACAGATAA
The DNA here is from genome assembly GCA_028679075.1 of Methanoregula sp. Classification (GTDB taxonomy): domain Archaea; phylum Halobacteriota; class Methanomicrobia; order Methanomicrobiales; family Methanospirillaceae; genus Methanoregula. The sequence goes on along the minus strand of JAJRCF010000004.1, from coordinate 19,806 downwards.
GATTTTTTTCAGCAGGTTTATTTCGTAGTACTATCAAGAAAAAAAGTGATAAAAATGTGCATGAATTCTCATTCCGGCATGGCGGAGGGTGGCCAGGATTCGCGGGAACCCACCATCATGCCATTTTCTGAAGCAGTGAAATTTCACGGGCATGTCTGCCCGGGGTTCACCCTCGGCTATTGTGCTGCAAAGATTGCCATCAAAGAGCTGCGTTCTGAACGTGATGTTGACGAACAACTGGTTGCTATCGTGGAGAACGATGCCTGCGGGGTTGATGCCATCCAGGCCGTAACGGGATGTACGATGGGAAAGGGAAACCTGATCTTCCGGAATTACGGCAAGCACGTATACACGTTCATCAACCGTGCAACAAACGATGCTGTCAGGATATCCCTGAAAGACCGGGAAAAGGATGAAGAGCCGGCATTCAGGAGTCTCCGCATGAAAGTCAGGGAAGGAAAAGCGACTCCCGAAGAGGTCACCGTCATGCGGACCATGATGCAGGCACAGGTCGATAAAATGCTTGTGGAACCTGCGGAAAACTACTTTGACGTGAAGCATGTGACGCCGGAAGTTCCCGGTCAAGCCAGACTCTTCAACTCCGTGAAATGTTCGAAATGCGGGGAGATGGTCGCTGAGTCGCGTGCAAGAGTGGAGAACGGGAATTTCGTCTGTATTCCCTGCTTTAGCGATTATACCCGTGGCTGGTGAAGCATCGGCAATGGTTTTCGGTATCAGGTAATCCAAGGAGAGGAACTAATGAAAAAAAGTGGTATAATCATAATCGTAATTGCACTTATCTGCCTGGCGGTTGTTCTGGCAGGGTGCACATCACAGAACAGCTCTCAGACCACGTCTGCCAGTACAGGTTCGGCAGCAACATCCGGTGCAGGCCAGGGTGCAACGCAGGCCGAAATTGTTCACCTTACCGGAGGAGATTACGGGTACCCCCAGCCGTTTACAATCTACCCAAGGGGACCGGGCTCTTCTAAAGTGGGAATGATCTTCGACAGCCTGCTTGAACGGGACGAGAAAGGCATTATTCCCTGGCTTGCCGAGAGATGGGAGATCAGCGCAGATGGGAAAGAGTATACCTTCTACCTCCGCAAAGGAGTCAAATGGCAGGATGATCTCCCCTTCACGGCAAACGATGTGAAGTTCACAACAGAATACGAGATGAAGAACGTCCCTGTTTCCGGCGGGATCGAGACCGAACTCATCGACAGTGTCAAGGTAATCGACGACAATACCGTGAAATTCATCTTAAAGGAACCCGCGTCATCCTTCCTGTACAAGATATCCAGCTACCGTATCATTCCGGAACATATTTACCGGAATGTAACGGATCCGGCGAAATTCCTTAATAAGAGTGCCGTTATCGGTACCGGGCCTTACAAGCTGGCCGAATATAACAAGGAGCATGGCTCGTACCGCTATGTTGCCAACGAAGGGTTCTGGGGACCGCGGGTTGCCGTTAAAACCGTTGAGTTCATCCCGGTCAGCAACGAGCTGATTGCATTCGACCAGGGCGAGATTGACTTCTCCTCTGTCACGCCGGATATTCTCGATAAATATAAGGACAATCCGAAATACCGGCTTGTCCAGCAGCCGGACTTCTGGGGATACGAGTTCTACTTCAACATGAAGAAGTATCCTGAGCTCAAGGATGTCAGGGTCCGGCAGGCATTTGCTTACGCAATCAACCGCAGCGAGCTTGTAGATAAGATTCAGCGGGGTGCCGGTGAACCGGGTAACCTGGGGATCCTTCCGGATAACCATATCTGGTATAATGCCGATCAGCCCGAATATGCCTGGGATCTCGCCAAAGCGAAAACCCTGCTTGACGAGGCCGGTTGGAAGGATACTGATGGCGACGGAATCCGTGACAAGGACGGAAAGAAACTCTCGTATGCGCTCAGTCTTGCAAGCACCGAAGTGCGGATCGGGGAGCTTATCAAGGAACGACTGAAGGAAGCCGGGATTGATATACAGGTCAAGGCACTCGAGAGCAAGGCCCGGGATACCAACTTGAAGAAGGGGGATTTCGAATTACTGGTCAGCGGGTTTGGAGGCTGGGGCCAGGACGCAGATTACCTCAGGACCCGGTACAGCGATGCGAAGACGCTCTCCGGTTCGAATACGGTAGCTGCGCAGGCATCCGTCATCGGCTACCATAATGACGCGTTCAATTCCCTTGCCGCAAGCGAGGTCAAAGAGCTGGATGATGCGAAACGCAAACAGATCGTCTTTGAGATGCAGAAGGTCCTTGCTGATGATATTCCAACTATTCCGCTCTTCTATACCAAGACATGGGATGTCTGGACTCTCCCAACCTATGACGGGTGGATGAATATGTACGATCATCATGCACGGACGCACAGCAAGCTTTCATACCTGGTGAGGGAAGGGATTGCAGCCAAGCGGTAATCCCGATTACCGGTGAGAACAGGCGCAGGCAGGGCAGGTAACAGCAGATGAACGAGAAGACGAGGAACACTCTCATCATCAGGTTCGTCATCACCCTGCTCGTGATCCTTGCCATTAACTTTTTTCTGCCCCGGATGATGCCGGGCGATCCGTTCTCGACAACGTCATCGGATGTCCAGGGTGAGGACATTGTCACTATGACGGAGGAGCAGCGCCAGTACTTTATCAGCTATTATGGTATGGACCTCCCGCTGCATGAACAGTTCTTCCGGTACCTGGCAAATATGGCACACGGTGACTTCGGACAGAGCATCTATTACAAGATACCCGTGACCAGCGTTATCCTCATTCACCTCCCGTGGACGATCCTGATTATTTTCTGCGCAACCGCCCTGAGCACCGCAGTCGGGATCATTCTCGGGCTGATCTCTGCACGGAACCGGAAGAAGCGCTCGGACCGGGTCATGATGACCGGCCTGATCGCGTTTTCCGAAATTCCCTCGTTCCTGCTGGGGATCATCCTCCTTCTCATATTCTGCGTCTGGCTCAAACTCTTACCGCTGGCAGGCGCCGTCACACCGTTTGCCCACTATGCCGGGGTAGTGGATCAGGCACTGGACATTGCCCATCATGCATTCCTCCCTGTCCTCACGCTTGCCCTTGCCCAGCTCACCGGTGTGTACCTGCTGACGCGTAACACGCTCATTACGGTATCATCAAAGGATTACATCCGTACTGCATATGCCAAAGGCCTGGGAGAGAGAATCGTCTGGACACGCCATGCGCTCCGGAATGCGCTTCTCCCGGTGGTGACGCGGACCGGTTTCATGATCGGGCTGATGATGGGCGGCGCAGTGCTGGTCGAGACCGTCTTCAGCTATCCCGGGATCGGGCTGACCCTGCGGAGTGCGGTAGTGAACCGGGACTATGCGCTTATTCAGGGCATATTGCTCGTTACCGCTGTCTCGATCCTTCTCTGCAACCTGCTTGTGGACCAGGTCTACCGGAAGCTTGACCCGAGGGTGTCGGATTAGGAGGATTTGATGGTATCCGGTTTTTTCCCCCGCTATGGCATGCCAGGAGGATCATTCCTGAAGGGAATGATCGACACTTCGGAAAGCATTCTGTCCCGGTTCAGTATTGAGGGAAAAATCGGGTTGTGCGGGATCGCCCTGATCCTGATCGTTGCCCTTTTTGCGCCACTCCTGTCAGCATACCCCCCGGATAAGATCACAGGAAATTCCCTGGAGCCACCGGGACAGAAGCATCTTCTCGGCACGGACGAGCTGGGAATGGACATCTGGTCCCAGATCTGCTATGGTGCAAGGATGAGCCTTGTCATTGGGCTGGTTGTGGCGCTTATTGCCGGAATTGGCGGAGGAATACTCGGTATCCTTGCCGGATATCTCGGGGGAATGGCAGACCAGCTGCTGATGCGGACAGTCGACATCCTCATGGCCCTGCCCAGTTTCCCGCTCCTCATCGTCATTTCTGCGTTCATGGGCCCGAGCATCGTCAATGTCATCCTTGTCCTCATCCTGTTCAGCTGGGCAAAACCTGCCCGGATTGCCCGAGCCCAGACTCTTGCAATGAAAACCAACACGTACATCATCGCAGCAAAAAATTACGGGGGAACACCGTTTTACATCCTCCGCCAGCATATCCTGCCGGAAGTGCTCCCGATCCTCTTTGTCCTCATCCTTGGCATCACCTCGTACGCGATTGTTGCGGAATCAGGGCTTGCTTTCCTCGGGCTCGGTGACCCGACTTCAAAAAGCTGGGGTATGATGCTCTATTATGCAACCAGTTTCAAATCCATCTATTTTACCCCGTTCTGGCAGTGGTGGCTCATTCCCCCGCTCGTTGCCCTGATCACCCTCGTTACCAGCCTTGCGTTCATCAGCCGGGACCTCGAACAGGTACTGGATCCGCGCCTCCGGCAGGCCGGGGGTGTATGATGACCCTGCTGGAAGTCAGCGACCTGAAATGCCAGTACCGTCTTGACAGTCACACCGTGCAGGCGGTTGACGGCGTTTCGTTTTATCTGCAGCCGGGAGAGATCCTCGGGATTGTCGGGGAGTCCGGCAGCGGCAAGACCACGATTGCCTTAAGCATCCTGCGCATGCTCGGCCACAGCGCAAGCGTATCCGGCAGGGTCTCGTTTGAAGGCAGAGATCTCTCATCCCTCACGGTTCCGGAGATGAACCAGCTCCGGTGGAAAGAGATCGCCATCGTGTTCCAGAACAGCCTTGAGGCCTTAAACCCGGTGATGACGATCGGGGAGCAGGTGACTGAACCCATGCTCCGTCATCTTCCCATAACCCCCTCAGAGGCAAAAGCCCGGTGTGTGGATCTCTTTGTCATGGTCGGTCTCGACCCGTCCTGGATGAATGTCTATCCCCACCAGCTCTCCGGCGGCATGCGACAACGGGCAATGCTTGCCATGGCCCTCTCCTGCGACCCCCGGCTAATCGTTCTCGATGAGGTGACATCCGCGCTCGATGCCTTCACGCGAAAAGAGATCCGCGAACTCCTTTATTCCCTTCAGAAAACCCGCGGGTACAGCATGGTCCTGATATCCCACGACATCACATTTGTGTCCTCTCTTGCATCGCGACTGATTGTCCTGTATTCCGGCACGATTGTCGAGAGCGGGCCAACCCCTGAGATCCTCAACGACCCCCGGCATCCTTATACCCGCGGCCTCATCCATGCAACCCCGGATATCTTCCTGTACAAAGATCTCTGGGGAATCCCGGGGGATTCGCCTGCCGGAGAAAAACAGACCGGATGTCCGTTCAACCTGCGTTGCACGCAGCCGGTCGATGCCTGCCGGGAGACGGCGCCGTTCCTACGACCCTGCGGGAATGGGAGGGAGATCGCGTGTCACCGGGGGGGCATTGCAACGCTCCTGAAAGCAGAGGGGCTCCGGTTCAGGTATCCCCTTCCGGACAAGAAGACGCTTCAGGCTGTCGATGATGTTGATCTGGAAATCCACGAGGGAGAAGTACTGGCGGTTGTGGGCCAGACCGGTTCTGGCAAGTCCACTCTTGCCCATATTCTTGCAGGGGTCCTCGTTCCTGAAACCGGGAATGTCCTGTTCATGAACGGGAGCGTGCACGGGGGAACCCAGGGCCATCGCTTCCGGGGCATCCAGATTGTTTTCCAGGACCCGTTCAGCTCCACCAGCAACCGTTTCACGGTATGTGATGCTGTAAAGGAGCCGCTCGATATCAACAAGATTGGCGATGGGGAAGAACGGCTGCGGATGGTTAAGGAGGCCCTGGACCTGGTCAGGCTCCCCTCGACCGATCAGTTCCTTGGTAAGTACTGTGGGGAGCTGAGCGGCGGCCAGCGGCAGAGGGTTGCGCTTGCACGGGCCATGATCATGAAACCCAGACTGCTCATTGCCGATGAGATCACCTCCGCATTGGACGTGTCGACGGCAGCAAACGTGCTGCGTCTGCTAAAGGGACTCCAGAACCGGCGGGGTTTTGCCATGATCTACATCTCCCATGACCTTTCCCTGACCCTGAAGATTGCCGACAGGATCGCGGTCATGGATGCCGGCAGGATTGTGGAGACGGGTAATGCCCACGATGTGATGCTCTCCCCGAAAACCGGGTATACACGCAGGCTCGTGGGAGCGCGGATCGGGCTCTGCTGCCATGACCATGACCACGCACAGGAAATGAGAGCAGATGACAGGAAGTTGAAACCATGACAGATACCATCCAAAATGAGAACAGCAGGTACTGGACGGAATACTGGAAACAGGCAGTCAGCCACGGAAAGAACCGCGGGCCGATGCAGGCCGGGTTCTGGGACAACCGGGCCGGTCAGTTCGCGAAGAAACCTGCCGGCCGTAAGGAAGACCGGCTCGCAGCTGTGCTCGATCTTATCGGGCAGACCGGCCTTGAGATCGATGGTGCTACGGTGCTCGACATCGGTGCCGGCACCGGCGCCCTTGCCATCCCGCTTACAAAAATGGGAGCCCGGGTGACTGCAGTTGACTTCTCTTCCGAGATGCTCAGGCACCTTTCGATGAAAGCGGAAGAAGAAAAGGCCTCCGTTGAGCGGACGGTCCTCGTCTCATGGGACGAGGTTGACCTCGATGACCTGGGGTTCCGGAAGAACTTCGACCTTGTCATCGCTTCGATGACACCGGCCGTGCAGACTCCGGAAGCATTCAGCCTTATGCTCGAAGCGGCAAAAGGGGTCTGCTATTACAGCGGGTGGATAGACCGCCAGTGGGACCCGGCATACCATGAGCTCTACCGCATGCTCTTCAACGAAGAGTTCCGGCAGAACTCCCACGGGTTCCCGAATCCCTTCATGTATCTGTACATGAACGGGTACCGCCCGATTGTCAGGATCCGGCAGGATCTCTGGAATGGGGAAGAGACCGTTGATGAGATGGTAGACACCGTTTCTGGTTTCTTCAGCTCGACAAAGGAGATTGATGAGCCAATGAAGGAACGGATGCGGGAGTATTTCACGGCCCGGGCAACGGACGGGAAGTATTCGTCACAGACCAAGGCCATGACGGGCATGATGGTCTGGGACATGCGGAGGAACGATGAGGAACGTTGAAGCAACCCGCTTGCGGGCTGATCGAACGCGAACGGTGAAGAAATGATCCTGAAACCATTCAAGAGGGAATCAATTATCCCCCTGCCGGTCACGTTTATCTCGACCATAAGCAGAGAAGGCGTGCGGAACATCGCCCCGTACGGGTGCGTGATGCCGGTACTTCGCCCACTCGATCTTGTCTGCATTGCAACGGCAAAGCGGCGGGACACGCTCGATAACATCCGGGCAACCGGGGAATTCGTCATCAACCTTGCCGGTACGGGTTTCGCCGACAAGGTAATCCCGACCGCACGGTACTCCCCGCCCGAAGCGGACGAGTTCGAACTTGCGGGGCTTGACGAAAAACCCTCGGTCGTGGTCGGGCCGCCCGGCATCAAAGGGTGCTATGCCTGGATGGAATGCATGCTCGATAAGCTCTTTGAGGAGCCGCGTTACGTCCTCATCATGGGAAAGGTCGTGCACCTTGAGATTGACGATGCTGTTTACCGGCCTGATGGTTCGTGGGATCTTGGGATGGCCAGGCCGCTATTCATGACCGGGTCGAATACTTCGATGAACTACTGCACGGTCACGGATACCGGGAAATCGGATTCATTCGGTGCGATGTTTGTGGACCGGAAGGATCCGCTGGAGAAGATGTACCGGGAATTCTCCTCGTAAACGAAAAGAGACAAAAATGAAAACTCTAATCACCATCCAGCATACCCAGTCCGTCCATCATGCCAACGGGATGATTGGCGGCTGGACAGACTGGGAACTGACCGAAAGGGGAACGCAGCAGGCAAAAAATATTGGCGAAGCATTGAGAGAGGAAATACGAGATCAGCATTATGTTATGTTCGCATCGGATTTATTGCGGGCCAGGCAGACCGCTGACATCATCGCTCCTTTCCTGAACATTGTACCTAAGTACCGCAAAGAACTCCGGGAACTTCATATGGGAAGTGCCACGGGAAAATCGGTGAAATGGTTGCAGGAAAACCAAGCTCGGCCGGAGTCCCGGGAACGGGTGGTGGATTTCCGGTGCCTTGAAGATGCAGAATCAAAGCGGGATCTGTATACCCGGTTGCTTTTGTTCTTACAGGAAATGCAGAGTTCGGATGAAAAAAACATTATCATTGTCTCCCACGGAGGCACACTGAATATGCTCTTCTTCCTCTGGCATCACGACAATATTGATGATCTGGAACGTACCGCGTTCCATGGAATGTCGGGAGGGGTGTCGGTGTTAAAAGAAAATAATGACGGGTTGCGGATCATACAAAAAATAAATGATATGTCATATATGTCCAGTCACTCCAGATAAGGGAATCTTATGCGCAAATCACAAAATTTTCCTGGAATGACTGCCCCCATCGATGAATCGCTGGTTCTCTGGGATCAGGCTGCAGACAGGTATGTACACAGCACGGGGGGATCATCCGATTTCCAGGTTTCCACCTATTTACCGGTCGTCGACAAAATGATCGGGGATGTTAAGGGGAAAACGATCCTTGATGCCGGGTGCGGAAACGGGCGATATGCAAAGAGACTCGCCGCGATGGGTGCAACGGTTACCGGAATTGACGGATCTAAAGAGATGGTTCGCATGGCTTGGGAAGAAAATCCTGATCCGTCCATCACCTACTCAGTCATGGACCTGACCCGCCCACTTCCGGTTGAGAGCAGGACATTCGATATCGTTCTCGCCAACATGGTCCTGATGGACCTGCCGGAGATTGCAACAAGTATCGGGGAATTCTCCCGGGTGCTTAAATCCGATGGATCGTTCATCTTTTCCATAACCCATCCGTCATTTTTTTGCAGTGAATGGGCCCGGGATGAAACCGGGGCAAGATCCTATAAGAGGGTGAGCGATTATCTCGGCGAAAAAAAAGAATGCCTGAATTTCTGGGGCCCGACCCTTCATTATCATCGCCCGTTATCCCGCTATATCCATACTCTTGAAACAAACGGATTGTGCGTCATCTCACTCCATGAGCCGGTCCCGGATATACGACCAGGGAAGAGGGACCCTGATGTCCTCAGTAACCTGCGGATCCCCTCGTTCATGGTGATCAAAGCGGCGCATGTGCCGGTCCATCATGGAAACGAAACGGAAATACCGGTTTTTCATGCCGGACCTGATTTCCAAAAATACGGAACAATGGGGTGAAAAGGGTGGGTTGGGATGCCGGTCAATAATGCTGAAATCGTAAAAAATTTCAATGTCGTGTAGGGAAAAAACCGGCTCTAGCGGAGGTATTTCCCCTCAACTTCACTCGTGAATAAGAAACGATACCCGGATCGATGGGATCATTCAAAACTTCACCAGCCTGTCAGGCTCGCACATGATATCCCTAACATGATATCCCTATTTTTAATAGTCAAACAAAAGACTCACTCCGTCCGGGAAAACGCCCACGTCCCGACAAGGAACATGACCACGGCAAACCCGAAGAGAACCGCGATGTCGATATAGAGCGGGAAGAGCGGCACGAAGACGTTGCCCATCATCACCGTCCGCATCGCATCCACACCGTACGTGAGCGGGTTGCAGAAGCTCACCCACCGCAGCCAGTCCGGAACGTTTGTTAACGGGAAGAGCGCACCGCTCAAAAAGAACATCGGGAGGTTGATGAACGTCTGGATGAGCCCGAAGCCTTCAAAGCTCTTCATGACACTGGCAAACGTCAGCCCGATGCACACAAGGCCGGTGGTGATGAGCAGCATGATGGGAAGTGCCTCAAGAAAGACCAGGAGACCGATGCGGGCACCGATGAGGTACGCGAACGGGAAGATGATGATCCCCTGCAGCATGACATCGGTGCTTGCCCCAAGCATCTTGCCAAGAAAGATGGACGGCCGTGAGACAGGAGAGACAAGGATCTCTTTCAGGAAGCCGAACTCGCGGTCCCAGATAACCGAGATCCCCATGAACATGGCGGTAAAAAGCATTGCCTGGCAGACGAGACCGGGAAAGATGAACTCCTGGTAATTGTATTCCGTTACGCCGGCCGAGAACCGCATGCCTGTCCCAAAGATGAAGAGCCATAAAAGTGGCTGGACAAACGCGTTAAGAAGCCGGGGCTTCTCCCGCAGGAATTTCTTCACCTCCCGGAGCCAGAGGGTGTAGATCCCCCGAACCTCGCTCACCGCACCCGCCTCCGGCGCATCATCGCCATCTTGCCCATCGGGGCCTTTGCCTCTTCATGCCGCAGGTCCCGGCCCGTGTAATGGATGAAAACATCGTTCATGTCGGGATGGTTGAGGTAGACGTAGTCGATATAGATCCCGGCCGTTGCTGCCGCCTCCATGATCCGGGGGAGAAGAATGTTGGCGTTTGCCACGGTTACCCGGACCTCGCCATTATGGACCTCGACTTTTTCTGCCATGCCATTGCCCACAAGCAGCGCCCGGAGCGATTCCCCGTCTTTTATTCCAAGGATGATGGTGTCCCCGCCCAGGCTTTTTTTCAGTACGGAGGGTTTGTCGAGCGCTACGATCCTCCCGTGGTCGATGATGGCCACGCGGTCGCAGAGCCGGTCGGCCTCTTCCATATAGTGCGTGGTAAGGATGATCGTCATATCCTCCCGTTTCCGCAGCATCCGTATGTGGTCCCACATGTGCTCCCTGCTCTGGGGGTCGAGGCCGATCGTCGGCTCGTCAAGGAAGAGCACCTTCGGGTAATGGAGGAGCCCGCGGGCGATCTCGAGCCTTCGCCGCATCCCGCCGGAGTAGGTGGAGAGGTAATCGCTCGCCCGGTCCTCCAGCTGGACCAGCCTGAGGACTGACGTGATCCGTTCACCGACTTCGGAAACCGGGACATCATAGAGATCAGCATGCATCTGGAGATTCTCAAGGCCGGTCATGTCCGCGTCCACACTCGGGTCCTGGAAAACAATGCCAATAGACTGGCGGATTTCGTGATGCTGCCGGAGGATGTCGAAACCATTGACGGTAGCGGTTCCCGAGGTTGGCTTGAGAATGGTGCAGAGCATCGACAACAGTGTGGATTTTCCTGCCCCGTTCGGGCCAAGAATCCCGAAAACCTCCCCCTTCTCAATACGCAGACTGAGCGCGTTGACAGCGGTATTCGATCCGAAGCGTTTGGTCAGGCTGAATGTCTCAATGACAGGGTTCATGGAAATTCGCAGGATCTCTCTTTGTTACGATCTCGTTCTCCCGATGATCAGCCAGATGAAGAGCGGGGCGCCGATGAATGCGGTTAGTACACCGACCGGCAGCACTGCCGGAGCAATGATTACCCGGGCGACCTGATCAGCAGCCAGCAGAAGGATACTCCCCATCAGGCAGGATGCGGGGAGAAGGAACCGGTGATCACTGCCGACAATGACTCGCACCATATGAGGGCCAAGAAGCCCGATAAACCCGATGATCCCCATGAACGACACGATGACAGCGGTCACAAGGGAACCGAGGAACATCGCGACGGTCCTTGTCCGTGCAACATTCATACCAAGGCTCATGGCCGTATCATCCCCGGCATCGATTGCATTGTAATCCCACCGGGAGTATATGAAATGCCCTATAACCGGTATGACGACAAGAGCGATCAGGCCGATATCCCCCCAGGTTACCCTCCCGACGTCGCCGAAGGTCCAGAAGACAATGGCCGCGATCTGGTCGGACGATGAGAAGAACTGGAGGAACGTTGTTCCCGCCGTGAACAGGGCTGCAAGGGCGACACCCAGCAGGATGATGACCTCCGGCCGGGAACTCCGGTATCGTGCAACGAGGAGAAGGATCCCCGTTGCCAGCATCGATCCGGCAAATGCGCAGATGGTGATGATGTACGGGTTGCGGATCGTGACGGAATCGGCAACCATGTGCGAGAGGGTCCCGGCCCCGAGCACGGTGATGGCGAAGGCTGCGCCAAAACCGGCTGCATGGGAGATCCCGAGCGTGTACGGGGAACTTAAGGGGTTCCGGAGCACGGACTGCATCACAACGCCAGCGGCTGCAAGACCCGCACCGGCAATCGCCGCTGCAAGAACCCTTGGGAGACGGACACTCCAGATGATGAGCGAAGCCTGTGTATCCCCGGGATGGATGAGCGAGGTTACAACCTCCTCCGGCGAAAGGGTCATCCCGCCGACGATCATGCCGATGATGAAGAGAAAGACGGTTATTCCCGTTAACAGGAGGATAAACAGCCCTTTCCTGCGGGTATACCGGGTGAACTCTTCCACGCCGATACTGGATGATTCATCAAGATGCATCGCTAACCAGAAATCTTTTTTTCAGTCATTTTTCCGTGCAATGGTCATCGTGGCCTGATCGGTAAGGGGAATGACCTCCCTCACGGTGAATCCCTCTTCACTGAGTCTCTTGTTGTAGTCAGAGAAGGAGAGACTGTAGCTGAACGAGTATTGTCGTGGACTTTTCTGCATTCCTTCGACAGTCCAGAGGTTCCATTCAAGGTCCTGGAGCGGGTCGGTCATGACCGTGTCATTTCCCTGTTTGTTGATGAACAATCCTCCGGGTTTCAGTGCATCATGGATTTTCGGGATGAGGGATGGCGCTTTACCCCCGGGATTTGACGAGGAAAAGACGATATCGAATCCCTCTCCAAGAGGGTCTGTAAAGAAATTTCCCGGAACGCAGCTGACCCGGTCCGCTTTGTACTGATCGATATACCTTCTGGTTGCCGGGAGGACGCCGGGGAGGTCGAAGATAACCCCGTTCAGGGAGGGGTTTTGCTGGCAGAATGCGATTGTATAAAACCCGTGGCCCCCTCCTATGTCAAGCAGCATTTTTGCTGACGGGAATTCCGGCTGTGCTGATACCAGCCTGACGGTTTTCTGCAGGATCCCGCACCGGGCGTTCACTGCCATTGCCGGAATAACGAGATCGGAGAACCAGTCCTTCGCATTATACATGCGTGGCCCACTCTTCAGTGCATCCTCCAGGGTGTTCCAGAGGCCGGCAAGATGGATTTGCAGGTTGACCTGGTCCTGCAGGCAGTACGGGGAGGCGCTGTTGAGATACTGGTCTGCATAGGAAGAGTTCCGGAAGTTCTCCCCGTCCTTTACCAGCAGTTGCTGCGCAACAAGGGCTTCCAGGAACAGTTCCGTTATTGGGGGCAGAAGCGAAAGGGTTGTGCAGAGTTCATTCACGGATCGCGGAGTGGCGCACTGGGTAAAGATACCCAGGCGGCATGCCGTTGCGAGGACCTGGAACTTCCGGTGCCCTGACAGCGTCTCTTCAAGCAGTGCCGCCGGATCCGTGGTGTCTGGCCCCGGGACAGTAAAGCCATCCGGTAAAACGGGAGGAATATTCTCCATCGCGTTCGCCCTCATCAGGTGACCTGTAGGGGTTTGTATCCCCCGAACAGCTCCTTCATGTCGGAATAGACTGCCTTCCCGTCAAGGTTTGTGTAGATCTCATCCGCCTTTTGCCCGGGTTCGATATCGGAGAACTGGTCGGGATAGAGGATCTTCCCCATATAGTAGGCATTCGCAAGAACGGTATCGTAGTTGTTGGCATACCAGTTGTAGGGCATAAGACCATACACCTGCTTGTTCTTCACGGCCTTGAGGGACTGGTAGGCGGGATCCTTGAGATCGGCAGCAACGAGGGCATAGCTCGACTCATCGATGAAGATGACATCCGGGTCCCAGGCCAGCAGCTGCTCTTTGTCAATCATGACCTGCCCGCCGGTCCCGGCGCCTGAGGCAACGTTATTGCCGTTGATCATCTTCAGGGACGGGTAGGTCGGCTCTGTGGAGAGAATCCCGTGGGCGCCGTTGAAGGAGACCCCGGCGATATAGACTTTCTTTGACGGAGTCTTTGCTGCATCCGCCGTGCGGGTGTTGAGGTCGGCAATCGTTGTATCGATATAGGCTATCACCTCTTCGGCACGGGCATCTTTGCCCAGGATCTTCCCCATCAGCCGTAGCGACTGGTAGAACTGGGCTTTGCCCTTCCCAAGATCTCCCGAGACAAGAGTAACTACCGGGACACCGGTCTTTTCCTGGAGCGCATCGGCATCCTTTGCAGTCCGCCACGTTGCGAAGACGATGTCAGGTTTCTGGGCGATAATCAGCTCAGGGTCATCGATCCGGTTCGTCCCGATGTAGGGCTTCTCGCCAAGTTCAGGGTGGGCGAGGCTGTACGGCCTGTCAGTGCCGGATGGCATTCCCATCCCGAGAGCGGTTTTGTTTGTCGATCCCTTCTCCATCTGGTCGACACCGACAATCTTATCGGAGGACTGGAGGTATACGAGCATACGGACATCCCCCGCCCCGACACCGATGATTCTCTGGGGTGACGCGGGCACAGTAACTGTCCTGTTGGTAAGGTCGGTGACGGTCAGGGTTCCTGCGGTTGTTGCTGATGGTGCAACAGTTCCTGCCCCCGTGGGAGTCGGAGGTGTGCTCGTGCTGGTACATCCGGCAATGAGGGCACCTGCAGCAAGGAAAAGTATAACAATTGTGAACAACAAATCTCTTTTTATCATACCTATTAAACAAAATTTCATACTATTTAAATCAATATTTTTGATTTCCTCTACTATCCGGCAGGGAAGCGTAGGTCTCATGAGAACCGGATAAGAAAAGAGAGGAATTACATTTGCAGGAGCTGGTATTTTTTCTGCAGGACAATGTCGATCTGTATTCCCGCTATGACAATGGATTCACCAGCCTGCTGTTCTGGAAATACACGGGATATCTGAAAATCAAAGGAACCTGGTGGCAGGGTGTGAAATCCAGGTCCAGTACCAGCCATTAGAGTGCTTCAACCCATGAACTTCCTGCCTGCATCCCATGCTTTTCCGATAACAGTTCCCAGGGAATAATACTCCATTCGTGTCACATCGAAACCGAATGCCCCGATCTTCTGCAGAACCGGCTTTTTATCGTCACCCAGGACCTCTTCGTCCACTTTGACATCGAGGATCTCACCGATGACCTGTATGCCGGTGCCCATCGGGTGCATGGCACTGACCCGGCATTCCAGGACAACCGGGAACTCGCCGATATAGGGAGCATCGACAGTGCCCGCCCGGACCGCGGAAAGCCCGGTCTCGGCGAATTTATCGTGGTCCCGCCCGGAGACCATGCCACAGTAATCGGTCTCCTCAAGATAAGGCCAGGAGGGAATGCTGACGGTGAATGCCTGTCTGGCTTCGAGATTGTGGAAGGTCTGGTGATTTTTATTGATGGTAACGGATATGGACGGGGGTTCCGAAGCACAGATGCCGCCCCAGGCAGCAACCATGGCGTCGGCTTTTCCATCCGGGCAGTATGTCCCGACAACGAATACTGGGAGCGGGTAGGCAACGGGTTTTGGCCCAAGAGATCGTTTCATGATGGCGTCTCTCTCTTTCACCTGATATTAAAAGGGAGGATCTGTGTGTCCGCATGAAACCTGGTGCGAACTGACAACATACTCCTTGCAGGGAGGCAGGGGTACCCACCCCTCCCTCAGGCCCGGCCCGGGACCGGCGCCAGGGTCCCCCCTCCCACAAAGGAAGGGGTACCTACCCCCCTGAGTGCAGGAGGGGTGGGTACCCCCCCTGTCCCCTTGCAGGGAAAATGCCGCAACAAAGTCGCTCCGTCGGAAGTTACACGCGAACTATCACGATTGTGCATGCAGGAAAGGGGGGTGGGTACCCCTCCGGGACATGGAGGGGTGGGTAGGGGGACCCCCCCTCCGCTTTTCAAAACGGGGTCGTGAGGGGTGCCTCCTGTTGAGGGAGGGGGGACTACCCTCCCCCCAGGAAGATGTACGAATGTGTACATCCTCCGGCGAGGGAATGATGTGAACATGGTGGCTGGGGGTCCTGCTGCAGCTTCCCGGGTGGGGGGTAGGGGGGTCCCGGTCCTGCAAGCGTGAAGAATGCTTGAGTGCCTCTTCTTCTGTCTCGGGTTTTAACCATTGACACTCGAAGAAACCTGATGGTTTCTTCTCGTGGTTCGGGTCTTATGACCCTCCCCATCTCGAAGCCTCGTGTCCACTCCTTGCATTAAGTAACAATGCACATTAGTTTTGAAAGTTCGAAGAAACCTGCGGGTTCTTCTCATGGTTCGGGTTCTTCGATCCTCAACAATTCGAAGAACGCTGGCGCGTTCTTCTCGTTTCTCGGGTCTGATGACCCTCAAAATAAAAAAAAATTAGATGTAGGGGTTCCTGAGTGCCTTGCCGACACCGAAGGTCTTGCGGGCCTCGAGGGTTGCCTTGTTCTTCGTGATCTTCTCGTTTGCGAGCTTGGACACGAGTTCAAGACCGGGCTTGACCTTTTCGATGGGCTGGGTCTCGAAGACGCCTGCTGCCATTGCCTTTGCCCAGACCGAGTCTCCGATCTTGGACCTGACAAAGACGGTGCTCCATCCATCGGGGCTGCCGACAGAGCCGGTGGAGATGTCACCGAGGTTTGCAACGTAGTCAAGGCAGACGTGGCAGCCGGGCTGCTCGTACTTGTGGGTCACCTTGAGGGGCAGCTGGACGACCTGTCCGCGCTTGCCGTATACCCAGAACTTGCCCTTGCCGATCTCCATCTTCTTGACGGACTCGAGCTTCATCGCAGCGTGGTCTTCCACGAGCTGGAGGATGCTCTGGTAGGGGAAGTTCTCCATGCAGAAGATACCGACTGCAAGCGCAATGCTCGCGCCGACATCTCTCATGCCGATCGGGTACAGCTGGGCCTTCCGGACTGCCTGCATCTGGCACGGGGTGCCGACGATACCGACCTTGTCCAGGCCAAAGCTCCGGGTTGCTTCCTTGAGGAGTGCAACGTTCGGGCTGATGTTGTACTTGGTTCCTGCTGCTGCAAGCAGCTCAGCCTTGGTGTTGACGATCGCCGGGATGGGTCTCCAGGGTTCGATCATGTCAAAGTTCGTGCTGTCGATGATGACCTTGGACGGGTTCTTTGCTGCAAACTCCTTGGTTGCTGCAACGATTGCGCCGTCAATGATACCCTCGTCCAGTGCAAATGCAAAGAGAGACGAGACAATACCGCCATCCTGGGCGCACTTGAGAAGCTCCTTGTCGGTGCTTCGGGCTGAGACGCATGATTTGTATTTACCGAGTTCTGCTCCCATGTTAATCACCTTCACTGGAGTGCCGCCATTATGGCCTCGTTGATCGCCTCATAGTTCTCAACCACATCGAAGCTGAACCAGCTCCGGGGGCACTGGCTGTAGCACGCGCCGCACTTGATGCACAGGTCGCGCTCGCCGTTGGGCTTGCCGTACTCCATCGTGATTGCATTGACCGGGCAGGCTGCCACACAGGTTCCGCAACCCATGCACAGGCCCTGGTTGATGACCTGGGTCATCAGTTCGCAGAAGCATGCCTCGGTCTTCTCTGTGAGTTTCATCAGAGGAGTGAGGAATGCAGTTGCGAGGTCCTTTTGTTCCTTGGTTCCCTTGAGGAGCAGGTATGCCATGACCGCGACGTTCCTGATCATCTGCGGGGTTGGTGCGCATCCGGGGATGTACACGTCCACCTTGATCAGGTCGCCGATCGGCAGGTATGCCTCGTGTGCCGGCTGGTTCTGCTGGCCACCGCGGGAGAACCGGGTGATGTTGCCGTAACAGGCGCAGCCGCCGAGGGCGACCACGATTGTCGACTTTTCACGGGTTTCCTTAAGCTCTTCCACTGCGAGTTTGTCGTTAATACAGACTGAACCCTCGACGAACGATACATCTACCTTCTGGACGTGCCTTGCGTCTGCAAGTGTTGGCATGTACTTAAGGTCGACGTATTTGTCGAGGAGCGTTAATAATCCGGCATAGTTGTCTGCTAATGCTACAGTACAACCGGTGCACCCACTGAGGTGGGTGTAGCCCAATGTAATTTTGTCTGCCACAGGCTTAACCTCCTTTTTAGTTACTGCTGCTGTTGGTGCTGCGCTAGCGGTCTTTGGAGCTGCAGGTTTCTGCGGTTCCACGCTGGCGTCCTTCTTCTTGAAGATTGATAGTAGTCCCATAATCAACTCCAATAATTTCGAGTATTACCTGGATTGCTTTCGGAATCGCATTCTTCACATCTTCTGAAAGTTCCATATCAACATCCGCATCTCCCTTTATGATGGCCTTTGCCGGCTGGCACAGGACAACGGTAGTATCAATTTGATCCTTGATACGACAGAGCTGGTCGACACCATCCCATGAATGGGGATCGATGTAAGCTCCCGGCTTCAGGTCCTTACCGGAGATTTTTGATATTGATCCGGGCTTTGCATTGAAATCTGCAATGTCAACGACGATGAGTTTCTTCGTCACTTCGGGATTAAGGAAATTAAAAATAAAGTGCGGGGCGCCTGCGCCACCGTCCTGTATTGTTACATTGTCGGGAAGTGTAAGCTTCTCCATATCCTCAATCACCGCCGGGCCAAACCCGTCATCGCCAAACAGGGGGTTTCCGCATCCCACGATTACGATCTCCGAATGAAGCATCAGGTGACACTCACTGGATGAGCTTCTGAGCTACTACCTTGTTGTCCTCATCCAGTACGATCATGTGGGTTGCACATGATACACAGGGGTCGTACCCGCGCATGATAACTTCGGCGAGCTGCCAGGGTGCACCGGTGAGTGCAGCGCTGCAGGTTGCAAAGTTCCATGTGGTCGGGACGAGCATGCTGAAGTACTGGACCTTCCAGTCCTTGACGCGTGCAAGGTGGACATCGGTACCGCGGGGGGCTTCGTTGGATGCCCAGCCGAGGGTTCCGTCGCCGTCGGGGATGTAGTCTGCAACGACCTTGCCGGTCGTGTTGAGCTCATCAAGACAGTCGATCATCTCGTAGAAGCAGTCCGTGTATTCCATCTCACGGGAAATGTTCTGGCCAACGGTACCCTTCTCGTCGTAGCCCTTGTAGACTGCGAGACGGGCGCGGGGACCGACTTCAACGGGCTGGCCGTCGTACATCGGGATACCGGTGCAGGCTTCCATCTGCGGGTTGACCTTGGTTCCCATCTTGGTGGTGCCGCCAATCGGGTAGCGGGGCTCTTCGAGGGAAATCTCCATCTCGCCCATGTACCAGTCCCACGGCCTGACTTCCTTGAACCGGCGGATGTCCCAGCTGGGGCACTCGTCAAGGCTCGAGGAGCCGTAGAATGCGTGGGTTGCAAGGTAGCCCTGGTTGTGGTAACCGAGGGTCTTGGGGAGTGCGACCTTCATGCCGCCGACGTCCACATGCTCGCGTGCCTGGTAGTTGCGCAGGATCGCGATCATAAGGTCCATCTGGGCCTTTGCAAGGGGGAGTCCCTCCTTGGCGAGGTCGTACATCTTGGTCTTTGCCTGCTCGGAGACGTTGCGGTACATACCACCGACACGGGTGTTCCGCGGGTGGATGCAGTCGCCTGCTGCGATCTGGCCGATGGTCTGGCCGATCTCACGGAGTCTCTGGATCCGCTTTGCAACGGTCCGGACGGGCTCTTCTGCCGTGAACGGGTTGATCTTGGTCTCGGTACCTGGTAAATACAGGTCGGGGAGAATCAGGATATCGTGCAGTGCAATGCTGTGCAGCCGGTTTGCCAGCTGGAGGATATGACGGAGCAGAAGTGCGTCCCGGGGGATCTCGCACTTGATGGATGCTTCCATCGCTTCGGTCGCAGCAAGGTTGTGGGCAATCGGACAGATACCACAGACACGTGATGCGATCTTGGGGACCTGCTCGGGCGTCTTTCCGACGGCAAGCTTCTCGACACCCCTGACCGGGGTAATGGAACACCAGTTACCGGTCTCGATGATGCCCTGGTCGTTGACCTTGAGCGTCAGCTTGGAGTGTCCCTCATGTCTTGTGGTTGGGGAAATCTCTACAACTTTCGACAATAT